>DATCBT010000055.1:0-70795 GCA_036511695.1 Solirubrobacteraceae bacterium | reverse complement strand
CCCGCCATGCCGCTGCCGCGCCGGCCCACCGGTCGCAATGACGACGCTCAACGCGACGGCCGCAGCTACGAGCGCAATGACCCCGAAGACAAAAAAACGCTGGCGCCAGATGACCCGCCTGCGCCTAGCCAGGTCGCGCTCAGCAGCCCTCCGGCGGGCGGCTGGTTCGCTGGGGCGATCGGATGGGCGTGGGGAAGGTGTGGGCGGCACATGACCTCGCGGTGAGGATCGGTGAGGCGACCGGCTCGGCCGCGGCTACACCCAGTGCAAGAAGCGTTCGCGAAGCACGTCAAGAACCCTACTCAAGACCTCTGTAACCGCCCTCGCGTTCGTATCGCGCGATGAGAGGATTCTCACCGCGCGTTTAGTTGGCACGTAGGCCGGTCGGCGTCAATCTGGTGATGCGAAGAGATATCCGGCGTGTGCACGCTCGGCGACGGCTCGGCGTGCTGGTGGCTGTCGTGGTGGTCATCGTCGCGGGCGCGTACGTCAGCGCGAGCGTTGGTCAGTCGGGTCGGCAGCGTGCGGGTGCCGCGAGCGTAGAAGCAAAGAGCAGCCGTTTGGCGGCAACTCGCACGCGCCCCGTGCCGCGACTGTTGGTGACGGGGCCGGGGCAGCTCACGACGAGTTGGAAGGTGGTGGCGCGGGTTCGCGGGCAGCCCGGCGCGTGGGTCGCGCAGCGATCCGGTGTGACCCTGATGCGCTTTGACCAGAGCCTCGTGCACCTCACGCTGCACGCCGGGTCGAGCGACGGCGGCGTGAGCGGCTGGACCTACGGTGACAAGATCACCCCGCACGAGATCCATCTGCTGATCGCCGCGGTCAACGGCGGGTTCAAGCTCACCTACCACAACGTTGGTTTCTCCTCCGGTGGTCACGTCGCGGTCGCGCTCAAGGCTGGACTCGCGTCGATCGTCACCTACACCGATGGGAGGACCGACATCGGCGCGTGGCGGGCTGGCGTGCCGAGCGCAGGGAAGACCGTCTTCTCGGTCCTGCAGAACCAGCAGCTACTCATCGATCGTGGAGTCGCCGCTTCCAACGTCACCAGTTGCGTTGTCGCTTGTTGGGGTGAAACGATCGGCTCGCGCACATTCGTCGCGCGCTCCGGGCTCGGAATCAACGCGAGCGGGCAACTCGTCTGGGCAGCCGGAGAGCAGCTCTCACCCGCCGGCCTGGCCGCCGGGCTGATCGGCGGCGGCGCGGTGCGCGCGATCGAGCTCGACATCAACCCCGATTGGGTGGCCGGCTACCTCTACCCCCACCATCCAAGCGGCCCCGTGCCCGTGCCGGTCGTGCCGGGGCAGCTCGGGATCTCGGGCAAACTGCTCGAACCGGACGCTCGGGACTTCCTCGCGATCGTCGCGAACTAGCGAGGTCAGTGACCGGTCAGGGCACGGAACAGTGGCTCGAAATGAGGCACGGTGTGGATCTGCTGGCGCTCGGCGCGATGAGTGAATCTCATGTAACGCTTACCCCGAACTTAGGTGATCTGCAAAGGATCTGTCAACGAGTGGATCCCTGTTTCTCACCAACCCAGGAGGTCAGATGATCCGTACAAGACGAGTCGCTGCGGTAGCGGTCGCTGCGGCGATTGGTATCGGCAGCGTCAGCGTGCCGGCGATGGCAGCCACGTCGTCGTGGTCGAAAACGCAGTGTCAGACGTGGCAGAACGGGTTTAACAAGAGAAACCCGCATCCCAGCAGCAAGCGAAAGGCACAAGGCAACAAAGTGCTGAAGGGGAAGGGCTGCACGCAGCGAGTGAAATAAGCAGGCGCTCGCGAGCTACCCGGGCCAGCCGGGTAGCTCGCTACGTGCCCCGTCTTGGGAGTTGCGCTGAAATGCTCAGCCGGCTCATCTGACTCACCCGCTACGCCGACTTGTGGAACCGACGCCACAACAGCAGCACGGCGGCGAGCACAGATAGCGCGCCGAGGAGAAGCTCGCCGGCCAAGCCCGCGTCGGCCAGGATGTCGGTGATTGACGGCCCGATGAGATAAGCGCCCAGACCAATCGAGAGCGCCCAAGCCAGCGCCGAGATCGCGTTGGCGGGCAGGAAGCGCGACCAGCGCATATCGTGGATCCCGGCGATCCACGACGGCGTGAGCAGCACCGCGAGCGGACCATAACGCTCATAGAAACGATCGCCTCTCGCGATCAGCGTAAGCCGCAGGTGGTGCAGCGGTCCAGCGGCCGTGAGCAGCCCCCGGCCGCCCTTCACGCCGACGAGCCACCCGGCGACAGATCGTTCACCATCAAGGGCAGCGGGACCGTTGTGACGGGGACCCTGTCCTCGGGTGCCATCGCAGCCGGCGAGGAGCTCGTCCTCTACCCGAGTGACATCAAGGTGCGGGTGCGAGCCGTGCAGGTTCACGGCGAGGGCCGCGACCGGGGACTGGCGGGTCAGCGTGTCGCTGTCAACCTCGCGCGCCTGTCGCGCTCGCAGGTCTCGCGCGGCGACGTGCTCGCGGCGCGCGGCGCGGTCACAGCGTCCCATTTCCTCGACGTGCAACTCGACTTCGAGCCCGGCCCGGCACAGGCCCAATCGCGCTCGTGGCGGGTGCAGGTGCACCACGGAACCCGCTCGACACCCGCGCGCATCGTGCCGCTGGCCGAGGCTCGTCTCGCGCAGCTGCGCTGCCAGGCGCCGCTGCTCGCGCGCACCGGCGAGCGGCTCGTGATCCGCGACGCCTCGCACCGAGACACCCTGGGAGGCGCGCTCATCATCGACCCCCTCGCGCGCCGTCATGGCGTGGCCGGTGCCCCGATCCAAACGCTCCGCAGGCTGCTGGCGGGCGAGCAGCCACCCTCACAAGATGCCTCTGTTGCGACCGATGCGACTGTCGCTCAGCCAGTCGAACCGCCGGCTCTTCCCGTCCCACTCCCGCCAGGAGCACTCGCCCTGGCTGGGAGACTTCGGGATGAGGGCTTCAGCCCGTCCACCGGCCGGCTGCTCGACACCGATGATCTGATCAGACTGCATGCACACGGTCTTGCCGTCCGGCTCGTCCACGGACGCCACGCCCACATCGACGCAATCGCGGCCGCCGCCGCGCGCCTGACCGCGATCATCCAAGCCGAGGGCCAAATCTCGCTGCCGAGACTACGCGACGAGCTGGGCGTCTCCCGCGCAGACGCCAAGGCATTCCTCGACTACTTCGACAGCACCGGACTGACCCTCCGGCGCCACGACAACATCAGGATCCTACGCGCCTCGCGCAGGCGATGACGGCCTCGGGGCAGCTCACAAGATATGGTCCTGACCATCCGGGTGCTGAGTGCCGCATAGCTGATGGGAACCCCGCAAGAGCGACGTCGTGCCGCAAGTCGTCTACACCTGCGCCGCCAGCGCCGGCTCGCCGCCTCGATCGGGCTCGTCCTGCTCGCGGCCGTGGTGGCTGTCCTGAGCTCGGGTGGGGGCTCATCGAGCTCCCACCGCGTAACCCCGCGTGCCAAAGTCGTGGTTTCGGGCGGACCGCTGGCTCCGGCCTCTGTCGGGGGCCTGGCAGCGCTGTGGGCTCCACAGAACGTGGTCGGCACTCAGCCCGGGACGGCCGCCGCGTATGAAGCCGCGTCGACGCTCCCCGGGCCGGCCGGCTACATCCTGATCGCCGACCGCGGCAACAACCGCATTCTGATCGTCGACCCCCAGGGAAGGACGGTCTTCCTCGACCCGACGCCGGCGGACATCGCAGCGGGACGGCAGCTGGTCTACAACGACGACACGTTCGTGGAGCCCGGCGGGCAGTCCTTGATCGCCAACGAGGAGGACAACCACGCGATCGTCGAAGTCGGCATCGCCGACCACAGCCTGAAGGTGCTGTTCGGCCATCCCGGGGAAATGGGCACGGACGCGACCCACCTGCACACGCCTGATGACGCCTACGAGCTGCCCGACGGGTCCTTCACCGTGGCCGACGCCTACAACTGCCGGATCCTGTTCGTGAAGGCCGGGCGGATCGTCCGTGAATACGGGCACGCGGAAGTCTGCCGCCACGATCCACCCCACTACTTCGGGGCCGTCAACGGCGATACCCCCGTCCCCGGGGGCGGCGTACTGGTGAGCGAGATTCCCGGCAACTGGATCGACGAGATCGGACCTGAAGGACGCCTCCTCTTCTCGTTCCAGGCGCCGGTTAGCTACCCCTCCGACCCTCAGCCGCTGCCCGGCGGACGCATCCTCCTGGCCGACTACGCGAGCCCCGGCCATATCCTGATCGTCGACCACACCGGGCGGGTGCTGTGGCGCTACGGCCCGACGCGGGGCTACGGACGGTTGGACCACCCGTCCCTGGCGATGGGCCTGCCCAACGGGAATATAGTCGTGAACGACGACTACCGCGACCGCGTGCTCGTGATCGATCCGCGCACGAACAGGATCGTCTGGAAATATGGGCACACCGACTCACCCGCCAGCGCGCCGGGTTATCTCAACACCCCCGACGGCATGGACTTCATCCCGGCAGGTCCCCGGGGCGGCCCGGACTACGCCGCGGTCGTGCACCCATAGGCCTATGCGTCCGCCGAGAGCCGAGCTTGTGAGACAACACCGGGATGTGCACCGTCGCCAGGTTCGCCGGCGTCGCGCGGTCGCCGCGACAGCTCTCGTCGCGATCGTGCTTGCGGCGCTGATCGCGAGCGGTGGGACCTCGCGTCACGCGAGGAGCACCGTCGGGAACACACGCTCGGGGGCAACCGGTTCAGCCGGCGGTCGGACGGCCAACGTGAGGGTAGTCGTGGTGGCGAGCGGCCGGCTCCCGGCCCCCGTCCAGGATGCAGCTGTGGCGGCGATCACTCCCGACAGCGCCCTGCTAATCGGCGGGCTTAATCAGGGTGAATCCTCGGTGGCGGACATCGTGAGGGTAACTGGCTCAGAAGCGATCGGAGTAGGCGCGCTGCCGAGCGCTCTGCACGATGCCTCCGCAAGCGTGATAGGAGGAGAGGTCTACCTGTTCGGCGGCGGGGTGATCACATCGTTCTCTCAGATCACGCGCATCTCGAGCACCGGCGAAGCGCAGCTGGCCGGCCAGCTTCCCACTCCCGCCTCGGACCTGGCCACAACGGTGATCGCCGGCACCGTCTACATCGTCGGTGGGTACACAGGCCAGGCCCCCCTGCGGACGATTCTCGCTTGGCGCCCGGGCGCGCCGGCACGGGTTGTAGGCGTGCTCCCCAAGCCCCTACGCTATGCGGCGGTGGCCGAGCAGGGCGGCCAGCTAGTCATCGCCGGCGGCACGAGCGGGGTGGCCGCCAGCCAGGACGTCTACCGCTTCGATCCCAGCACCGGACGGGTCACGACCTTCACCCATCTGCCGCGTCCGCTGACACACGCCGCGGGCGCAACCTTGAACGGGACCATATTCCTGCTCGGCGGGCGCGGCGCGGAACCAGACAGCCAAACGCGACGAATCCTCGCGATCTCCCCGAGCGGAGCCGTGAGCATCGCGGGCGCCCTAACCCAGCCCCTATCGGATCTCTCGGCAGTGGCGCTCGGCGAACACATCCTGATCGCCGGTGGACGCGACCAGAGTGGGCACGTCCACGACGCGATCCTGACGCTCGGCATCCAGCCGGGATAACGACGCGCCTCCGGTCAAGGACGGTCGCCCTCAACTATCGAAGGTTCTCGCGGCTGACACCGGTGCTCCCAACGGGTGTCTCAGCTTTCGCGATGCCGCCCTCGTGAGCCAGCATTTCGACCCGGACGTTATGAAAGCCGGATCTCGTCGACGCTTCGTGCCACCATGCGGCGTTGGCCGGATGCTCCCAGCGTCCGGTGGCCAGGCGCGCGGCGTTCTTCAGCAACCGCCACACGCCAGGGAGTCCTCGACGTGCGATCGTGCGCAGCTTGACGGTTACGACATGACGGTCGCGGGTCTGGATTGGGTTCAGCGAGAACATCATGTCACCTATTACGAGCCGCCCGCCCGGCTTCAGGACCCGCCTGGCCTCGGCGAGAGCGCGATACTTGTCGGCGTGACGCAGCTCGTGCAGGCAGTAGTTGGAGACCACGAGATCGGCGACCCCGTCGACAAGCGGGAGGCTGACGGCGGAGGCCAGCACGGTTTCGACCTTGTGAAGATCTGCGCTGGTCGCCTTGACGCGTAGGTAGTCGCGAATCGCGGGCGAGCTGTCGATCGCCCACACACGAGCGACTCGTCCGGCCAGAGCCAAGGACAGAAGACCCGTGCCAGAGCCCACGTCAACGATCGTGTGCTCCGCCCGGGGCTCTGCCAGCTCAATTATGCGGTCGCGCAGGGCGCAAAACCCAGCGCCGCGTGCGACCAGCTCAGCCTCGCCGACGCGCGCATCCCAGTCCCTGGAGGTTGAGAACACCTCCTCATTCTTTATAGACCCTCTAAGTTCAGGTTAACTGCCCGAGTAGAGTTTCTCATCTTCGAGAGTTTTCTCATCTTCGCCCGGAAGCCAGTGAAGAAGCACCTCAATCATTCGTGCGAACTCTCTCAGCGTAGGCGGGTGTTAACGGGGCTACAGTGGCGCCTCGTCGCCAGGCTCGCAGCTTGACCCCCGACCCGGCCACGCTGCTGCCTCGCCCATCGACTACCCGACCCAACGCAGAGCGACGCGCCCGACACTCCCGAGCTGGGGCTGCTAACCCCGCGCGCGGGCCGCCCGGTAATCGCACCAGATGTGTGATCTCTCACCGTGAGAGATATCTCACCAGTGTCTTAGCTGGGATTTTGTTCTGACGGGGAATATGACTGCACGATCCCACCGCATTCACCCACCTAAGAGATGCTGGCCTGCGCAGGCTCGTACTCACCAAGCGCTAATACAGCAGCGCCCTGTCGTGGCCGCCGCCCGGGCCGGAACGAACTGTGAAAGTACTCACGAATGAGATCGAAGAATCACGTAAAATTACCCCGATGAACGGTTCCTCCGAGCAGCGTGTCCTCGCACGCCCAGGGTCGCCCGCCACCTGGCGCACGAGCGGCCATGAGGCGCAGGTGTTCGTCGATGACAGCGGACGTCGCGCCCTGGGCGTGCGGCTTGTCTGCTTCGCGATCGCCGCGCTCTGCGCAGTCTGGCTCACGGGACTCGTGGTCGGGATGGTGGGCTTCTCCGGCTTTGCCACGCCCCGTCTGGCGGCCCTGGCGCAGGGGAGCGTCACGCACCGCACGAGCGCGCCCCTGGCTTTGGCCGACGTCGAGGACACGGGGGCCGCCTCCTCGATTGGGCGCGCCCGCTATCAACCGATCGCGGCTCGGCCGGCATGCGCGTCCTATCGCACTGGAGCAGGGACGCCGCCAGGACGGCGCAGGACGGCGCTTCACTCGGCGTGTCTGATCCAGCTAGCGGCCGCCGATCAGCACCGCGACGTAGCCTCGGCCTGAGATGAGCGCCGGTCGCCCTGGCCGGTCGGCGCGGTCGGTCTTTCGGGCTCATCACGTGATCGTGGGTTTCTGCATGGCGATGGTGGTCGTGCTGCTGCTCGTGGACGGGATCACGACCAAGACGTTGGGGGCGTCCGGCACGGACGCGCCGAGTGCCGACGCGCCGCTCGCCGCCTCGGGGCCGATTCTGGTCTCCGACGGTCACGGAGGTCTCGTCTCGCGGGCCCCCGCTCCAGGGAGGCGAATCGCGTTGACGTTCGACGACGGGCCGAGCGCGAGGTGGACGCCGCGGATCCTGTCGATCCTCGAGCGCGCGCACGTCCCCGGCACCTTTTTTGAGATGGGTAGTAACGCGGTCCGCGCGCCCGCGCTCACCAGGCGGATCGTGCGTGACGGCTTCGAACTCGGCAACCATACGTTCACCCACCCCGACCTGGCGACGATTCCGGCCTGGCAGCGCGATCTCCAGCTCGGGATGACCGAGAGCGCCTTCGGTGGCATCGTCGGACTCCAGACCCGCTTGGTGCGCCCGCCGTACGCCTCGACCCCCGATGCGATCACGCCCAAGCAGATCGCTGCGTGGGGGCAGATCGCGGCCAAGGGCTACACGATCGCCGTGACCAACTACGACACGCGCGACTGGAGCCAGCCGGGGGTGAGCTCGATACTCGCCGCCGCGACGCCCGCCGGGAGCCAGGGCGGAATCGTGATGATGCACGACGGCGGCGGCAACCGGGCGCAGACCGTCGCCGCCCTGCCACGCGTGATCGCGCGCCTGCGGCAACGTGGCTTTCACTTCGTGACCGTCGCGCAGCTCGCGGGCGATGCTCGCGGCGCGTTCATGATTCCGGTCGGCGGCTGGGAACGCTTCCGCGGGCGACTGTTCGTGGCGATGCTGGCGGTCGCACGAACGGTCACCACCGTGTTGACGGTGATCATGTTCGCGGTTGCGGTGCTTGTTGCGTTGCGGATGCTGCTGGTGCTCGCGCTGGCGTCGGTGCAGGTTCGCCGCGGACGCCGGCGCGAGGCCGATACCTCGTTCGTGCCGCCGGTGTCGATAATCGTGCCCGCGTATAACGAGGCTGTCGGGATCGAGCGCTGCGTGCGCTCGCTCGCTCGCAGTGACTATCCGAGTCCGTTCGAGGTGATCGTGGTCGACGATGGATCTACCGACGACACGGCTGATCGCGTACGTGCGCTCGGGCTCGCCGGCGTGCAGGTAATTACCCAGGCGAATGCGGGCAAGCCGAAGGCGCTCAATACCGGCCTGACAGCGGCGGTGCACGAGATTGTCGTGACGATCGACGGAGATACCGTGTTCGAGCCGGACTCGCTGCTGCACCTGGTCCAGCCCTTCCGCGAGGCGGACGTCGGCGCGGTCTCGGGAAACACGAAGGTCGGCAACCGCACCGGCCTGCTCGGACGCTGGCAGCACATCGAGTACGTGATGGCGTTCAACCTCGACCGGCGCATGTATGAGGTCCTCGGCTGCATGCCCACGGTGCCCGGCGCGATCGGCGCGTTTCGTCGCGCAGCGCTCGTCGACGTGGGAGGCGTCTCGGGCGCCACCCTCGCGGAGGACACCGACGTGACGATGGCGATCGGGCGTGGCGGCTGGCGAGTGCTCTACGCCGATGACGCTCGTGCGTGGACCGAGGTGCCCTCGACGCTGAGCGGCCTGTGGCGCCAGCGCAGCCGCTGGTCCTACGGGACGCTGCAGTCGCTGTGGAAGCACCGTGGCGCGTTGCTGCACCCGAAGGAGGGTCGGATCGGGAGTCGCGCGCTGCCGTACATGGTCCTGTTTCAGGTCCTGTTGCCCTTGGCGGCGCCGCTGATCGACCTGTTCGCGATCTACTCGATCCTGTTCCTCGACCCGCTGCCGATCCTCGCCTTCTGGGTGGCGTTCAACGCCTGCCAGATCGTGCTCGCGTGGGTCGCCTTCGGCTGGGATCACGAGTCGCGCCGGACGCTGTGGTCGATACCCTTGCAGCAAATCGTCTACCGCCAGCTGATGTACCTGGTGGTGATCGATTCGCTGATGGTCGCGTTGATGGGCACGCGCCTGCACTGGCACCGGCTCTCGCGAACCGGCGAGGTGGAGGTACCTCCACCGGCGCCGCGACCGACGACCCTATGAACGAGACAGCGTCGCGTCACCCGCTCGCTCGGTTGTGCGTGTGCGCGGGTGCGCTCGTGCTCACATCGCTGGCGGGGTGCGGGAGCAGCGGCGCGAGCGCGCCTATCACACCCCCGGGTGGCAGCGGCGTGTTCTCGCCGTATGTTGACGTGACGCTGACCTCGCCTTTCGACCTCTCCGGCGTGGCGGCGGACGCCGGGGCACGCTCGCTGACGCTGGCCTTCGTGACCGCCGGCACCGGCGCCTGCAAGCCCGCGTGGGGGGGCCAGACACCGATCGACGCTGCGGCCGTAGCGGAGCCCGCGGGCCGTCTGCGCGCGGCCGGCGTGGGGCTGCGCGTCTCCTTCGGAGGGGCGCAGGGCTCTGATCTCGCACGGGGCTGCAGCAGCGCGAGCAGCCTGGAGGCTGCCTACGCCTCGGTCCTCGATCGCTACCACGCGGTGGCCGCCGACTTCGATCTGGAGGGCACAATGCTCACCGACCACACGGCGATCGTCCGCCTGTCGCGGGCCGCGGCGGAGCTGCAGGCTCACACTGGACGCCGGCTTGCCGTCTCGCTCACGCTGCCGGTGTCCCCCGAAGGCCTGTCGAGCGCCGCGCTTGAGGCCGTGCGCTCGATGCTGGCGGCCGGCGTGCATCTGAGCACGGTGAACCTGCTGGCGATGGACTACGGCCCCGCTATCGTCCGCGGGCGCATGGGAGCCACCGCGATCGCCGCCGTGGGCGCCGCGCACCGGCAACTCTCAGCGTTAGGGGGAGGGCTCTCCCGGTGGAGCGCGCTGGGCGTGACGGCGATGGTGGGCATAAACGACGTGAGCGGTGAAATCTTCACACTCGCCGACGCGCGCACGCTGGCGAGCTTCGCCGCCCAGAGGAACCTCGGGCTGACGTCAATCTGGTCGCTGGCGCGCGATAATCCGTGCGCAGGAAGCGAGTCTGGGGCGGTTCCCACATGCAGCGGCGTGAGCGAGTCGCCGTACGCGTTCAGCCGCGTCTTCGGCGCGCACGCGAAGACCGGCTTGCTGCCGCGCCGGGCGGTCGATAAGAGCTAGAAGCTATGCAATTCAGAATCTCTCCATCGCATTTCTTGTGCCGCCGCTCGATCACGGTAATCGGCGTCGTTGCGCTCGCCGCCTTCCTGTTCGCCAGCGGGACGGCCCGCCTCGCAGCCACGCCCACGACACGCCTCGCGCAGCGTACTGCCGGGATCGTGGTGCGGGTCAACCAGGTCGGATTCCCCCTCGGCGCGGTAAAGACCGCGACGGCTCTGACGCGGAACGCGCTCCACTCACGCGCGTTTGGAGTGGTCAACGCGCAAGGCCAGACGGTTCTCCGCGCGCGTGTCGGACCCGACCGTGGCGCCTGGAACCGCCGCTGGCGCCACGCCTACGCACTTGACTTCAGCGCCCTGCACACGCCGGGCACCTACCGGATCGTGCTCGCGCAGACACCGGGGATCCGCTCCCCCTCCTTCGTCGTGGGTGGCACGAGTTACGCCCTGCTGGCCGCGCGCGAGTTGAGCTTCCTGCGCGAGCAGCGCGACGGGACCGAAGCGGACTCCTCGCTGCTCGAACGCCAGCCCTCGCACCTCGCCGACTCCAGCGCATCGGTCTACCGGACGCCCGTCTACCGCCAGGATCGCCTGTTCCGCGGCCTGAGTCGTCTGGGCATCGCGCCGGTCGATGTCGCGGGAGGTTGGGCCGACGCGGGCGATTACCTGAAGCTCGTCGAGACCGCCAGCTTCGTCGAGGACATGTTGCTGTACACGCTCCGCGAATACCCCGCCGCGCTGGGGTCGGCCGAGCCGCAGCTCGCAGCCGAAGCTCGCTACGGGCTGCAATGGTTGGGGCGCATGTGGGAACAGCGGACGGGCATTCTTCGCTACCAGGTGGGAATCGGGGACGGCAACGGGCGCATCGAAGGTGACCACGATGTCGACTGGCGCCTGCCCCAACACGACGAAACCCTCCGCGTACGATCGGGGCGCGGCGCCTACTACGTGCGCTACCGGCCGGTCTTCCAAGATGGCACCGCTGGGGCGCCGATCAGCCCCAACCTCGCCGGCCGGATGGCGGCCGCCTTCGGCCTCTGCGCACAGGTCTTCCAGGCTACCGAACCCGCATACGCGCACCAGTGTCTGCTGTGGGGACAGACGATCTTCGATCGCGCGAACACGCACCCGCGGTCACTCGTCACGACCACGCCGCACGACTACTACCCCGAGCGCGAGTGGCAGGACGACCTCGAGCTCGGCGCCGACGAGCTGCTTCGCGCCACGGCAACGACGACCGATCATGAAGGGCTCCCCCACCCCGACGCGCTCTACTGGTTCGAGCAGGCCGACCGTTGGGGACAGGCGTATATGACAAGCCCGCTGGACGGGACCGACACCTTCAACCTCTACGACGTCGGCGCCCTGGCGCAC
Source organism: Solirubrobacteraceae bacterium (assembly GCA_036511695.1). Classification (GTDB taxonomy): domain Bacteria; phylum Actinomycetota; class Thermoleophilia; order Solirubrobacterales; family Solirubrobacteraceae; genus Palsa-744. The sequence continues at coordinate 58,878 of DATCBT010000055.1, read as the reverse complement.
GTCGAGCTGATGGCCGACCGCGTTTATGCGCCGGCGAAGGCGGTCGCGGACATGCAGAGCGATCCGACGGCCGTGCTTGCAGATCTCCACGATCAGCTCGCCGCGGCCGAGCGCGTCGCGGCGCGCGACCCGTTCGGGAGCGGTTACGCCTACGCCAACGACGACACCGTCTCGCACCTGCTCGGGCTCTCGCTCGAGGCACGCTTCTACGACCAGATCGCGGGAACGAGCGCCTATGAGGGATTCGCCCAGCGCCAGCTTGACGCGGTGCTCGGCCAGAACGCGTGGGGCCTCTCCTTCGTGGTCGGCGCCGGTAGCCACTTCCCCGACTGCCTCTCCCACCAGGTGGCAAACCTAGAGGGCTCCCTGACCGGCGGTTCCCCGCTGCTGCTGGGGGCGGTCGTCCCTGGCCCCGTGGATACCGCCGAGCTGCGCCGCCTGAGCGCCTCAGAAGGCTACCGGCCCTGCCCCACCGCTCAGAGCTCGGCCGGTAACCGTGATCCCTACGCCCAGTTCAACGGGCGAGGCGCCGCCTATGAGGACAACGTGCTGGCCTTCCCCACCAACGAGCCGAGTGACGACATCGCGGCGCTCGGGCTGCTGGCCTTCGCGCGCGAGGCGGCGGGTTGAGCTCGGGATCAGCGACGACAAAGACATCTTCCTGACCGGCTATACCGGCCTCTACGGGCTCGCGCCCAGGTAGGGTTGGCTGCACGGTCAGTGAGCCTCAGCTCGCTCACCTCACGAGGCGGCTCATCCGGACGATCTCGGCTCGCACCAAGCGCTCCACGCGACGCACCTCCTCCCCCGAGGGATGCGGCTGAGAGGCGAGCACCTCGAGCAAACAGGAGCTTTCGCTCACCGTCTGGCTGCTGAGTGCCGCATAGTCACTGTCAGGTTCGTGGCTCAGCGCTGGGGCTGGCGGCGTTGGATTAGGAGAGCGAGGGTTGGACATGCGGCTGCGGCCCGCTGCGCGTGTTCGAGCAGCTCGGGTGTGACCGGGTTCCCGTCGAGTATGGGGTAGCCCCAGTCATCGAGGGTGATCATCTCGGGCAGCAGCTCGGCGCAGAGGCCGTGCGCCTCGCAGGTGATCGGGTTGACACGCAAATGAGTGCTCATCGACTCACGCGGCCACAGCCAGGCGGAGGTTCGACGGCAGTGGCAGCTGGGAGGGTCGTGCGCATGCCGGGCATGGCCCGTGGCGGGCGTGCTCAGCGAACTCCTCTGCGAAGACGTTCAGCGCGCTTGCAACGAAGCGGACCGCTCCGTCGGGGTGCGCGCAGGCGCCCCGTCGTCGCACCATCGAGGCCCAGCGTCCGATGCGCTGCTCGGTCTGAGGGGCGGCGGTTCCGTCTTGGAGCTCTTCGACGGCGCTCGCGATTGCGTTCAGCCCGTGCACGCACGGTCCGCATTGCCCGGCCGTCTCCGCGGCGAGCCAGCGAGTGACCCGAGCGGTCTCTGCGACCCCACACGCATCCTCAGACAGCGCCAGGATTATGCCGGGGCCGAGCACTGCATCGAAGGGCGCGAGCTGCTCCGCCGAAAGGGAGAGCGTGTGCGCGAGCATGCCGGGTAGCCAGGTGCCGGAGTAGCCGCCGAGCAGCAGCGCCTTGATATCGCTCGTCGCACCTCCGGCGGCCTCGATCAGGTCTCCCAGCGGCGCGCCGTGCTCGATCTCATAGACACCCGGATATTCGACTGCGCCCGAGAGCGTCAGCAGCGCCGAGCCTGGCTGGCTGGGTGTTCCCAGCTCACGAAACCACTCAGACCCATAGCGGACGATCAGCGCGATATGCGCGAGCGTCTCGACATTGTTGATCAGTGTCGGGCGTTTCTGGACACCGCGTTCGAAGGACATCGGGGGCGTCAACGTCGGCACGCCGGGACCACCGTTGAGGTGACTGACAAGCGCCGACTCCTGTCCCGCGAGGTAACGGTCGGGCACGAGTTCCACGCGCACCGGCACAGAGTCATATCGCTCTCTCTCACGTTCCCTCAAGGCCCGGGTGAGACTGTCGCGCGCGGTGTTCGCAGATCGTGGGACACAGACGATCAGCTCGCTCGCGCCGACCGCCGCGACCGCGAGCGATCCGCCATCGAGCACGAGGTGGGGCAGCGCCTCCAGCAGCAGCTTGTCCTTGAGGCTCGCGGGCTCGCCCTCGGCCCCGTTGGCAACGACGATTGCTCGACGTCGTTCTTTGGCGACCGCGCGCATCTTGGTCGCGGTGGGAAACGCGGCGCCCCCGCGTCCGCAGAGTCCCGACCGGTCGAGGCTCTCGACCAGTCCAGCGGCACAGTCTCGCTTGTGCCGTCTGCCGTGGCCAGTGGGGATCTCGCCGTGGATCGCCAGATGCTCGCGCAGACTCATCTGGCCCTGGTCCGGAGTGCCGATGAGCAGACGCGGTAGGCGCACCGCCTGTGCTTGGGTGCTCATTCGGCGCCCTCGGTGGCGGTGGGAGAGGCGGCGAGCGTCCCGCTGACGGTGCCGGCGCCAGTGTTGACTGCGAGGGCTACGTGCAGGGAGAGGCTGTGTCCGTCGCTACTGCGTACGCTTGCGACCAGGCGGCTTCCGTTCAGCGCATCTCTTGCGTGGGATGAATGCGGTGGGATCATTCAGTCATTATTCCCCGCCAAAACAAAATCCCAGCTAAGACACAGGTGAGACATCTCTCAGGTTCAGAGATATCTTCCTTGAGGGTTCGTCAAGGAAGATGACGAACCCTCAAGCGGTTTCTCGCGGTTTCTCATCGATGCTGTCAGCTGCGGTGATGGGTGTGGCTTTCAACGGCCGAAGGCGGCGCCGGCCCGCTGCGTCTGCTGAGCGCAGGACCCACGCAGTACAGACAAACCCCCGCGAGGAGTGTCCGTCCTACCTCCGACGGGTCAACCCAACGGGCGACCTACGCCATAGGGTCTAGGTTGACGGTCCGTGAGCCGTGCCAAGCCAGACCCGCCTGCGCTGAGAAAGCTCTCACCAACGATTGAGGTACCTCTTATGCGGTTCGTGTGTAGTACGGTCGATGGAGCCCTCAGGCGGCGCCACTGTCATAGACGGCTCACCGTTGGTTGCGCTCTCAAGCGGACTGTCTAGGGGGCGCACCTCCCGGCGTGTGATCGCCACATGCCTGTGGCTCGTGATCATCGCCAACGCCGTGGTGATCGTTTGGTTGTGGCTGCACGGCGGCGGTGTGAGCCGGGTGCACGGCTCGGCCGAAGTGTTCACCAGCCTGGGACGGATCACAGGGCTCGTGGCGGTCTACCTTGCGCTGATCCAGGTCCTGCTGCTCGCGCGGCTGCCTCCGGTGGAGAGACTTGTGGGCTTCGATCGCCTCACGGTGTGGCACCGGCTCAACGGCAAGGCGTGCATCTCGCTCGTGGTAGCACACACCGTGCTGATCACGGTCGGGTACGCCGGCAGCGAACAGATATCGGTCCCCCGCGAGTTCTCGCGGCTGCTCTCGAGCTATCCGGGGATGGTCACGGCGACGATCGGCACCGTGCTGATGGTGGGGGTGGTGATCAGCTCGCTGGTGATCGTGCGGCGCCGCCTGCCGTATGAGGGGTGGTACTTCGTGCACCTCTCCATTTACGCTGGGATCGCGCTCTCCTACCTGCACCAGCTGCCCACCGGCAACGAGTTCACCACCCACACATCCCAAGCCGACTACTGGATCGCCCTGTACGTGGTGACGCTCGCGCTGCTCGTTTGCTTCCGCCTGGCGCGGCCTGCGTGGGGAGCATTCCGCTATCGCCTGCGGGTGGCAGAAGTCATCAGGGAGGCCCCCGGGGTCGTTTCTCTGCACATCACCGGCCGCCACCTCGATCGCCTGACCGCGCACGCGGGCCAGTTCATGCTCTGGCGCTTTTTCACACGCGGCCGCTGGTGGCAGGCGCACCCGTTCTCGCTGTCGGCCGCGCCCGACGGACGGTCTCTGCGGCTCACCGTCAAGGACGTCGGCAACTTCACCAGCCGGATCGCCGATATACCCCCCGGCACAGCGGTGCTCGCCGAAGGACCATTCGGCACCTTCACGCACCTCCAGCGCACTCGCCCGCGCGTGGCGCTGATCGCGGGTGGCATCGGCATCACCCCGATCCGGGCGCTGTTCGAGGCATTGCCAGCAGCACCCGGTGAGCTGGCGCTGATCTACCGCGTGATCCGCGAGGAGGATCTCGTCTTCCGCACCGAGCTCGAGGAGATCGCCCGCAAACGGGGCGCCGATCTCTTCTTCCTCGTCGGCGATCACCGTACGGTAGCCGGCCGCGACCTGCTCTCACCGGTGCAACTGCTGCAGCTGATCCCGGACATCGTCGAGCGCGAGGTCTACCTCTGCGGACCCCACCCGATGATGGCCAGGACCGAGGGAAGCCTGCACGGCGCCGGTGTGCCGGGCCGCCAAATCCACAGCGAGCGATTCGCGCTCGCCGCCTGACGAGGCGAAAGGAAAGGCCATGTCCGAGCAGACCTACATCCAGGATGCTCCCGGCGTGGGCGCTCACCTGCACCGTCTCGAGCACGTTATGGGCATGCCCATCGGCGTGGACGTGTGCGATCCCGATATCGAAGCGAGCACCGTGGACCGCGTCTATCAGTGGCTGCGATTCGTGGACACCACGTTCAGCACCTACAAAGAGGACAGCGAGATCAGTCGTCTGAACCGGGGCGAGCTCACGCTCGAGCAGACGCACCCCGCCGTGCGCTCCGTGCTCCGTCGCTGCGAGCGCCTCCGGGTGCAGACCGACGGCTACTTCGACGTGCGAGCGCCGCTTCAGAGCAGCGTGCAAACCGCAGTCGAGGCCGATCTGCGGCGCCCGATCGACCCATCCGGACTGGTCAAGGGATGGTCCGTCGCCGAAGCCGCCCGGATCCTCGAGCGGGCGGGAGCACGCAACTACTGCGTCAACGCTGGCGGGGATGCTCGCCTGCGCGGGCGTTCCTGGAACGGCGAGCGCTGGCGCGTGGGGATCCAGCACCCCAGGATCCGCGATCGCGTGGCGACCGTACTCGTCGCGAGTGACGTGGGGATCGCAACCTCCGGAGCCTACGAGCGGGGCGAGCACATCATCAACCCGCACACGGGCAGCCCTGCCGAGGGAGTCCTGTCGGTGACGATCGTCGGTCCAGACGTGGCCACCGCCGACGCGTACGCCACGGCCGCCTACGCCATGGGCCCCAAGGGAGCGCAGTGGTGCGCCACGCTGACGGACTACGCGGCGATCGTGATCCTCGCCGAGGGCAACGTCCTGTCCACACCAGCCATGAGCCGCTACCGCGCCGATGCACCCTGACGCACACGGATGTCCAGCCTATTCTCACCGTTCCCGACCGAGGAGGAATTGATGCGCAGAAAGCTCGTCGCCAGCGCCGTGGCGGTAGTCGTCGTCGTGGCGGTCCTAGTGCTGGTGCTTCACCACCAGCAGAAGATCCAGCGCTCCTCGACGCCCGTGCACGTGTCCTCGCCTGGCGGTACGACTTCCACCCCCTCGGGCGGCTCGACACCGCCCACGCCCGCGACGAGCAAGGTCAGCGGCGTGTTCACCGGGCCTGCGGTCGAAATGGAATACGGGCCGGTGCAGGTGGCGATCGATGTACAGGGTGGGAAGATCACAGACGTCAAGGCCATGCAGTACCCAGTGGACCGGCCCCGCTCGCAGTTCATCAACTCCCAAGCCGTTCCGCTGCTGCGCAGCGAGGTTCTGCAAGCGCAGAGCGCGAACGTGAATCTGATCTCGGGCGCGACCTTCACAAGCGAAGCCTTCGCGCGCTCACTGCAGGCAGCCATCGAACAAGAGCAGAAAAAGGTCGCGACTCACTAGCTTCCGCCGTTCAATCGATCCCCCAGATGAGCGTCCCGGAGCACCCGCCGGCCCGGCACCGGTCGCGCATTGGCAGGCGCGCGACCCGCCTGTAGGCGCTCCGGGGTCCGGCCACAGGTTGATCGACCATAAAATTAGAGCACTCTCACATATGAGAAGTCTTACCTATTGACGGTGAAATCGAGCCGGAAATGCAGTAATCATGTGGAACGGTTTGGGGGGCCGAGCAGCCACGTCTTACACAACCGTGCTCCTCACTCGGGATTATCATTAATTCACTTCGAGCGATAGTCCGTCCCTCCCGCACTGCCCTGCTGGCAGCCGGGCTGGCGCTTGTCGGGCTCGGTGGCATTCTCGCGGTTAGTGGCGCCACCGACGGCGGGCCTGCTCATCTGGCTGTCCCCTGCGCCGGCTCTGCGGATGGGACCCTGGCTGACACGCTCGGCGGCGTGGGCGCGCGGATCTACGACAGCGAGCGGGCGAGGAATGGCTCGGCCGCCGTTGCGATCAGAAGCGTCACGAGCTCGTCGGCCCTCGCGCGAGCAGTGGCGGCCGGCGACCCCGTGGCGGCGCGGGCCGCGGTGACGAGCATCGTCTTCAACCACCTTCACATCGTGCGCCTGCGGGTCATCCACGACGGGCGGGTACTCTCCGATGTGGGCGGGCCGTTCGTGCTCGCCCCGATCAGCGGCGAGGTTCGCTTGAACGGTCGGCTCGTCGGCCGCTACATCCTGTCGATCCAGGACGACGTCGGCTACGTAAAGCTCGCCGGTCGCCTCGCGGGCCTGCAGGTCGTGATGCGCTCCGGCGGGCGCCAGGTCATGAGCAGTCTCAGCCCCGCGCCCGGATCCATCCCGCGGCAGGGCACGCTCACCTTCGACGGAGTCACCTACGTGACCCACACGATCGATGCCGTGGCATTTCCCAGCGGACCCCTGCAGATCTATCTGCTGGCGCGCCGTCCAAGCCCACCGTTCGCCTCCCGCACATGCTTTCAGATCAAGGTGGCTGCCCTAGGCAATGTGGGCGTGTACGTCTCGCGGCGCTTCGTCCTCTCGAACAGCAGCTACGGGTCGTACATCTCCGTGACACAGGGACTCACCCACGCTCTGGTGTTCGTGCGGGACGGCTCGCGACAGCTGTCCGGCAGCGTCCGCCCCGCTCCTGCGCTCCTACCCGATAGCGGTACGGTGAGGTTCCACGGCCTGTCCTGCGGTGTGTTCTCGTTTCCCACACACGCTGCCGGGAACCGCCCGATCCGCATCACGCTGCTCGTGCGCTAGTCAATATGACTGCCTGAGGCGAGTCGACTTGAACCCGCGAACATGGGTCATACTGGCCTATGCCCGACTGGGTCAAGCGTTTCACCGTGTCGGAGCGAGCCGTCCACTGGCTCACCGCGCTCGCGTTCTTCAGCCTGCTCATCAGCGGCCTTGTCGTCGGCCGCCGCGGAACCTTTCACGACGTGATGTATGCCTGGCATCTCGCCTCAGCCGGCGTGCTCGTCGGTGGCGTTGCGCTGATCGTCGTTGCGGGGAACCAGCGGGCGCTCAGGGGCACCGCGCACGAACTGAGCAGTCTCGATGTGGAGGACCGCGCGTGGCTCGGAGCGATAGGAGCACGCCTGCTTTCCGGTGCGCCGGAACCACCAGCGGGGCGCTTCAACGCCGGCCAGAAGGTCAACTTCGTGCTCGTCTGCATCCTGCTCGCCGTCCTGTACGTCACGGGAGTCGACACGATCATCGCCGGCACCCATCACAACCTGATCTTCGGCGGGCACAAGCTCGCGACAATCGCACTCTGCGTCCTGGTAGCAGGTCATCTCTACATGGCGCTCGTCAATCGCGCCACACGCCACGCGCTCCGCGGAATCCTGACCGGCGAGGTCGATCGCGAGTGGGCGAGCAGGCACTACCCGCGCTGGAAGCCCTAGCAACGCCGGACACGCGCTCGACTACAGTTCGATACCCCGCCATGAACGCCAGCTATGACCCTGTCAAGGCCGGTCGCGCACTCGGACGCTGATCGGCGTCGCGACGCCCACTATCGCCGTGCTCGGCGTGAGCGGGCGCGCCGCCATGCGCTTCGACAACGGCGTCGCGTCGCGGGCCTGGCGATACTCGCGGTAGTTGCGGCGGCGGTGCTGTGGATCAGCGGCGTGAGTGGCGGGCCTGCCCCAGCTCGGCTGAACTCCGTCGCCTATGGTCCGCGGACCATAGTGGCGCAAACCAGTGCCCCGCTCCCAGTCACGCACGTTCGCCCGGCAGTGTCCTCGCCGGGTTCGCGTCCACAAACCCGTGCGTATCCCTCCGGGAGGAGCGCCCAGTTCAAATCGCTTATGGCTTCGCTATGGGCTGGCATCGTGCGGGACTCGGTCACCACGGCATTGGCTGCGTTCTTCCCGAGAAGCGCTTACCTCCAGTTGAAGGCGATCAACTCGGCGAGCTCTGATTGGACCGACCGCCTCGTTCACGACTACGGCCTCGACATCGCCGCCGCGCACGCGATCCTCGGCCGTAATGCCGCGCACGCGCAGCTCATCAGGGTCGACGTCCCTTCCAGTTACGGGCACTGGGTTCAGCCGGGCGTCTGTTACAACAGCATCGGCTACTACGAGATGCCCAACGCGCGGATCGTCTACCGAGTGGATGGTCAGATCCGCTCGTTCGGGATCGCCTCGATGATCTCCTGGCGAGGCGTCTGGTACGTCATCCACCTCGGCGCGATCCTACGCTCCAGCGATTCAGGCAGGGTCGATGACCCAGCATTGGGTCAGGGCACCTCGGCCTATTCGGGGACCTGCTAGGCGTGATCATCCGTGACCGCGAGGCGGCCGTACTCGTCGGGATCGCGACTCACTGGGCCCATCGGCGGAGGCTGCGCTAGCGCGAGTAGACCGCGAAGAAGTCCCGATCATCGGGCGTGAGATACCTGGTGGCGGGGCGGTCCATGCCGGGTAGCAGGTTCACGGGTGCGCGCGCGCCGGGAGCGCCGTAGGTGATGAAGCTCACCCAGTAGGTGTTGATGTCGAGCTCCATCGCACGAACGGCGCCGGCGTGGGCGAGCGTGTCGGCGATGCTGCCCACGCTCTGGTCTTCACCTGCGGCGTAGATCAGATTGCCGTGGCGGTCGACGCCTATGGCTGAGCGCCATACGAGGACCGCGTTGCCGACCGTCGCGCCCCATTCGCTGCTTTCGAGATTGGGGCTTGGCCGTCCTTGGTTGACGAGCAACGGGAGATTCTGGCGGGCGAACGTGACTGAGCTGGGGGCGCGCGAGCCATACTGCCAATCGATCACATCCACTCTCCCGTCGCGGTAGCCCACCAGGGTGGCCTGGCCGTCTTGCATCGCAGCGTAGGTGTGGCCGTTCAGGACGAACCCGCCGTGGGAGTCGCTGAGTTTGAAGCCGCTGTTGAACGTCGCAAGCAGCTTGCCGCGGCGTGCTTGGGGGACGTCCATCGAGCCACGTGGGATCGACACCGAGGGCTCTTGGCGGCCGGGGTTGAGGGTCAATGTCGTGCGTTTGGTGTTGATCCACGCCAAGCCGGCTACCACGCGCGGATATTCAGGTTGGTTGCGCAGCGTGGTGATCAGCAGCGGGGCGCCCGTCCTTTCTCCGGGGCGGGTAGCCCGCCAGACGCCCTCGCCTGGAAGTGGGGGATGGAACAGTGGAGCAACCCGAGGGGGGCGGTAGCTCGCGGCGGCCAGACGTTGGGCCTTAAGCCGCTGCGCCTGCGCCCGTTCGGCGGCTCCGTAGCCGACCTGAGGCAGCGCTCGCAGCGTGGCCCCGCCCTTGCTGGGAGCCGTCAGTGAGTAGTAGATCGACTCGACCTGCGAGACAAGCCCCGCCGCGCCGTGATCGCGCAGCCACTCCACCGAGCGGACGCCCAAGCTCGAGTTGGACGGTTCGGCGATCGTGTTCACGTAGGAGTACGCGGCGGGCAGGAGCGCAAGGAGCGCGGCGATGAGCGCTATCCGTCGCATCCGGCGCAGACCTCCTCCAGAACGCTCGGGCGGACGGGTCTTCAGGGCAGGGGTACCACGCGTGGTACTAGCGAACTCCATCCCGAGACTGTATGCGCCCCGGCGTCCAACCACACGCTGCTCGAACGTCAAATTAGAGCACTCTCACTAAGAAAGGTCTCACCTCCTGAAGGTGAAATCGACCCGGAGATGCAGTAGCCATGTGGACCCGTATTGGGAGGCAGCGCAGTCACGTCTTTACGCCAACCGTGCTCCTCGATCGGAGATTGAACATTAATCCACTTCAAGCGACAGCAAGCGTCGAGGAAACCCAACCCCAGTTCAGTGCCGGGGAGCCGCACGCCCACGTGCCGGCGCCGATCCAGCTGCGGCCCTCCGTTCGATCTCCGGCCCGCGTGCTACCACGGGCCTGCCGTCCTCGCCAGTGGAGCAAGAACATGCTCGTTCTCGCGGCGCCCTGCGCCGCCGGGGTGATCCCCAAGACTCGCCCTTAGCCTGGATTGCTGGGGGTCGGGATCGTCCGGGCTGGTTGCCTGATGTACTGAGGTTCGGGTTGAGCTGGCCGTTCTCCAGGATCAAGGGCAGGTTCTGACGCGCGAAGCGCACCGATGGCCCCGGCAGGTGGCTCGTAGCGACCCGGGTAGAGTTTGAGTGAGGTGCGTGAGCGGTCGATCCAGGCGACTCCCGCACCATCTCGGGATAATTTGGGTCGGGGCGAAACGTCGTCACGAGCACGGGCGGCGCGCCATTGACCAGCGGTCCCGTCCGCCCCCACTCTTCTCATTTATCGCCTGCGATCGTGGCAGTAAGAGTGTTCTCACCGCCACCTTATGTGACGCTTACGCTCGCCAGCGAGATTTGCCGTGTGGCAATCGTGAAGCTGGCGCCGGTGAGCAATGTCGCGATGCTGCTGGTGGCGGTGGTTATGGGCGGCTGTGGAAGCCAGTCGAACACCGCCACGAAGAAAGGTGACGGCCACGCGCCCGCCCGGGTGTCGAGCGCTCCTCTCGTCACGGGACCTGGCCAGCCGGAACCCGCCTGGAAGCCGGTTGCGAGCGTCGGTGGCCAGCCCGCCGCTTGGATCGCTCTGCGGTCCGGTGTGACGCTGCTGCGTTTCGACCAGCGGCTGCTGCACCTGGCTCTGCATGCGGGCTCCGGGGAACCTGAAGGTCGGGGCTGGACTCATGGAGACCGCATCGGCGCGAGCGAGATTCACCGGGTCCTGGCCGCCTTCAACGGTGGCTTCAAGTTGGACTATGGCTCCGTCGGGTTCCTGGCGGACGGTCGCGCCGCGGTTCCGCTCACAGCGGGATTGGGCTCGATCGTGACCTACCAGAACGAGACGACGGACATCGGGGCCTGGCAGGAAGGCGTCCCGGCCAGCGGACTGAAAGTCGCCTCGGTGCTGCAGAACCTGCACCTGCTCGTGGATCGTGGTGTGGCCGCACCTACGGTCCACAACTGCATCGAGGGCTGCTGGGGCGGAACGCTGGGAGGTGGGCCCTATGTGGCGCGCTCGGCGCTGGGGATCACCGGTGAAGGCCAGCTCGTGTGGGCCGCCGGCGAGAGTCTCTCTCCGGCCATGATCGCGCAGGCGTTGGTCGATGTGGGTGTCGTGCGCGCGGTCGAGCTCGACATCAACCCGGAGTGGATCGCCGGATATCTCTACGTACACCATGGGAGTGGGCCGAGCGCGGTGCCCGTCGTGCCGGGCCAGCTCGGGATCCCTGGTCGTTTTCTCACGCCGTACAGCCGCGACTTCTTCACAATCCTCGCCAACTGACACCCCGGCAAGGCCGCTGAGGATGATCGTCGAGATCCGCCCGCCGGCCACAGCGCTCGGCGGTACGATGCGAGCGGCACGCCGGAGTAGCTCAGCTGGTAGAGCGCCTGTCTTGTAAACAGGGGGTCAGCGGTTCGAGTCCGCTCTCCGGCTCTCGGAAATGCCCCAGGGTCGAATCGGCTGTGCGAGCCGCTAACGTTGCATCCCCAGCTGAGGGTCAGCTGAGGCGCTCGGCGCCCGCACAGAGGTCCACCCAGCGCCGTTGCCCGTCCTCACTGACGCCGTGCTCCTGCATCCGGCGCAGGTAGGTGTTCGGGAGGCGCTCGGCTATCTCGCTGGCGGTCAGCGACGAATGAATCGTGACCTGCGTGAGAAGCTCCGCGACCGTCTCGTACACCAGCATGAGCACGCCATGCGCAGCATCGGCTGATCTGCGAACGCTCTCACGATCGAGCGGCTGCTGATCGGGCGCGAGAGCCACGAGCAGCGCCTTGTCGACTGAGGCCTCCCCGGCCTCGCGAGCGAGATGGTCGGCCGTATCTGCATCGACAGGCTTCTGCTTGACCTCGACGAACAGCAGGTCCTCGCCGCCCCGCAACACCGCGACGTCGCGGGGCCGTGGGTCGTGGATGCCGCTGAGGTGGACGTCGTCGTGCGCCAGGTCAAGGACGGCCGCGACGAGCGCCTGGCCGCGTCTTCCGCCCTCGGGGTTTGAGCGGATGAACTCCTCGGCGATGCTCACGAGCCGGCTGAAACCGGGCAGGCCCGCTGCCTCGAGGTTCGACTGGGCGGCTCCGAGCTCAGCGGCGAACTTCTGTCGGACCCTCACGAACGCTGCGAGCGCCAGGAGCGCGCGCGGGCTGTCGTAGCCGTTGAGCTCCCGCAGATAGCGGACGAGGTTGTTCTGGAACGGCTCGACCTCTTTGTCGTCGATCCTGAACTGGTCGATCCGCTCACCGTGGAACCACGGCTGGTTGTTCAGCGGCTCAGGGCCGGTGACGCCGAGGTGGTAGCCGTACAGCGACGCGTTCCCGGCAAGGACGGCCGCGGCGCCGCGCATCGAGTACGCGTTGGCGGAGACCTTCCGCTTGACGGTCAGCGCGTCGATTCGCTCATCGGTCGCCTTGGCAAGCAAAGCCACGCCGAGCGCAGCGACGTAGGTTCGGCTCGGACAGCCGGCCATATGCTCGGTGCGCTCAACCCACTCCACGGGCAAGACTTGGTGTGGGTCCTCCGCAAGTCGCACGGCACGCTCGAGCTGGAGCGCCATCGCATGCCTGTCTAGCGTGATCCCCACTGGCTCGCCCTCAGGCGGCGAGCGCCAAGCGCTCGGCCGCGCCCAGCCGCTCAAGCTCGCCAGCCAGGGCGTCGGCGACGACACGTCCGAGCAGAGGCGGGACGGCGTTACCAAGCTGCAGCTGCTGCTCACGCCGGCTACCCGTCACGACGAAGTCGTCCGGGAATGTCATGAGACGCTTCAGCTCCGCCACACGCAGACGTCTGCTCTCCCAGTGGAACGGGCCAACCCAGGGTCCGGGCTGGCCCTGAATTGTGGGCGACGGTCTGTCGGGATCGAGCTTGAGCAGAAAGTTCCAGTAGCGCGATCGCCACTTGAAGCGAGGCGCAGGGTGCCCGCGATGAGCGGTCCACCACAGATAGTTCTCGCCGGGCGGAACTGCGCGTAGCTCCTCGACGTATGTCCCGGCGACTACCTCCTCCGCCTCGCTCGGGTTCTCGCGGAGCCCTTCCAGCGCCTGCGCAGCGGTTCGATGGATGGGCAGCGTGCCGTCCCAACCCTTGCGAGTCTCGTGCGGGCCGGCGTGAGTCGCCTGCGGCCAGGGGAACGTCCACTCCGAGTCGTCCGCCACATCCTCGCGCATCCCGACGCAGATCAGCCTCTGCCGAAGCTGGGGCACGCCGTAGTCGGCGGCGAGAAGGATGCGGAAGTCGGGCACATAGCCTGCCTCCCGCACGCCCTGGAGGAAGCGGTTGAGCACGGGGCGGTTCTGGTTGCGATACGCAAGCCCGTAGACGTTCTCCATCAGAAACGCCTTCGGCCGCGCTGCGGCAAGGATCTCAACGTAGCTGTCAAGCAGCGATGCCTTCGGATCTGCGCCTGCCCGCTTGTACTCAAGCCAGTAGCCGCTCTTTGAGAACGGCGTGCAAGGAGGTCCACCGTGGAGCAGGTCCGCCTCGCCGGGTTCTAGGCCGGCTCGATCCAGCAGCTCTGCAGGATCGAGCCTCACGACGTCGTCGAAGACGAAATCGGCGGCCAATCCTGCGAACCATCGCGGCCGGTTCGCGAGCATCGTCTGAACCGCCCGCACATTGCTCTCGACGACGGCAACCGTTTCAAAGCCTGCCGACTCGCAGCTGATGTCGAGCCCTCCGGCCCCCGAGAACAAGCTGATCGCCTTCACGACCGTGAACCGTAGCTACGAGCTGGGACGCCATCATCGCCGCCTCATGAGCCACGGCTTCAACAGCCCACGACCTCGTTGCTCCTATGTCAAGCGAGGCTCAGAAATCAGTAGCGATGTCTTATTGCTGAGATCCGAGATAAGACATCATAAATGATGGTTTTAGTCATAGACCGTGCTATGCTCTGCATCAGATCCGATGTACTATCACCGCTTCGGCACCTAACACATCAAAACTGATGCACTTCGAAGAACTCACCACTGACGCTGCCGTTCTCACCGAGTTCGGCCGCAGGCTGGAGCGTCACCGCCTCGAGCGCAACTGGACTCAAGCCGAGATGGCCGCCGAGGCCGGGCTTGGTCAGGCGACCGTGCAGCGTGCCGAGCGGGGAGAGTCGGTTCAGATGACCTCAATGATCAAGCTGCTGCGGACGCTCGGACTGCTCGCGGGGCTGGACCTTGCAGTACCTGAGTCGATCGACCTCCCGATCGCCCAGCTGGAGCGCGAGCAGCGCAAGATCCGGCAGCGTGCCCGCGGTCGACGCGGCCGCCGCGGCGGTCCGTCCGCCGAGCCCTCCGAGTCTGTCGAGTCCACCGACGAGCCGTGGACTTGGGGCGATGAGCCGAGGTCAGGGGTCAATGAACCGGGGTCGGGGCGGTGACCGTCGCGGCGGTGACGCTGTGGGGGACTCGGATCGCGGCGGTCTCGATCGACGCGGGCGCACGCTATGCGACGTTCCAGTACGACCCGTCGTTCGTCCGCAGCGGTATCGAGATTGCGCCCGTGCAAATGCCTCTGCGCGCGCAGCCATACAGGTTTCCGGGCTTGCCGGAAGACGCGTTCAGCGGCCTGCCTGGATTGTTGGCCGACTCCCTGCCCGATCGCTGGGGCACAGCACTCGTCAACGCTTGGCTGGCCTCTCAAGGGCGCGACCAGTCGAGCTTCGACGTCGTGCAACGGCTCTGCTACGTCGGCACCCGTGGGATCGGTGCGTTGGAGTTCCAGCCGGCTCAGGAGCCGGACGTCTCAGGCGAGGCCGACCTCCAAGTCGACGCGCTCGTGCGTCTGGCCAGCGAGGTGCTCTCCGAGCGTGCGGAGTTTGTGGCCGAGCTGAGCGAAAACCCGGACGAGGAGGCAATGAAGGCGATCCTCGCGGTGGGCAGCTCCGCCGGCGGCGCGCGCCCGAAGGCATTCATCGCCTACAACGACGCTACCGGCCAGGTTCGCTCGGGACAGGTGGAGGTCGGCGCCGGTTTTCGGCATTGGCTGTTGAAGTTCGACGGGGTCTCGCGGTCCGGCGACCACGGACTCACCGACCCCCAGGGCTGGGGCGCGGTGGAGTACGCGTACGCGAAGATGGCACGGGCGGCCGGAATGGAGATGACCGAGTGCCGGCTCTTGCAGGAGAACGGCCGCAGGCATTTCATGACCCGTCGCTTTGACCGACCCGACAATGGCGAGAAGCTGCACATGCAGACGGTCGGCGCGCTCGAGCACGTCAGCTACAACGAGCCGGGCACCTGCAGTTACGAGCAGGTTCTCTTGTTGATCCGACGACTGGGGCTCGGGACGCCCGTCGTCGAGCAGCAGTTCCGGCGGATGGTCTTCAACGTCGTCGCCCGCAATCAGGATGACCACGTCAAGAACATCGCTTTCCTCATGGACCGCCAAGGCGCCTGGTCGTTGGCTCCCGCCTATGACGTGATCTGGGCCTGGAAGCCCGGCAACCCCTGGCTCGACAGCCACCAGATGTCGATCAACGGCAAGCGCACCGGGTTCACCGTCGCCGACCTGCGCGCGGTCGCCGGCGTGGCGGGTCTGAAGCGCGGCCGTGCCGAGGCCATCCTCGCGGAGGTCAGCGCCGTTGTTGCAGGCTGGAGAGAGATCGCCGACGAAGTCGGCGTCGACGAGCAGATGGCCGAGCAGATCGCCCGCTCACACCGCCTGACGCTGTCGACGCTCTGACCCACGCTCGGCTCAGGCGGCCACCGCGCGGGCCTGCAGGTGGGCGCCGACCTTGCGCTTGACGCGCTGCAGGGCGTTGTCGACCGTCTTGGTGTCGCACTCCAGGCGCTCGCCCACCTGCTCATAGGAGTAGCCGTCCAGGTACAGGCCCAGAACACGGCTCTCCAGCTCTGAGAGGGCGGTCGAGAGGCATCCTACGAGCGAGCGCAGCTCCTCGGAGGAGATGACCTGGTTGACGGGGTCGTGGACGGTCGGGCCGGGGAGCACCTGATCGAGCGTCGGCACGTCGTCGCCGGCGCCCGCGGGCGTCGAGGAGAAGGAGACGTACTGGTTGAGGGGGGTGTGCTTGTTGCGCGTGGCGGTCTTCACCGCCGTGATGATCTGACGCGTGATGCAGAGCTCGGCGAAGTTGCGAAAGCTCGACTCGCGGTCGAAGCGGAAATCGCGGATCGCCTTGTACAGACCGACCAGGCCCTCCTGGATGAGGTCTTCGGAGTCGCCCCCGGCCAGGAAGTAAGACGAGGCCTTCAAGCGCACGAAACCGTGGTAGCGCTTGACCAGACGCTCATACGCATTGCGATCGCCCTGCTTTGCCAAGGCGATCAGGAAGCCATCCTCAACCTTTACTTCAGAGTTAGTGTGACTGGAGATTCGTGCCACGAGCAGATCCTTTCTTGGAGGCCACCCGCATACGGGCAGCCCCAAATTTGCTCAGTGGCGCACTCCTCCCCCGGCGCCAAAGCTATCGATGCCCAAGGCTTCATCAACCTTAGGTTCAGCGTTATGTCGGGGCGAGCCTCGCACAGTTATGGAGTCTTGTCAAGAGCCGCGCCGCCGATTCTGCAAGATCTCGTACAGGATGGCCGCCGCGGCGGCGCTCACCCCCAGCGACTCCACCGTCCCGAGCAGCGGCAGCGCGACCAGCTCGTCGCACGCCGCCGCCACCCGTGGGCGCAGGCCATGACCCTCGCTGCCCAGGACCAACACCACCCCGGCGCCGCTGTAATCGGGCGCGTCGTAGGCCACTTGCGCCTCCCCGCTCGCTCCGTAGCACCAGCACCCCGCGCCGCCGGCATGCGTCAGGAAGTCGGCGATGTTGCGCACCCGCGCCACCCGCAGATGCTCGACCGCGCCCGCCGACGCCTTGCAGACCGCCGGCGTGATCTCGGCCGCGCGCCGCTCGGGAATCACCACACCGGCGGCGCCGGCGCACTCGGCGGTACGGCAGATCGACCCCAGGTTCTGCGGATCCTGCACCTGGTCGAGCGCCACCACCAGTGGGTTCTCACCCGTGAGCAGCTCCTCGGCCGAGGAGTACGGATAGCCGCCCGCCTCCGCGCAGATCCCCTGATGCGCGGTCGAGCCACACCGCAGCTGCACCTCCTCGGCCGAGGCGCGCTTGACCGGCACGCCCTCCAGCCAAGGCTCGCGCACCACGCCCGCCGTCGCCCACACGTCCCCCACCGCATGCTTGCGCCGCCCGCGCAGAGCCTCGCGCACGGGGTTGCGTCCGTACAGGATCACGACTCGGGGATCATGCCTTGGCGATCACGACTTGGGATCGCAGCTCGGGGATCACGACTTGGCGATCGGGATCAACTCCGAGCCCGCCGGCCCGTCGCGGATCTCCCAGCCGCGCGCGCTCAACTCCGCGCGCAGGCGGTCGGCGGCCTCGAAGTCCCGCTCTCCGCGCGCCGCCTCGCGCTGCTCCAGCAGCCTCAGCGCCTCGGGGTCGATCTTCGCTACATCCCCCACCGCCTCCAGCGCGGTCAGGTCTCCCAACCCCAGGATCTCGAGCATCTCGCGCAGATCGCGGTCGCCCACCCCCACGCCCCGGCGGTTGGCCTCGCGCACCCACTCAAACAGCGATGCGAGCGCCTTCGGGGTGTTGAAGTCGTTGGCCAGGGCGTCGCTGAAGGCGTCCCTGTGGTGAGCCATATCCGCCGGGCTCTCCTCCCCCACGACCACCCGCCTGAGCGCATCGCGGATGCGCTGGACGCGCGACTGGGCATCGTCCAGCTCCGACGGTGAAAAGGCAAGCGGCTGGCGGTAGTGCCCGCCGACGAGATACATGATCACGGCGTGCCGTCCCCATCCGTCCCCAGCCTCGTCCAGCACCTCGTGCAGGGGCGCGATGTTGCCGACCGACTTGGCCATCTTCTCGCCCGTGCTCTGGATCATCCCGTTGTGCACCCACAGCCGCGCCAGCTCCTCGCCGCGCGCCGCGCGGGTCTGGGCGGCCTCGTTCTCGTGGTGGGGAAACACCAGGTCCGAGCCCCCGCCGTGGATGTCGAAGCCGAGGCCGAGCAGTCCCTCGGCCATCGCCGAGCACTCGATGTGCCAGCCCGGGCGACCCGGGCCCCAGGGGGCATCCCACCAGGTGTCCTCGCTCTCCTTACGCCCCTTCCACAGCGCGAAGTCGAGTGGGTCCTGCTTGCGATCGGAGCCTTCGATCCCCTCGGGTGGGTGGGATTCCGATTCCATGTCGTCGATCTGCCGGTGCGACAACGACCCGTAACCGGGATCCGAGCGCACCCGGAAGAAGACGTCGCCATCGGCCGCATAGGCGTGCCCGGCGTCGATCAGCGTCTGGATGTAGGCGACGATCGGCCCGATCGTCTCCGAGGCCAGCGGCTCATGGTCGGGGCGTCCCAACCCCAGCCGCTCGGTGTCCTCGCGGTAGAGCGCCGTCATCTCCGCGGCCAGGTCTTCGCTGGGACGGCCGAGGGTCCGCGCGGCGTCGTAGATCTTGTCGTTGACATCGGTCACGTTGACCACGAGCGTCACCTCGAGCCCCTCGCTTTCGAGAAAGCGCTTCATCAGGCTGAACAGCACGAACGGCCGCGCGTTGCCGATGTGGATGCGGCCGTACACCGTCGGCCCGCACGCGTAGATGCCCACCTTGCCCGGGTCGCGAGGGCGCAGTATCTGCAGCTCCCCACTGCGGGTGTCCTGCAAGCGAATCTCGCGCATCGCTGGCCTATTGCTCCTCGAGGCTTGCGATCGCCAGCGCGGCCACGCCCTCGCCGCGACCGACGAACCCGATCCCCTCGCCGGTCGTGGCCTTCACGTTCACGCGCGCCACGGGAAGATCGAGCGCCGCCGCCAGCCGCCCCCGGATCGCCTCGCGCCGGGCCCCCAGCTTCGGCCGCTCCATCACGACCGTGCAGTCGACGTTCACGATCTGCAGTCCCGCGGCGATCACCGTCCCCACGACGGTCTCGAGCAGTCCCAGCGAGTCGGCGTCGCGCCAGCGCTCGTCGCTGTCCGGGAAATGCTCGCCGATGTCGCCGAGCCCGGCCGCGCCCAGCAGGGCGTCGATCACCGCGTGGGTGAGCACATCTGCGTCGGAGTGTCCCTCCAGGCCGCGCTCGCCGGGAATCTCCACGCCGCCCAGGATCAGCCGGCGACCCTCCGCCAGGCGATGCGAGTCATAGCCGATCCCCGCGAAGCTCATCGCGCGCCTCCCTCCCCCGAGACGCTCGCATGGCTCCCGTCAACGTCCCCCGCAGCCGCCGATAAGGGCGCCCCGATCGCCTCCAGCCGCCGCTCGCGCCGCTCGAACACGCACAGCTCGCTTACGCCGACGCGCTCGAGCAGCGCAAGCGCCTGCTCGTAGTCCGCGCCGACATCCTGCGGCCGGTGGGCATCGCTCGAGAGCGCCACCGGCGCGCCGGCTTCGACGCACATCTCAAGGAACGCCTCGGCCGGGTACAGCTCGCGCGTGGGCTTGCGCAGGCCCGCCGTCGATACCTCGACCGCGATCCCCGACTCGGCGATGCCCTCGATCGCCGGCTCGTAGTAGCGACGCAGATCGCCCGCGGGCCGGGGGCGCTCCGGGTTGGTGGCCTCGGCGGGACTCCAGATCTTTACGAGGTCGGGGTGGGCGAGGATGTCGAACAGACCGCTGCGGGCGGCCTCGCCGAGCGTCTGGAAGTAGCGTCGCCACACATCCTCGGGGCTGTGGGCGCGATCCCACACGCTGTAGTCGTCCATGTCGATCGCCTCGTCGCGCAGGAAATGGACCGAGCCGACGACGTAGTCGAAGTCGCGCGCCTGCAGCAGGTTGGCCATGCGATCCTCGCCGCCGGGCACGAAGTCCGCCTCGATCCCCAGTCGCAGGTCGGTCTGCTCACGCACGAACCCGCAGTACTCGTCGAGATCGTCGTGGGCATATTCGCGCCACAGCGGGTGCTGCCACACCGCGAGCGCCTGGTGGAAGCGATACACGTGCTCGGAGACGCCCAGCTCGCTGATCCCCCGCTCGCTCGCCACCGTCCGGTAGCGCTCCACGTTCGCGGCCGTGAAGTGTCGCTCGGGCGTGGCGTCGGGCGCGTCCGGGCGCAGGTGGAGGTGATAGTCGGTGAGCATAGCCCGCGATTCAACCAGGCCGTGAGGCCAACAGCATCTCCGCGACCACGAGGTCGTGTGGCGTGGTTATCTTCAGGTTCTCGCGTGAGGACTCCACGACCCGGACCCGACCGCCAGCACGTTCGATCAGCCAGGCGTCGTCGGTGGCCTGCGCCAGCACCTCGTTGGGCACATCCAACGCCCGCTCCAAGGCCGCGCGACGGAAGACCTGCGGTGTCTGCACTCCCCACAGCTCGTCTCGATCCAGCGTCTCGCACACGAGGCCATCCGTCACCCGCTTGACGGTGTCGGTCATCGGCACGGCGGCGATCGCCCCGTCGATCGTCTCGTCAGCTTCCAGCGCGCGGATCGTCGCCTGCACGAGCTCGACCGTGACGAGGGGACGAGCCGCGTCATGGATCAGCACCGGGTCGCCCGCCCCAGCCGCGGCGAGCGCAAGGCGCACGGACTCCGAGCGCACCGCGCCGCCGCTGACGCCGCTCGTGCCCGCTGGCGCAGCCGCGCCCGCGGGCAGTGCAACGACGATCCGCTCGATCGCAGGCGCGGCGCGGAGGGCATCGACGCTCCACTGCAGCAGCGTGCGCCCCGCGAGCTCGACGACCGCCTTGGGGCCATCCGCCCCGAGACGCTCGCCGCTACCCGCGGCAACGATCAGCGCAACCGCCAAGCCTCGCTACTCGGCCGCGGCGACGGCCATCTGGCTGGTGGCCGAGGTGGCGAGCAGCTCGTCGAGATAGCCCTCGGCCTCATCCTCGTCCTTGTCGAGCGCATACATCAGCTCGGAGGCGAGGATCTTCTTCGAGCGCGTGAACATCTGCTTCTCGCCGGTCGACAGGCCCTTCTCCGACTCGCGCAGCGAAAGGTTGCGCACGACCTCGGCCAGCTCATAGATGTCGCCCGTCTTGATCTTGTCGCGGTTGTGCTTGAAGCGGCGGTTCCAGTTCTTCGGCATCTCCGACACTTCGTCCCTGAGCACATCGAGAACTTTCTTGACCGTTTCTTCGTCGATCACCCGGCGCAGGCCGGCGATCGCGGCGTTCTCGGTGGGAACCCTGACGGTCATGTCGTTGTGCAGGATCTTGATTGTCAGATACTCGCGCGTTTCACCGAGCATCTCCATCTCCTCCTTCTTCAGCACCTTGCCGGCGCCGTGATGGGGGTAGACGACCTGGTCGCCGAGCTCGAACTCGATGAACTCGACCTCGCGCGTCACCTCGAGCTCCTCGATCAGCGATACCTCTGCGGTTGCTTGTGGCGGAATGGTGTCCTCCTTCGTTGCGGCCGACCGTCGGACGGCACGTGTGTCAAGTCTGTAAGTAGCGATCCACGAGATTGATCTCCTGCAGCCTGCGCAGACCCTCGCGAATGTCCTTCGCCCTGATCTCCCCCACGCCCTCGACACCCTCCAACTCGACGTCGGTGGCGGCCAGCAGCTCATCCAGGCCGCCGAACTCGCCCACGATCCGGGTGACCGCCAGCCGCGGCAAGCGCGGGATGCGCCCCAGCACCCGGTAGCCGCGCGGCGAGACCTGGTAGTCGAGCGTGTTCAGCTTGCGGTCATACCCGAGCAGCTCGGCCAGCCGCCCGAAGTCGAGCAGGTCCTGGTGCACGAGCCGTCCGATCGCCTCCAGCGCCGCGGCGAACGCCTCGTCGGAGTTGCCTGCCAGATAGTCGCGCACGAGCGCCGCCTTCTCGGCGGCGGTGCCGACCATCGTCTCCTCCAGCTGCATCTCGATCAAGCGGCCCTCGCTGCCCAGCTCGACGATGTAGCGCTCGATCTCGACCGCCATGCGCGTGACCAGCTCCGCGCGCTGCATGACCGTCAGCACGTCGTGCAGCATCGCCCCGCCCTCGAACTCGAGCGCGGTCAGACGCGTGGAGACCTGATCGAGGCGGGTGCGGTACTTGTCGAGCGTCGCCAGCGCCTGATTGGCCTTCGCCAGCACGACCGGGATGTCCTCGAGGATGTACTTCGCGCCGTCCACATACACCGACACGACCTCGCGACGCTGAGAGATCGCGATCACCAGCGCATCGGTCTGCTTGGAGACGCGCTCGGCGGTGCGGTGCCGGGTGCCCGTCTCGTGCGAGAGGATCGTCGGGTCGGGCATCAGCTGGACGTTCGCCATCGTGATCTTGGTCGCGGTCGCGTTCAAGATAATCGCGCCGTCCATCTTCGCCACCTGGTAGAGAAAGGCCGGCGTGTAGTCGATCTCGAGCTTGATCCCGCCCGAGTTCAGGAAGCTCAGGTCTTCCGGCTCGCCGATCACGATCAGCCCGCCCGTGCGGGAATCGAGGATGCTCTCGATGCCCTCGCGCAACGCCGTCCCGGGCGCGATCATCTCCAGCGCCTTCATCAATCCCGGCTCCGGCCTCGCTTCTGTGTCGAAATCTTCGCCGGATCGTAGGGGCACGACAGCCCATTTTAGGGCATAAGCCCAATGTTAAGCCGCTCCCCGACTGGACATCCGTCCATGCCGCCATCCGTCTCATCCCACGCCCACGCGTCGCATCCGTCCCATCCGCGGCCGCGCGTCGCGTCCCATCCGTGCCCGCGCGTCGATCGCACAGGCGCCCGTCTGACCTGGAAGGGGGGCTGGGCTACCCGATCGCCGTCAGCGGCCGCTGATCGCGCTCGCCGGCCGGCAATGCCGCCTTCAGGGCCTCGCGCAGGGTGCCGACCTCGCAGGCGCCCCCGCCACTGCCGGTGGGGGCGATCGTGCCCTGCAGGCCGTGCTTCGCGGCCTCTTGCAGACGGCGCTCGGGGTGGCCGACCCAGCGCAGCTCGCCCGTCAGCCCGAGCTCGCCGAAGCACGCGCGCGGAGCGGGTGGATGGGGTGGGTGGGCTGCCTTAATCACTACGCCACGACTGGCGCTCGCCACCGCCAGCGCGACCGCCAGGTCGACGCCAGGCTCGTCCACGCGCACGCCCCCCACGACGTTCACGAAGACATCCGCGCCGCCCGTCCCCACACGGCCGTGACGGGCGAGGATCGCGAGCACCAAAGCCAGGCGGTTGCGGTCCAGGCCCGAGACGACCCTGCGCGGCTGCTCGAGCTCGGAGGGCGCCACCAGCGCCTGGACCTCCACGAGCAGCGGCCGTGAGCCCTCCATCGCCGCCAGCACGACGCTCCCCGGCGCGCGCGTCGCCTCGGCGACGAACCGCGCGGAGGCGTCGAGCACCTCCACCAGCCCACCCTGGCGCATCTCGAACAGACCCGCCTCGTTGGTCGAGCCGAAGCGGTTCTTCAGCGCCCGCAGCTCGCGATAGGGGCGCTCGCGCTCGCCCTCGAACTGCAGCACGCAGTCGACCAGGTGCTCCAGGACGCGCGGCCCAGCCAGCGCGCCGTCCTTGGTCACATGGCCGACGAGAATCACGGCGATCTGGCGCGCCTTGGCGAGCTCCATGATGCGGCCAGCGACCTCGCGCACCTGCCCCACCGAGCCCGGCGCGCCGCTCAGCTCGGCGGCGTTCAACGTCTGCACCGAGTCGATCACGCATACCTCCGGCGCCTCGCCGGCGATCGTGGCGAGGACCGTGTCGAGGTCGGTCTCCGCGAGGATCGGGACGTCCAGCGCATGGTTGGTGGGGGTGGGACGGGTCGGATTCAAAACGAGCCGCTCGGCCCGCAGGCGCACCTGCTCGGCGGACTCCTCGCCGCTCACATACAGCGTGCGCCGTCCCGCCTGGGCGAGATTGCCGAGCACCATGTTCGTCAGCGTCGACTTGCCGATTCCGGGCGAGCCCCCCAACAGCACGAGCGAGCCCGGGACCAGCCCGCCCCCGAGCACGCGGTCGAGCTCGCCGACGCCGGTGCTCATGCGCGCCAGCGGAGCGCTGCCGACCTCACTCAGCAGACGTGGCGCGAGCCTCAGCCCAGCGCCTTGACCGCCGGCCGCGCCGCCCGCCGCGCCGCCGCCGGCCGCCGCGCGAGCGCCGCGGGCGCGCCCACCCCCGCCGCGCCCCGCCGCGCCGCGCGCGGTCGGGATGCGCTCCTCGACGAGCGTGTTCCAGGCCTCGCAGCCCGGGCACTGCCCGAGCCACTGGGCCGTCTGAAAGCCGCACTCCGAGCAGATTTGGATCGTCCCGCGAGCCATCGCCCCAGCCTACGCATCGCCGGGGACGGCTCCCGACGGGACGCTAGGACTCCTCAGGCGGCTCGTCGGGCTCGGGGGGCCCCTCGCCCTCCGACAGCTCGGCGAGCTCCTCCTCGGGGCCGCCACCGCCGCCCTCGGCGCCGACGCCGACGGGCGTCTTCTGCTTCTTGGGCTTGACGATCGTCAGGCGCACCTCGCCCTCCTCGCCCTCGGGGCCGGGGTTGATCACGACCGTGGCGCCGGGGGTGAGCTGCTCGCGCAGCACGAAGTCGGCGAGCGGGTCCTCGATGTAGCGCTGGATCGCGCGGCGCAGCGGACGGGCGCCCATCGAGGGGTCCCAGCCCTTCTCGACCAGGAGATCCTTGGCGGGATCGGTCAGCTCCAGCTGCAGCTCGCGTTCGGCCATCGACTCGCGAATGCGCAGCAACAGCAGCTCGACGATCTGCTTGATCTCCTGCTTCTGGAGCTTGTGGAAGACGATCACGTCGTCGATCCGGTTGAGGAACTCGGGGCGGAAGACCTTCTTCAGCTCGCCCATGATCCTGTTCTTCATGTCGTCGTAGGTGATCCCCGTCTCATCGTCGGAGACCGCGAAGCCGAGCGGCGTGTTGCGCGCGATCTCGGCGGCGCCGATGTTCGAGGTCATGATCACGATCGCGTGCCGGAAGTCGACCGTCCGCCCCTGCGCGTCGGTCAGACGGCCGTCCTCGAGGATCTGCAGGAGGATGTTGAAGACGTCCGGGTGCGCCTTCTCGATCTCGTCGAGCAGCAGCACGCTGTAGGGCTTGCGCCTGACCGCCTCGGTCAGCTGGCCGCCCTCGTCGTAGCCGATGTAGCCCGGGGGCGAGCCGACCAGGCGGGAGACGGCGTGCTTCTCCATGTACTCGGACATGTCGATCCGGATCATCGACTCGTCATCGCCGAAGAGGAACTCGGCGAGCGTGCGCGCCAGCTCGGTCTTGCCCACGCCGGAGGGGCCGAGGAAGATGAACGAGCCGGTGGGCCGCTTCGGGTCCTTCAGGCCCGCGCGCGAGCGGCGGATCGCCTTCGAGATGACCTCGACCGCGGGGTGCTGGCCGATCACGCGCTTGTGGAGTTCCTCCTCCATGCGCATCAGCTTCTGTGTCTCGGCCTCGGTCAGCTTGAACACCGGGATGCCCGTCCACATCGAGACGATGTCGGCGATCTCCTCCTCGCCGATCGACGGGCGCTCGCCGGACTCGCCGGCTTCCCACTCTTTCTCGAACTCGTGTTTCTTGTTCGTCAGCTTGCGCTCCTTGTCGCGCAGCGCGGCCGCCTTCTCGAACTCCTGGGCCTCGATCGCCGCCTCCTTCTCGCGGCGCGTGGTCTCGACTTCGCTCTCGAGCTCTTTATTCGCGGGAGGCGAGGTCATCGACTTGATGCGCATGCGCGAGGCAGCCTCGTCGATCAGGTCGATCGCCTTGTCGGGGAGGAAGCGGTCGGCGATGTAGCGGCTGGCCAGTTCGCCGGCGGCCTTCAGCGCCTCGTCGGTGATCTGCACCTTGTGGTGCTGCTCGTAACGGTCGCGCAGCCCCTTCAGGATTTCCACGGTCTGGTCGATCGAGGGCTCCTCCACGCGGATCTGCTGAAAGCGGCGCTCCAGCGCCGAGTCGCGCTCGAGGTACTTGCGGTACTCGTCCAGCGTCGTCGCGCCGATCGTCTGCAGCTCGCCCCTGGCCAGCGCCGGCTTGAGGATCGAGGCGGCGTCGATCGCGCCCTCGGCGGCGCCCGCGCCGACGAGGTTGTGGAGCTCGTCGATGAACAGGATGATGTCCCCGCGCTGGGTGATCTCCTTCATCACCTTCTTCAAGCGCTCCTCGAACTCGCCCCGGTACTTCGAGCCGGCGACCAGCGCGGCCAGGTCGAGCGTGTAGATCTGCTTGTTCTTCAGCAGCTCCGGCACGTCGGAGTTGGTGATCCGCTGGGCCAGGCCCTCGACCACGGCGGTCTTGCCCACGCCGGGCTCGCCGATCAGGACCGGGTTGTTCTTCGTGCGGCGCGAGAGGATCTGCATGATCCGCTCGATCTCCGTCTCGCGCCCGACGACCGGGTCGAGCTTGCCCTCGGCGGCGAGCTTGGTCAGGTTGCGGCCGAACTGGTCGAGCAGCTTCGAGGACTTCTTGCCCTCGCCGGGCGACGCGCCCGAGCCCGAGCCCGAGCCACCGGAGCCTCCGCCCTGCCCCTGGCGACGCCCGCCGGGGCCGGAGAGCATGCGGATCACCTCGTTGCGGATCTTCTCGGAGTCGGCGTCGAAGTCGAGCAGGATGCGGGCCGCCACGCCCTCGTTCTCGCGCACCAGCCCGAGCAGGATGTGCTCGGTGCCGATGTAGTTGTGGCCGAGGCTCAGCGCCTCGCGCAGCGCCAGCTCGAGCACCTTCTTGGCGCGCGGCGTGAACGGGATCTGCCCGGAGGTGACCTCCTCACCGGAGCCGACGATCCGCACGACCTGCGCGCGCACCCGCTCGACGGTGATGTCCAGGCTCTCGAGCACCCGCGCCGCGAGGCCCTCCTCCTCGCGCAGAAGCCCCAGGAGGATGTGCTCGGTGCCGATGTAGTTGTGCTTGAGCGTTCGCGCCTCCTCCTGCGCGAGAACGACCACCTGTCGGGCCCGTTCTGTAAATCGCTCGAACATGGTGTTTCCTTCCTCGAGGTCGTGCCTCAAGCGCTATTTGGGTCCTTGTTATGCCTCCTGGGCAGTCTACCAACCGGCCACCCGGGCTCTCGCGGGTAGCTGTCTGTGGGTGCAGACACCGATCGAAGATCGGCTA
Source organism: Solirubrobacteraceae bacterium (assembly GCA_036511695.1). Taxonomy (GTDB): domain Bacteria; phylum Actinomycetota; class Thermoleophilia; order Solirubrobacterales; family Solirubrobacteraceae; genus Palsa-744. Next base: position 31,648 of record DATCBT010000055.1, on the reverse strand, counting down.
GCATACGGCACGTCTCGGGAGGGCCACATGTGGCCCTCCCCGGGGCCGCACATGTGCGGCCCCGCAGGGCGGCGCATGCGCCGCCCTGAACAACATCAATCGCGCATCGCGGGGAAGAGGACGACCTCGCGGATCGAGTCGCGCTTTGTAAGCAGCATGACGAGCCGGTCGATGCCGAGACCGACCCCGCCGGCCGGGGGCATCCCCTGCTCGAGCGCCTGGATGAAGAGCTCGTCATACGGTTGGGCCTCCTCGTCGCCGAGCGTCCCCAAGCGCTCTTGGGCGCGGAAGCGCTCACGCTGGACGTCGGCGTCGATCAGCTCGCTGAACGCGTTCGCGATCTCCATCCCGCCGGCGAACGCCTCCCAGCGCTCGACCAGGCCCGGCTCGGAGCGGTGCTCGCGCGCCAGGGGCGATAGCTCAATCGGGTAGTCGATGACGAACGTCGGCCGGCGCAGACCGGGCTCGACGTACTTCGACAGCAGGCCATCGGCCAGCTGCGGCCAAGTCAAGCCATCGGTCGGCATGTCCAGTCCGCGGGCGAGAATGGCTGCCCGTAGATCGCTCACCTCGCGGTGGGCCATCACCTCGATCCCGGTCGCCTCCTGGATCGCCGCGGCGAAGCTCAGCCTGCGCCAGGGTGGGGAGAAGTCGATCTCACCGGCGTAGCCGACCGCCCGCGCGGCGACGGCGACCATCTCCTCCAGGCGCGCGGCCTCGTCGGTGTAGTCGGCGTAGGCCTCGTACCACTCGATCACCGTGAACTCGGGGTTGTGCTTCGGCGAGAGGCCCTCGTTGCGGAAGTTCTTGCCCAGCTCGTAAACGCGCTCCAGGCCACCCACGAGCAGGCGCTTGAGGTACAGCTCGGTGGCGATCCGCAGGTACAGGTCGCGGTCGAGCGCGTTGTGATGCGTCGTGAACGGCCGCGCCAGCGCGCCCCCGTAGAGGGGTTGCAGGACCGGCGTCTCGACCTCGACGAACCCCTGCCCGTCGAGATAGCCGCGAATCGCCGAGATGATCTTGGCGCGGTCGATGAACAGCTTGCGGGCATCCTCGCTCGCGATCAGGTCCAGCTCGCGTCGACGGTAGCGGGTCTCGACGTCGCTCAGCCCGTGATGCTTGTCGGGCGGCGGGCGCAGCGCCTTGGCGAGGACCTGAAAGCGATCGACGCGCAGCGACAGCTCGCCGCGACGGCTGCGCAGCACCGCGCCGTCCACCCCGACGAGATCGCCGAGGTCGAGTGTGCTCAGCCGCGCGAAGGCCTCTTCGCCGAGCACGTCCACGCGCGCGTGCAGCTGGATCTTGCCCGTGCGGTCCACCAGATCGAGGAACGCGGCCTTGCCGGAGCCCCGCCGCGCGGCGATACGACCCGCAACGCGATGGGCGTCCTCGGTCTCCTCGCCGTCGGTCAGGCGGGCGTAGGCGGCGAGGATCGTCGCGATCGGCTCCACGTCGGGAAACGCATAGGGGAAAGCGTCCGGGTCGGCCTCCTTCAGCCGCAGCGCCTTCGCCCGTCGCTCGGCGATCAGCTCGTTCAGGCCGTGCCGGGCACTGCTGTCCGTCTCTGGCTCCTCGTCGCCGCTCATCGCGGCGAGACTACTTGAGACCGACGTCGATCTTCGTGATCTTCAGCTTGCGCGCGGGACCGCGCGGGACCTTCACGGCGACCGTGTCGTTGCGCTTGTGGCCCAGCAGCGCGCGCCCCACGGGCGACTCGTTGGAGAGCTTGTTCTCCTCCGGCTTGGCCTCGGCCGAGCCGACGATCGTGTACTTGACCGACTTGCCCGTCTTTTCGTCCTTGACGTGCACGACCGAGCCGACCTGCACCATGTCGGTGGAGAGGTCCTTGGTCTCGATGATCGTCGCCATGCGCAGGCGCTCCTCCAGCTGCGCGATGCGACTCTCGACCATCGCCTGCTCGTTCTTCGCGTCGTCGTACTCCGAATTCTCGGCGATGTCCCCGAACTCGCGCGCCTCCTTGATCCGTTCGGCCACCTCGCGGCGCTTCGCGGTCGACAGCAGCTCAAGCTCGTCGTTGAGCTTTTCCAAGCCTTCGGGGGTGAGGATTACGTCCTTCGGCATGTGGGCGGGCGGGAATCCTATTCCGGGGTAGTGGTGCAGGTCGGGGAACAACAAAACCCCGCTTGCTAGCGGGGGGTTTCGCCAGCCGAAGGCGTCAGCGAGCGCAGCAGTATAGAACGAATCCGCTCAGCCGTTCAGGCGGCCACTGCGTGGGCGTGCGGCGATGGCGTGTGTGGCGGTGGCGTGTGCGGCGGTGGCATATGTGGCGGGGCGCAGAGGAGCGCGCGAACCGCCTCGAGCGTCTCGGCCGCCTGCAACGATGCCTGCAGGCACTTGGCGGTCTCGCGGTCGAGCTCCAGGCGGTTTACGTACCAGGGGTAGAACTTGCGCAGGTAGCGCGTCGCGCGTATCTCGCCCAGATGCTCGACGGCGCGGTCAATCGTCCAGTTGAGCTCATCGGTTATCTCCGTCCGCGTTGGCCCCGTTCGCTTCGGCTCTCCCTCGTCTCCGCGTACGGCCCCCTCGTCGCCGCGCACGAGCTCTGAGAACAGCCACGGGTTCCCCAGCGCGCCCCGCGCGAGCATCACCGCGGCGACACCCGTGCGACGGAAGGCCTCCCGCACGCTCGCCGCGTCACTCAGCCCGCCGGTGAGGATCACCGGCGCGGGCAGGGACTCGACCAGGCGGGCCGCCAGCTCGTAGTCGGGCACGCCCTTGTGGTGGACCGCCGCCGAGCGGGGATGAAACGCGATCGCCGCCACCCCCGCCTCGACCACCAGCCGATGGGCCAGCTCGAAGCCGCTCGTCTCCCCGGGGCGCAGACCCGAGCGCAGCTTGACCGTCACCGGCAGACCGCCACCGCTGCCGCTGCCGCTGCCACCGCCGCCGGCCGCCCCCTCGACGGCCGCCCGGGCCACGGCCACCGCCCGATCCGGGTCGGCCAGCAGCGCCGCGCCCGCGCCCGTCTTCTGCACCTTTGGCACCGGACAGCCCATGTTGATGTCGATCGCATCGGCCCCCACCTCCGCCACACGCGCGGCGGCCGAGCGCATCATCGCCGGGTCCTCGCCGAACAGCTGGATCGACACCGGTCCACCCGCCCGCTCGCGCGGGTCGATCCGCAGCATCTCCGTGCACGTCTTCTCGTTGCCGTAGTGGATCGCGTGCGAGGAGACCATCTCCGAGACCGCCATTCCCGCGCCGTAGCGCTTTGCTTGCAACCGCACGAACCAATTGCCGATGCCGGCCAGGGGGGCGAGCAAAACGCGGTTCGGGACCTCGAGGGAGCCGAGCATCCAGGGGTCGGTGAGCTGCGCGGGCATGCGCCCCATTATGGGCTTGTTAGGAGTTGCGCTCGTGCAGCAGGCGCAGGCCGGTGAGTGTGAGCAGCTCGTCGATCTGCTCGATCTCCTCGGTGTAGGGCACCACGAGCCCGGCGAGGCCGCCTGTGGCCACGACGTCGGTGCGCTCGCCCAGCTCGTCGTAGAGGCGGCGCAGGATCGCGTCGACCGCGCCCGCGTAGCCGAACACGACGCCGGAGCGGATCGCGTCGATCGTGTTCTTGCCGATCACGCTCTTGGGCGGCGCGAGGTCGACCTTCGGCAGCCGCGCGCCCCGCTCGGAGAGCGCCTCGAGCGATATCTCGATGCCCGTCATCAGCGAGCCGCCGAGGTACTCGCCCTCGCGCGAGACGACGTCGAACGTCGTCGCCGTGCCGAAGTCCACGCATACCGCCGGCCCGCCGAAGCGCTCGCGGATGGCCACAGCGTTGACCAGCCGGTCCGCGCCGATCTCGCGCGGGTTGTCGTAGCGGATCGCCATGCCGGTCTTCGTCCCCGGCCCGACCGTCAGCATCTCGTGGCCAAGATAGCGACCCGCCATCTCCGTCCACTCGGGCTCGAGCTGGGGCACCGTGGAGGAGACGATCGAGGCCTCCAGGTCATCGAAGGAGCAGCCGCGCAGCTCCAAAAGATTGCGCAGCGCGGCGCCCAGCTGGTCGGCGGTGGACTGGCGGACGGTGGCGAAACGCCAGTGCTCGAGCAGCTCCTCGCCGCGGAACGCGCCGAAGTGGGTCTGCGTGTTTCCGACGTCGACGACGAGCAGCATGGCGGACCATTATGCTCGCCTGGATGACGATCAAGCTTTACGTGCTCCCCGGATCGCATCCGTGCGCCGCCGTGGAAGCCGCCCTGGCGCTGAAGTCGATCAAGTACGACCGCGTCGACCTGCTGCCGATGACCCAGCTGGCGATCGGCCCGCTGCGCTACGGCGGCAACACCGTGCCCGGCCTGCGCATCGACGGCGAGCGTCTGGTCGGCTCGCGCACGATCATGCGCCGTCTCGATGCGCTCGTGCCCGAGCCGCCGCTGCTGCCCGCCCGGAGCGACCCCTCCTACGCTCAGGTGCTGGAGGCCGAGCGTTGGGGAGATGAGGTGCTGCAGGGCATGCCGCGGCACATCCTGCCGAGGGCGTTCCTGCGCAGACCGGCAGCGATGGAGAGCTTTGTCGGGGATGCCAAGCTGCCGCTGCCACGGGCGCTGTTGCGTCCGGCCCTGCCGCTCACGGCCCGCCTGATGGCGCTCAGAAGCAAGACCCGCGATGACACCGCGCGCGCCGATCTGGTGGCGCTCCCTGCTCAGCTGGAGCGCGTCGACGCATGGATCGCCGATGGCCTGCTCGGCGGCGAGCATCCCAATGCGGCGGACCTGCAGATCGGCAGCACGATCCGCCTGCTAGGGGCGATCGCCGACGTGCGCCCGCTGATCGAAGGGCATCCCGCGGCCGGCTTGACGCGCTACTTCCCGCCGATGGTGGGTGGCGTCGAGGCGGGCGTGCTGCCCGCCGAGTGGTTCCCGGCGCCCACCGCCGCATAGAGCACACACTCGCCTACGTAGACGCACGCGCACAGGCACACGCGCCCGGCCAGACCGACCGCCGAATCAGGACCGCAGGACGCAGCGCCCGTCTCACACCCGGCTCGGAGTCAGGCGTGCAGGACGACGCTCTTTGTCGTAGTCACCGCGGCGCCGTGAACGGGCGTGAGCACGATCCGCACCGTCAGCGCCAAGCGGTGGTGGCGGCGCAGCGCCGACGTGGCCTTCGCGGTCAGCGGCACGGAGAAGGACACCGCGCCGGCCTTCAAAGATGACCGTAGGATCCGCCCGACGCGCAGCTTGGACGAATGCTTCACCTTCGCAAGCGACGCGCTGCCCGCGAGCAAGGCGACTTCCAACCGCCCACCGACATCGGCCTGGGATATCTCAACGGAGCCGCCTACAGATGACCCGTGCTGGCCTGCGGCCAGCTTGACCGGCGAGCCGAATGGTGGACCTTCTTCCGAGGCCGGCGCCGGTGCCGTGACGAGCGGCGTGATCGTTGGCGGCGGAACGGTCAGAACCGTCGTCGTCGGTGGTGGTGAGGGAGGTGTTGGAGGCGGCGTAGGTGATGGTGGTGGAGGAGGAGGAGGTGGTGGTGGTGGTGGCGGCGGCGGCGGCGGCGGCGGCGGCGAGGTGGTTGTGAACGTTTGGTCGAGGCCGTGGACCGTGCCCATCGCATTGTGCGCGACCACCTGGAAGTGATAGGTGATCCCGGGCGCGAGTCCAATCAGAATGGCGGACGCCGGAACACCCGTCGTGCCTGCGCCGGCGGACTGCACGCTTGTTTCCTGTCCATAGTTTGCGGTGGTGCCCCACTTGAAGAAGTATTCCGTGGTTTTCCCTTCCGGGTTGACGGTCCCCTTGAGCGTCGCTTCGTGTTCGCTCACCAAGATGGCTGCTTCCGTGGTCGCGGTGGGTTCACCCGGGTTTGTGACGGTGATCGTCTCGGTCATTTCCGGTCCGTGGACGGTGCAGTAGAAGGTGTAGACGCCGGGTTTCGTGAAGGTGCATTTGCCGCTCCAGTTGGGACCCGAGGCGGCAGGAGTCGTGCCAACGGGAACCTGATGTTCGCCTTCTTCGCAGCTCGGTTTGACCGGCCCACCAACCCATTCGACGCCGTGCGACGTCGTTGTTTTGTTGCTGAGCTTCACGGAGCCTCCGGTTGCCACACTCGTCTGCATCGGCGACCAGTAGTGGCTATATAGGCCCACGTTGACCGCTTCCACGCCAGGTTCAGTTACGGCCATGGCCGGAAGAGCTGCCACACCGGTTCCCAGCACGACCGCTAGAAGAAGGTGGCCCCCACGCAATCTCATCGCCTCTCCTACCTCTCCTCACTGGGGGTGCATGACGACGATTCGGGTGAGCGTCGTCGCTGCGCCGTGGAATGGAACGAGCGTGATCTTCACCGTCAGCGCCAGACGGTGGTGACGCTTGAGTGCTCGCTTTGCCTTCCCGTCGAGCGTCACCACGAAGGACTGCCCGCCGGCCGGCACCGAATTACGAATAAACCGTCCGATTCGCACGCGCACGGTGTGCTTGGCCTTCGCCAGCGACGCACTGCCCGCGAACAGGTCGACCTCGAGGCGGTCGCCGACGCCCGCCGGGGAGACGTCGAGCGAGCCGCGCACCGACGTGCCGTGCTGACGAGAACGAAGCGACGGAGTGCCCACGAGCGGCGATGCCGGCGGGGTTTCGGCGAGCGGGATCGTCGTTGTGCCATTGGTCGTGGGCGTGGACGTGGTGGTCGTCGTAGTCGTCGTTCCACCGGCGTTTACGGTGATCGTGCCTGCCATTGCCGCGTGATGGACGGTGCACCAGAATAGGTAGGTGCCGGGTTGCGAGAATGTGCACTTTCCGCTCCATTTCGTGCCCGAAGCCGCTTCGGTCGTGCCGACCGGTACCTTGCCCGGACCTTCTTCGCAGCTCGGCTTGATCGCGCTACGCCATTCCACCCCGTGCGGCACAGCAGTCGAGTTGCTGAACGTCACCACACCGACAGCCGTCACGGCCGTCTGTGCCGGCGACCAGCGATGCGTTTCTTCACCATACAAACCGCCGCCTTCATTGACCGCTTCCACGGGCTGGCTGGCTTCTTCGGAACTCGCGACCGCCGGAAGCACTGCCACCGCCAAGCCAAGCAGCGCCGCGGCCGGTAGGTAGCGCTTACGCAGTCTCACAATCTCTCCCGCCTTTGTCGATTTGCCGTGGCCGACCCAACCGCGGGTGCATGCGCAAACAGCGCGCGCTCGCCGCCAACCACACAAGACGCCATCCCGCGCCGATCCTTCCCGCCGCGATTGACCGATCCCGCTCGATCGCGCGCGGCGCTACAGTCGCAGGGCGGGATCGACCCTCTCGGTACCGGAGGGGTCGGCTTCGGCCATTCAAATGCGCACCCTGGACCCGCAGTCGCTGACGCAACACGTGGACCGGCTCTATCGCGCCGCGTGGGCGCTGTGCGGCTCGCGCGAGGACGCCGAGGATCTCGTGCAGGAGACGTTCTCGCGCGTGCTCGCGCGGCCGCGCGTGTTGAGCGGTGACGACGAGCTGTACTACCTGATGCGCGTCCTGCGCAACACGTTCCTGACGAGCCGGCGGACCGCGAGCCGGCGGCCGGTGACGGTGGCCACGCTCGATGACGTCATCGCGGCCGACCCGCAGCCGCGCGGCCAGCCCGAGCAGGCGCTGGAGATGCAGGAGGTGTACGCGACGATCGCGGCGCTGCCGGAGGATCGCCGTCTGGCGCTGGTGGCCGTGGACGTGCTCGGCCTCTCCTACCGGGAAGCCGCCCGCGCGCTGCGCGTGCGCGAGGCGACGATCACGACCAGACTGTTCCGGGCGCGCAAGCAGGTCGCGCGCGAGCTGGCGGACGCGCCCGACGCACCCCCCGGCCCACGCCAGGCGCAAGTCCCCACGATGCAGCGGGAAGAGACGCGGGCCGCCGGAGTCTTGCCGAGTAGAGGCGCACCATGAGCGAACACACCCCCCAGATCGAGGACGACAAGGACGAGCAGCGACACGTGGCCGAGCTCGTGCGCTCCTTCGACGCGCCGGCGCCGGAGTCGCTGCACCGGCGGGTCGAGTCGTTGGTGGCCGCACACCAGCGCCCCGGCCGGCGACGCCCGTTCTCCTCACCGTTGGGGCTCGTCGGCGCGGGCGCGCTGATGGCCGCGCTCGTGGTGATCGCGATCGCGGTGGGGCTCGGCGGCGGCTCATCGACGCTGAGCCTGCGCGAGGTCGCCGCGCCGACCCTGCGCGCGGCGACGCTCCCCGCGCCGCCTGAGAGCGGAGCCCACCAGGCCCAGATCGCGGCCGCGGTCAACGGCGTGTCGTTCCCCTATTGGGGCGAGCGCTTCGGCTGGCGCACGACCGGGGCGCGCGAGGATCAGATCGACGGGCGGACGGTCACGACGGTCTTCTATGCCGACGCCGCCGGCCGGCGGATCGGCTACGCGATCCTCGCCGGCACCCCGGCGCCGCGGCTCAGCGGTGGCGCGGTCGCGTGGCGCCACGGCGTGCCCTACAGGCTGCTGAGCGAGAGCGGCGCCTCGGTGGTGCTCTGGCAGCGCGACGGCCACCTGTGCGTGCTCTCCGGCCACGGCGTCTCGGGCGCGACGCTGCTACGGCTGGCCAGCTGGGGCGACCGCGGCGCGACCGCCTCCTGACTACATGTTTGAAAACGATCGACCATCTCGACATTTGGAGGAATCGCCATGAAGCGGACGTACCTGATCTTGGCCGGGGTCCTGGCCTGCGTGGCGAGTGCCGCGACGGTCGCCGGCGCCCAGCCGGGCGCCCCGACCGCACACGCCGGCCGCGCCGCCGTGGTCAAGCTGGGCAAAACCGAACTCGGCAGCATCCTCGTCAGCAGCTCGGGTCGCACGCTCTATGAGTTCTCGCGGGATCGCCCCAAGCAGAGCAGCTGCGCGACGATCAGCGGGTGCCCGGAAACCTGGCCGGCGTTGAAGACGAGCGGCAAGCCGACGGCAAGCTCGGGTGTGAAGGCTTCGCTGCTGTCCTCGATCAATCTGCCCGGAGGCGGCAAACAGGTCACCTACGCCGGCCACCCGCTCTACCTGTACAGCGGCGACAGCGGACCGAGAGAAACCTCCTACGTCGGGGAAAAACAGTTCGGCGGCACCTGGGACGCGCTCAACGCCTCCGGGCACGCGGTGAAGTAGGAGCCAGGAGCGCGGGCTTGCACACGACTCAGCGCCCGCGCTCAGGCGCCAGCAGAGATGCGCTCAGACGCCGGGCAGCACGAGCGGCGGGCCGGCCCAGCGCACGCCCTCGATTGAGGTCCCACCCACCCCAAGCGTCGCGAGCGCATCCGCCAGGCGCGTGCCGCCGGGCGTGGCCAGCTCGAAGTCCAGCTCGAGCGCCGGGATCAGCACGAAGCGCCTGCCCAGCACCTGCTCGTGGGGCAGCGTCAGGCGCTCGTCGCGCAGCTCCAGCTCGCCGAGCAGGAGGACGTCGATGTCGATCGCGCGCGGACCTTGGCGCACGCCGTCGCCCGAGCGACCCAGCTCGCGCTCCAGGCGCTTGACCGCGTCGAGCAGCTCCAGCGGCTCGAGCGCCGTCTCGACGCGCAGGCAGGCGTTGAGGAAGCTCGGCTGGTCGAGCACCTCGCCGACGGGATCCGTGTCGTACACCGACGAGGCCGCGAGCACACGCGCGCCGACCGCGGGCAGCGCATCGACCGCCGCTTGCAGATGTAGGCGGCGGTCGCCGACGTTGGAGCCGAGGCCGAGCAGTCCTATTCGCGCAGGCATGCCTGGGACGGTATCTAGGCGCCCGCCGGGTCGGCGAGCTCCTCGCGCAGGCCGATCCGCCTGTGCAGCCGGCGCAGCGGCCGCGGCGCCCACCAGGTGCGATCGCCGAGCCAGCCCATCAGCGCCGGCACGAGCAGCGCCCGCACGACCGTCGCGTCGATCGCGACCGCCAGCGCGGTGCCGACGCCGAACTGCTTGATGAAGAAGATGTGCGAGGTGGCGAACGCGCCGACGGCGACGCAGAACAGGAGCGCGGCGGCGGTGATCAGACGCCCGGTGCGCTCCAGCCCCTGGACGACCGCCTCACGCGTTGCCAGGCCGCCGTCGTGCGCCTCTTTGATCCGCGCGAACAGGAACACGCCGTAGTCGGTCGAGAGCGCGAACGCGACCGTAAACAGCAACACGAGGTTCGACTCCTCCAGGCCGCCGATCGGGCTGAAGCCGAGGAGCGAGGAGGAGTGCCCATCCTGGAAGATCAGCACGAGCAGCCCGGCGCCGACGGCGACCGTGAGCAGGTTCATCGTCAGCGCCATCAGCGGCAGCACGACCGAGCCGGTCATCAGGAACAGCGTGCCGAGCGTGACGAACACGAGGATCACGAGCGCCAGGGGGAGGTTGGCGGCGATCGCGGCCTTCTGGTCGATGAACCAGGCCGTCGTGCCCCCGACGATCGCGGCCTGCGGATGGGCGAGCGCGCGCAGCTGCTTGACCAGCCGCTGATTGGCGAGCGAGGCGTCGGTGCCTCGCGGGAGCATTTCGATCTGCCAGGTGTCGCGGCCGAGGTAGCGCGGCGGCGTGGCCTCGCTCGCTTGGGCCCCGGCGGTCCGCTGGGCGCGGACCGCGAGCGCATCGACGCTCGCGGCGGAGCGCGCGGAGGCGGGCACGACGATGCTGATCGTCTGCGAGCCGTTGCTCGCGAAGTCCTTGCTGAGCACTTCCGCGATCTGGCGGCTCTGCGAGGAGGACGGGAGGACGTGCGCATCGGCCGGGATCAGCTGCAGATGCAGGGCCGGCGAGGCGACCACGAGCAGCGCCGCGGCGGTCACGAGCGCGACGAAGCCGGGGCGGCGCATAACGCTCTTGCCGAGCCGATACCAGGCGCTCTCGCCGTCGACCTGGGCGGAGCGCGCGGCGCTACGCTGCAGCCAGGCGGGGGCGAGCCCGTTCACGCGCGGCCCGAGCACGATCAGCACGGCCGGCAGGACGATCAGAGCGACGGCCCCCGCGGACAGCGCGACGATCATGCCGCCGATGCCCATCGAGTAGAGGAAGCGCAGCGGGAACACGAGCAGCGATGCGAGCGCCCCGGCGACGGTCAGCGAGCTGTAGAGCACGGTGCGCCCGGCGGTCTGCAGCGTGCGCTTGATCGCCGCGCGCGTGTCGGCGCCGCCGGCGAGCTCCTCGCGGTAGCGCGAGAGCACGAACAGGCTGTAGTCGATCCCCAGACCGAGTCCCATCCCGGTGACGAGGTTGACCGCGAAGATCGACAGGCCCGTGAGCTCGTTGATCAGACGCAGCGCGAGGAACGTGAGCACGATCGCAAAGCCGCCCACGAGCAGCGGCAGCGCAGCCGCGATCAGACCGCGGAAGACCCACAGCGAGAGCAGCAGCAGGATCGGGAAGGCCAGGAGCTCGGCGTCCTTCAGGTCGGAGGAGGTGCGCTTGTTGATCTCGCTGAAGGCCACGTCCGGGCCGCCAAAGCGCACATTCTGCCCGGCCAGCTGCGGGCGCAGCCGCGCCACCGCCGCGGCCGACCGTTCCTGCGTGGAGAAGGCGGCCAGCACGACCGTCTGGCGACCGTCGCGCGAGACGAGCTCGCCGAGGTGCGTCGCCGGATAGTCGAGCACGCGCTGGAAGCCCGGCTGCGCGGAGAGCATCGCAGCCACGTGCGCCGCCTCGAGCTGAGCGGCGCGATCGGCCCGCACGTCGCCGGCGCTGGGCACGAGCGCCGCCACGCCGTAGGCGGCCCGCTGTCCGGTCGCGTGTTCGATCGCCGCCGCGACCCGCTGGTTCTCGGCGTGTGGATCCTGGAAGTCCGAGTTGGAGCTCTTGAGGATCGTCGTCACCGGCACACCGAATGCCGCCGCGACCAAGAAGAGGATGCCCGCGCCGATCAGCACCCGGCGTGCGTTGCCGGCCCCTGTGGCGAGAGCTGACAGCCGCGCGATCACTGCCGTTCCTGGCTGCTCAGCCAACACATGGCCAGCATTATGAGTGACTACTAACTAATTTGTCAAGGGAAATGCGAAAAGATGTCCGAGACCGTGACGAACAGCGCATGGCGGGCCGGAAAGCCTGCGCCTACGGGAAGCCCGCGCCCATCCCCTACGGCGAGCCTGCGCCATCGAAAACCCGCGCCTACTCTTCGGCCTCGCGCCAGATCTCGACCGAGACCTCGTCCACGCTCAGCGGGATCGGCGGCTCCGGCTTGGTCACCTTCACCCACACGCCCTCCAGCTCGTAGTCGCCGAGCAGCCGATCGGCGACTACGCTGCAGAGCCGCTCGAGCGTCTTGTGGGAGCGCTGCTGGGCGATCAGCGCGACCAGCTGGCAGACCTCCGCGTAGTCGATCGTGTCCTCGAGCGCGTCGGTCGCGGTGGCGTCCGTCTCCCCCACGTCCAGGCGCAGGTCGAGCACCAGGCGCTGGCCGACCTCGCGCTCGGCCTCGCTGACCCCGTGGTGGGTGTAGAGCGACAGGCCGGTGATCTCGATCGTGACCGACTCGGCCCCGGCCTCGGCATCCTCGTCGAGTTCGCGCTCCTCGTCCGCCTCGTCCTCGTCCTCCCCGTCCTCCCGCTCCTCCTCCGGCTCATCGACGTCGCCCTCGACGGCGCGCTCGCCCCCACGCTCATCGCCGGCATCCCGGGGGTCACCGCTGCCGTTCGGGCGCTCGGCTAGCTCGTCGCGCTCGCTCTCCTCGTCGTCCCGCCGCTCGCCGTCCATCGCCCGCCCAACGTAGCAGCCGCCACCGCCAGCGCCTCGCGCACGGGCGCGACGTCGTGGACCCTGAACACGCTCGCGCCGCGCTCCAGCGCCAGCACGTTCGAGGCGATCGTGCCCGCCAGCCTGTGCCCCGCATCCGGCGGCTGGGCCAGCCCGGCGGCGTCAGCGGCGATGCGCCCAAGAAAGCTCTTGCGCGAGGTGCCGATCACGAGCGGGCGGCCGAGCGCGGCCAGCTCGCCCAGACGGCGCAGCAGCTCGAGGTTGTGCGCGACCGTCTTGCCGAAGCCGATGCCCGGGTCCAGCATGATCCGATCCTCGCGCACCCCCTCCTCCACCGCGAACCGCAGCCGCTCCTCCAGGAACGCCTTCACCTCGGCGACCACGTCTTTATATTGAGGCCCGCCCACCCCGCGCTGCATCGTGCGCGGCTCGCCGAGCATGTGCATCAGGCAGCACTCGGCGCCGCTGGCGGCAACCAGCCCGGCCATCTCCGGATCGGCCCTGAACGCGCTCACGTCGTTCACCAGGCTCGCCCCGGCGCCGAGCGCCGCCTGCGCGACCGCCGCCTTCGACGTGTCGATCGAGATCTGCGGGTGGCTCGGATTCGATCCCTCCGCGCCGCTCCGCGCCGCGGCCGCGAGCCCTTCGATCACCGGAATCACCCGCCGCAGCTCCTCCTCCTCGGGCACCGGCTCCGCGCCGGGCCGCGTCGACTCGCCGCCGATGTCCAGGATGTCAGCGCCCTCCCCCACCAGCTCCCTGCCGTGCGCCACCGCCGCCTCCACGTCGAGGAAGCGCCCACCGTCGGAGAACGAGTCGGGCGTGACATTCACGACGCCCATCAGGCGAAACTCGCCGGGCGGGTGTACGTGGGAGCTCAAACGAAAGCTGGGTGAGCTAGGTGAGTTCGGGGCGCTCTGGGTCTGCGCCGCGAAGCTCAGTCGTGCCGCCTGCCAACCCCGGGCGTGGGGTTGCCCGTGGGGCGGTTTCGCGCTCCGCGCGGTCGGCCGTCGCCGGCGGCGCCGGCAGCTCGGGCTTGGTCGGCTCGTCCGCGCCGAACACTTCCTCCTCACTCTTGCCCGCCAGCAGCGCCAGGAACTCCTCCTTCTCGATCGTCTCGCGTTTGACGAGGATCTCGGAGATGTTCTTCAGGTCGTGCTCGTGCTCCACGAGGATGTTCGTGGCGCGTTTGTGCGCCGACTCGATGATCCGCCGCACCTCGTCGTCGATCTCGCGTGCGATCTCATCCGAGTAGTCGGGCTCGGTGGAGAACTCGCGGCCGAGGAACGGCTGGCCGTGGTCGTGGCCGAACACGCGCGGGCCGAGCCGCTCTGACATGCCGAAGCGCATCACCATCTGCTTCGCCGTCGCCGTGACCTTCTCGATGTCGTTCGAGGCGCCCGTGGTGATCTCGCCGAAGACGATTTCCTCGGCGGCGCGTCCGCCCAGGGTCATCGCCAGCGTGTCGTTCAACTCGGCGCGCGTCGTCAGAAAGCGGTCCTCCTGAGGCATCGAAATCGTGTACCCGAGCGCCTGCCCGCGGGAGATCACGGAGATCTTGTGCACCGGGTCGGAGTGCTCCAAGAAGTGGCCGGCAAGCGCGTGGCCCATCTCGTGGTAGGCGGTGATCAAACGCTCCTTCTCGCTCATCACGCGCGTTTTCTTCTCGGGGCCGGCGATCACGCGCATGATCCCCTCCTCGAGCTCGACCTGGCCGATCTCGCGCTTGCCCGTGCGCGCCGACAGCAGCGCGGCCTCGTTGATCAGGTTCGACAGGTCGGCGCCCGTGAAGCCCGGCGTCTGCCCCGCAAGTGCGTCGATGTCGATGATCTTCGCCAGCGGCTTGCCCCTCGTATGCACCTCGAGGATCTTCGACCGGCCCTTGCGATCGGGGCGATCGACGGCGATCTGGCGGTCAAAGCGGCCGGGGCGCAGCAGCGCCGGGTCGAGGATGTCGGGCCGGTTGGTGGCCGCGATCATGATGATGTTGTCCTTCGCCTCGAACCCGTCCATCTCGACCAGCAGCTGGTTGAGCGTCTGCTCGCGCTCGTCGTGGCCGCCGCCGAGCCCGGCGCCGCGGTGGCGCCCGACGGCGTCGATCTCGTCCATGAAGATGATGCACGGGCTGTTCTGCTTGGCCTGCTCGAACAGATCCCGCACGCGCGAGGCGCCGACGCCGACGAACATCTCGACGAAGTCCGAGCCGGAGATCGAGAAGAACGGCACGCCCGCCTCGCCCGCCACGGCGCGCGCCAAGAGCGTCTTGCCGGTGCCCGGCGGCCCATACAGCAGCACGCCGGTTGGAATCCTCGCGCCGAGCGCCTGGAACTTCTTCGGGTTCTCGAGGAATTCCTTGATCTCGTGCAGCTCCTCCACGGCCTCGTCGACGCCGGCGACGTCCCTGAAGGTGATCTTCGGAGAGTCTGCCGACATCCGCTTGGCGCGCGACTTGCCGAACGACATCACTTTCGAGCCGCCTCCCTGCACCTGGTTCATCAGGAACAGCCAGAAGCCCAGGAAGAGCACGAACGGCAGGATGTACGTCAGCAGGCTGAGCAGCACGCTGCTCTTTTCCGATTCGACGTTGAACTTCACGCCCGGGGCCTTTTCGAGCTGGGCGAGCAGCTGCGGCGTCGCGTTGTCGAGGAAGCCGGTTTCGTACTTTTCCTTGTTGCCCTTGCTGTTCAGCTGGACTTCGAGGATCTTGCCCTTGTTCTTCAGCTCGACCGACTTGACCTCACCCCGAGGGAGCTCTTCGGAGACCAGCGTCTGATAGCTGTGCGGCTTACCGCCGCCGGAGCCCGTGCTGGCCAGTTTGGTGAAGAAGAACGCAAGCACCACCACCAGCAGGATCGGGAAGGCGGCGCTCTTGAAAAAACGGTTCATAACGTTCGCTTGAAGGGTCCCATCGGGGTGTCCTGGCGCGGACTTTAGTCATGGCCGCCAGTCGTTCAGCGTACCACGGAGGGCCGAAATTCCTGCTACTTCAGCGAGAACGATCCGAAATCCCGTGGCTTCTCCACGGCGATCCCCGCGATGGGAATCCTCATCAGGCTTCCAACGCGGCGACGAACGGAAGGTTGCGGTAGCGCTCCGCGTAGTCCAGCCCGTAGCCGACCACGAAGCGGTCCTCGATCTCAAAGCCGACGTACTTGGTCGGCAGGTCGACCTTGCGCCGCGCGGGCTTCACCAGCAGCGCGCAGACCTCGAGCGTGCGCGGGTTGCGCGAGCCGAGGTTGCGCATCAGGTATTGCAGCGTCAAGCCAGAATCGACGATGTCCTCGACGATCAGCACATCGCGCTCCTCGATCGCCGCGTCCAGATCCTTCAGGATCCGCACGACCCCCGAGGAGTCGGTCGCCGAGCCGTAGGAGGCGACCGCCATGAAGTCCACCTCGACCGGGATGTCGATGAAGCGCATCAGGTCGCTCAGGAAGAACACCGCGCCCTTCAGCACCCCCACCAGCAGCAGCGGCCGCGGCGGGCGGCTCCGATACTCGTTTGAGATCTGCTCGCCCAGCTCGCGCACCCGGCGCTGCAGGTCATCGGCGCTGACGAGCACCTCGCCGACTCCACTATCGGCTTGCTCAGGCACGACGCGGACGGGGGTTGCCACGCGACGCAGTGTACGGCCTCGCCGATCCCGAGCCTCGGTCAGCGCGAATCTCGATCCCCACGCCTCGGTCACCACGAATCTCGATCCCCAAGCCTCGATCACCACGAACCTCAGCCCCCGTGCCTCGGCCCCCCGTGCCTCGGTCACCGCGGCGGGAGCTTGATCATGCTCAGGCGACCGTCCTCGATCACCGCGCTCACATTGCCCCCCACGTGCAGGTCCAGCCTGCCGCCACCGCTGCGCCGGCCCAGCTCGAGGATCTCCTCCACGCGATCGCCCGCCTGCGGCACGTAGGCCCCCGCAGCCGCCTCCGCGAGGCTCACCACGACCAGGCGCGCCAGCGCCGTCTCCAGCTCTTCCAGACGCGCCAGCGCGATGCTCCGCCCCCTTTCCAGCGTCTCCGCCACAAGGCCGTCGAGCAACTCCGTCTCCTCGCGCAGCAAACTCGCCGTCCGCAGCACGTTCGCCTCGGCCGCCGGGTGCACCGCGCGCAGCGCCGGCACCAATCCTCCCCGCACGCGCGCGCGTGCGTATTCCTCGCTCTCGTTGCTCGCGTCCTCGCGCCACGCCAGCCCTCGCCCTTCGCAGTACTCGGCCGTCTGCGCGCGCGTCACCCCCAACAGCGGTCGCACAAGGCGCCCCTCGACGGCGCGCATCCCCAGCAGCGCGCGCCGCCCCGGAGAGGCCGCCAGCCGATACAGGATCGTCTCCACCTGGTCGCTCGCCGTGTGCCCGGCGGCGACGACCGCCCGCGACTGCCCCGACGCCGCCCGTCGCCCGTCCGGTGCCTCCGCCCCGTCCAATGCCTCCGCCATATCCATCGCCGCCGCGTACCGCAGATCCCGCGCCCACGCCTGCAGATTGCCCACCTCGCCCTCCCCTCGAGCCGCGCGCACGACCTCCAGCTCCACCCCGAGCGCCTCGCACAATCTCGCGCAGTGGCGCTCATCCGCGTCGGACTCCCCCCCGCGCAGCCCATAGTTCACATGCAGCGCCGCCACGCTCCCCCGCGCGCACAGCGCGACCGCCACATCCAGCAGACAGACCGAGTCGCGGCCGCCCGAGACCATCGCCACGACCGGGTGGGTGGGCAAATCATTCCCCCCCAGCAGGCCACCTTCACGCACCGTCTCGCGAACCTGCTCGACGATCACGGTCTAGGACCCTTTGGGCGTCGCTTCGTGTGGAGACCGGCTCCAACAGGTGTTGAGCGGCAAGAGCGCGATCTCGTCTCCCAAAAAAATCTCCCTACTCCTTCCGCGACGCGTTGAACAGCTCGGTCGGCGTCTTGAAGCCCTTCAGCACGACCTCGCCGATCAGCTCGAACTCGAGGCCGTCCTGCCTGCTCGCGGCGTCCATGACCGCGCGCGTCACGAGCACCTCGCCGCCCGACGCCCGTGCGACCACGCGCGCGGCGCGGTTGACCTCGCGGCCGTAGTAGTCGCCGTCGCGATAGAGCGCCGCGCCGCTGTGGATCCCGATCCGCGGCGGCTGCGAGCCCGGCGGCAGCTCCCCGGCCAGCTCGACCGCCCAGCTCGTCAGCGCGCCCGCGTCCACGCCGACGACCATCACCTCGTCGCCGAGCGTCTTGATCACGCGCGCGTCGATCGGCAGCGTCTGCTCGACCGTCTCCACGAAGCGCTCGACCGCGCTCACCGCCTCGACCTCGCCCCGCTCCTCCGTCAGGCGCGTGTACCCCGCCAGGTCGGCGAACGCGATCACGACCCGCATCCGGCCCTCCTGCGCGGTCTCCTCGTCGTCGAGGTCGGCCTCGATATGGCCGATCACATCCTGCTCGACGAAGTACCCCAGCATCCGTCCGTGCAGATGGTTGATGAACGGCACCGCGAACGGCAGCATCTCGCGCGTCATCCCCTCCATAGCCTGCGCCACCTCGATGCCGGGCACCCCTTCGCGCATCAGCGGCTCGTGCAGATACAGGTGGAACAGCCGCACCTCCGCGTCGGCGACCTGCGCCATCGCCTGCCCGTACACGCGCACGATCTGCAGCAGCGCCGGCAGCGGCAGGCCCGCCGCGAGGATCTCCGCGCCGTAGCGCAGCACCTGCAGGTCCTCCTCGGTGATCTCCTCCGTCGTCCGCGTGCTCAAGCCCATCGCGCTCATCAGCCGCTCGATCAGCTCCGGCGCCAGGCCGGTCTCCCGCGCCGCCGCGCGCAGCGTGTAGCGCGCCTCGGAGCTCGGCAGCAGTTCGTCGACGTACCCGAACGCCAACTTCCCGCTCTGGCTCGCCTCCCTGATCCGCTGCACCGGATGCCCGCGCTCGCGCAACCGCGCGACGATCCGCACGTGCGAGGCCGCCGCCGGAGTCCACGTCCCTTCGTACTGGGGCACGAGCCCCTCCTTCACCCAGCGCGTCACCGTCCCCGCGCTCACGCCCGCGCGCGTGGCGACCTGCTTGAGCGTCAGCGCGCTTGCCGGGGGATCGGCGTCGCTCGCCGGGGGATCGGCGCCGGGCTCCGCGGGGGGGGTGGTCATTGCCATCGGCCGCAGTCTAAAGTCGCGGCCCGTGTCGCAACCCGAGCCCGACCCCGAGCCCGCGCCCGCGCCCGCCGACGCGCCGGCATATTCCCAGCCCGAACCCGCCGGCGCGCCGGCGCATCCCCAGGCGATCCACCTGCGACCGACCGCCGCGCTGGCCGAGCGCGTGCTCCTGCCCGGCGATCCCGGCCGCGCCCTGACGCTCGCCCAGTCGCTGCTCGTCAAGCCGCTGATGTTCAACCATCACCGCGGCCTCTGGGGCTACACCGGGGCCGCCAGATCCGACGGCGAGCCGCTCACGATCCAGGCCACCGGCATGGGCGGCCCCTCGGCGGCGATCATCCTCACCGAGCTGATCGCCCTCGGCGCCCGCCGCGCGATCCGCGTCGGCACCTGCGGCGCGCTCGCCCCCGGGCTCTCCCTCGGCGACCTCCTCGTCGCGCGTGACGCGATCTGCGCCGACGGAGCCTCCCGCGCGCTGGGCGCGGGCGAGCGCGCGGCTGCGGACCCGTCACTCACCGCCGCGCTCCTCCATGCCGCCGCACGGGCGCAAACCGCCCCCTCGCAAACCGCCTCCTCCCCACACCGCGTGCACGCCGGCACGATCGTCAGCGTCGACCTCTTCTATGACAGCGGCCCCGCGCAGCACCCAGCCGATGCGCTCGCCGTCGAGATGGAGGCGGCCACGCTGTTCGCGGTCGGAGCCGCCGCGTCGGTGCCCGTCGCCTGTGTGCTCGTCATATCCGACACGTTCGACGCCGCCGACCTGCGCACGCACATCGACGACGCTCCCCTGCTCGTCGCGGCCGAGGCGATGGGGGCGGTCGCCGTCACCGCCCTCTCCGCCTGAGCGCTCAGGCTTTTTTGGGTTTCGCTTTCGCGCCCGCTTTGGTGGGGCGACGCGCGGTCGATCTCGCGGTCTGGGCCGTTTTCGGCGCCGAGGCCGGTTTCGACGCCCTCGCCGGCCCGGGCTTGGACGCCGCGGCCGGCTTGGGCTTGGACGCCGCCGTCTGCGCGGGGCCGCGCTTGGCCGCCTTACCGAGCTTCTGCGTGAGCGTCCCCAGCTGATCCTCGATCGCCGACAAACGGGACTCGACGCCGCGCCCCGTGAGCGCGCGGTCCAGGCGGTGCACGCCGTCCTCGATCCCCTCCAGGCGCTGTGACACCGAGCGCAGCCTCCGCGTGAGCCGTTCGATGTCGGCCGCCGACGGGAGGTTCAGCGCGCCCATCGCCACCTCCTGCGCCTGCGCGGCCCGCTCGCGCGCGTCGAACGCATGGCCGATCACGCTCGTCAGCACGGGGTTCTCCAGCAGATCTGTCAGCGCTTTGCCGAGCTTGTCCTCGGTGCCGTCGGACAGACGCTCACGCAGACTCTTCGCGGCACTGCTCATCTTCGCGGCACTGCTCCCGTCTGACATCGCTTCGCTCCTGGTCGTGGGCTCGGTCGCGGCGGCAAGGCGGGTTGCATCGGGTCCTCACATCGACGCCGATCGCGAGACAGGAAGGATACGGTGCAGCGATGCCCGAACGACTGTTCCTCTTCATCCAGCTCGAGTTCCCCTGGGAGCTCGGGCCGCCCGACGGCCGCTATCTGCTGCGCGCGCGCGGAGCGCTCAGCCCCGCCCAGCTCTCCGGCGCGGACGCCGCCGGGGACGCGGAGCCCGAGCGCGTGATCGTGCTCGGCACGCTCGGAGCCAAGCGACGAGCGGAATTGGGGCTGCGCCGAGCGAGTTCGCGCCGCTCGCGTCCGCGCGTCACGACGCCCGAGCCCGCGCCTGTAACGACCGCGCGCGTGACGATCGTCGATCCCGTATCCCTCTCCGCCGAGCGCCAGGCCCAAGCGTGGCTGAGCGGAATCGACGCCGAGCGCGAAACACATGCGGCCTTCGATGTGCTCAACCGCGTGCTCTTCGCCCACCGCATCGCCGCCGCAGACCCCCACACGCACGAGGTCTCGCCCGCCCAGGCACTCGTAATCCGCGCCGGCTGGGGCGAGGGCGAGCAGGTCGCCGACGGGCGCTGGCTGCACGCGCGCGAGCTGCCCTGGACGCCGTCCTCGCGCTCGCGCCGGCGCGTCTCCGCGCTACGCCCCCAGGAGCGCCTCGCGGAGCTGCTCGGCGCGCGCGATCAAGAGATGCTCTGCGAGGAGCTGGCCCTGCGCGCGCGCCTCGATCTCAACCACGGGCGCCTCGCGCACGCCGCGCTCGAGCTCGACAGCGCGCTCGGCGCCGCGCTCACCGAGCTCGGCGGCGAGTCCCATCCCGATCTCGCCCCGCGCCTGGACGAGCTGCGGACACTGCGCCCCGGCGTCACCCGAGTCGCTCGGGCTGTGCTCCCCGTCGCCGGCGCGCCCGACCCCAGCGCGCCCGCCCCCGTCGCTCCGACGGACGCCGCCGGTGCCCCCAAGGCCGAGGATGCGCCCGCCGAGCCCGACCAGCCCGACGAGGAGGTCGTCCGCCACGCGCTCGAGCGCTTGGAAGCCGCGCTGCGCGCGCGCACAGCCGCGGGGTTCACGCGGACGACATAAAGTCCAACGATGATGGACCCCACGACAACCGCGATCGGCACCTGGAGCGGCGGGCGCTTCATGCACTTCGGCGCGCCGCTCGACGATGCGCGCCTGGAGACGCTGCTGCGCCCGGGCGAGGGGATCGACACGGTGATCACCGCGGACGCCTACGGGGCCGGGGAGGCCGACAGGGTGCTGGGCAAAGCGCTCGCGGGGGTCGAGCGCGAGAGCTACTGCCTGGTCGGCGCGATCGGCCACGACTTCTACGCGGGCGAGCGCGAGGGGGCGAAGGGCTTTCCCCGCTTCACCGACCCGCGCCTGCGCAGTGAGGGCGAGTACGGCGAGTACATCAGGATGGCGACCGAGCGCAGCTTGGAGCGCCTCGGGGTCGAGCAGCTCGACCTGCTGCTGCTGCACAACCCCGACCGCAGCGGCTACTCGAGCGAGGCGGTGTGGGCGGGCATGGAGGCGGTGCGCGCGGCGGGGCTGACGCGCAGGCTGGGTGTGGCGCCGGGGCCGGCAAACGGGTTCACGCTCGACCTGATCGACTGCCTGGAGCGCTTTGGCTCGGTGATCGACTGGGCGATGGTGATCCTCAGCCCGATGGAGCCGTGGCCGGGCGAGCTGGTGCTCGACGCCGCCCAGGCCAACGGGGTGAGCCTGATCACGCGGGTGGTCGACTACGGCGGCGTGTTCCACGACGACGTGCGGCCCGGCCACCAGTTCGCGGAGTACGACCACCGCAAGTTCCGCCCGGAGGGGTGGGTGGAGGTGGGCAACGAAAAGCTCGAGCAAATGCGCCCCTATGCCGAGCGCCACGGGCTGAGCATGCTGCAGCTGGCCTGCCAGTGGAACCTCGCGCACCCGGCGGTGCGCTGCGTCGCGCCGACGTTGATCCAGGAGAGCGAGACCCCACCCAAGCCGGGTGGGAGATCGACGGTCCGCTCGATCGAGGACAAGCGTAAGGAGCTCGCGCAGCTGCCGGCGGAGGTGCTGCTGAGCCCGGCCGAGGTGAGCGCGCTGCGCGCGATCGGCGACAACAGCGGCAGCATGGCTCTGAAGGGCGCAAACCCCGATCACGAGGGCCCCGCGCGCCCGGACCGCTGGGGGATGACGACAGAGTTCGGCGAGCTGGCCGCGCGCTGGGAGATCGCGCCGGAGCGCGACCTGACCCAGGTCTCGAGGGCTCCCGTCAGCTAGCCGGTCGCCTCCGAGCGACGCTCAATCGAGCGCCACCCGAGAGACAGCTGCGCTCGGCCTTACTTCCCCTGAAAGTGCGGCGCGCGTTTGCCGAGGAAGGCGGTGATGCCCTCCTTGGCGTCGGCCGAGGCGAAGACGGCGGCGAAGGCGCGCTTCTCGGCCGTTATGCCCTCGTCGAGGTCGCCGGCGGCGGAGACGCGCTTGATCTGCTCGAGCGCGACGGGCGCCTGCGCTGCCAGCTTGCGCGCCCAGGCGAGGGCGGTGTCGAGCAGTTCGTGGTCTTCGACCACCCGGTTGGCGAGCCCCATCTCGAACGCCTCGTCGGCGAGGATCGGGTCGCCGATCAGGTTCATCTCCAGGGCCTTGTTGGAGCCGACGAGGCGCGGCAGGCGTTGGGTGCCGCCGAAGCCGGGGATGATCCCGAGCTTGATCTCGGGCTGGCCGAACAGGGCCGAGCGCGCGGCGATGCGCACGTCGCAGGACATCGCCAGCTCGCAGCCGCCGCCAAAGGCCAGGCCGTTGACCGCGGCGATCGTCGCGATCCCCTCCGAGCCCAGCTCGCGAAAGAGGGCGTGGGCGGTGTGGATCAGCTGCTCGCCGCCAGCCTCGTCCATCGAAGTAAAGGCCTTGATGTCGGCGCCGGCGGAGTAGAGGAACGGGTTGGAGGAGGCGATCACGAGCGCATGCACGCCTGAGGACTTCGCCTTGGCCCAGACCTTGCCGAGATCCTCGATCACCTGCGGGGAGATCGAGTTCATCTGCCCGTTCGCGAGCCAGGCGATCGCGACGCCGTCGGCGCGGGTCTCCAACTTGACGACCTCGGCCGGCTGCTCCGCATCGGCCTGGGGGTAGGCGTAGAAGCCCTGGCCGCGCTTCTGCCCGAGGCGGCCCTGGGCGACGAGGCGGCGCAGAATCGTCGGCGGCGTGAAGCGCTCGCCGTGGCGCTCGGTGGCGTTCTCGAGGCGCTCGAGGATCGTGTCGAGGCCTTCGACGTCGGCCTTCATGAACGGCGGCAGCAGGCCCCGGCGGGGGTCGAGGCCGGCGCCGGCCATCATCCCGAAGTCGATGTCGCGGTGGGTGGCGACGCCCTCCTCGAGCACGAGGCAGGCCTCGATGAAGGTCTTCAGCGTGAGCAGCTCGACCAGCTCCGCCACGTCGGGCTCGGCCTCGCCCTCGATGTTGGGCTCGCCCGCGGGGCTGTAGAAGCCGTCGCCGCCGGTCTTCGCGCCGAGCTTGCGTTCGCCGACCAGGCGCTGCATGCCCTTGGGGACGTAGAAGCGCTCGTCGCCGTAGGACTCGGCCAGGTGTTCGGCCACGTGCAGGACGGTGTCGAGGCCGAGCAGGTTGACGAGGAAGTAGGGGCCCATCGGCACCACGCCGGCCGCCCCCACGCCCGCGTCGATCAGCTTGATCGACAGCCCCTTGGCCTCCTGCTCGCGCCAGACCTCGGAGATGCCGGCGTTGAGGATACGGTTGACGACGAAGCCGGGGACCTCGGCGCAGGTGATCGGCTGCTTGCGGATCGCCTGGGCGAAGGTGACGGCCGCGCCGACGGTCTCGGCGGAGGTCTCCTCGCCCTCGACGATCTCGATCAGCGGCATGATCGAGGCCGGGTAGAAGTAGTGGAAGCCGACGACCTTCTCGGGCCGCAATGTGGCTTCGCCGATCTCGGTGATCGACAGCGAGGAGGTGTTCGACGCGAGGATCGCGTGGCCGGGCGTGGCGGCGTCGAGCTCGGCGAACACGGCCTGCTTGATCTCGATCTTCTCGGGCACGGCCTCGACCACGAAGTCGACGTCGCCGAAGTCCGCGTAGGAGGTGCTGCCGTGGATGCGCCCGAGGATCTCCTCGATCTGCGCCTGCCCCTGCTCCTCTGTGAGCTTGCCCTTCTCGATCAGCTTCGAGACCTGGCCGGAGGTGACGTTACGGGCCTCCTCCAGCCCGGCCTGCACGAGCGCGTCGTCGATGTCCTTGAGCACCACTGGAATGCCCGCCGCCGCGATCGTCTGGGCGATCTGCCCGCCCATCGTCCCAGCACCGACAACGGCAGCCTTGAATACGAACATCTTGTTTGTCTCCTCTAGAAGAACTTGGTGTCGCGCGGCAGCCTAGCGTGCCCGCTAAGCGGACGGAGGCAAGTCGGCGGCGAGCTCGGCCGGAGCCGGGCTTGGGACCGGGGCGCCGTCGCCGCCGATCCAGTCCTGGAGGAAGGCATCGCAGGCGGCGAGGTCGAGCGGGCGGGCGAAGAGGAAGCCCTGGCCTGAGTCGCAATGCTCCTCCTTGAGCAGCGAGAGCTCGCGCGACTGCTCGATGCCCTCGGCGAGCGTCTCGATCGCAAGCGACTTGCCGAGCTGGACGAGCGTGCGGATCAGGGTGTCCCCTTCGGGGTCGTTGCTGACGCGGGAGATGAACGAGCGGTCGATCTTCAGGGCGTCGACGGGGAAGCGCTGGAGATAGGCCAGGGAGGAGTAGCCGGTGCCGAAGTCGTCGATCGCGATGCGCACGCCGAGCTCCTTGATCGCGACAAGTCGCCGGGCGGTCTCCTCGGCATCGCTCATCAGGGTCGTCTCTGTGATCTCAATCGTCAGCGCACCCGGTTCGAGCCCACTTTGCGCGAGCGCGTCACGCACCTCGCCGATGAACTCGTCGGTGTCGAGCTGGCGGGCGGAGACGTTGACGGCCATGCCGATGGGATAGCCGTCGCGCCGCCATGACGCGCCCTGCCGGCAGGCCTGGTTCAGCACCCAGGCGCCGACCTCGCAGATCAGGCCGGTCTCTTCGAGCAGCGGGATGAAGTCGTCCGGCTGCACGACGCCACGCACCGGGCTGCGCCAGCGAATCAGCGCCTCCATGCCGGTGGGGGTCATCTCCTGCAGGTTGAAGGTGGGTTGGTAGACGAGGAAGAACTCGTCGTTCTCGAAGGCGGCGCGCAGGTCCATCTCGAGCTCCATGCGGTTCTGGACCGCGTCCTGCATCCCGGACTCGAACACGACGTAGCGGTTCTTGCCGTCCCACTTGGCGCGGTACATCGCGATATCCGCGTCGCGCAGGAGCTCTTCGGCCGAGACCCGATCGCCGGCCGCGATGCCGACGCTCGCGGTCACGGTCAGGCGGTTCTGCTCGGCCCCGTCGAGCTCGAACGGCTGCTTGAGCGCTTCGAGCAACCGTTCGGCGATCATCTCGGGGCCGGAGTCGAGCGACATCCCTTCGGCGACGACGACGAACTCGTCGCCGCCGAGGCGCCCGAGCGCGTCGATGTCGCGCACGACGCCGTCCAGGCGCGCGGCGACCGCCCGCAGCAGCTCGTCGCCAACGCCG
Source organism: Solirubrobacteraceae bacterium (assembly GCA_036511695.1). Lineage (GTDB taxonomy): Bacteria > Actinomycetota > Thermoleophilia > Solirubrobacterales > Solirubrobacteraceae > Palsa-744. Next base: position 5,890 of record DATCBT010000055.1, on the reverse strand, counting down.
TGGCCGAGCGTGTCGTTGATGGACTTGAAGTTGTCGAGGTCCACGAACAGGGCGGCAACGGGGGTCTGGCTGCGGCGCGAGCGGACGAGCATCTGCTCGACGCGGTCGAGGATCAAAGTGCGGTTGGGCAACCCGGTGAGGGCATCGTGGGTCGCGAGGAAGGCGAGCTCCTCCTGGCGGCGGGTGAGCTCCTCGTGGGAGTTCTTGCGCTCGGACTCAAAGGACTGGCACATGCGCACGAGCGTGACGTCGAGGCTGCGCTGCAACATGCCGAGCGCCACGGCGAGCACCTCCGCCTCCAGGCCGAGCTGGGCGGCGCTCTCGCGTACCACCTCATCGGCCGCGTCGCGCCAGCGCAGGCAGCGCTTGGTGACCTCGTTCAGCGGCGCCTCGCGCTGGGCGGCGAGATGGCCGAAGATCCGCCAGGACTCCTGCCCGACCTCGCGCGCCACGGCGGCGCCCTCGCCGGCCATCCAGCGGGCGACGGCGATCGTGGAGACCGTGCCGACGCGCACGAAGCTCTCTTCGACGACGGCGTCCAGCGTGCGGCCCGAGTCGACGGAGCGGCGCAGGATGCCCGCGACCACATCCTCGGTACGCGCGTTGAGCGCTTCACCAAGCCGGCGCAGCTGGACTCTGTCGACCTCCGTCTCTACCGGACCCATGGTCGAGCAGATCGGCAAATCGTAAGAGTTACTTTAATTTTCGCTTAGATGCGTCAACGCGACTACACGGCGGCTGTCGCGGGCTCCTCGACACGACGCGGGAGCAGCGTTTCGCGCGCGATCACGAGACGCTGGATCTGCGAGGTGCCCTCGTAGAGCTGCATGATCTTGGCGTCGCGGAAGAGCTTCTCCACGGGGTAGTCCTTGATAAAGCCGTAGCCGCCGTAGACCTGCACGGCTTCGGTCGCGGTCTTCATCGCGGTGTCGGCGGCGAAGCGCTTGGCGTGCGAGGAGATCAGCGTGTTGCGTTCGCCGTTGTCGAGCATCACCGCGGACTTCCAGGTCATCAGCCGCGCCGCCTCGATTTCGGTCGCCATGTCGGCGATAATGAACTGAATCGCCTGGTGCATCGCGATCGGCACGCCGAACTGGACGCGTTCCTTGGAGTAGTCGGTCGCGAACTCGAAGGCCGCGCGGGCGATGCCCGTGGCCATCGCGGCGACGCCGGGACGGGTGCGGTCGAGCGTCATCATCGCGAGCTTGAAGCCCGCGTTTTCCTCGCCGAGCAGGTTCTCGGCCGGGACCTCGACGTCGTTGAAGGAGATCGTCGCGGTGTTCGACGCGCGCTGGCCGAGCTTGTCCTCCTTCTTGTCGACGACGACACCCCAGTCGCGCTCGACCACGAAGGCGGAGATGCCGCGATGCCCGGCGTCTTTGTCGGTCTTCGCGTAGACGGTGTAGTAGTCGGCGTAGCCGCCGTTGGTGATGAAGCACTTGGAGCCGTTGAGGACGTACTTGTCGCCCATCCGCACCGCCGAGGTGCGCATGCCGGAGACGTCGGAGCCGGCGTCGGGCTCGGTCAGGCAGAAGGAGGCGAGCTTCGGCGCTTCGGTGAGCATCCCCAGATACTTCTTCTTGGTCTCCTCCGAGCCGCCCAGCGCGATCGGGGCGCACGCCAGGCCGTTGCAGCCGAGCGAGGTCTGGATGCCCGAGCAGCCCCACGAGAGCTCCTCCTCGATCAAGCAGCCGTCCAGGTAGCTCGCCCCGGCGCCGCCGTACTCCTCGGCGATGTGCGAGTTCATCAGGCCGACATCCCAGGCCTTCTGGATGATGTCCTGCGGCCAGGTGCCGTCCTTGTCGTACTCCCAGGCGACGGGGCGAATCTCCTTCTCGGCAAAATCGTGCGCCATCTCGCGCAGGTTCTTCTGCTCGTCTGTGAGCGTGAAATCGACCATGTCTCGAGTGATCTCCTAAAGGGCCGGCGCGGGTAGGGACCACCGCGCGAGAATAGATTGACTAGTCAGTCAACATCAAGAGTAGCGAAGGAACGGGGCTCTACGCAACAATAATTAGATGCAGAGCATCTTCCCGATCGTGGTGTTTGGCGCGGTCGCGCTGTCGGTGGTGATGTCGATGGTGTTCTTCGCCGGGCGCGGGAGCGGCGGGAGCATGTACGACCAGATCGGCGCGGGCGGCATCTCGCGCGACAGCGAAGCCCCGAACCGGGACAGCGAACCGGCGGTGAGCGCGAGCGCCGAGCGCGCCGAGCAGGAGCGCGAGATCCGCCAGATGCTGCGGGCCAAGAGCGAACGGCTGGAGCGCCGCGGCAAGCCGGCGCTGGACATCGACGGCGAAATCGCCAGGCTGCTGGCGCCGGCGCCGCGCAGCACGCCCGATGCGGGGCTCGTCGAGGAGGTGCGCCAGCTCGTGCAGGCCAAGAACGCACGGCGCGTGCGCAAGGGCTTGGAGCCATTGGACCTCGACGCCGAGGTGGAGCGCACCTTGGCGGAGCTAAATCCCTGAGCACGCATGGCGGCGCTGGATCGGCGTCCTCGATCACTCATGTGCACAGCACATTTCGCTCACTGCGTCCTTGACCAGCTTGCCCTGCGTGCTCAGGCGCGTAATGCGATGACCTCACGTGCAGAGATTGCAACGGCGTAGTGCCGTCGGGTATAAACGCGCCATGGCCGCTCCACGCCGATACGAGCTCGACGAGCTGACGAACCGTCCGGGGACCTACTTCAACCCGCAGACGGAGGTGTTGCTGATCGTCGACGACTCGCCCGATGTCGACCACGAGATCTTCGACGACGTGGAGTCGGGCGAGAGTTCGGACTGGGTTTTGATCTCCGACGAGGCCCCGGTCGACGAGCACCGGCGGGATGAGTTGATCGAGAGCTTTCAGGTGACCTACCACCCGGCCGGCGAGCTGGTGGCCGCGGGCGAGGAAGCCGACGACGACGAGGACGACAACGAGGAACTAGAGCCGGACGAGGAGATCGACGAGCTGTAAGTAATCGAAGGACCTTGGCGCAACTACCTCGCGCCGGGGGGTGTTGGGGGCTGCAATGGGCCCTGCAGCGACGAGTGGGAGCGCGCGTAGGATGCGCGCTGTGCACGCCAAGCATCTGCGGCGGGCGCTCCTCCTGGGCTTGCTGACGCTGAGCGTGCCGATCCTGGGCGGGGTCGCCTGCGCCCAAGCCGCCCACGGCCCGACGGTGACGGGCGCCCTTGCGAGCCTCAAGCGCAGCGGCGCGATCACGGCGGCCGTGTATCAGCAGGACAACGCGGCCTACCTCGCGGCGCAGAGCTCGCTGAAGAAGCTGAGCGGCACGCGGCGCACGGAGCTCGGCGGCGTGCTGGCGAACGTGCAGGCGATCGCCGCGGCGGGCCAGTTCACCCCCTCACGGCTGCCGGCCCTGTTCCTGACGCTCGAACGCAATCGCCAGTGGTGGACCACAGGACCGCAGATCGCCAGCAGGGTGCGGGTGAGCTTTCCGGGAAGCAAGCTCGTGTGGGAGTACTACCAGGGCCAGGGGATCGAGATCCAGTGGCTGGGGACGTTCGGCGAGGGCAACGGCTACTACTTGTCGGGGGACGAAAACGCGAACCTGCGTCAGCTCGTTGGTGAAATCATCCCGCTCGCGACCGCCCGCGCGGGCGGGATCGCGTGGGAGTACATGTTCCGATTCGACGGCGGCAAGCCGCCGTGGACGAGCGGGCTGTCGCAGGGAACCGCGTTGCAGGTGCTGACGCGCGCGTGGTCGCGCTTCAAAGAACCGGCGGACCTGACCGCGGCCCAGCAGGCGCTCGGCGTCTTCAAGACCGCGCCGCCGAACGGAGTGCGCGTGGCGAGTTCGATCGGGGCGCACTACCTGGAGTACACCTACGCCCCCACCGACCGCATCCTCAACGGCGAAATCCAGGCGCTGGTGGGGCTGTACGACTACACCTCCTTGACGCAGGATCCCGTCGGTCTGCAGCTGTTCGAAGCGGGCGACGCCGAAGCGCGGGCGCGCACGCCGCGCTACGACACGGGGTTCTGGTCGATGTATGACCAGTTCGGCGAATCCGACCTGAGCTACCACGAACTGCTCACGGAATTCCTGCAGCACCTGTGCGAACGCACGCACAAAGGCGAGCCGATCGCCCCCGCCGCGACGCCCCCGCCGGCTCCCACCCCCGCGCCGCCGACGACGACACCAACGCCGCCGACCACGCCCCCTACGGGTGGCGCGACCGGGGGCACGGGCGGTGCGAGCGCCGCGCGCTACACCAAAGGAGCATCCACGCGCAGCACCGGCTCCGCCGCGATCGCCAGAGCAGCCGCATCGCCCTCCCCCGCGATCGCCAGAGCGGCGGCATCGACACCCGCCCCCACCCCGATCGCCGCGGACGCGATCTACTGCACGACCGCGCAGCGGTTCACCGCCGACCTGCATACGCCGCCGGTGATCTCGCTGGTCACGACGACGCTGCCGACGAGCAGCCGGGCGGGGGTGCAGCTGTCGCTGTCGAAGATCTCGACCGTGCGCCTGAGCGTGCGCAACGCCGGCAACAAGGTCGTGTGGACGAACAGCGCGACCGTGGAACGAGGCAAGCCGAAGCTGCTGTGGAGCACGCCGACGAAGGGCGGCGCCTACACGGTGACGCTGACGGCGACGGACCTGGCCGGCGACTTCGCCACCGCGAACGGGACGATCACGGTCGCCAAGGGCGCGAAGGCGCACTGACGGCAGCCCGCACGCCTAGACTGCGTGCATGACGCGATTGACCAGCGCCTGGCGGGCACTGACGCCCGAGCAGCGCCTTGCGGGCGGCGCCGCGGCCGCGCTGTTCGTAACGATGTTCCTGCCGTGGTATCAGCAGAACGCGGTCGTCAACGCGCCACGAACGGCACCGCTGCAGAGCCGTAATCTCAACGCGTTCCAGGTCTTCTCGTTCGTCGAGGCGGCCGTCCTGCTCGTCGCCCTGGCGGTGCTCTACCTGCTGTTCGCGCGGGGCGAGCGACGCTCGTTCGAGCTGCCCGGAGGCGACGGCGGCGTGGTGTTCGCGGCGGGGATCTGGGTCGCGCTGCTGCTCGTGCTGCGGCTGTTCGACAAGCCCGGGATCACGACCCACGGGATCGCCGCCAACGTCGGCATCCAGTGGGGCATCTTCTTCGCGCTCGCGGCCGCCGGCCTGCTCGCCCTGGCCGGCTCGAGGATGCGGGCCGCGCGCCGCCCCGAACCCCCGCTCGTGCGCCGGCCACGTCGTCCATCGTCGCCACCCCTCCCTACGCCATACCGTCGCCCGCCGCGTCGCCCGGTCTCGAGCACCGACGCGACCGAGCAGCTGTCCTTTGAGGAACCGGTGCCGGACCACGTGCCGGACCCCGATCAGCGGTAGGCGCCTATCATTGCGCGGACGATGTCCGCCCCACTGCCCCCGGCGCCCGCCTCCGTCGCAGATGTCGCCGCGGGCCTGCGCGCGGTGGGATACTTGCCCGGCGAGTCGACCGCGCTCGTGGCCTTCCTCGCCACCAAGCTCGGTAAGCCCGTGCTCGTGGAGGGACCGGCGGGCGTCGGCAAGACTGAGCTGGCGAAGTCGCTCGCGCGCTATCTCGACCGCGAGCTCGTGCGGCTGCAATGCTACGAGGGATTGGACGAGGCGAAGGCGCTGTACGAGTGGAACTATCGCAAGCAGCTGCTGCGCATCCAGGCCGAGTCAGACGGCGCCGGCTGGCAGGACGTGCAGGGTGACATCTTCGGCGAGGAGTTTCTGCTGGCGCGCCCGCTGATGACCGCGATCTCCTCCCCCGAGCCGGTCGTGCTGCTGATCGACGAGATCGACAAGACCGACCAAGAGTTTGAGGCGATGCTGCTCGAGCTGCTATCGGATTTCCAGATCTCGATCCCCGAGCTGGGGCGAATCGAGGCCCGTACTCAGCCGGTCGTGCTGCT
>DATCBT010000054.1:0-3129 GCA_036511695.1 Solirubrobacteraceae bacterium | reverse complement strand
TCCAGCTGGGTCGAGATGTAGAGCGCCTCCTCGAAGGCCGACACGACCACGATCTCGTGCTCCCGACGATCCGCTCGAGCTCGGCGAGAAAGTCCGCCGTGTCGCTGCGCGGCGAGGGGTAGACGAAATGGCCGTCCAGATACTTCGAGTGGTTCCCCGGCGACAGCAAATGGTCATCGGCAGCGTAGATCTCGCGGCCCTAGTAGTGCTCTGGTAGATCCTGTTACTCGCGTTTGAGTGGTCGGTGTAGCGGGAGATAGTTGAGGCTGATCGGCTGCTGGCAGGTGGAGCAGCGGCCGGTCCAGCACTTCCAGACGGGCTGCAACAGCAGCACCGCTTGCGGAAGTGTCAGGCCAGCCGCGGGTGATTTGGGTTCTGCCGCTCCAGTGTCAAGAAGCCGTGGGCGGCCGTCACCAGCGAGCAGTGATGATGAAAGCCGCGGTAGCTGCGGCCCTCGTAGTGGTCCAGGCCGAGCTCGCCCTTGAGCTGCTTGTAGTCGAGCTCGATCATCCACCGCAGCCGGGCCAGGCGGGCGAGCTGCTCGGGCTCGGTGCTGGTTGGGAGGTTGCTGAGCCAGTAGTCGCTGGGGTGCTCGTGACCTTCGGGCCACTCGACGATCAGCCATTCCTCGCGGGGTGCCTGGCGCAGTTGGTCGACCGGGTTGGCGGCGATCACACGCACGAACGCGAACCGCGAGACGAGCTGACCGCCGTCGATGTCGCGAAACGCGACCGTCTGCCATGCATCGGGGTTCAATCCGATGACGAGCTCGATGATCGACCGCGGTTCGGTTTCGGTCTTCAGGACGCTGGGCGCACGGCCACGTGAGCCGGGCGTCCGCGGTGGGACCGCGAAGATGGTGGAAGGCGCGTAGATGCCGCATTCCGGGGCGACGCTGAGGACGTAATCGATCCCGTCACCGTGGAGCCGGGTGCGGAGCTTGGTGTCGTTGCCATACGCCTGATCGCCGAGCACCGGCGCACGGCGGATCTTCCAGCCCGCCGCCCTGGCGATCAGCTCACCACCGAGCGTTGGCTTGGTCTGAAACTCGACACTCGCGGGGATCTTCGCTTCCCGGCGGCGGACCGGATCCGCGCACCAGTCCTCGGGCACGTAGAGCTGGAATCCCAACGGGACCGTGCCCTTCGTGCTGACGGCGTGCAGCGACACCGCGATCTGGCAGCTACCGATCTTCCCCAGCGTCCCGGAGTACTGGCGCTTGACACCCGGCGAGTGCCTGCCGTACTTCGGGACCCCAGTGTCATCAAGCACCCACGCCACAGGCTCGATCACCGCACAGACCCGCTCAGCGACCGCCCGGTCAATCACCGCCGGATCCCATGGGCTATCCGCCAGGAAATGCTGCAGCGCCTCGTACTCCACACTCGTCCCGCCCATCCGCGTGACCATCGGCTCCAACGACTTCCGGGCCCCATCCATCATCAACGCCCGCGCGTAATACTCGGCAGCCCAGCGCTGCTCCGAGCGGACAAGACCCGACGCGATATCGGCGAAGTACTCGGCCAACCGATCGACCACCGCCGGCGCAACCCCGACCAGCTCCTCAGCGGTCCCGATGTCCATCACGCTCGCGGCAGCCATGCCAACCAAGTTCACCGCCGGGCTACATAACCCTTCCCACCACCTACCAGAGCACTATTAGGTCTAGGGCTCTTTCAGAAGGATGCAGCAGACCCCACGACATCGGTCCTTCCGACGAGCCTGATCAACCGCCTGCGGCGCCAGCCGGGGATCGCCGCCGCGATCCCGCTCCAGCTGCTCGTGGAGGATGTCGCTCATTCCGCCGGCGCGATCGTGTTCGGCACCAACGCGCACACCTTCCTGAGCGACCGGATGGTCTTCAGCTCGGGCCGCATGTTCAGGGCACCCGGCGAGATTGTTGTCGGCGACGGGCTCGCCCCGCAGCTCCATGCGCGGATTGGCAGCACGATCACGGTGGCCCACCGCCGCATGCGAGTGGTCGGCATCTATCACCTCGGCGTCGCCTACCAGGACTCCGGCGCGTTCATCCCGCTGGCGACCGCTCAATCGATCAGCGGTCACTCCGGCGAAGCGACGTCGATCGTGGTCAAGCTTGGTCCCGGCACCGGACAGGCTGCCGCCAAGCGGATGATCGCCGCGCGCTTCCCCGGCCTGCTGGTGATCGGGGACGCAGACGAGGCATTGCGCGCGGGCGCCAACGGTCAGCTCATCGCCAATATGACGCTCGTTATCGCCGTCCTCGCACTGCTGATCGGTGGGATCGGGGTCATGAACACCATGCTGATGTCCGTCATCGAGCGGCGTGCCGAATTCGCCCTGCTGTCCGCCATCGGCTGGAGCGGACCGCAGGTCGCGGGCCTCGTCCTCACCGAAGGGCTGATCGTCAGCCTCCTCGGCGCAGCGGCCGGGATCGTCATCGGCTCCGTTGGGGCGCAGATTCTCGTGAGATTGCTCGGCGCCGCCGCGTTCGTGTCTCCCGCCGTGACCGCCTGGGTCCTCGGCCGTGCGCTCCTGATCGGCATCGTGATCGGCGTCCTCGGCGGCCTGTATCCCGCTTGGAGGGCCGCGCACCTCTCACCCGCCCAGGCACTGGCAGAGCAATGACGTGCTCTGCACCGGCGCCGTCCGTCGTGGCGGCGGTTTCCTGATCGGGCGGGGTCTGACCTCAGACATGGCCGTAGCAACTCCGGATGGCCGCCCGAGTGGCAGCGCATAAGGTCGCGCCACTGCGAGCAAAGGAGCCAACCGATGTACGCAAACGTGGTGGTCGGGGTCGACGGAGAGCAGGGTGGCAGGAACGCTGCGGCGCTCGCGGCCACGCTTGCCGAGGGTGACGCCTCGATTGCGCTCGTCGCCGTCACGACCTCCGATTACGCCACCGGGCTGCAGTTCGACCTCGCCGATGATGCGTGCCTTCCCGGACTGTTTTCGGACGAGCGGCGCTGGTGGGGCGACAGGGCGCAGCTGATCAGTGTCGCGGCGACCTCGGTCGCCGTCGGCCTGGAGAGCGTCGCGCTGCAGCGCCGCGCTGACCTGATCGTGGTCGGCAGGTCGCGCCGGCACGGGATCGTCCGGCCGTTTGCCCGCGACGACGTGCGCTCGCTCATGCCCCAGACCCCGTGTGCG
>DATCBT010000053.1:0-60325 GCA_036511695.1 Solirubrobacteraceae bacterium | reverse complement strand
GAGCGCCGTGGCCCTGGGTCAGAGCCACGGCGCTCAGCGCTACTAGAGCCATCGCGTGTGGGAGCACGCGACGGAGCCTCCTCGAACGTCACCACCAGATGAGGGAAATGGCAGCGGCGCTCGAACAGACCCCGGGCTCGGAGCGCTCTCTCTCGCGGCGCACAGGTAACCAGCGACCCGTGCCCGAGCCGAGAACTGCAGATACCGCGCCCAAGGGCACGGCAGATGCTACTTAGAGAATGATCAAAGGCGCCCCGACGAGCGCCAAAACTAGGCTTTTTGCCTAATAGATCCGGAGTAGAGAGAGAGAGAGAGAGAGAGATGTGTCAGCAGCGCTGACGCATCTACATACGGGCAGCCCCTCGGCCGCAACCAACCCCGTCACATCTGTCCCCATTGGACTCACGCGAAAACAACCCCTCTTCATGCGATCCGGCCCTCTCCCCTACATCCCCTGCTAAGCGCTTGAAATCGATCTCAGAGACCAACCCAAACCTGACCTATTTCGTGCCCCAAGCTCCGGAGCACCTCTCCACAGATCATAAGCACAGGTGTTGCCTCCTGTCAAGTCTAAGCCGTACACAACGCGACGCGGGTGGACAGAAACGGCTCTGGAGAGCCTGTTGAACCCTTTACGTGACAGGCTCTAGCAAGCCGTTTTTTGGGAGGAGACAGCGAAGCGGGTCAGTCAGTCCCCGACACCCGGGAACGGCTCCTCCAGCGAGCCAAGCGCATAATCGGGGTTTGCCACGCGCAGTTCGTCGAGGTCGTATTTACCCGTGGCCACGCCCACTGAGACGACGCCCGCGTCCCGGGCCGCGGAGATGTCGAGCGGGGTGTCACCCACCACCGCCACCTGGCGTGGGTCGAGCGATCTGCCGAGCAGGCGCTCGGCGCGCTTGACCGCGGTCGTGGTCAGCTCGACGCGGTTCTCGGAGTCCGAGCCGTAGCCGCCCACCAGGAAGAAGTGGTTCAAGCGCGCCCGCCCGAGCTTGGCGTGGGCGCCGGCCTCCATCGCGCCCGTCGTCACGCCCAAGAGAACGCCAGCGTCATGCAGCCGGGGTAGCAGCTCCTTGACGCCGGGCAGCACCCTGTATCCCTCCGACGCGGCGACGTTGTCGGGGAGCACCGACAGATAGGCCGCGATCAGCCGCGCCAGCTCCTCCCCCGTGGGTTCGCGGCCGATCGCTTCGGTGAAGGTCTTGCGAGCCACCACCGGATCGGTCATGCCGGCGCTCGAGTATTTGCCGATGTCGACCCCCGGGCGGTCGAATGCGTGCTCGAACGCCCACGTCCAGCTGCGCGCGCCGGCGCCTCCGGTGTCGATCAGCGTGCCGTCAATGTCAAACAGGATCAGCTTCAGCGAAAGCATCGCGCCATTCTCCCCTCCGGCATGCTCATATGCTTTCCGGTTACCGCACTCGCCATCCGCGACCGAGCCCGCAGCGGGCAGAGGAAGGTTGCGGTCTCATTCGATGGCCCGATCTGTCAGCAGTCCCTCTATCCAGGCACCGACAGCGGCGATGAATGAGGGCAGGTACTGCCGCTGATGGTTGACCGCAACATGCACATCCTCCGGCGTCAGCATCCAATACTCGTGCTGGCTGGCATTGCGCAGGTAGGCGACCTCTTGCATGACCTCCTCGGTCTCGCGCGGATATAGACCCTGTTTGCGTAGTTGATCGGCAGCCGGAGTCTTGCGATCGGCGGGCACCACGCCAAGATCTTGAGCCACACGCACGCTGCGATCGATCAGGCCTTGACAGAGATTGTGCAGGTCGTCCATGTTCGAACGTACCGACATCGCTCGGTTGCGCTCCTGCGGATCCGTTGAGTACCAGGCAACCCCGAAGCTGGCCGAGTCAAAGTCCGGTGGAAAGGACACGACCGCGTTCTCCAGCTGCTCCATCGTGCGCGCGAGTTGCGCCAGCGCCTGCTCGACGGCCCTGCGGCGCCCATCGTTCGTGACCCGAGGCCGCGGGGAGTCGCTCACCGGGCCACGCCCGTGGCCGACGGCGCCCTCCGGGCAGCCAGCCGTTGGAAGTAGCCAAGCGCCGCGTGTGCTTCCTCGCGCAATTCACGTCCAGCCAAGGAGGCCTGCTCCCGCGTCTGCTCTTGCTGCGCCTGTAGTTGTGGCCATATGTGTCCACGATCCGCCAGCGGCCGGCCCTCGCGCAAGGCCTCTGCCAGCAGCTGCGGATCGCGCCGCGCGACTTGCAGTGGCACTAGCTGCACATCGAGCCGCAGACGCTCCTCCAGGCGCCGGCGCAGATCCTCCAGAGCGCCGGGTGAGAAGCAACGCAGCCCCACCAGCAGATCCACGTCGGAGTCCCCCGACACATCGTCTCCGCGCGCCACGGAGCCAAAAAGCACGGCAAGCTCGAGATTGGGCTCCGTCCTGAGAACAGAGAGCAGTTCTCCTACCAGCCTCCAGTGAGAACGAACCCACTCCGTCTCCGAGGCCGACAGCGACAGCCTGCGAGGACTCGGCCACAGAGCGTGGATCAGGCCACTGCCCGCCGCCCGGCGGAGCGTACGCTCGTGAACTCCCACTTCCTGCGCCAGCTGATCAAGCGCCAAGCCCATATGTCCATATTAGCGCCCGTGTGTCCGATCATAAGGGCGAGGCACTCGAGCTGGGCGAGCCCGTAGCCCGAAAAAGCAAAGTAGTTGCATACTCAAGGATCTGTTATAGTTGAGCACGCAACTACTTTAGGTGCGCGCAACCGCAGCGCACGCAATCCTCCGAAAGGAACCAGCCATGTCCTCCGCATCCGCCACAGCCTCCCCCATCGCGACCGTGCTCCCGATCGGCACCTGGCAGGTAGATAAGGTCCACTCGAGCGTCGAGTTTCAGGTCAAGCATCTCGGTATCGCCACCGTCAAAGGTCAGTTCACCGAGTTCGAGGGCACGCTCGAGGTAGGTCCCGATAACACCGTCGCCTACGGAACGGTGCAGGTCGCAAGCGTCAACACGCGCGAGCCCCAGCGCGACGAGCACCTACGCTCACCCGACTTCTTCGACGCTCCCCAGTACCCGGAGATCGCCTATCGCTCGACCGCGATCCGCCCCCTCGACGAGGACACCTTCGAGATCGACGGCGACATCTCGATCCACGGTGTCACGCGACCACTGACGCTGAAAGCCACGCTCGAGGGCACCGAGACCGACCCCCAGGGCAACGATCGCGTCGGCGTCTCCGCCGTCGCCCAGCTCGACCGCTCGGACTTCGAGATGAAGTTCAACGCCGCGCTCGGCTCGGGCAACATGCTCGTCAGCGACAAGGTCAAGATCCTGCTCGACATCTCCGCCGTCAAGGCCGGCTGAGGGCGCCAACGCGGATGTTCTCATGGGTCGCGTCGGGTCATCACGACGCGACCCATCCCAGCCGCCGGAGGCGGCTCCATAAAACTAAAAGTCGCTCGGGACTTCTTAGCGCACGACTACGTCGCCGAGCGCCTCATCCACCGCGGCGAGCGTATCCGCGCTGAGCGTCACGCCGGAGGCTGAGGCGTTGGCGTGCACCTGCTCGGGCCGGCTGGCGCCGACGATCGCCGAGGCGACGTTCGGCTGGCGCAGCACCCAGGCGATCGCCAGTTGGGGCATCGTCAGTCCCGCCTGCTCGGCGACCGGCAGCAGGCGCTGGACCGCCTCGAGCACGCGCGGCTCTACCAGCCGGTCGATGAAGGTGCTCATGCTCTCGCTCGCCGCGCGCGAGTCCCGCGGCGGTGGCTCGCCCGGGAGGTACTTGCCCGTGAGCACGCCCTGCCCCAGCGGGGACCAGACGATCTGCGAGATCTCCTCGCGTTCGCACAGCGGGATCACCTCGGCCTCCGGCCCACGCCAGAGCATCGAATACTGCGGCTGGCTGGAGACCCACCGCGCCGTGTTCGGTAGCGCCAGCGAGGCTTCGACCTTCTCCACCGGCCACTCGCTGAAGCCGATATGGCGCGCCTTGCCCGCCTGCACGACTTCCGTGAGCGCCGCCATCGTCTCCTCCAGCGGCGTGTCCTCGTCATAGCGATGGCACTGGTAAAGGTCGACGTAGTCCGTTTGCAAGCGCGCCAGCGAGGCGTCGATTTGCTTGTGGATCTGGGCCGCCGACAGGCCCCTGTCCTCCGGCGACATTTCGAAGTAGACCTTCGTCGCGAGCACGTAATCGGAGCGCTCGTAGTCGGCGAGCACCTCGCCCAGCAGCGTCTCCGACGCCCCGCGACCGTAGACGTTCGCGGTGTCGATGAAGTTGATCCCCGCGTCGAACGCCGCGCGCACGCACGCCTCGGCCTGCTCGCGCGCGACGCCGCCGGAATAGGTCAGCCAGGAGCCAAGGCTGATCTCGGATACCTCGATCTCACTGGAGCCAAGCTTGCGTAGGTTCATGCGCCCGAGCTTACCCGCTGGACCGATCCGTAACCGGCGGGCAATGCATCGATAACCAGCGGGCAATGCATCGATGACCGGCGGCCGACGCATCGTGCGATGCGTCGAGTAGTAGCCTCGAAAGCGATGCCGACGGCCCTTCCCCCGATCGACCCGGCGTTGCGCATCGGCTCCGTCCAGCTCGCCGTCGGCGACCTCTCGCGCAGCGTCGACTTCTACGAGCGGGTACTCGGACTGCCCCTGATCTCGCGCGAGCGCGACAGCGCGCTGCTCGGGCCCGACCGCGAGCAGCCGCTGCTCACCCTCACCGGCCTCACCGGTCCCACTCCGGCCCCGCCGGGCAGCACCGGCCTGTTCCACGTCGCCTGGCTGCACCCCTCGCGCACGACGCTCGCGGACACCGTCCGACGCGTCGTCGCCGGCCGCTGGCCGTTCGACGGAGTCGCCGATCACGGCGTATCCGAGGCCCTCTACCTGAGCGATCCCGACGGCCTCGGCATCGAGATCTACGTCGACCGTCCGCGCGAGCGCTGGGCCCGCCCGGCGGACGGGCATGGCGTCAAGATGGTCACCCTGCCCCTCGACCTCGACGACCTGCTGGCCGAGGGCGCGCCCGAAGCGAAGGCGGCGATGGACGCGGACACCGCCATCGGGCATATACATCTCAAGGTCTCCGACGTGCCCCGCGCCGTTGCCTTCTACCGCGACGCGCTCGGACTCGAGGAGCAGGCGCAGCTTCCCTCCGCCGGCTTTCTCTCGGCCGGCGGTTATCACCATCACGTAGGCCTGAACTCCTGGCAGAGTCAAGGCGGCCGGCCGGCTCCCGACAGCGCGCCGGGGCTGCGCTTGGTGGAGCTCGAGCTGAGCGATGCTGACGCGCTCCGGGCGCTGGAGCGCAGGCTTGCCGAGGCCGGAATAGACGGAGCCTCATCGCCGAAGCGGGATGAGGACGGACGGCTCGCCCTCCGCGACCCCGACGGCCACCCGCTCCTATTCAGGGATCCTTCAGCGCGCTCCTAGCCAACTACCGTCGCCGTCCCTGCGCGAAGCTCTGCACTGGCGGGGCCACGGCGCGCATGCTCGACCCGACCTCGATGCTCTTCTCTTCCTCTTCTTCGCCGCCATGCGCCGAGGAGGGCTTCGAATCGGGCAAATGGTGCACGCGCGCCCGGGTAGCCGACTGCTCGCCATCCGCGAGAACGCCCCCGTCCGCGGGGTCAAGGAAACGCTCGAGCGCCACCAGCTCGCGCACGATCACGTTGACAACCGGCGGTATCTGCTCCTGGCCGCTCTCCGGCGCTCCGCTCGAGCGCTCTCCCGCGGTCATGCCCTCTCCCCTCTTCCGTCCCCCGTTTCGGCGGTCGTCCCCGCTCCTGCGGTCGGCCAGCCGATCAACCACCTGGGTCTCCCCCGCTCGCTCCAAGCGCCCGTGCGCCAGCAGCAGCGGCTCGGCGCGCGCCAGGTGACGGTGGCGCTCATACACCGCCCGCGGCACGATCAGGTTGAGCGGCCCCCACTCGTCCTCGAACAGCAGGAACATCGTTCCCTTCGCGGTGCCCGGCCGCTGACGTGCGATCACCAGCCCGGCGACCGTCACCGGGCGTCCGCTTGGCAGACGCGCGAGCTGGGCGCTGGTGGTCAGCTCGCGCGTCCTCAGGCGAGGGCGCAGCGCGGCCATCACGTGGTCGCCCACCGTCACCCCGCTGGTGGCGTAGTCGGCGATCAGTCGCTGCCAGCGACTCAGCGGACGCAGGCGGGGAGCCTCTGTCAACTCCAGGGGCAGCGCGAGCTGGGTGTCACCGCCCGCCACAGCCCGGCCCGTGGCGGCCACTCCCAGCTGCCACAAAGCCTCGCGCCTGCGCGTCCGCGCCGGTACCTCCAGCGAAGACTCCACGAGGCCGTCGCACGCGCCCGACCAGGCGAGCTGCTCGAGCGTGGCTCGGCTGGCCCCGACGCGAGCGGCCAGCTCACCGAGGCTGCCGAACGGGCCGCCGCGCTCGCGCTCGGCCACCAGCGCTTGCACCTCGGCGGCGAGCACGCCCTTGATGTAGCCGAGGCCCAGGCGCACACCGAGCCTGTCCCCGCCGCCTCCGCCGCCCTGTCCGGACTGCGCCTCTGCTTCATCCGGTATTTGCACACTCCCGCGGCCGGCAGGAGTCCGGTGCGGAATGTCCGCGGGCACACTTTCCACCGTGCACTGCACCGCGGAGGCGTTCACATCGAGTCCCAGCACGGGGATGCCACGATGCTCGGCCTCGTGCACCAGCGTGTCGGACGCGTAGAAGCCCATCGGCTGCTCGTTCAGCAGCGCGCACAGGAACTCCGGACCGTAGTGGACGCGCAGCCACGTCGACTGGTAGGCGAGCAGCCCGAAGGCTGCGCCGTGCGCCTTGGGAAAGCCAAAGCCCGCGAAGCCCGCCACCATCTCCCACACCCGCTCTGCCGTCTGCTCCTCCGCGCCCACGTGGCGGCGGGCGCCCGCGACGAAGCTCTCGCGGTATTCCTGGAGCATCTCGTGCGAGCGCTTGCGACTCATCACCCGGCGCAAACCGTCCGCCTCGCGCGGGGAGAACCCGGCGAAGGCCTGCGCCACTTCCATCACCTGATCCTGGAAGATCACCGTGCCCAAAGTGCTCTCCAGCACCGGCTCGAGTGCGGGATGCTCGTAGGGGATCTCATATCCAGGGTCCTCGCGCAGACGCCGACGTCGCTCGATGTAGGGGTTGATCGCGCCCCCCTGGATCGGCCCGGGACGCACGATCGCCACCTGCACCGTCAGGTCGTCCAGATCGAGGGGAAGCGTGCGCCGCAGCGACTGCATCTGGGCGCGGCTCTCGATCTGAAAGACACCCACCGTGTCCGCCCTGCGGATCGCCTTGAAGGTCTCCGCGTCGTCGAACGGGATCCTCGAGAGGTCGATCCGCTGCGAGCGCGTGCGCGCGACCTCCTCGACGCAGCGCTCCACCGCCGAGAGCATTCCCAGCCCCAGCAGGTCGATCTTCAAGAAGTGCGCATCGGCGCAGGAGTCCTTGTCCCATTGCACCATCTGCCGACCCTCCATCGCCGCCGGCACCACCGGGCAGCAGTCGATCAGCGGTCGCGTGGAGATCACCATCCCGCCCGGGTGCTGGGAGAGGTGGCGGGGCAGCCGCTGCGCCTCCGCGACCAGGCGCTCCAGCCAGCGCCAGCGCGGCGAGTCGGTGGGAATGCCCTGCACGGATGAAACTCCGGGGCGGGCGGCCTCGAGCTGGGCGGACTCGGGATGGGTGGACTCAGGGTGGGCGGCCCCGGGCTGGGCGGGTCCGTGTCCATCGGCCCCGCGAGCCACGCGCTCGATCTCACCGGCGGGCAGCCCGAGCACCTTGCCCAGCTCGCGAATCGCGCCGCGCACGCGGAAGGTCGGAAAGGCGGCCACCAGCGCCGCGCGCTCGTGCCCGAAGCGCTCGTGCACGCGGGGGATCAGCACCTCGCGGATGTCCCGGGGAAAGTCGAGGTCGATGTCCGGGAGGCTCTCCAGGCCCGTGTGCAGGAAGCGCCCGAGCAGCAGCCTGTTGCGAATCGGGTCGATGTGCGAGAGGCCCGTCAGGTAGCAGACGATCGAGGACACCGACGAGCCCCGGCCACGACCGGGCGCCAGCAGGGTTCGCGGCGATGAATTGGCCCCGCCCACCCCTCTGATCTCCACGGCCACCTCGCGCGCCAGCTCGAGCACCTCGTGGTGGAGCAGGAAGAAGCCCGCCAGGCCGAGCTCGTCGATCACCTGCAGCTCCTCTCGCAGGCGCCCCTCCGCCGCCGCTCGCTCATCGGCTGCGCACAGCCCGGGGCCGTAGCGATCCTCCAGCCGCGCCTGGCACAGCTCGACCAGGCGCCGCATCGAGCTCTCATCCTCCGCCCCCGGATAGCGGTAGCCGAGATCGCTGCACAGGTCGAAGGTCAGTTCCTCGGCCAGGTGCAATGTCTCGCGCACCGCCTCCGGATGGTCGACGAAACGGCTGGCCATCGCCTGTGGCGTGCTCATCACGTGGCTGTGGTTACCGCGCCTGCGCGGCTCTGAGGCCTCGAGCGTGCTGCGTAGGCGCAACGCCACAAACGCATCCTGCAGCTCCGCGCGCGTGCGGACATGGGCATGCACGTCACCGCTGGCCACGCACGCCACCCCCAGCCGCCGGCCCAGCGCGGCCAGCGCCCGGTTGCGCGCGCGGTCATGACGGGCGTAAGGGCGCTGCAGCTCCACACGCAACCCCTCCGGGCCGAACGTGTCCAGCAGCCGCCTCGCGGTCGGCTCGTCGTGCACTCCCCGCTCAGCGCAACCGGTCAGGCAGACCAGGCCCTCGGCGTGCTCCAGCACCGTCTCCAACGCCACCGACGGCTCGCTCCGCTCGCGTCCCTCACGCGTGTGAGCATGCGCCAGGGTGAGGATCCGGCAGAGGTTGCTCCAGCCCCGCGCCTCGCGGACCAGCAGCGTCAGGTGACGGCCACCCGACGGGCGGCCGTCAGACACACCGTGGCTGGACCCAGGGCGGCCGCCGTCGGGCACACGGCGGCTGGACCGACCATCCTCGCCAGGCTCATCACTACCGCGGACTGGGGCCAGGTCGATCTCGGCGCCGTGGATCGCCCGCAGCTCGCCTTTGCCGGTCGCCTGGGCGAGCTCCATCGAGCCCGACACCGAGTTATGGTCGGTCAGCGCCAGCGCCCCATGGCCCAGCTCCGACGCCCTCTGCACCAGCTCGTCCGGCAGCGACACGCCATCGAGGAACGAGTAGGCCGAGTGGCAGTGCAGCTCCACGTAGGGCGGCGTGCCGGACATCTCACTCCACTCCCGCGTCAGGCCGCCTGGGTGAACCAGCCGCCGGGGGCACCGCCGGCGACTGTGGCCAGGTCATGGAAGACCACGAGATTACGCCCCCGCACGCTCGCCAGCTCCCAGTAGCGGCGGCGCAGCGGCCGATCAGTCCACCAACGGTCCTCCACCAGCCATGACTCGCGCACCTGCTCGATCGCCTGACCGTCCACCTCCCTGGGCGCGCCCTCCGCGCCCACCCGCACACAAGCCGGCCGCGGCATGTTCAGCGCAAGATTCCTATTCATCCTGGGACACGCAGGACAAGCTGGTCAAGGACGCAGAGAGCGAAGTGTACCGATCGAAGATCGAAGGGATCTCCGATCGGCCAGCACACGAGCGCGGTGACGGGTGCCGGAGGGCGCAGCGCCGTCATGCGTGCCCCAGGAAGGGGGTCAGCATGACGCGCCGCTCGGGCACGCGCGAGTCCGGATCGACGCACAAGGCACGCAGCGCCGCCTCCGGTCCGGCCACCGTGCGGATCTGGCCGACGGCCTCGCGCAGGCACGCCAGGCGCGCTGTGCGGGCGGACTCCAGCAGCGCGCCCTGCTCGCCGTCGGGCGGGCCGAAGCGATCGACGGCGAGGCGCAACGCCTCGGCCGGCGCCGGCAGCAACGCCATGCGCAAGGACAGAGCCAGGCGCATGCGCCGCGCGTCCGAAAGCGCCTGGCGGAACACCACCCGCTCGTGCCAGGTCCCGCCTCCCACCAGGCGCGCGGACAGCAGTGCCGCGCGCAGCGTCCGTCCCCGTCGCTCTCCCCGCGCCAGGAGCCGGTCGACGAGCACGCCCAGGACACGTTCCAGGGCCGGCCCGGAGCTCGACTCGCCCAGCTCCAGCGACTCCTCCAAGCGATCCTCGACCCTGCGTGTGCGCAGCGGGGTGTCCTCGCCGCAGGCCAGGCGATGGGCGAGGATGCCCGCCTCGCCAAAGCGGTCGGCGAGCGCGTCGCGGGGGGCGGGGCCCAACTTATCCAGCTCGCCGAGGGTACGGACACCGAGTCGCTTCAAGGGCTCCACCAGCGCCCCCGTCTCGGCCCGAAAGCGCAGCAGATCGACCGGCTGAGAGGCGAGATAGCGCCGGGCGCTCTTCTCCTCCACCACCACCGCGCGGCGTGAGCGAACCTCGAGCGCCGTCGCCAGCGCACAGAAGCGCGTCGGGCCGGCGCCCACCCGCGCCGCGCGCCCGCCAAGCGAAGATTGCCCACCGAGCGGGGATCGCCCACCGAGCGAAGAGCGCCCGGCGCGGCGCGCGGCGGCGATCACACCTTCATCGCCGCCATGCAAGCCCCGCAGGCCGTCGGCCTCGAAGTAGGCCAGGCCCGGCCGTCCCAGCTCCAGAGCGGCGCCGATGCCCTCGAGTGCGCGCGCCGTCGCCTCCCATGCCTGTGCGACACCCAGCGGATCGGCCGCCACCAGGCTCAAGTCCGGGCAGCGGGCCAGCGCCTCGCCCAACATCATCCCCGCGCTCACACCGAAGGCTTCCGCGGCGCCCGATACCTCTCCCACACGGGCCTCTCCCCCGGGTAACGGGGCGATTGCCAGCACGTTGCCGGCCAACGCCTCGGGCCCTCCGGCGGCTATCACCAGCTCGAAACGGGGCAGATAGAAGCAGACGACCATATACGAACATATGTTCGCACATGGTGCAAGCCCCGTCCAGTGTCCCGAGTCAAAAATTCGCTGGCGTTTCCCGGCGCCTGGACGCGCCTAACGCCCGCCGCCGTCGGCCCATGTGCTACCGGCACACTGGCCGACACCATCGAACGTCAGATCACGACCATCCATCCGGCAAACACTGACCGAATTTTTGACTCGGGACACTAATCCATCGTCAAAGGCCCCTCTGCCGATCCGCTCAGGAACTGGCGCACGAATGGGTTCTCCGAGGAGAACATCCGCTCGGCGTCGCCCGCCTCCACGATCCTGCCCCGCCAGAGCAGCGCGATGTACTCGCCGATCTGCCGCGCCGAGGCGATGTTGTGGGTCACGACGATGTACGTGCCCCCGTAGGCGGTGTGCATCTCCTGGATCAGGTCACACAGCAGCGCCGTGCGCACCGGGTCCAAGCCCGAGTCGGGCTCGTCGAAGATCACGATCTCCGGCTCCATCACCAGCGCCCGGGCAAACCCGGCGCGCTTGCGCATACCCCCGGAGAGCTGGTTCGGCAGGTCGTCGATCGCATCCGTGAGCCCGACGTCCGTCAGACGCTGCCTGACGATCTCTGAGATCTTCGCCTCGGAGAAGTCCGTGTGCTGGCGCAGAGGGAAGGCGACGTTGTCGTACACCGACATCGACCCGAACAGGGCGCCGTCCTGGAAGAGCACCCCGATTTTGCGGCGCAGTTCCAGCAGCTTGGGCATCGTCAGGCTCGGCACCGACTGCCCCTTCACGATGATCTCCCCCGAGTCCGGGAACATCAGCCCGATCAGGTTCTTGATCAGCACGCTCTTCCCCGTGCCCGACGGACCCAACACGACGGTGATCGTCTCGTCGGGAATCGCAATGTTCAGCCCGTTCAATACAGGCACCCCGCCCAAGCGCTTGTACACATCCACGCAGCGGATCGACCAGTTGCCATCGGCCGGATCGCCCGTCAGGTCGAGCTCGTTGGAGTGGTACTCGAACTCACTGGCCTGCTCGAGCGTGGCCCGACCCTCCGGGTCCAGATCCCCTCCAGAGTCTTCGGGCATACCACCAGTCCTCTCCACGCCCCCATACTAATCGGCGGCGCACCCACCATCAACTCGACGGCCTCCCCGCAGCACTGGACCGCTCCCAGCAACGCCTCGGCGGCGCCCTCGCAGCGACTCCACAGCGACTCCGCAGCAACTTCGCAACGACTTCGCCCGCCCGCTTGACATTGCCCCGTTGAGCAGTCTACGATATTGCGTCAGAATCAGTTTATAGCCCGGAAGCAAGCGCAGGAGATGGGCAACCCAGCGAGCCACCGCTCGATATGGCGCTGCCGGCTCCTCCACCGGACACAAGGGAGGAAGGATGTTCGACCATAGGCATCTCGCCGCCGCACTGGAGTCCGTTTCCAGCGTGCCGGCGGAGCCCATCGCACCGGGGCGCCAGGGTGAGCAGCCCGTTCACCAGGGCCTCGGGACCGGCCGCTCCACCGATCCCCGGCGCCGCATCCTCGATGCGATGATCGAGACGGTCGCGCAGCGAGGCTATGACCGCACCACCCTCGACCGCGTGCTGCTGGTGGCGAAGGTCCCCGCGCCGGTCTTCGACGAGCACTTCGAGCACAAGGAAGAGTGCTTCCTCCAGGCGATCGATGAGCTGGTCGGCCGGCTCGAATACATCGTGCTCGAGCGGCTGCACCAGCCGGCGCCCTGGCCTGAACGGATACGACTCGGCTTGGAGACGCTACTCGAGGCGCTTGCCGAGAACCCCGACGGCGCGCGCGTCGTGATGGTGGAGTGCCTCAGCGCCGGCGAGGCGGCCGTCGCGCGCCTGCGCTCGACCCTGGCAAGCTTCGTGCCGATCCTCGAGGAAGGACGGGCGCTGGCGACCGATCGAAGATCGTCCAGCACCGAGCACCTGCCACCCGAGATCTCAGCGGCCGTGGTCGGCGGCATCGCCTCGATCGTGCACCGACGCGTGCTCGAGAGGAATACCGACGAGCTCCCCACACTGCTCCCCGATCTGCTCTATTTCGTGCTGATGCCCTATCTCGGACACCGTCGCGCGCTGATCGCCGCCGGGCCCGGGGTCGGGGTCTGACGGTCGCCGCCAGAATCTGCCTACACCGCCGGGATCTGACGGTCCCGCCGGGATACGACGGCCGGCGCGAGATCCAACGGTCGCCGCCGGGTTCGACGGCGCCGCCGGCCTACTTCCCGCCGTAGACCACGTGCGGGAACTGGCTGCTCTGGCCGTTGAACGTAAACGGGCTCTGCTGCAGGCAGGGGGGAGCCGGGACCGAGTTGGGCTGTTCAGGCGCGTTGGCGACGTGCAGTTCGATCAGCTGTTCGATGATGCCCTGTGACACCGTTTCGTTAGGCGGACCGGTCACCGCCGGCGCCGAGTTCGCACACGTGCTGCTGCTAAACGCCGGCAGCCCACTGCTGAGGGCGCTGAAGGCGCCTGGCTTGAAGTATGGATTCCCCCGGTCGGTGCCAATTCGCTGTGGGTAGACCGCCAGGCCCTGAGGGGCGAGCGCGTTCATCCCGCGCAGGTAGTGCTCCTGGGGACCACCCGCGTCATCGGCGTTGGTGTCGTGGGCCTCGCTGGCGGCGGTGACGTTGGCGAACAGCGCCTGCAGCTCGGGCACGTATTCGCCCATGTACTGCAGCAACGGGTCGAGGTTGTGCAGAACCGGGCTGGTGTTTTCGAGCAGCGGAACGGTCAGGTTGAGCTGCTTGGCGACATCCGGCAGACCTATCTTCGCCGCCTTCGTCAACGGCCCCAGCGCCGTCAGGAAGCTGTTGAAGGGAGGAGCGAAGGTCTTCGTCTGCTTCGTCACCAGCGCGAGCTGGCGCTCGGCCGGGCGGAACTGATCGAGGAACGGGCTGGTGTTGGTGGCGAAGCTGTCAAGTTCTCTCAGCGCGACACTCGAGTTGTGCTCAAACGCCGGTAGTGCTTGGAATGCTTCGGCGAACGCCTGGCTGCTTTCGGCGGCGGCGTGGAAGGTGCGCTCGCCGTTG
Organism: Solirubrobacteraceae bacterium; assembly: GCA_036511695.1. Lineage (GTDB taxonomy): Bacteria > Actinomycetota > Thermoleophilia > Solirubrobacterales > Solirubrobacteraceae > Palsa-744. Next base: position 46,446 of record DATCBT010000053.1, on the reverse strand, counting down.
ACGATCAGCCCTTCGAGCTGGTGGTCGCGCCCGGCGAGGGCGTTGAAGACCACCCCGGTGTTGTGCACCAGCGCCGTCACGGCCCCCTCCTGGGAGGCGAGGATGCTCAACAACTGGTTGGCGTGATCGACGAACGGTTCAAGCTCGGCGAAGTCGGCGTTGATCGATTCTCCGTTGCCGACGAGCCCTACCGCCACGGACTGCTGCCACACCTGGAAGGCGCGGCGCGTCTTCGGGTCAAGCGCGGACAGGATGTCGTCGAGCGTCACCGACGGTTCGACCTGACTGTTGGCCAACTGGGCCCCGTCGGGCAGCGGCGGCGCGCTCCCGCTCTCAGGGATCAGCTGCACGTAGGTCTCCCCCAGCAGCGTCTTCTGGCGCAGGATCGCGTGCATGTTCGAGCTTATCGGCGCGTACTTGCTGGCGAGTTCGAGCGTCGCGTGGGTGCGGCCATCCTTGCCGAGCTTCAACGTGATGACGTGACCGACGTCCACGCCGCTGATGCGCACGTCTGACTGTTCGGCCAGCGCGAGCGTCCGCGGAAAGGCCACGGTGAAGCGGTAGCCCTTCGGCTTCAGCGGCAGCGAGCCGCCGAAGGACTCCCAAAGGAACAGCAACAGGCCGAAGCAACTCAGTGCGAACAGCACGATCACCAGGATGTTGCCCAGCGTGGGGGCGCGCTTCTGCATGCTCAGCCACCCGCCTTGCTCACGCCTGCCGGCGAGCGCCGCGTGGGAGTGGCGTGGCTCTGGCCGAACGCCCCGCCGGCGAGCCCGGTGAGCAGGCCCGGCGAGCTCGTGGATTTACTGAAACCGCGTGCCGCGCTCGCTTTCGCAGTCGCATTAGTTGGACATGCCAGCTCGCCGGAGGACAGCCTCGATTCCTTGGTCGGCGGGTTCAGCAGGCCGAGCAGCAACCTGACCGTGGGGTTGACTTCCCCAGCCCCCTTCAGGATCGGCACGACGTTGCAGTTGAAGTAGAGCAGGGTGTTGCCGAGCGGGCCCTGCGCGTCCGCGGTGCTGACCGCGCTGTTGAAGTCGTGGTTGGCCCACTCCAGGAAGAACAGGAACCCGCCCTGCTTGGACCCGGGGTTGTAGGCGAACTCGTTGAAGAGTTCATTGAACACCGAGAAGCTGCTCGCCAGCTTCGGGAACGCCGCGCTCAGTTCCTTTGTGTCGGGCTGCAGATCGTTGATCACGGGCAGGATCTGTCGCGCGAACGGCCGGATCTGATTCTTGAAGACCGGGGTGGTCTGTACGAAGAGCTTCCGCGAGGCTTCCTCGGCGGGGGCAAGCGAAGTAGCAAACGGCTGCAGCTGCTTGAGCGTGGGGCCGATCAGGCTCGCGGCCGTGGCGAGCTTACCCAGACCCTGCTTGGTCTTGGTGAGCGCGCCGGGCAGCAGGTGCAGCGTGCTCTGCACGCTCTGTTCCTCCGCCGCGAACACCTTGAACACCGCGTTGGAGGAGTCGACCAGCTCAGCCAGCTGCCTATCCTTGCCGCCCACCGCTTCCAACAGCAGCTTGAAATTGTGGATCGAACGCGCGATGTTCGCGTGACGGACTTCGAGCAGCGCCGCAATCTTCTGCAGGTCGCGCGCCGTCGGGTCAAAGCGCTTGAGCGCCGCCGACAGCGGCTGCCCGTTGTTCTTCAACCCTTCGCCCGCGCCGGCCAGCAGCTCCTGCAGATAGGCGCGCGTTTCGCCATCCAGCCCCGCGAGGAATTCGTCGAAGCCAACGTTCGGAGCGGTCTGCGCCAGCGGGATCGTGGCGCCGCTCTGCAGGCGTCCGCTGGCGGGCGAGCCAGGGTCGACCTCGACCGTGATGTCCTGCAACTGGGTCTTCGGGCGCAGCAGCATCGTCGCGTCGCGGTACAGGAGCGCGTATTTCGGGATCACGTGCATCGTCACCACCGCGACCCCGTTCTGCAGATCGACGCTCGCGATTTCCCCGATCTTCGCTCCCGCGATCGTCACCGCCTGACCCTGGCCGGGCGCCACCGCCTGAGCGGTCTGGAAGTCCGCCTTCAACGTGAAGTAGCTTTTGCCCAGGACCGGCACCCAGCTGGGCAGCTTGAGGTTCTCGTGCGAGAGGATGTAGCCGCCCACGAACGCCGCGATCACGACCATCGAGACCACCGCGAGGAACGCTGTCCGGTAGCGCCTGATCTGGTCGGCCACACCCAGCCCGCCCTCATGTGCCTCGGTCGGATGAGGCTCGCTCGGGCTCATCCGCCGCCTCCATCTGCCGGCCCCGATGCCAAGGGGCCGTTGAAGTTTGGCACCGCCTGGGTGTAGCAGGGCACCAGCGGCTTGTACGGCGGCTCTTCCGCGGGGAACGCCGGGCGGGTGCCTTCCGGGATCAGCGGCGAGCGAGCGACCAGCGACAGGCCCTTTGCATTGCTGCCGACGATCCCGACCGGCGCCGAACGGAACGTGGAGCCGCCGCCACCGACCAGGAAGCGAGGCATCGTGCCGTTGCCGTCAAAGCTCTGGCCGATGCCCGCAAGGCCCGCCATTGTGTACCAGAACTCCTTGTAATCTTCGACGCCCGAGGTGTGCGGTCCGTCCTGAAGCTTGGTGTTACCGGCCGGGTAGAACACTTTGGTCAGGCACTTGCTGAATGCGTCGGTCTGTTCGAAGAACGCGGGCTGTTCGCCGAACAGCTTGGCGAGCGCCGGCGTGGCCGTGACCAGGCCCTTGGCGACGCCCCCGAGCTCGGTGGGCGCCAGTGAAGCCTGCACCTGTTCGATCCAGGGCAGCGCCGCGCTGATCGTCGAGGGCGTCAGCTTGACCCCCGGGATGATGTCCAGCGCGAACCTCCGCGTCGAGGGGAAGGCCGCGTCGAGTGAGACGAATGCACGATCGGCGTTGCGCAGCGTGCTCGGCAGCAGCGCGACCGTGGCGGCCAGGCTCGCGGACTGGACGGCAAAGGAGCGGAAGAACGTGTTGAAGTTGCCGATCAGTTCGCTCAGATCCTGCTCATGGACGTTCAGCGCCGCAGTCACTTTGCCGATGCTCGCAACCAGTTGGGAGAGGTCGTGCTCTTCGGTGCCGGTAACAGCCTGGTTGACGATCGCGCTGCCACGCAGGGCCGCAGGCCCGCGATGGTAGGACTTGTTGAGCGCTTGCGCAGCGTTCAAACCGCGCACGTCGGGGTCCTGTTCGGCGTTTTCGGCGGGCGTCGGCTTGCGCGTCAGCGCGTCGCCGTAGCCGGCGAGGAAGTTCTGCAGGTTGGCACGTGTGTCGGTGTTCAGCGCGTCGAGGACCTGGTCGAGCTGGACCGGATCGGAGGTCTGCGTGGTCGGGATCGTCGCGCCCGAGGAGAGCGTCCTGGCCGAGGGGCTGCCCGGCTGTAGTTCGACGAACCAGTTGCCTTCCAGAAACAGTCGCGGGCGGATCTTCAGCGTGGCGTCAGCGTGGATCGGCAGACCGCGCGATTCGATTTCCATGCTCACCAGGCCGGTCTGGCCTTCGCGCTTGACCGCGCTGACCTTGCCGACGTCGACCCCGGCGATGCGCACCGGCGACTTGGGAGCGATGTTGACCGCCGTGGCGAAGTCCGCCTTCAGACGGTAGCCGTGTTTGAACGGGATGGCCTTGGTGAAGCCGAAGTACACGGCGATCACCACGATCACGAGGAACACGATCCCGATGCGCAACGGGTTGTACCGCTGCATCTCGACGACCGACAGCTCGTCGCGGCGGCGTAAGCGCAGGCGGCTCACTTCTTCTTCCCCTTCGTGGCGGGGGTCAACCCGAGGCTCTTCAGCGTCGCGCTCGAGTACGGCTGCCCGAACAGGTTCTGTTCGCGGGTCGTCGCTTCGTGGGTCGTACCGGTGTTGCCGGGCGCATGGCCGATCACTGTCTGACCCACCACGTAGGTCTCGTTGCCAGCTTCGCACTCATGTGGCTGGCCGGGGCCGGCGACGTTCGGATAGGGGTTGTAGTGCAGGTGGTTGTCGTTGATCGGCTTCCCGGGGATCGTCCCAAAGCTGGGGCCACGGTCGATCGACGGCCCGTTGGCCGGCGCCGAGGCGGGGAAGCCCTCGGCGTTGACCCCATCCGGGGAGAGCACGGGCAGCACGCGGGAGACCGAGCCGACGCCGATGTTCTCGGAGAACAGGCTCGCCACATTGCGGAACGCCAGCGTCAGGTAGTTGCAGGTGGCCTGCTCGGGCGCGATCCCGGCGACGAGCGGGTTTCCGACCTGCGCCGTCTGGGTCAGGTCTTCCAGGCCGAGCGTGACGACGGGATTCTGCGCGAATGCCTGGAATGCCTGCGCGGAGGAGGCCAGCTCGGCGTTCAGCGCGGTGGCGGCACGCAGGTTGACCGCACCGACGGCGAAGGCGTGACCGAGCGGCGCGGCTGAGGTGCTCAGCGCTTCCGCGCTCGGGCGCAGCAGACGCATGAACTCGGCGCTCTTCCTCACGAATGGCGCCTCGAACGGGAGCGAGAAGGTGGCCTGTTTAAGCGCCGCCGGGCCGCCTTCGATCGCGCGTTCGAGCGAGCGAGAGACGCCAGCCCAGGCCGAGAAGAACGTGTCGACGTCGATCCAGCCCGCGGCGTTGATGTCGGTCACCGCGGCAGTTTGCGAGGCGGCTCGATCGAGCGCGATCCACAGCTCGCGCAGACCCGTCTTCGGCGCCGCGAGGTTGCGTAGCGCCGGGGTCGCGTTGGTGACGAGCGGGCGTAGCGTGGCAATTGTGTCGTTCAGCCCCAGCCCGCGCCCGGCGAGGCCGTCGCCGAAGTTGTTCAGGTTGATCTGGTTGGCGGTCCTCGTCTTCTGGTCAAACATGTTGAACAGCTGGTTGATGTCGACAGGTTCGCGCGTCTGCGAAACCGGGATCGCCTGGCCCGGCTTCAGCGTTTGCGCGGATGTGCCCTTGCGCAGTTCCAGGTACTTCAGCCCGATCGCCGAGACGGACAGCACGATCGCGGTGGTATCGGCGGGCAGCGGCTCGACGCTCTTTTCGAGTTTCAGATCGGCGATCGCGGTGACGCGCCCGGTGGCCGGGTCCTGATGGGGGCTGAGCGAGCTGACAAGGCCCACGCGCGTGCCCGCGATGCGCACCTGGTTGGTGGGCTGCAGACCCGAGGTTTCCGGGAGCACCACTTTGATGTTGTACGTCGGGACGAACGGCAGCCCGTTGTTGGCGTTGTAGGACAGGAATACGGCCACGACCACGATCAGCGTCGTGATCGCGCCGATCAGCAGCGGGCTACCCGCGAGCGAGTTACGCCTGCGCGAGTTCACGTGTTCCGTCCCAAAATTCGGTCAGCGTTTGCCGAGTGGATGGTCGTGATCTGAGGTTCGACGGCGACGGTCTGCGTGCCACCGATCATCCGGGATCGGCCAGCACGTGGGCCGTCGACGGCGGGCATCAGGCGCGGGCAGGCGCCGGGAAACGCCAGCGAATTTTGGGATCGGGACACTAGGGGGTCTCCGAGGGGTCGCAGCTGACCAGGCCGTTGTCGACGAACGGCGAGGACCCATCGGCGGCGGGCTGTGTCGCCGCGCCCGGGCAGCGACGCAGCTGACCGGTTTTCAAGCCTTCCAGCCCCTGGCGCGGGCTGACTGGGGAGAGGGTGTTGTTGGCGCCGAGCGTGAAGTCGTCGAACGCGGGGCCCACGCGCGCGTAATGGCCGTTGGCGTCGTAGTAGGCGCTGCCCACGCCGAAGTCACGGATGAAGCCCTCGAGATCCGGGGTGTAGGGGCCGAAGAAGGCCGTGATCGGCACCGATTCCTTCAGCGCGGTGACGCCGTTGGGAGAGCTGGTCGACAGCACCCGCGCGAGCACCGGCAGCGCGCGGATCGCATCGGTGAGGTCGTTGTTCGGGCCGGGTCGGTCGATCGCCAGGCTGAAGTTGCTCACGACCGGCGTCGCCGTGCTCAACAGCGGGGCCAGCCGCGAGAAGAACAGCGCGAGCGTCTTGGTGTTCGGCTTGGATACGTTCACCAGCTGTGTCAGCGGGCCGAGCACTGACGGCAGCGCCAAAAACGTGCGATTTCCCTGGCGCAGGGTGACGGGCAGCTCACGCAGACCCTGGGCGAGGCTCGCCTGCTCCGAGCCGACCGCTCGGAAGGTCGTGTTCGCGTTTTCGACCAGGTCCGTCAGCTGTTCACTGCGCGCGCCGATCGTTGTCACGGCCTTCGCCGATTCCACGAGGAAGCTCGTGAACGTCGCCTGGTCTTTGACGAGCTCGGAGAAAAGATGGTCGGCAGATGCCAGCGAGGGGTTGAAATACTTGATCGACACGTGGAAGTCACGACCCGCGCCGGCGTACTGTTCAGCCGAGCCCTGGATCACCTCCTGCAGCGCCCTTCGCGTCTTCGGGTTGAACACGTTGAACAGCTGGTCGAGATCCACCACGCCGTGGGTGGCAACTGTCGGCAGCGTCGCCCCGGCGGCCAACGCGGGGCGGTTGTTGGGACCGGGCGAGAGAGCGACATAGCGGTTGGCCACGCTCGTCAGCGACGGCACCCGCACCTGGGCAGTGGTGCCTTCGTGCAGTGGGGTCAGCGACGAGTCCACGTGGATCGTGATCAGCGCCTTGAAGTCACGCGTCAGGACGATGTTTGTGATGCTCCCGACCGGCACGCCGCCGACCTGAACCTGGTCGCCCTTCACGAGCTGGTTGGCTTCGTCGAACAGCAGCTGATAGTTGGCTCCGCCGCCGCTGGAAAAGACGAGGTAGGCGACGATCAGCACGACCAGCGCGAGCGCACCCGCGGCGAGCGGGCGCACGAGGCCCGGCGGCGAGGAGCGCACACGCCCAACCGGGGACGAGGGATCACCCGGCGGTGGCGAGGCTGCGGGCGGTCTGGGTGGGCTAGCCGTTGCCACCGGTTTCCTTTCCTTCGCCGCTCGTCGAGGGCGCGGCGGCGGCGGGCGCACCCGGAGCGTCGGGGATCGACGCCGACGATGGCCCGCTGCCCACCTTCGGGTCGGGGATCTCGCCCAACCGCGAGATCAGCTGGATCCACTGTCCCGGCGTGACCGCCGAGCCGAAGGCGCCCGCGGCGCGAGCCTTGCCGGCGGTGGCGTCCAGCGGGGCGAAGGCGACGTGGATGCTCTCGCCCCGGCCCGGCGACGCGAACGTGTTGGCGGCACCCGGGTAGCTGCTCAGGCTGACGATTCGACTCGGCTTCATCGTGCCCTGCAGCGTCAACAGCTTGCGAACCACGATTTCGGCGATCGAGCCCGGGTGGGTGGGGTCGGATCCGCCGGCGATCGGGATGCCGTTGACGGCCGCGATATCGACCGCGTCGCCGGCGGATGTCTCGGCGAGGTTGGCGGCGACGGCGGGGGCCCGGCTCCCGCACTTCAGTGAGGACACGGTTGGGTTCAGCCCCGAGATCGACAAGAACTCGAGCGTTGCCAGCACGCGCCGGTCGACCTGGCCGGTCTGGACGTCCTGGCGCCCGCACGCGGCCAGATGGACCCCGGGGTCGCTCAGCACCTGCTGCTCGAGCTGCTCCTTGGACTCCAGCAGCACCTGCCCGACGGTCGGCGAGTTGCCCAGGAACGGATTCTCGCCCTTGGCCCTGAAGATCGAGGTGTTTTCAAGCTGCACCCAGCCGTCGAGGATCGGCTTGGGGTCGATCAGCGGCGCCCCCACCCCGGCCGGGCGAATCTGGAAGAGCATGTGCGGCGTATCGCCTTCGCCGGCCGTCGCGCCAGTGCCATTGGCGGGCGATCCCCCAGCGCTCGCACCGGGTCCAACATGGCCGAGGACGGTCCCCGCGAGTACCTGTACGCCGACGCTCAGGGGATGCAGGTAAACGTCATCGGGACCCGCGCGAAAGACCCGCGGCGCCGTCCCCGACGGGGGGGCGGGGGACGGGGGCGCGACCGCAGGCGGGGTCGGCGCAGGCGCTGGAGCCGGTTCCAGACCGGCCGCCGCGCCCAGCGCCAGCCCAGAGACCGCGGCGCCCGCGGACAGCGGCGAGTGAGGCTGCGCGCCCGCGCTGGCCGGGCCACTCGGAGCAGGTTCGCTGGACCCGCCAGGCTCTATCCGCGGGCTGACCGCGGTATGGTCGTGCGGCTGGAGTACCGGGTAGAGCGTGGCGACGCTGCCGAGCTGAGCGTAGGTGTAGGTGTTGCCGTAGGCGTCGCGCAGCGCGACGAAGCGCCCGAGCGAGGAGCTTTCGCCGAGCCCGACGATTTCCCCGTCCTGTACGGCGATCACGGGCGCACCCTGCTGGGAATAGATCGTCGTCCCGACAAGCGTCTTCGGCGTACCAGAGCCGCTTGCGGGGGTGATGGCGAAGCCATCGCTGAAGCGCGCCTGCGCGTGCACCGGGAAGCGAGCCTCGGTCAGCCCGGTGATCGCCCCGAGCAGTTCGGGCGGTGTGCCGCCGAGCAACTGCGCGCGCAGCATCACCGAGTCGACATACGCCTGCGAGTGATTGTAGGAGAAGACAGCGTCGCGGATGTTGGTGTCGCCGCCGGCCGCCTTCAGGTAGCGGGCGGCGGCGAAGATCGCGTCGGCCGGGTTGTACGGGTCCTTGAAGCCGTCGCCGTTGGCGTCCACCCCGTACTGGGCCCACTCCGCGGGAAGAAATTGCATCCAACCCTCGGCGCCGGCGCTGGAGACGCTCAGGTCGCGCCCATAGTCGGTCTCCACCTCGTTGATCGCGGCGAGCACCTGCCACGGGAGCCCGTAGGCAGTGCCGGCGGCCTGGTAGATCGGCAGCAAAAACGGCGGAATCCGAAAGCTTTCGATGAAGAAGCTCGACACGCCCGAGATCGGCGATCCGAGCGTGAGCGGCAGCGGTGGCGTCAGCGCCGACGGCGCGGGCGCGCGATGTTTCGGGCGGGTACCCGTCGCTGCGGAGCCTTCGGTCGCTTCCGTCTGTTCGCCGCCGCCGGCCGAGCCGTTTGATTTCGCGTGCGCGCCGCGAGTCGCGCCGGAGCGTCCACCGGGTGTGCTCCCCTGCGCGTGCTGGTGGCGCACCTGCGGCGTCGCCGTCGTTTCGCTCGGCGCGCTCGCGCTCGGCGGCGCGGAGGCTGGAGCGCCTGCGGTCGTTGGCGTGGTCGTGGATGGCGCCGGGGCGGGAGCTTCGGGGGCGGGCGTGGCGGATGTTGTTTCGGGCGCGGTGGTCGTTGCGGTCGAAGTCGTGCCGGTCGAGGTCGTCGTCGTGGTTTCGGTCGAGGTCGGCTGTGAGGGCGTCGGTTCGGTGGCGCCTGCCGGCGCCGGCGCCAACGCGAGCGCGCCCAAGGCGGGGAGCAGCAAACCGATCACGGGGCGGATGAGTGGACGTGTGGTCATCGGTTGGCGTGTGGTCATCGGGTCAGCAGTCGTGTGGTGGTCGCGGGCATCGCGTCGATCAGTTGCCGAGCAGGTAGTTGAGCAGCATGCCGCCTGCTTCGGTGCTTTCAGCCGAGGGCCTGTAATAGGTGGTGCCTCCGCTCGCGCCGCCCACCGGCTGAGTGGTGGACGTGGCCCCACCTTCGGAGCCAAGGCCCGAGAGCGCGCCACCGCTTGGGGCGAGCGTCGAGATCGAGCCCGGATACTTCGCGATCGCCTGGGCCGGGGTCGCTCCCTTCAGGACCGCGAGCGTCCGGTCCATCACGAGGCTGGTGGAGGCGCTCGAGGCCTTGGCGGAGGAGGAGGAGGAGGAGGAGGCAGAGCCTTCGGTCTTGAAGAAGTTGGCGCTGCAGCCGGGCTGGGGAGTCACCTGGTAGCCGACACATGGTTTGGCGACGATCTCCGAGCGCACAAAGTGGCCGAGCGAGTCGTACCCGTTCAGGCCGCCGCCGCCCAGGAAGATGAGATCGAGCAAGCGCTCCAGCCCACCGGTGGAGCGCAGGCTGGAGAGCAGTTCGGAGAGGTTGCCGGCGAACGGGTTCGCGGCGCCGCCCAGCGCCTGCAGGTGGCCGAGCAGCGGCTGGGTGGAGGCGAGCGCCGGTCCAGAGACCTGGGCGGTCTTGCCGAGGCTTTTGAAGAACGCGTTGGAGCTGCTCGAGAACGGAGCCAGATGGGTGAAGGCTTCGTTGATCCCGGGCGCCGCTGCATGTAGAGCGGCGAACGTCGGGATCGTCTGGTCGGCGAACTGGCCGAGGCGTTCCATCGCCGGCCCGAGCTGGCGCAGAAACGCCGGGAAGTCGGCCAGGTTCTGGGCGAGCGCGCCACGGTGCTCGGCGGTGGCGCGCGCGAGCGTGTTGCTCTGCACGATGAAGTCGGCGACCCGGCCGCGGACCGCGGCGAACGGGCCCAGCGCTTTGTCGGAGTCCACCGCGAGCTTTGCCAGGATCTTGTTCTCGCCGGCGAAGATCGCGAGCACCTTGTCGAGTTCCCGCAGCGCCGGGTCGGCGCGTTTGACGACCACGTTCAGATCGCTCCCCCGTCCCGCCAGGCCGGCGCCGAGCTCATTGATGATGATCGTCAGGCGCTGGCGCTCGGGTAGGCGCGTGATATCGCCGAGCAGGTCGACGTCGACCGGGCTGGAGGTGTTCTTGACCGGCAGCAGACGCTCCCCCGCGCCTTCCAGCCCGCTCGGGATCTCGTGCAGCGGTGGCGGCAGCGGCGTGCCCGCGGCACGGGGCTGTGTCGGCAGGCAGTTGACGAACTTCTCGCCGATCAGCGCCTCCGGTTCGATCGTGCAGCTGGCATCGGCGCGAAAGTCCTGAAAGCCGGGGTTTTCGATGTTCAGCACGACCGCCGCCTTCGCCTGTGGCGTGGCGGTGACGGAGCCCACCGTCCCGACCTTCACGCCGTCGATCTTCACGTTCTCACCGGAGATCACGTTGCCGGCGTCGTCGAAGATCGCACGCACGGTGTAGGAGCCGCCCGAGCCGCCCGCAGAGATGGCCAGCAGCACGATCGCTACCAGCGCGGCCACGCCGAGCGCGCCGGCGATCCCGGTCGCTCCTCTCCTCCACCCGACGGTCTGCGTACTCAACCCGATCACTTCCTTGCGGTTCAACTGAGCGGAAGGGGGCGCCATCGTGCTGATGGCGCCCCCCGCCTACTTACGCTTCGGTCTAGCTCCCGCCCCGCAGGGCGCGAGCTCGCCGCTGTCCTGTCGTCTACTTCTTAGGGCACGGAGCCTTGTACGCGGCGGTGACGGTTTCGCCACTCGCGAACGTCAGTTCCGACTTCACCGGGAAACCGCCCTTGGGGCACTTCTTCGGCAGCGTGCCGTAGGAGATCGTCTTCTTGCCCTTCTTGTAGGCAGAGCCGACCTTGAGGTTGATCGAGGTGGTCGAGACCGGCGGCGCCCCGGGCACCGAGTCGATCAGGTTCACCGCGCCGTTGAACTCCAGACCGTAGGGAGGCTTCGCGGAACCGAACATCCCGGTCGCAGCGACCAGCTGGGCCGAGATCGGCGCTTCGGCGTTGGCGTAGAACTCCAAGCCGCCGCCGGGGGCGAAGTACGCCTGGACCGTCGCGGTCTCTTCAACCAGCTGCCCGCCGATCGGGTCGACGACGCCGGCGCTGCCGATCGGGCTGGCCTGTGACTTCTTCGGGCAACCGCCCGGCACGAGTTCGATTTTGCCTTCGCGCTTGATCTCGTAGGGACCGACGGCTTCAAGCGTGGCCGGCGAGCAGGTGGTGAACCCCTGCGGGTGCAGCTTGGCGCCGGCCGGCAGGAAGAAGTTGACGTGCGTCAGCTGCGAGGGCACGCCCCCGGTCGATTCGGTCCCTTTGATCGTGTAGTTGACTTCCACGGCCGCTCCCGCGCCGAGGATGTTGCCGGTGCCGGGGAAGCCCGGGATCGGCACGGCCTTTGCTTTGAGCGTGACCGTCGGCGCCGCTGACGCCGTGGCCGACAGGCCAAGGACGGCAAGGCCGAGCAGGGCCAGACAGGTGGATATTCTGCGCATCATCTCTCTCCTCTATTTGATGGACAGATCCGCCTCGATCCGGGTAGCTCCGGAACCGTTCGGTCCGGCGACTCGAGATCTCCGGTGTATTGAGCCGGAGAACAATGGCGATCTCTACAGCAACCATATCCGTCACGGCCGATGCCTTCAAGCCCGAAGGCGCAGGCGAGCAGCGACTTGCAGCGCGCGCACCCCTTCCGCTTGGCTGGGCAGCCAGCTTGCTAGGAGCTCTGTAGCCCATTTCGCCTGGCTATACAGGCCAGGTGCCACGCCCTCCGTCGCCAGACTAGCTTCCTCATTACCCTCAGGCTCAACTAGAGGGTCTGATTATGACAGCTCGAGCTCCTCGCCGGCGAAGCGCACATCGACCGGCTCGAGGATCACCTGGCGCGGCCCCTCCTCGACACGTCCGGCGATGAGCGCGCTCAGGCCGAGTCGCTGCGCGATCGCCACGATCGCCTGCCCTGCCCCGGGGGCGCAGTACAGGGCATAGCCGGATCCCATGTTGAACGTCGAATATGCCGCATGCCCGTCCAGCTCCGCCCGCTCCGCCAGAAAGCTCAGCACCCTGGGCACCTCGGGCAGACGTTCGATCCGATATGTAAGCGCCCGCGGCGGGCGCATCAGCTTGAGCAGGCCATGACCGGTGATGTGGCTGATGTAGGTCAACGGCAGCTCCTCGGCCAGCATTGCCTGCACGAGCCCCACGTACATCACCGACGGCTCCAAGAGCGCCTCGCCCAGCGTCGTGCCGTCTCCCAACTCGGTCGCGTAGCCAGCGCGCAACCGCCCCGCCAACAGCCGCGCCAGCGAGGCCCCGTTGGCGTGCAGCCCGCTGGAGGCCACGAGCACGATCTCATCCCCGGCTGCCAGCTGCTCCCCCAGGATCGGCCGCCGTCCTACCGGCACGACGCCCACGGCGGCGCCCGCCAGCTCGATCTCGCGCTCGTCCAGCAGCCCCGGCAACGACGGCGACTCCCCGCCCCCCCAGGTGCAGCCCGCGTCCACGCATGCCCGGCGCCAGCCCTCGATCAGCGCCGCGCCGCGCTCACCCTCGCGATACCACTCTGAAGCGCCGGTCGCAAAGTAGGCGTTCACCACGAGCGGCAGCGCGCCGACGCAGCAGAGGTCGTTCAAGATCGCCGCGACGGTGTCGTAGGCGACATCCCCGAACCGGTTGATCCCCTGGCGCTCGAGCACGTGGCGGGCGACGATCGACTTCGTGCCCAGCCCCTCCACCACGAACGCAAACGAGCGGCCGTCCAGCTCAAACACGAACGCCGGCTCGCCCCGCGACGCGTCGAGCGCCCGTCCGCCCCGCGCGGCAAGCAATTGCGAAGTGGACAGCGCCTTGGCCATCGCCCCCCGCTTGCCCGCGTCAAGCGTCTCGTAATCCACGCCCGCATCGCGATAACTGGCTCCTTCTTGCGTCATCGGCGATGATCCTAAGCCCATTGCCACCAGGAAGGAGCCTCGATGGACTTTCAGCCGAGTGAGCGTTGCGCCGAGTTCAAGGAGCGCTTGAGCGCGTTCATGGACGAGCACATCCACCCCGCGGAGGCGCTCTATGAGCGCCAGCTGCGCGAGGCCGGCGATCCCCACCACCAGCCTCAGGTCATGGAGGAACTCAAGTCCCGCGCGCGCGAGACGGGTCTGTGGAACATGTTCCTCCCCGATGCCACCCTCGGGGCGGGGCTGTCCAACAGCGACTACGCGCCGCTCGCGGAGATCCTCGGGCGCTCCCACATCGCCTCCGAGGCGTGCAACTGCTCGGCGCCGGACACGGGCAACATGGAGGTGCTCTTCCAGTTCGCCACTCCCGAGCAGAAGGACCGCTGGCTGACTCCCCTGCTCGACGGCGAGATCCGCTCCTCGTTTGCGATGACCGAGCCCGATGTCGCCTCCTCGGACGCGACCAACATCGCGCTTCGAATCGAGCGCGATGGCGATTCCTACGTGCTCAACGGGCGCAAGTGGTGGACCTCCGGAGCCATGCACCCACACGCCCGGATCATGATCGTGATGGGCAAGACGAGCGGATGGGGACCCCACCCACCCCCGCGCCACAAGCAACAGAGCATGATCCTGGTGCCCTTCGACACACCAGGCGTGACCGTCATGCGCAACCTGTCGGTGTTCGGCTACGACGACCAGGAGGGTCACGCCGAAGTCGACTTCTCCGATGTACGGGTGCCCACCTCCAATCTGATCGCCGGCGAGGGCGACGGCTTCATGATCGCCCAGGCGCGTCTGGGGCCGGGGCGAATTCATCACTGTATGCGCGCACTCGGCGCGGCAGAGCGGGCGCTGGAGGCGATGTGCGCGCGCGCAGTCTCACGCGTCACTTTCGGAGCGCCGATCGCCACCCGCAGCAACGTGCTGGACTGGATCGCCGAGTCGCGCGTCGAAATCGAGATGGCGCGCCTGCTGACCCTGAAGGCGGCCTGGCTGATGGACACCGTCGGCAACCGTCACGCGCGCACCGAGATCGCCGCGATCAAGGTCGCCGCGCCTAACGTCGCACTGAAGGTCATCGACCGGGCGATCCAAGTCCATGGCGGCGGCGGCGTCTCCGATGACTTCCATCTCGCCTGGGCTTACGCCCACCTGCGCACCCTGCGCTTGGCCGACGGGCCCGACGAGGTCCACAAGCTCTCGATCGCCCGCCGCGAGCTCGCGCCCTACGTTCCACGCGAGGCGTGAAGCATGGACTCGATCAAGGGCTCAGGCGCCCTTTTTCGGCGTCACCTCGACGGCCGCTGAAGCGGAGACGCCGACGGACTGGCCAACCACGCGCACGAGTGCGTCGACGACCAGTGGGTCAAACTGTGTGCCGGCATTGTCGATCAGCTCGGTGAGCGCTGCCGAGCCAGGCATCGCCCTGCGGTAGGAACGAGTCGTGGTCATTGCGTTGAAGGCGTCGCAGCAGGACACAATGCGCGCTTCGAGCGGAATTTCGGCGCCATGCAGACCATCGGGATAGCCGCCACCGTCCCAGCGCTCATGTGAGGAGCGGACGATCTCGCCGACGTCACGCATAAAGCCACCCACGCGCTCGAGCATCTTCTGGCCCTCGAGCGTGTGCGTCTTGATGATCGCCCACTCGCGGTCGTCGAGCTTGCTTGGCTTGTTGATGATCTCCTTCGGCACCGCGATCTTGCCAACGTCGTGCAGCAGGGCGGCGAACTCGACGTTACGTCGCTCATCGACATCCAACCCCAGCTCTCTTGAGACTTCGAGCGCAAGGCGAACCACGCTCTTGCAATGCTCTCCGGTGTAGCTGTCGTCTGCTTCGACAACATCGCCGAGCAACAGCGCGGTGCCTTGATATGCGTCGTTGAGCTCGACCAACTGCTCCAGGCGAGCGCGTCGCTCTCTCGAGAACAGCCTCATCACCCCGAACAGCGGCGCGATCAACAGCACCGACCATTGACTCTGCACCGGAGAAGTGGCGAACGCGATCGCGAGCCCGAGCGGCGACAGCGCCAGATCGAGGGCGTATACCTGCCGGACCTCCGCGAGCAGCTCCCGCAGCGTGATGTCGTGGAGCAGGCTCTCCCGCACCGCGTTGGCCGTGAGGTCGCAAGCGAACTGCGCCAGCAGCGCCAGCAGCAGAATGCCCCAGCGCCCATCGGGGTTGCGGTCGTGAGCATCGAGCAGGACGAGCGCGGGACCCACCGCGAACCAGCAGTTGCCCGGCACCGTCAATATGCGGCTGACCGGCACCTTGCGGCTCAGGATTCCCGGCGCCATGCCCAGCGCCAGCGCAAGCGCCACCAGCAGCGGCACAAGCGAGAGGGGCACGGCGAACAGCATCGGCACGAACACCGCCTGCGTCGGCACGGTGAAGCCCGCGCCGATATCGAACCGAACCTGACTTGCCACGGCAATGCCCAGCACATACAGAGCGACGATCGGCAGCGAAAAGCTTTGGCTCATTTCCCCGACCAGGGCAAGCGCGACCGCCACGACCATGAAGCCACCGCCGACCAGCAGTTCTCCTCGGCGCTCGACGAAGGCCATTCGCTGCACTCGGCGCGCGAACGACGCTCGCGCGCGCTCGGATTCTTTGAAAGCGTGAGCGGACATAAAACTCCCCGACCATCGTCAAAACCGAGCTGAAAGAAGAGACCTGCACGTCCGGCACCCTCTCTACAGGACAGCAATTCTGGCTATCTGAACAATCGGGGTTATCGTCAACTCACCACTACAACAAGTGTCCAGATCCCTTCCCTCGAGACGATCTGTGCTTCATGCTTGCCGACCTAATCCACGACCAAGACTGAAAAAGGCAAACTCGTCGCGAGGCGAGGACGCAAAGCCAGAGGTCTCGAACACGAGATAGCTCAGCCGCCAGATTAACGCACGGAGGCTGCTTGTGTTCCCATATTCGTCTCGCTCCGGATCCGGCAGGATGCCGCACCGAGCATCCCACGTAAGCCTGTCGCTGTGCCTCGCCAGCATGCTCGCGAGCCTCACCGTCAACGCTCTTCCCGCCGCGGCGGCACAGGGCGCGCCTGTCGCTAGCACCTGTCCCGCGGTCACGCTCAGCCAGCCCTTCCTCAAGTGGGGGGACTCGAGTTCCTATCAGCTCGTCGCCGGTGGCTCCTTCGAGGGCTCACTGGTGGGATGGACCCTGAGCGGAGGCGCCCAGAAGGTCGCCGGCAGCGAGCCCTATGGCGCGACCGGAACGGTTGGCTCATATTCGCTGGGCCTGCCAGCCGGAGCGTCGGCGCAGTCGCCCTTCACCTGCGTGGAAGCGAGCTATAAGACGTTCCGATTCTTCGCCCGCAACACGGGGGCTGCGTCCAAGGTCCTCGTCCACGTCACCTACCAGACGCCGATCGGCCTCGTCTCGATCCCCGTCGGAACCGTCACGTTGACCAACGGTTGGCAGCCGACGCCCGCGATGCCCACCGGCGCGGAAGTAGCCGGAGGACTATTGGGCGGGACCGCCCAAATGGCGCTCACCTTCACCGCAGTCACGGGCAACTCAGTGATCGACGACGTCTTCGTCGACCCGCGTATGCGCTAGGCCCCTACATAGGCCTCGGGTTTCTCCGCGACGGGATCGTACATCCCGCAACACCCGCACGCAGACCCACAGTACCCTTCGCCTTGCCTACGTGAGCAATCTAGGGTTCCAAACCACGTTGCTCTACCCGTGCGTGCTCGCACTGCTCTGCGTCGGCGCCGGGCTGCTGGTCGACCGCGCAAGCGGAGGCTTCCTGCCGGGAGCGCTCCTTCCGGCGGTCGGCGCGGCGGCGCTGATCGGCGTCTCCCAGCTGACGACCTACTCGGTGAGCGCCGCGTCGGCAACGCCCTACGTACTGGCGCTGCTCGCCGTGGCCGGCTTCGCGCTGGGGCGACGGCGACTGGGGATGCTGGCGCGGCGGTGGCGTCGATGCGGGTGGCAGCTTGCCGTGCCGGTGCTCGCGTACGTCGTGGCGCTGGCCCCCGTGCTGTTCGCGGGCCGGCCCTCGTTCTCCTCATACGGGGTCTTGACCGACTCGGCATTTCACATGCTGGGGGCCGATTTCCTAATCCGTCACGGCCAGGACTACGCGCATCTGGATCTGCGCAACTCCTACGGCCAGTACCTCAACTCCTACTACAACGCGAGCTACCCCTCCGGCGCGGACACGCTGTTCGGTGGAAGCGCCTTCCTCCTGGGCGTGCCTTTGATCTGGGCCTTCCAGCCGTTCAACGCCTTCATGCTCGCGACCGCAGCCGGCCCGGCGTGGGTGCTCGCGCGACGGATCGGACTCGACGGCGCGCTGGCCGCCGCGGCCGCGTTGACCGTCACGGTTCCCGCACTCGTATACGGCTACGAGCTGATCGCATCGGTCAAGGAGATCACCGCGCTAGGAATGATCCTCACGCTGGGCGCGCTCGTCGCTCTGCACACGCGCTGGTTGCGAGGGCCTCCGCAGGCCGCCGCACCGTTCGCGCTGGTGTCCGCCGCGGGAATCTCGGCGCTCGGGGTGGGGTTTGGCGCGTGGGTGCTCGCGGCGGTGCTCGTGCTCGCCGTGATCGCGATCCGCCAGGTCAGGGAGGATGGGCAGAGTTCGCGGCAACCACTGCTGCTGCTCGCGGCCGGGGCGATCGTCGCGCTACTCGCCGCGCTGGGGACATGGATCGACCTGCCGGGGTCGCTGCGCGTGGCACAGAGCATCGCATCGACGAGCAATCCGGGCAACCTGCAAAAACCGCTGCGGACCGTGCAGGTGCTCGGGACCTGGCTGGTGGCCAGCTACAAGCATGTACCCGTCGGTGGCCATCTCACGCTCTCCTATGCGCTGGCGATCCTCGAGCTGCTCGCCGCTGTGATGGGTGGGCTGTACGTCGTGTATATCCGGCAATACGCCTTGGCCGGCTGGATCGGATTGACGCTTGCGGTCTGGCTGGGGTTGACCGCCTACGGAACGACCTGGGCCGAAGGCAAGGCCCTGATGCTCACCTCGCCCGTGGTCGTACTGCTGGCATGGGCAGGCGTGGCCGCGCTGTGTGCCTCGGCTCCGCGATCGGTCTTCCGCCCGGCCGCGCTCGTGCTGGCGCTCGCGCTCGTGGGCGGCGTCGTGGCATCCGACGCGATGCAGTACCACGGCTCCAACCTGGCGCCGACCGCGCGCTACGAAGAGCTGGCTTCGCTCAATTCGCGCTTCTCCGGGCGGGGGCCGACGCTGTTCACCGACTACGACGAATATGCGTTGTACGAGCTGCGCGACCTCGATGTGGGCGGTCCAGGCTTCATGTTCCCGCCCCGTGGGGTGGTGTTGGCGCATGGACTGCCGGTCGACCTCGACCGGGTTTCCCCGGCGGCGCTGCTCTCCTTCCCGCTGATCGTCACGCGCCGCAACCCCGCCGCCAACCGCCCGCCGGCCGCCTACCGCCTGCTGTGGCAGGGCACCTACTACCAGGTGTGGAGCCGTCGCCCGGGCGCGCCGGCGGCGATCGCACGACTCGGGCTGTCGAGCACCGCTCCCGCGGCGACCGCTCAACTCGGGCTATCGAGCACGCGTACGGGCTGGCTTCCCGTCCCGTGCTCGCGCGTGGAGCGCCTGGCGCAGGTGGCGAGATCTCATCGCGCGCAGTTGGTCGCCGCCAGCCCCCCGCAGCTCGTGCGGGTCGACGTGGCGAGCGCCATCCACCCAGTCTGGGCGAACACGCGGCTCGGCCTCCTGATGTCGCGCCCCGGGAGCCTGCGGGGCTCGTTCGCGCTCCCCCACGCCGGCGTGTGGGAGCTGTGGCTTCAGGGAGAGATCATGCCGGCGGTGCAGGTGAGCGTGGACGGGCATCCGCTCGCGTCGATCAGCTCACAGCTCACCGGCGTGGCGAGCGACCCCGACACGATGGCGCCGCTGCGTGTCCGGCTCGCCGCGGGGGGCCATCGCCTGAGGATCACACGCGGGACCTCCAGCCCACTCGCCCCGGGCAGCGGCGGCTCGGCGATCCTGGACTCGATCTTCCTCACACCGGTGGGAGCCGGATCGCAGGCGACGCTGCACGTCACCCCCGCCGCTCGCTGGCGTTCGCTCTGCGGGCGCCGGTTGGAGTGGATCGAAGTCGTCTGAGGCCCGCGGGAGCAGAGCATGCCGGCGATGATCTGGGAGTCTTTGGCGCTATCAGTCAGCGCATATCTCGTGGGCCATCACTCGCAAATCTCGTGGGCCGTCACCGCTAGAAGGAGCACTCAATGACGTTGGACCAGACCAAGATCGGGCATGTTGTGGCCGCACAGATGGAGGCGCTCGAAGGGCGGTATGACGATGACTGTCAGATCGGCGACGTCTGCACGATCGTCGAGGTCATCGGACCGCACGGCTCCGACGTGGCGGTGCGCAGCAGCGAGGCACGCCCCCATGTTCTCCTGGGACTCTTACGGATGGCCGAGACGATGATTCTGAGCCAGATCGGCGGGGAGAGCTCCGGGGAGTCCGACTAGACCCTATGGCGTAGGTCGCCGTTTGAGTTAACTGCCGGGGTAGGTAGGCCGGACACTCCTCGCGGGGGCTTGTCTGGCCGGAGACGGGCTCCGGCTGACCCCATGATTAGTGAGGAGGTCCGGCCATGACAGGAGTGATGACTTATGCGGGTTTGGATGTCCATGCCCGCTCGATCCATGCGGCGGCGACCTCCTCAGCCAGCCGCCCCGTCGCCACATAGCGCGTAGCCCGACCCCTCCCCTGTTGGACGATTAGCCCGGCGTCAAGAAGCCTTCGCAGATCATTGCTCGCGGTCGGCGCGGATACATCCGCCTCGACCGCGTAGCTTGCGCGGTCGACCCCCTGGAACAGGCTCTGCTCCAGAGCGATGACGAGCCGATCGAGCCAACCGCGTTGCTCGACCAAGTGCTCCAGAAACGCCCACCGGGTCCCCGCCTCCGCCAGCTGGCGCAGTCGCCGATGCGCCTGCCCGATGTGGGCCTCGATGCAGAAGCGAACGAACGGCATCGCGTCCCGCTCGGGCCGGTAGGCACCTCCCTGGACCGTCTGGAGCACAGCGTAATAGGCGGGCGTGTGCTCGCCGAGGTATTCCTCGATCGTCACGAACTCGGGTGCCAGAAGCCCACCTTGGGCGAGCACGAGCGACTGGGCGATGCGAGAGATGCGCCCGTTCCCGTCCTCGAAGGGGTGCACTGAGACGACGTGCAGATGGGCCATCGCCGCTCGGACGGCCAAATGCGCATCGGCGTTTTCCGCAGCGAGCCAGTGGATCACCTCTCCCATGAGCGGCCGGACATCCTCCGCCGACGGGCCGACAAAAGAGGGCGGCCCGCCGCCCGGGCTCGTGACCTCGATCCCCTGGGTCCGGTACTGCCCGGGCCCCTTGTCTTTCTGGAAGTAGCAGGCGTCAAAGTGCAGGTCGAGGACGACCCGGTGGACCCACTCGAACCCGGGATCTGCGGCCATCACTCCGACGTGGTCCATGGCCTGCGCGTAGGACGAAAGCGCCATCCGATCTTCGTCGGTTGGATTGGCAGGCTCGGCCCCGCCTGCCACGGAGAGCCGCTCATCCTCCGGGACTCTGAATCCCTCGATCTCGATCGAGCTCTCCGCGGAGGACGCCCGCCACTGCCGGCGCAGGCTGCCAAGCCAGGGACCAGCTACGTCCGCCTGGGCGCTTAGTTCGCTGCGCAGATCGTCGAAGGTCTCCAGTTGGGCCTGGAGGTTTGCGTCGGGCTGCGGGGTACGATAGATCATGTCGCTCTCATACGATTATACGTATATTCGACGCGCCGCTGAAAAGCTTAAGGTCTGCCGCAACGCCTCCTCAATGCGCTCAACGACCCCGAGCGCATCGCAACGGCGATTCGCGCCTAATCCTTAGTGGCCGTAGCGCTTCTCGTGCATCTCCTCGGTGCGGCGTGTCAACGTGGCCAGGCTCACATGTAGGCCGTCGCACAGCTTGAGCAGGGTGCTGTACGTAGGGTTCCCCTGGCCACGGATGAAAGTACCGATCTGCTTCTCATCCAGGCCAGAGTCCCGTGCCACGGTGTCCAGGGTCATATCGGCGTCTTCGGCGATCACCAACTCAACCGCCTGACCTAACGCGGCGTGGCGCAGACTGCGGGGCTTGGCTCTCCTTGGGCGTGCCATGGCCGGCAGCCTTACTCATTCTCGGGGGAGGGGTTAGGGCATATATGTGGAAATCGGATGATGACAATCGTCTTCATCGCAATTTGGGAGCTTTCCTTGCCCGAGAGCAGACACATAGCTGCGGATCTCCTCGTCCTCGGGCGGGCGGTTCGGCTGATGCGCGAGCAGCGGGGCACGAGCGCCGAGGAGTTGGCCGATGCCACCGGCATGAGTCGTCATCGTATCGACGCGCTCGAGACCGGACGCCTCGACCCAACCTACGAGCAGCTGCTGGAACTCGCCGAGGGACTCGGCACACAGCCATCCGCCCTGGTGACCCTCGCCGAAAAGCTCAAGGAATCGAACGAGCCGTGAGGGTCCGCCCGAGCTGCGCCCACCTCTGGCCCTGGGCGGTGCGCACCTCATAGGTGTGACCACCCTTGCGCAGGCGCTCGATGGCATTCGCGCGCACGGCCTCCGTGCGCAACGTCCGAAAAAGTGGAGACGGCGGGAATCGAACCCGCGTCCGCGATCGCGTAAGGGTGGCTTCTACGAGCGTATCCGGCGCTCTGATCTCATCCCTCGCTCGCCTCGCCGGCGGGGTTGCGGGGGACCAGCCTCCTTGAGCTTCCCCGGCTTGGCGAAGGCGGACCGCACCGGGTGAGCCTGCTTTCTGATCCCGGCCTTCCCCGCCGCAGGCAAGCGGGGCCCGAGACCTCACTCACCTAGTGTTAGCTAGGCAGCGAGGGCGTACTCGTGAGAGTCCGCACTTATGTTTTTCCCGGGTGTTTTACGAGGCCGCCCGGGACCTCGACTCGCCACCACCCCCACGAGCCGACCACGTCGAAGCCTGTCGTCCCCGGGGATGTACTGCCGCTCCAGTGTAGCCGTGTGGGCAGCACAGTCGAGCGAAGGCCAAGGAAAGAAGGCCCAGGAGAAAGGCCAAGGGCCAAGGAGAGAAGGGCCAAGAAGAGGCCGAGCGGCGAGGACAAAAAACGACGCGGTCCCGGGCCGCTTGAGGAACCCGCGTCGGCTGACCCGAAGGCCTGTCGGTTTGGGTGGCGCGGCCTTACACCTCAGTGGCCTCGCTCTTTGCGGCTCGGTTCCGCGTCTAGATCCAAGCTACGCCCCTTCCCGGGCAATTGCAACCCCCCTGCGACCAACTCCCCGCACGTTCCGAAAAAAACGGTCGATCATTAGGAACCGCTTACCGGTGCTGCCACAATGGAGGGATGGATAGCGGCGATCTTTCTCTGCCTGCGCCTGCGGTCTCCGGCCCGTCCACCGTGCCGGCCTCTCTGCAGGGAGCCCAGTCTTACCCGTCGCAGGCCCGACCGGCCGCGATGCAGCCCACGCCCGTGTATACAGCTCCCGGTGCGAATGCTCCCGGCGCGAACCCGGCAGCTCGCGCGAGCCCAGCGTCAGGCGCGAACCCTTTCGGTGAGCAACGCGGCGAGCACGGGCCCGGGCCTGCGCGGAACTTGCGCAAGCGCATCGGCAGCGTGTTCGCCGGCTTGATCGCGCTGATCGCGAAGTTCGGGGTGGCGCTGAAAGCGCTGTTGGTGGCCTTGCCGAACGCGAAGGTGTTTCTGACCGCGGGCACCGCGTTGGTGTCCGTCGCCGCCTATTCGATCTTCTGGGGCTGGACGTTCGCGGCGGGCTTCGTGGTGCTGCTGTTCGTGCACGAGATGGGCCATGTGATCGCGCTGCGTCGCGAGGGGATCAAGGCGAGCGCGCCGATGTTCGTGCCGTTCCTCGGCGCACTGATCACCGCGAAGTCACTCGGTGAGAACGCGCTGGCGGAGGCGCGCGTGGGCTTGGCCGGCCCGATCCTCGGGAGCCTCGGCGCGGCGCTCGTCGCAGTCGTCGCCGTGCTCACCGGCAGCGACATGCTGCTCGCGCTGGCCTATGTGGGCTTCCTGATCAACCTCTTCAACCTGCTGCCTGTCGTGCCCCTCGACGGCGGCCGCGCGATGGCGGCGATGGCGCCGTGGATGTGGTTCCTCGGCTTCGGCGGGCTGATCGCGCTGGCGTTCGTGATACCGAACCCAATCCTGTTCATCATCATCCTGTTCGGGGGCATGGAGACCTGGCGTCGCTGGAAGCTCCGGGGTACACGCTCGCTCGAGCAGGCGGCCTACTACCGCGTGTCGCCGCGCAACCGGGTGATCGTCGGCGCCATCTACCTGGGGTTGATCGCGGCGCTGGCGTTTGGGATGTATGAGACGCACCTGCTCGCGACCGCCGGACACAGCTTCCGCTCGGTTTAGGAGACACCGCCTCGCCCACCGCTGTCCGAAGGCCCGCCTCACCCACCGCCGGCCGGAAGGCACCGCCTCGCCCACCGCTCCACGGGCCAAGCGTGCGTCAGCGCACTCGATTTACCGTCTGGCCTCCCGGACAGCCCGATCCATATCCCGCTTGGTCTCGCGCTCGCGGATCGTCTGGCGCTTGTCGTAGAGGTCCTTGCCGCGAGCAAGCGCGATCTCGGCCTTGGCGTGGGTGCCGGCGAAGTAGATGCGCGTCGGTACGAGCGTCAGCCCGCGCTCCTTGGCGCGCGCGGAGATACGGTCGAGCTCGCGCCGGTGCAGGAGCAGCTTGCGCGGGCGCTCGGGGTCGTGGTTCTCGCGCGAGGCGGGCGCGTAGGGAGGGATGTGGATCGAGTGCAGCCACAGCTCGCCGCCTGAGATCGCGGCGTAGCCATCCTTCAGTTGGGCGCCGGAGGCGCGCAACGCCTTCACCTCGGTGCCCTCGAGCACCAGCCCGCACTCGAGCCGCTCGATCAGCTCATAGCGGTGCGAGGCATAGCGGTTGGACGCAACGTCGCCCGCTCCGATCTTGCGCTTGCCCTTGCCCTTGGCCATGCCCCGAGCGTAGATGGTTTACCCAGGGGACAGGCTCAGAGGAGCTTCTACGCGGGGCGAAGACTTCGGGAGCCCCGGGTGGGTTGGTTTCGATCTGTCGGCCGCAGGTAGCGCGGTGAGGCTATGCGGGTAGCAGGTCGACTCGGCCGCGGGCTACGTCCACGCGCGCAACGCGCACCTCGACGGGGTCGCCGAGGCGAAGTGTCGAGGAGGCATGCTCGCCGTGGAGGATCGTGCCCTGCTCATTCAGCTCCCACCACTCGCGCCCGCCGCGCTCGCCGCGCATGCGCCTGACCGGGAGCATGCCTTCGTAGGCGAGGGACGCCGGGTCGCGTGCCTGCGCGTCGCCATCGGCCGCAGGGGCGGAGGCGGCCGCGGAGGCGGGAACGGAGGCGGCCTCGGGGACGCCGAACGCGATGAACGCGCCGGCCGCGATCAGCCCGACCACCTCGCCCGCGAACGTCTGCTCGGCACCGCCCTCGAATAACACCCGCTCCAAGGCGAAGACCCGCGCGACATCGTCCGCGTTGCGCTCGATCGTCATCGCGTAGCGCTCGCGGTCGGAGGTCCACTCGGCCAAGTCCCCCATTCCCGCGGCTCGCGGAGCGGGTTCGCCGGCGACGGCCGAGAGCAGCGCGCGGTGACAGACAAGGTCGGGGTAGCGACGGATGGGAGAGGTGAAGTGGCAGTAGTAGGCCGTCCCAAGGCCGGCGTGACCACTGTTCTTGGGCGAGTAGGCGGCCTGCTGGAGCGTGCGCAGGATCAGCGAGGTCAACGCCGCGCGCCCACCCGATGGTCCGGCGGGCCCCTCCTCGGTATCGGCCTCCCCGCCATTGGCCTCCCCGCCATTGGCCTTTCCGCCATTGGCCTTCCCGGCGCCGACCCGTCCAGCGGGGGGATCGCCCGACCCTCGGCTCTCCCCGGGACGCCTCGCGCGCGCGGACGCGGCGCGCACGTGCGTCTCGACGCGTCGGGAGATCTCGCCCATCAGCTCGGCGGCCTGTGACGGCGACATGTTCTTCGGCAGCGGCGGCGTGGGAACCCCGAGCGAGGCGAGCTGGTCGACGAGGCGCTCCACGCGCTCGGGCTGCGGAGACGGATGCACGCGGTACAGGCACGGTGTGCCGCGCTCGGAGAGCAGCCGCGCGACGGCTTCGTTGGCCGCGATCATCAGGTGCTCGATCAGGCGATGGGACTCCGTCTGCACGCGCACCAGCACCTCGCTCACGTGCCCGTCGCGGTCGAACACGAACTCGGGCTCGGGGGAGTCGAGGCTGAGTGCGCCGCTGTGTCCCTCACGGCGCGCCCGCTCGAGCGCAGCCGCCGCCTCGCGCGCGGCCTGCAGCGGCTCCCCCCAGGGCGCCGCCGCGCGCTCGCGGCCGGCGAAGATCTCATCGACGCGCTCATAGCTGAGGCGCTCATCGGAGCGGATCAGCGAGCGATAGAAGGCGGCCTTCGCGACCGTCGCCCCCGCCCCGCGCAGCTCGAGCTCGACCGTCACCGCCACGCGCTCGACCCCGGGCACGAGCGAGCAGGCATCGTTCGAGAGCGCCTCGGGCAGCATCGGCTCGACGGCGCCCGGCACATACACGCTCGTGGCACGCCGCTTCGCCTCCAGGTCCACGAGCGAGCCTTCCGGCACGTAGGCCGAGACGTCGGCGATGTGCACCCACACGCGCACGCCGCCGTCCGGCAGGCGCTCGGCGGAGATCGCATCGTCGAAGTCACGCGCGCTCGCCGGGTCGATCGTGAACGTCGCCAAGCCCGTCAGATCGCGCCTGCCGGCGGTCGCCTTGGGTCTCTCCTCGCTGGCCGCGCGGGCCTCGCGCTCCACCCGCTGCTCGAACCCTCGCGCCAGGCCGCGATCGAGCATCAGCCCCTCGATCAGGTCGCGTGCCACATCCGGGCGCCCCAGCACGCGCGTGATCCGAGCCCGTCCGCCGCCGACTCGAACGGGCTGCTGCACCAGCACCAGATCCCCCGCGCGCGCCGTCCTTGATCCAGCGCCCGCCCCCTCCCCTACCCCCGCCCCGGCCACCCGGTTGGAGGCGAGCGCGATGCGCCGGGACCCGTGGCCTTGCCGGCCGCCGTCGGCGGCGCGCGGCGCCGGGAACAGCGGCTCTGCCGACCAGAACTTCCCCCGTTTCTCGAGCACCGCCACCACCGCGCCGGAGGAACGCGTCGCGGGGAAACCCCTCGCGGAGGACCCTGCCTCAGAGGAACGCGTCTCGGCGGAACCTGCCTTGGCAGAGCGTGCCTTGGCGGAGGGCGCCTTGGCGGAACGCGACCTTCCCGCAGAGTCCGCGCCCGCCGGCTTACCGGCCGACCTTTGATCGCGGGGCTTGCGACCGGTCGGCCTGCGACTGCTGCTCACTTGACTTTCGCGGCGAGCCTGTTGAGCGCCGCGGTGAGGCCCTGGGGGCTGTCGACGACGCCGCTTGGGAGGAGCACTTCAGGGGTGATACCCGCACCCTGCTTGACGCCGCCGCCGCCGAGGTTGCGGCCGTTGGGCGTGAAGTACTCACCGACGGTGATGTCGAGCGCGCCACCATTGGACAGCGGCTCCTCCTCCTGGAAGACGCCCTTGCCGAAGGTGTGGGTGCCGACGACGGTCGCGCGGCGGTGATCCTGGAGCGCCGCGGTGACGATCTCCGAAGACGAGGCGGTGTTGTGATCGACGAGCACCACCATCGGTGTCTTCGGCGCGATCGGGTCGCCGGTCGCGGTGATCGACTCACTCGGCTGGGTGCGCCCGCGGGTCGAGACGATCATGCCGCGGGCGATGAACAGGCTGGCGATCAAGCGCGCCTCCTCGACCAGACCGCCGCCGTTGGCGCGCAGGTCGAAGACGATTCCGCGGACGCCCGCGTGCAGCTGCTTTTCGACGGCCTCGGCCACTTCGCCGTGCGCCCCGGGGCTGAACGTGGCGAGCGCGATCACGCCGAGCTTCACCCCGTGGACGGTCCGCGTCGCGGAGGCCACGACCGGCTCGGAGATCGTCGCGCGTGTGACCCGCACGGTGCGCCTGCTCGAGTGACCTTTCGCGGGGTGCCCGGCTCGCGTGATCGTCGCCTGCCCGCCGACGCGTCGTTCGATCCCCAGGAGGACGTCGGTGCCCGGCGCTCCCTTGATCAGCGCCGTGGCCGCGTCGGCGGAGAGACCCACGAGACTGCGGCCGTTGACCGTCACGATCAGTTCGCCGGCGCGCAGCCCGGCGCGCCGGGCCGGAGAAGAGTCGAACACGCGCGCGATCATCAGCCCTCGGTGTTCGGGAGTGACGACGACGCCGATGCCGGTGAAGCTCGGCGGCGAGTTGAATTCGTGAAATTCCTTCGGGGTCAGGTAGTGGGAGAAGCGATCGCCGAGGCTCGCCACCACGCCGGCAATCGATGCGTTCGCCAGCTGGCTCTTGCCGATCGGCCGGTAGTAGTCGCTCGCGATCCGCGTGATCGCTTCGTCGACCACCTGCGTCTGATGATTGGCGTCGAACGTGCTCCGCGCGAACGCCGGCAGGTCTTCCGGATGCCCCCCCAGCCAGATCCCCACGACGAGCAGGATCGGGAGCAGCACGGCGAGGACCACGATCAGCGGCTGTCGTTTACGAGCAGGCATAAGGAACGAGGCAAGCCTAGTCGAGTCTCAAGCCCTCTGAGACGGTCGTGGACCAAGCCTGGCTAGGACGCAAGGAGCGTGGCGTACCGATCAAAGATCGGCTAGCACGCGAGCGACTGAGGACGACGCCAGGCGCCGTGTCCACGGCCGTCTCAGACGCGGAGGAAGCGGCGCAAGGACAAACCCGAGCCGGCGGCGGAGACGGCGATCGCGCAGGCCATGAGCACGAGGATGAGCAGGCGGAAGTCGATCATGTTCGGCTGGGAGATCAGCTTGACGGTGTTCGCGAGGGGGTCGACGAGGGTGATCTTGGCGAGCGCCAGTAGCCCGATCGCACCGGCGCCTCCGAGCGCGCCGAGGAACAGGCCCTCGAGCACGAACGGCCAGCGGATGAACCAGTCGGTGGCGCCGACGAGCTTCATCACCTCGACCTCGCGGCGGCGCGAGAAGAGGGACAGGCGGATGGTGTTGGAGATCAGAAGGATCGAGGCGAACACGAGCAGCCCCGCGAGCAGGGCCATCGTGAGCTTGATCGTGCGCGTGGCGGAGAGGATCGTGTTCGTCTGCGCCTGACGATTCTGCACGTCGACGATCGCCGCGTCTGTGACCAGGCGCGTGCCGAGCGGGCTCGACTGGTCGAGCTCGGCCCGCAGCGCACCCGACTCGTTGGGGTTGGTCGGCGTCAGGCGGAAGATGTCGGGCAGCGGGTTGTAGCCGATCAGCGCAAACGCCTGGGGATTGAGCTTGCGCTCTTCGGCATAGCCCTGCTGCTTGGAGACGAACTGGATGCTCTTCACGTGCGGCGCGCCCTTGAGCTCGCTTTTCACGCGCGCGACTTCGGCTGTGGTCGCGCTCGGGCTGAGATCGACGTCGACCAGCACGCGCGAGCGGATGTCGTTGGCCGCCCCGTTGGTCGCCTGGACGACGGGGATGAACACGCCGAGCACGAGCGTCGTGACGAGCACCGAGGCCAAAGCCGCGAAGCTGGGAACGGCATTGCGCCGCACCGACCTGATGGCCTCTTTCAGGAAGAACCCAGGCTTCATTTCACGCCAGGGGGTCGTGGACCGAACGAGGCAAGAACGCAGTGAGCGAAGTGTGCTCGGCACACGTGCTGGCCGATCCCGGACGATCGGTGAGGACGCCGCCACGCGAAGTGTCCACGATCTCCTGGCGCAGGCGCTGGCCGAGCTCGTCGGTGTTCTCATCGCGCGAGCCGTAGAGGCCGGAGGCCTCGTCGCGGATGATGCGCCCGCGGCGCAGCTCGATCACGCGGCGGCGCATGCGATCGACCATCTCGTTGTCGTGCGAGGCGACGATCACGGTCGTGCCGGCGCGGTTGATGCGGTAGAGCAGCTGCATGATCCCGATCGAGGTCTCGGGGTCGAGGTTGCCGGTCGGCTCGTCCGCGAGCAGCAGGGGCGGGTGACCGGCGAACGCGCGGGCCACGGCGACGCGCTGCTGCTCGCCGCCGGAGAGCTGGTGGGGAAAATTATGGAGCTTGGTCGAGAGGCCGGTCAGGCGCAGGATGTCGGGGAGCGTCGCGCGGATCTGCTTGCGCCCCGCGCCGGTGACCTGGAGGGCGTAGGCGATGTTGTCGTAGACGGTGCGCGTCGGCAGCAGCTTGAAGTCCTGAAAGACGACGCCGACGTTGCGCCGGTAGTAGGGGACCTTCTTGCGCTCGATCTCCCCCAGGTCGCGCCCGGCGACGCGGATCGTACCCTCGGTCGGCTCGAGCTCCTTGATCAAAAGGCGCATGATCGTCGACTTGCCCGAGCCGGTGGCGCCGACGAGGAACACCATTTCCTGGCGGTTGACCGCGAAGGTCGCGCGCTCCAGGCCGATACCGCCGGGACCGTAGAGCTTGGACACGCCGCGGAACTCGACCACGGTGTCGGCGCCCGGCTGCACCCGCGGACGAACCGACGCGGGGTGAGCGCCCACGCGCATGCGGGGCGCGGCGCGGTGGCGACGCAGCGCGTCGCGATCTCTGGCGTCGCGATCTCTGACATCCCTCTCGGTGGCGGCCATCGCCGGGCACAGTAGCGCGGCGACCCCTCTCCGATTGACAAATTTCCTGCATGCAAGCGGGTTTGCAGAATGCAAAGACCGCCCAAAGACCGCCGGCGCCCGGCCGGTGGCCGGCTCAAAGACCGCCAGCGCCCGGCCAGTGACCGGCTCGAGCCATTCCCCTGACTATTGTGAGGCCATGACCGAGATCGAGACGACGACCGTCCCGGAGAACAGGCTGCCCGTATACAAGGTCGCGCTGCCGGGCACGCGGGCGCTGACCGTGCTCGTGGCGTTCGACGCGGGGGCGCGGAACGAGCAGCCGGAGGAGAACGGGATGGCCCACTTCCTCGAGCACCTGGTGTTCAAGGGCGGGGAGAAGTACGCGACGTACAAGGACGTCAACGAGACCGCCGAGCGGCTGGGTGGCGTGCTGAACGCGTATACGAGCCATGACCTGGTGGCCTTCCACTTGACGGTCCGGGCCGAGTCCGCGCCGCAGGCGATCGACCTGCTGAGCGATTTCGTCGGGCGCCCGAGGATCGACGGAGAGGAGCTCGATCGCGAGCGGGGCGTGGTGATCCAGGAGATCAATCGCGCGTATGACCAGCCTTCGACCGTCGCCGAGTACCTGATCGACAGGGCCGCGTTCGGCGAGCACCCCCTGGGGCGCACGGTGCTCGGCCCGGAGGAGAACCTGCGCGCATTCACGCGCGAGGGGATCGTCGCGTTTCGCGAGCGCCGCTGGGCGGGCGCGCGCGGCGGCGCCTTCCTGGCGGGCAACCTCGACCACCTGCCCGACGAGCAGGAGCTGAAGGAGCGCTTCGCGCGCTTTCCCGCGCTGGCTGACCCCGCGCCCTACGCGCCGGCGCCGGCCTTCGCGCCGGAGAAGCTCGTCGAGGAACGCGACACCAACCAGTCGCATCTGCGCATGATCTACCGCCCGGACGTCGCCGTCGGGGATGTCCGCAAGCGCGCGGCGTTGACGATCTACGCGACGCTGCTCGGCGGCTCGATGGGCTCGCGGCTGTTCGAGGAGATCCGCGAGAAGCGCGGCCTGTGCTACTCGGTCTACGCGATCGATCATGCGTTCGCCGACGTGCCGATTCTGCAGCTCGGCTCGGGCTTGGAGTCGGGCAAGTGCGTGGAGGCCTACACGCGGATGCGCGAGATCGTCGACGAGCTGCGCGACGACGGCCCGAGGAAGGAGGAGGTCCAGCGCGCGCGGGCCTACGCCGCCGGGCGCAGGGTGCTTGCGTTCGAGAACACCAACGCCGTCGCCCGCTATGCCGCCAACCAGAAGATCGTGTTCGGCGAGGACATCGACCCCGACACCGCGATCACGGCGCTGGACGCCGTCACCTACGACGAGGTCCGCGAGGTCGCCGCGGGCGTGGCCGACAACCTGGCCGTCGCCTGCGTGGGACCACACTCGGCCGAGGAGTTCTGAAAAGCCTTTTCTGGGATGCGAGGAAGCGCGCTTCTTCGTATGACACCCCTGAAACCGGCCTCAACACTTCCTGGCACCAGGAGACGGCCGTGGACACGGCGACACAGCCCCTCCGGGCTGTGTGCCCCCGTTGTCCTTACCGATCGGAGATTGACGGGATCTCCGATCGGCCAGCACATGTGCCCCGTGCACACTTCGCTCACTGCGTCCTAGGCCAGCTTGGTCCACGACCGTCTCAGCCGAGAGCGACCATCCGGTCGATCGGGACTTTCGCCTTGAGGGCGATCTCCTCGGGGACGCGTACCTCGTACTTCATGTCGCGCAGCGCGTCGCGGAGCTTGGGGAGGGTGATCATCTTCATGTACTTGCAACTCGCGTCGGGGTTCGCCGGGATGAAGTCGACATCGGGGGCCGCCATCCGCAGGGGATGGAGCATCCCGATCTCGGTTGCTACCACCGCCTCGCGGAGCCTGGCCTGAGGAGCGGCGGCTCGATCCGCGCCGGTCCGGCCCACGCCGCTGCCGGATTCCGTCGCGCCACCCGCGTGCTCGACCGCGCCGCCCGCGGCGCGCTCCTCCGCGCCAGCCGCGACACGCTCTAGGGCTTCGGCGTATTTGAGCATCCCGCCGGTCGAGAGCATGTGGACGCCCTCCGAGGAGACGTCGCCGCTGGCGACGTACTCCATGACGCTCGTCGAGCAGCCACACTCGGGGTGGATCAGGAAGTCGGCGCCGGGGTGCGCGGCGCGGGTGGCCTCGATGTCGGCGGGGCGGATGCCGGCGTGGACGTGGCACTCGCCGTCCCACACGTGCATGCGCTTGTCGAGCTCCTTCTCGACGTAGGCGCCGAGCCACATGTCGGGGCCGAACAGGATCTCCGTGTCCGGGCCGCGTGTCTCGTAGATGTGGCGGACGACGTCCACGGCGTTGGCCGAGGTGCAGCAATAGTCGGTCAGCGCCTTGACCTCGGCGGTGGTATTCACGTACATCACGACCACGCCCTCCGGGTACTGCGCCTTCCAGTCGGCCAGCTGCGCCGCGTCGATCGACGCGGCGAGCGAGCAGCCCGCGTCGAGGTCGGGGATCAGGACGGTCTTCTCCGGGCACAGGATCGAGGCGGTCTCAGCCATGAAGTGCACGCCGCAGAAGACGATCACCTCGCCCGCCGCCGCGGCCGCCTCGCGCGAGAGCCCGAGCGAGTCGCCGACGTAGTCGGCGACGTCCTGGACCTCGGGCACCTGGTAGTTGTGCGCGAGGATCACCGCGCCGCGCTCGGCGGCGAGCGCGCGCACCTCTCCCTGCATCCGCTCGATCTCCTCGGGCGACAGCTCGGCGCGTGCGGCCCGGGTGGGAGCCATCGGCAGGGTGGCCAGCGGCAAGTTCATCGCCCCGCGCTCCAAATCGTCCGACGACCGCCCGTCATGCCGGCGGGCAAGAGGCTCGCGGCGGGAACGCCGGCATAAGTACCATTGCGGTTACCGGCGGGCAAGGGCGTCATGGCAGGGCCTCCAAGATCAGCGACAAGTCCAAGGCGGGCGCCGAATGAGTCAGAGCGCCCATCGAGATCCATTCTACCCCGGTCTCCGCCCGCGCCCTGAGCGTCTGCAGCGTCACGCCGCCGCTCGCCTCCAGCGCCGCGCGACCCGCCACTTGGGCGACCGCCGCGCGCAGCTGCGCGTCGTCCATGTTGTCCAGCAGCAGCCGCGGCGCGCCGGCGGCGAGCGCTTCGTCGATCTCGCGCGAGCCGCGCACCTCCACCTCGAGCGTGCCCGCCAGCGCGGGGGCCGCCGCACGCGCGCGGGCGACCGCCTGGGCGATCCCGCCCGCGGCGGCGATGTGGTTCTCCTTGATCAGGATCGCGTCATACAGTCCCGCGCGATGGTTGCACGCCCCCCCGGCCGCCACCGCGGCCTTCTCGAGCGCGCGCAGGCCCGGGGTCGTCTTGCGCGTGTCGAGCACCTTCGCGCCCGTCCCCTCCACCGCGCGCGCGGCGCGCGCGGCCATCGTCGCCACGCCTGACAGGTGCGCCAGGAAGTTGAGCGCGGTGCGCTCCCCCGTCAGCAGCGCGCGGGCGCTCGCCTCGACCGTCATCACCGGCCCGCCCTCCTCCCGCCATCGGCCCTCCTGCACCAACCGCTCGCTCCGCGCATCCGGGTCGAGCTGGACGAACACCGCCTCGGCCGCATCGAGTCCGTAGATCGCCCCCGGCGCCTTCTGCGTGATCCTCGCCCGCGCGCGCGCCTCCGGTGCGACCGTGGCCTCCGTCGTAGCGTCGCCGGGGCCCACGTCCTCAGCCAGCGCGTGACGCACGAGCTCCGTCAGGTCGTATTCGCCCGTCACTTCGCCCGCCCCGCCTGTGAGTCAGGACGTGGGATGAGCACTAGCTCTAGCGGCCCGTTGATGCCGTCCACCGCTATTCGCCTGACGACGCGTTCGAGAGCAAAAACGCACGCACGAAATCATCTAAATCGCCGTCCAACGCGCGTTGCACGTCGCCCATTTCGTGCCCGGTGCGGTGATCTTTGACCATCGTGTACGGGTGCAGCACGTATGAGCGGATCTGCGAGCCGAAGTTCACGTCCTGGGCCTCGCCCTTCTCGCGCGCGATCTCTTCCTGGCGTTCGCGCTCCTTGCGCTCCAGCAGCTTCGCCCTCAGCACGACCATCGCGGTCGCGCGGTTGGAGGACTGCGAGCGCTCGTTCTGGCACTGCACGACGATCCCCGTCGGGCGGTGGGTGATCCTCACCGCCGAGTCGGTCTTGTTGACGTGCTGGCCGCCGGCGCCCGAGGCACGGTAGGTGTCCACCTGCAGGTCGTCCTCGTTGATCTCGATCTCGCCCGTGTCTTTCACCACAGGCGCGACCTCGACGCCCGCGAAGCTCGTCTGGCGGCGGTGGGCCGAGTCAAACGGAGACAGTCGCACGAGCCGGTGCACGCCGCGCTCGGCGCCGAACAGGCCGTAGGCGTTCTCGCCCTTGACCTGGAAGGTGGCAGACTTGATCCCCGCTTCCTCGCCCGCGCTCGCCTCCAGCAGCTCGACCTCAAAGCCGCGCCGCTCCGCCCAGCGCATCAGCATCCGCAACACCATCTCCGCCCAATCCTGCGCGTCGGTCCCCCCCGCCCCGGCGTTCACGCTCACAAGCGCGTCGCCTGAGTCATAGCGCCCGGAGAACAGCCGCTGCTCCTCGAGGCCCGCCAGGCGCGCCTCGACCGAGGCGAGGAGCTCGTCGATTTCAGCCTGCAGCGACGCGTCCTCGGCGGCCATCTCCACGAGGCCGTCCAGGTCCTCCACGTCGCTCTCCAGAGCAGTGAACGTCTCCAGTCGCCGGGCGGCGCGCGCGTGCTCGGCGCCGACCTTCGCCGCCCCGTCCGCGTCGTCCCAGAACCCCGGCTCACCCATCTGCGTTTCGAGCGCGCCGACGCGCTCCTTCAGCTCTTGCGGGTCAAAGATAGTCCGCAAGCAGCTTCAATTGCTCGCGTATTGCAGCCAAGCGCTGCGGCGTCGATTCGGTGGGCGCAGTGGTCATCAGGTTCCGTGGCACTTCTTGAACTTCTTACCACTTCCGCACCAACAAGGGTCGTTGCGGCCAACCTGGTGCTCGTGGTCGACCACGCGCTGCTCGACCACCGGCAGCGCTTCCACTTCGCCCTCGCTGCCTTCGCCGCCTTCGCCGGGGTAACCCTGCGCGCCCTGGACGCCGCCCGCCGCGGCGGCTGCCGCGATCGCGCCGGCGCCGACCGCGCTGCGACCGCCGGAGTATGAGACGCGGCCGGCGCGCGTGGAGCTGCCGCCTGGGGCGAAGGCGGGAATCGGCTCGCGCGCGCCGCCGTTCTGGGGGGGCGGGCCCTCAACATTCACCTGGACGTTGAAGATCATCCGCGTGTAGTCGGTCCAGACGCTGCTCATCAGATCGCCGAACAGCGTGAACGCCTCGTTCTTGTATGCCACCAGAGGATCGATCTGGGCGAAGCCGCGCAGGTGGATGCCCTCGCGCAGGTAGTCCATGTCAAACAGGTGCTCGCGCCAGCGCTCGTCGATGATCTGTAGCAGCAGGAACCGCTCCAGCGCCCCCATCAGCTCCTCGCCCAGCTCTGACTCGCGCGCGTTGTAGCGCTCGATCGCCAGCTCGCTCACACGGTCGGTCAGCGAGGTTCGATCGACCGTCTCGGGGTCGAGATCCTCGTCGTCCAGATCGAGCGGGAAGAACTGCCCCAGCGCGGTGAACAGACCGTCCAGGTCCCAGTCCTCCATGAAGTCCCCAGGCGTGTACTGCTCGATCGTCCGCTCGAGCGTGTTGGCGACCTCGCGGCGTGCCTCCTCGCCGATCGACTTGCCCTCCAGCACCTCGTCGCGATAGGCGTAGATCACGCGGCGCTGCTCGTTCATCACGTCGTCGTACTCGAGCACGCGTTTTCTGATCAGGAAGTTCTGCTCCTCGACCTTCTTCTGCGCTTTCTCTATCTGTTTGGAGAGCATCCCCGCCTCGATCGGTTCCTCGTTGCCCTCCTCGTCGACCCCCCCGAGTTTGTCGAGGATCCGATAGATGCGATCGCCCGCGAACAGCCGCACGAGGTCGTCCTCGGCCGAGAGGAAGAAGCGGCTCTCGCCCGGGTCGCCCTGGCGCCCGGCGCGCCCGCGCAGCTGGTTGTCGATCCGCCGCGACTCGTGGCGCTCGGTGCCGCAGATGAACAGCCCGCCGGCCGCCATCACGCGCTCGCGGTCCGCCGCCACACGGCGGTCGATCTCGGGCAGCAGCTCCCCCATGCGCCGCTCATGGTCCTCGTGCTCGGGCCCGATCCCCTCCTTCGCCAGCTCCAGCCGGGCAAGGTGCTCGGCGTTGCCTCCGAGCTTGATGTCCACGCCACGTCCCGCCATGTTCGTCGCGATCGTAACGGCGCCCGGCTGACCGGCCTCGGCCACGGTCTCGGCCTCGCGCGCGGCGTGCTCGGGCTTGGCGTTCAGCACCGTGTGCTTGATCCCCATACCCTTCAAGCGCTCGCCCAGCAGCTCGGAAACCTCGACCGAGATCGTCCCCACCAGGACCGGCTGGCCGTTCTCGTGGCGCGCCGCGATCTCTCTGGCGACCGCGCTCCACTTGCCCTCCTTGGTCTTGTAGACCTGGTCGTTACGGTCGGCGCGCACCATCTCCATGTTCGTCGGGACCTGCACGACCGGCAGCTCGTAGATCTTCATGAACTCCGTCGCCTCGGTCAGCGCGGTACCGGTCATACCCGCGAGCTTGTCGTACAGGCGGAAGTAGTTCTGGTAGGTGATCGTCGCGAGCGTCTGGTTCTCCTCCTGGACGCTCACCCCCTCCTTCGCCTCGATCGCCTGGTGCAGCCCCTCCGACCAGCGCCTGCCATCGAGGATTCGCCCGGTGAACTCGTCGATGATCTTCGCCTCGCCGTCGATCACCGCGTAGTCGACGTCGCGCTTGTACAACGACTCGGCCCGCAGCGACTGGATCAGATGGTTGACCAGATGGCCGTTCTCGGCCCGATACAGGTGATCGATGCCGAGGAATTTCTCGGCCTTCGCCACGCCCTGCTCGGTGATCGCCACCGTCTTCTGCTTCTCGTCGATCTCGAAGTCGAAGTCGGCCATGAACCCCTTCTTCGCGCGCGGGTCCATCCCTTCGGGCGTCTTGCCGGCGGTCATCTGCGGCGCCAGACGCGCGAACTTCACGTACAGGTCCGCCGCCTGTTCAGGCGCGCCGGAGATGATCAGCGGCGTGCGCGCCTCGTCGATCAGGATGTTGTCGACCTCGTCCACGACCGCGAAGTAGTGCCCGCGCTGGACCTTTTCTGACAGGTCCTTGGCCATGTTGTCGCGCAGATAGTCGAAGCCCAGCTCGGAGTTCGTGCCGTAGATCACGTCGCACGCATAGGCCCGCTGCTTTTCGTCATAGGGCTGCATGTTCTGCAGAACCCCGACCGTCACCCCCAGCGCGTCGTAGATCGGGCTCATCCATTCCGCGTCGCGGCGCGCCAGGTAGTCGTTGACCGTGACGACATGCACGCCCTTGCGTTCAGGCAGGGCGTCCGGGCCGGCGGCGTCCGAGCCGTCGTCGCCGCGAAGCTCCTCTTCGACGGCCTCGGGGTCGATGGCGGAGTCCGGGTCAACCAGGTCGGGGTACTTGACGGCATCCGAGTCGGGGGCGGGGCCCTTCCTGGCGACTGGGGCCGGGTCCCCGCCCGAGGGTCGGTCCCTCACCGCCAGCGAGTTCAGCACGACCGCGAGCGTCGCCGTCAGCGTCTTGCCCTCGCCCGTCTTCATCTCGGCTATGCACCCGTCGTGGAGCACCATCCCGCCGATCATCTGCACGTCGAAGTGGCGCATCCCCATCGTGCGCTTGCCCGTCTCGCGCACGATCGCGAAGCACTCCGGCAGCAGATCGTCGAGCGACTCGCCCTTCTGCGCGCGCGCGCGCAGCTCGTCCATCCGCTCGCGCAGCTCCGCGTCTGAGTCGTGTTCGAACTCTCCCTCGAAGGCGTTGATCAGCGCGACGCGCTTCTGGTAGGACTTGAACTTCTTCGCCTCGCCGACGTTCAGCGCGCGATCGAGAATCGATGGGGACACGCCCCCAGATTAGCGATTCAGAATCTCCTCTACGGCAGAGCGCGAGCCGACTTCAGCTGGGTCGCGGCCGCATGGGCCTCACGACGCTTGCGACGCTTGTCGCGATGGCGCTTGACCTGGCGCGCCAGCTCGTCGACCACGAGGTTCAGCGAGTGCCCCATCTCGCGCGAGGCGTCGCGTGCGCGCAGCGTTACGCCCTTCAGATACAGCGTCGCCTCCACGACCTCGCGCTCCGCGATCGAGGGATTGCGCTCCTCGAACATCTCAATCTCCAGGCGGGCCAGGTCCGAGACCTGGCGGGCGACCTTGTCCAAGCGACGCTCCGCGTGAGCGCGGATCTCGTCGGTGACCGGAACGTTGCGACCCTTGATGTCAATCTGCATCACGGTTCCCTTCGTCGGCTGTTTAGGAGATGCCTCCGATCCTACGCCTGCGAGTGGCGGATGTCCATCCGACCTTTGTAAGATGACAATTGTCGGAGGGCGTGCAGAACTATCCACTGAGCTGGAGGGTCCGCTTCGGCGGGCCCTCCCCTACTTCTGGCGCGGACGAAGGCTCTCGAGGATCCCCGCGTGTCCGGCGATCGCGCCGATCAGGATCGACTCCTCAGCGACCGCCGTGCCGGGGAAGACGATGCTCTCCCGCAGTTGCGCGCGTTCGCCGACCCGCGCGCCGTCGCCCAGCACCACCGGCCCCATCAGGCGCACGCCCGCGCCAATCTTCACCTCATGGCCGATCCACACGGGACCTTCCACCTCGAGGTCCCGCGGCAGCGGCTCCGCGCCGGCGAGGATCACGCCCGGGGAGACCTCCTCGCCCGCCATCTCCAGGTGCAGCTTGCCATTCAGCGCGTCGAACGTACCCTGGCGCAGCTCGCCCAGCGAGCCGACGTCGTTCCAGTACTCGCCCACCTCGTGGATGTGGAAGGACACGTCGTTCTCCAGCAGCGTCGGGAACACATCCTGGGCCCAGTCGACGAACGGTGGGCACACAGCCGGGACGGCTGGGTCGGGGAAGTAGTCGAAGATCTGCGGCTCGAAGATGTAGATGCCGCAGTTGCCCAGGTCCGACAGCGCCTCCTCCGGGCTCGGCTTCTCCTGAAAGCCCGTGATCTGACCCTCGCGGTCGTGCAGCACGACGCCGAACTCGCGCGTGTCCACCACCCGCTTGACCGCGAGCGTCGCGACCCCGCCGCTCGCCCGGTGCCTCGCGACGAACGCCCCCAGGTCGATGTCCGTCAGCGCGTCGCCGGAGATCACCAGGAACGGCTCCTCGCCGAAGAAGTCCGCGCAGGCGCGGACGCCCCCGGCGGTGCCGAGCAGCTCAGGCTCGTACCGGTACTCCAGACGATCGCCGAAGTGCTCGCGGATCGTCTCCGGGAAGTAGTGCAGGTTGGCGATCACCTGCTCGAAGCCATGTCGCTCGAGCAGGTCGAGGATGTGCGCCATCACCGGCCGGTCAAGCACCGGCACCATCGGCTTCGTGATCTCATACGTCAGCGGGCGCAGCCGGGTACCAAGGCCGGCAGCAAGGACCATCGCCTTCATCCTTTCGCCACTTGGCGGACGTCGAAGCAAAGCGCCCCCAGGGGGTCGCTAGGCAAGCCAGGCAAGATTGAAAAGGCCCGCCCACCCCGCGTGGCGTGCGCTAGCACGCGTGCTGGCCGATCCCGGACGATCGGTGAGGACGCCGCATGGCGCCGCCTAGCGACCACCTGGCTAGTAGCGGTAGTGGTCGGCCTTGTAGGGGCCCTCGACCGGCACGCCGATGTAGGCGGCCTGCTCGTCGGTCAGCTTCGTCAGCTTCACGCCCAGCGCGTCGAGGTGCAGGCGGGCGACCTTCTCGTCGAGGTGCTTGGGGAGCACGTAGACCTGCTTCTCGTACTCGTCGTTCTTCGTGAACAGCTCGATCTGGGCGATCGTCTGGTTGGTGA
Organism: Solirubrobacteraceae bacterium; assembly: GCA_036511695.1. Classification (GTDB taxonomy): domain Bacteria; phylum Actinomycetota; class Thermoleophilia; order Solirubrobacterales; family Solirubrobacteraceae; genus Palsa-744. The sequence continues at coordinate 6,591 of DATCBT010000053.1, read as the reverse complement.
ACGAGTTGCTCATCACGAAGCTCGGGTGGCCCGTGGCGTTGCCCAGGTTCAGCAGGCGGCCCTCCGAAAGCATGATGATCGCGTGGCCCGACCGCTCCGCGGTGCCCGGGAAGACCCACTTGTCGACCTGCGGCTTGATGTTCACGCGCTCGATCCCGGTGACCTGGGTGAGGCCCACGATGTCGATCTCGTTGTCGAAGTGCCCGATGTTGCCGACGATCGCCTGGTGCTTCATGCGGCCCATATCCGCGGCGGTGATGATGTCCTTGTTGCCGGTCGTCGTGATGAAGATGTCCCCGCTTGCGATGACTTCCTCGAGCGTTTTGACCTCGTAGCCCTGCATCGCCGCCTGCAGCGCGCAGATCGGGTCGATCTCGGTGATCACCACGCGCGCGCCCTGCCCGCGTAGGGATTCCGCGCAGCCCTTGCCGACGTCGCCAAAGCCGCAGATCACGGCGACCTTGCCGCCGATCATCACGTCGGTCGCACGGTTGATGCCGTCGATCAGCGAGTGCCGGCAGCCGTAGAGGTTGTCGAACTTCGACTTCGTCACCGAGTCGTTCACGTTGATCGCCGGGAACAGCAGCTCGCCGCTCTCGACCATCTGGTAGAGCCGGTGCACGCCTGTCGTCGTCTCCTCGGTCACGCCTTTCACGCCACGGCCGAGCTTCGTCCAGCGCTGCGGGTCCTCCGCCAGCGAGCGCCGCAGCAATGCGAGGACAATTTGGAACTCCTCTGAGTGAACCAGCCCGTCCCCATCCATCCCGTCCTCGTCGACCTCGGGCACCGCGCCGGCCGCCTCGTACTCGGTGCCCTTGTGCACGAGCAGCGTCGCGTCGCCGCCGTCGTCGAGGATCATGTTGGGCCCATCCTCGCCCGGCCAGAGAATTGCCTGTTCGGTGCACCACCAGTACTCCTCCAGCGTCTCGCCCTTCCAGGCGAACACGGGGATGCCATTCGGGTCCTTGGGCGTGCCCTCGGGGCCGACTGCAACCGCGGCCGCGGCATGGTCCTGGGTGGAGAAGATGTTGCAGCTGCACCAGCGGACCTCGGCACCGAGCGCGGTGAGCGTCTCGATCAGCACGGCCGTCTGAATCGTCATGTGCAGCGAGCCCATGATGCGGGCGCCCTTGAGCGGCTGCTCAGCGGCGAACTCGCGGCGGATCGCCATCAGGCCGGGCATCTCGTGCTCGGCGAGCGTGATCTCCTTGCGCCCGAAGTCGGCTAGTGAGAGGTCGGCGACCTTGAAGTCATTCGTGGCGGGCACTGTCGTATCTGCTGGCGCGGCGGGGGTCATTACTGACATGACGAAACCTCCTGTCGGTCAGAGCGCCCTTGCTGCAAGAGGGAGGCCGAGCGTGGCGGAAACCAGCCCGTCGCAGCGCTCCTCGGCCCCCAAAAACGCTAGCACACGCCGCCCGGCCGGGCGAGCCTCAGCCTTTGGCGAGTTCGGCCTTGAGCCGGTCGATCAGCTCGACCGGGCCAGGGTCCACACCACGCAGCGTAGCGAGGTAGATCGAGACGAGGTCGCCGAGAAGCACCAGCGAGATCACGCGCTCGATCGTCGTCTGCCCGCGCGTCTCCAGGTGAAAGCTGACCGCCGCGTTGTCGGCGATCAGGCTCTCGGTCAGCGCCATCCGCTCCTTCACGCGCGGGTGGGCGTCGGAGTCGTCGAGGAACACCGCCGCGAAGCGGCCGACCTCACGGGCGCCTTCCCAGCCGACGAGCTCGTTGTGGTCGAGCTCGGGCAGCTCGTGCGAGAAGCAGGGTTGCTTTGCGTTCTCGTTGATCTGCGTCTTCCAGCGATAGGCGATCGGCGTCGTCAGGCCGGCGCCGACGATCACGGGGATCGCGCCGTGCAGGCCGCGAGCAACCTCCTTCGCAAGCGAGCCTTCGGGCGCGTCGGGACCCCACTCGGCCACGAGCTGCTCGGTGTGGGATGCGGCTACGTCGATCTCCGAGGTCAGCCGCGGCCCGGCGCCGCACAGCGCCGCCACCTCGAGCGCCGCGACCGTCATGTAGGCCACCGCGGCGCGCGGCTGAAAGCCTCCGGGCAGCGGGATCACGGGCACGCCGTCCTCGCGCGCCATCTCCGCCAGGCGCCCGCCGGTCGTCACGACCATGCGCCGCGCCCCCAGCGCGCCCGCCGACTCGTAGCAGGCGAGCGTCTCCTCGGTGTTGCCCGAGTAGCTGGCGCACAGCACCATCGTGTCCGGCGTCGTCCACGGCGGCAGGCCGTAGGCGCGGGTCACGAAGATCGGCCGCGAGGCGTGATCGCCCAGCGCCGCGCGGGCCAGTGCCCCGCCGATCGCCGAGCCGCCCATCCCCGCCACGACCAGGCCGGCGGAGGTGTCCCAGTCCTGCATGATCGCCGACTCCACGCGCCACAGCGCGTCGCGCAGATGCTCGGGCAGCGCCAGCACGTCGCCCAGCTGATTCGACGCGTCCACCTCGGCGATGCTCGCGCGCGAAAGGGCGCCCTGGGCGCTTGTCGGCTCCTGGGTGATCTCCTGGGTCATCAGAACTTGAGCGCTCCGTCGGGCAAAGTCACGCCCGGGAAGATACGCGCACCGTGGGCAATCACGTTGTCTGCCCCCACGGTCACCCCCTCGCCGAGCACCGCGCCGCCGGTTATCCGGGTGCCCGCGCCGACGCGCGCACCGGCAGCGATGATGCAGTCGCGCAGCGTGCAACCGGCGCCGATCTCCGCGCCGCTCATGATCACCGCGCGCTCGACCGTGCTGTGAGCTCCGATCGACACGTTCTGGCCGAGCACCACCAGGGCACCGACATGCGCGCCCTCCGCGACGCTCACGCCGCGCTCGATCACAGCCGGGGGAATCACCCGCCCCTGCAGCTCGGCGTCCTCGTCGATCGCCAGATAATCGTCTCCCAGGCGCTCCTGCACGGCGGTCGCAACATTGCCCTCGATGATGTCGAAGGTGCCCTGCAGGTAGCGCTCCGGCGTGCCAATGTCCAGCCAGTAGCTCTGCGAAGGCGATCCATAGAGGCCGTTGCCGATCAACTGCGGCCACACCTCGCGCTCGATCGAGACGTTGCGGTCTGAGGGCACCAGGTCGAGAACCTCGCGCTCGAGCACGTACGCGCCCGCGCTGATCAGGTTCGTGTCGATCTGATCGGAGCTCGGCTTCTCGACAAAGTCCCGCACCGAGCGATCCTCCTCCAGCTGCACCAGTCCGTAGGCGGTCGGGTCCTCGACCGGCACAAGCGCGAGCGTCGCCCGCGCCCCCGTGCGCTCGTGCTGGGCGATCTGCACGGTCAGGTCTATGTCCGTCAGCACGTCGCCGTTGAGCATCAGGAAGCGCTCGTCCAGCATCGGCTCGGCGAACTTCAGCGCGCCCGCGGTGCCCCGCGGGTCGGGCTCCTCGACGAAGCGCAGCCTGATCCCGAGCTCCGAGCCGTCGCCGAGCACGTTGCGCACGCTCGTCGCGAGAAAGCCGCAGGACATGATCACGTCGTCTACCCCGTGCTGGCGCAGCCACTCGAGCATGAACGAGATGAACGGCCGGTCGACGAGCGGCACGACCGGCTTGGGCACGGTCGAGGTCAGCGGACGCAGGCGTGTGCCCTCCCCGCCGACGAGGATCACCGCTTGCATTGCGACACCTCCGGCGCTTCCGTCACAGGGGCTCCCGCTCCCATCAGACGGACTCCTGTCCCCATCACACGGGCTCCTGTCGCGATCACACGGGCTCCTTCGCAGGCGACTGCTCGGTGGCCTTCTTCGAGCCACGACCGATCCCCTCGTAGATCAGCCCAACGGCACGCACCGCCTCTTGGTCGAGGGCGTTGCGCCCGTCGATCACGAGCGTCCCACGCATCGCCTGCGCGACCTGCTTCCAGTCCAGCTCGATGAATTCGGGCCACTCGGTGACCAAGACTACGGCGTCGGCGTTGGCGACGGCATCCAAGGCGCCGGAGGCATAGTCGAGCTGCCCCATCAGCTTGCGTGCCTCCTCCTCGGCGATTGGATCGAACGCGCGCACCTGCGCACCCTCCGCTTGCAGACGCGCGGCGAGCACCAGCGAGGATGCTCCCCGCATGTCGTCGGTGTTCGGCTTGAACGCCAGTCCGAGCAACGCGATTTGCTTGCCGGCGAGCGCTCCGAGATGGCGCTGCAGCTTGGAGACGACACGGCGCTTTTGCAGCTCGTTGACCTCGATCACTGCGTTGAGCAGCTGAAAGTGATAGCCGGAGTTGCCCGCCAACAGCTTCAGTGCGCTCACGTCCTTGGTGAAGCAGCTTCCCCCATAGCCGAGACCGGCCTGTAGGAACTTGGGGCCGATCCGCGCGTCCAAACCCATCCCCAGCGCAACCTCCACGACGTCGGCGCCGACCTCCTCGCAGACGTTTGCGATCTCGTTGATGAATGATATCTTCGTCGCCAGAAAGGCATTCGCGGCAAGCTTGATCATCTCGGCGCTGGCGATATCGGTACGCACGAGCGGTGCGCCAAACGGCTCATACAGGCCCGCCACGGCCTCCCCTGCCCAATCGCCGTCGTCGCCGATCACGACCCGGTCGGGGTGCAGGAAGTCCTTGACCGCCGACCCCTCCTTGAGAAACTCAGGGCAGGAGACATAGCTGAACCCCGACTTGCCCTGGTCGCGAAAGATCCGCTTGATGCTCGAGCCCGTGCCACACGGCACCGTGGACTTCATCACCAGGGCGTGCTCCGCGGAGGCGGGCATCGCAGCGACGACCTCGTGCACGGCGGACAGGTCGGCGTCGCCAGAGTGTGTCGGCGGAGTTCCCACCGCGACGAACAGCAGCCGCGCGTGCTCCAGCGCCTTGCTCAGGTCGGTTGAGAAGTGCAGCCGGTCGCGATTCTTCGCCAGCAGCTCCTCCAGACCGGGCTCGTAGATCGGCACCTCACCGCGGCGCAGGCGCTCGATCTTGGCGGCGTCGATGTCCACGCACCACACCTCGCTGCCCAGCTCGGCAAAGCCCGCGGCGGTGACCAGCCCGACGTAACCGGTGCCGATCACCCCGATCGGTTGGCGCTCGGTGCTCATCAGGCGGGGAAGGCTAGCCGTTGGAGGAGCGCGGCGATGTGTCTGAGCCGAAACAGCGGCCCGGCGCCGGTCACGGGCGCTACTGCCCGACTGCGAGAAACGCCTCGTAGCGCTTGACGTCGCGCAGCGCGCGGGCCTTCTCCTCGCTGCCCTCCCCGGCCCGCTCAGCGGCTGCGCGCGCGTCGGCGAGCTTGGCCTCAAAGGACTGGCGGTCGAGCTTCTCCGGCGCGATCGCCTCCTCGACGAGCACCAGCGCGTGGTTCTCGGCGAACTGCAGATAGCCCTCGGCCTGGGCGAAGCGCACGATCTCCGACTCCGAACGGTACAGCCGCAGCTCCGTCGGTTCGAGCATCGCCAGCATCGGCTCGTGGTTGGCGAGGATGCCGACCGAGCCCACCGATGTGCGGGTCGAGAGCATCTCGATCTCCTCGGCGAACACCTCGCCCTCGGGGGTCAGGACTTCGACCGGGAACTTGCCTCTGGCCACGAGTCGTGCCCTAGTCCTTCTTCGCGGCCGCAACGACCTCGTCGATGGTTCCCTTCAAAAAGAACGCGCTCTCGGACACCTCGTCGTGCTTGCCTTCGATGATCTCCTCGAAGCCTCTGATCGTCTCGGCGATCGGCACGTACGCGCCGGCGGTACCCGTGAACTGTTCGGCGACGAAGAACGGCTGCGAGAGGAAGCGCTCGACCTTGCGCGCGCGTTGCACGACGATCCGGTCCTCGTCGGAGAGCTCGTCCATGCCGAGGATCGAGATGATGTCCTGCAGCTCCTTGTAGCGCTGGAGGATTTCCTTGACGCGGTTGGCGACCCTGAAGTGGTCGTCGCCGAGCACGTCCGCCTTGAGGATCGTCGAGGTCGAGTCCAGCGGGTCGACCGCGGGGTAGATGCCTTTTTCGGAGATCGCGCGCGAGAGCACCGTGGTGGCGTTCAGGTGCGCGAACACCGACGCCGGGGCGGGGTCGGTGAGGTCGTCGGCGGGCACATAGATCGCCTGCACCGAGGTGACCGAGCCGGTGCTCGTGGAGGTGATCCGCTCCTGCAGCTGGCCCATCTCGGTCTCGAGCGTCGGCTGGTAGCCGACCTGGGAGGGCATCCGCCCAAGCAGCGCCGAGACCTCGGAGCCGGCCTGGACGAAGCGGAAGATGTTGTCGATGAACAGCAGCACGTCCTGGCCCTGGTCGCGGAAGTGCTCGGCCATCGTCAGGCCCGAAAGCGCCACGCGCATACGCGCTCCGGGCGGCTCGTTCATCTGCCCGAAGACGAGCATCGTCTTGTCGAGAACCCCCGACTCCTTCATCTCCAGCCACAGATCGTTGCCCTCGCGCGAGCGCTCGCCCACGCCGCAGAACGCGGACAGGCCGCCGTGCTCCTTGGCGAGGTTGTGGATCAGCTCCTGGATCAGCACCGTCTTGCCCACGCCGGCGCCGCCGAACAGCCCGACCTTGCCGCCCTTCGCGTAGGGAGCGAGCAGGTCGATCACCTTGATCCCCGTCTCGAACATCTCCGTCGTCGGCGTCAGATCCTCCGCGCGCGGGGCCTCCTGGTGGATCC
>DATCBT010000052.1:0-45154 GCA_036511695.1 Solirubrobacteraceae bacterium | reverse complement strand
GTGACCGCTGGCGGCGATGCCGTGAGCGGCTTGGAATTGCTCCAGGTTAGCCTTGGTGGTCGCGTCGAAGATGCCGGTTGTCGCTTGCGCAGGGATCGCGCTCGCCAGGTGCTCCTGCATCCACAGCACCGGGTCACCTTTGCTGCCTTCTGCGAGTTCCGACCAGGACGAGTTGGGCGTGACGCTTGTAAGTGGCGCCAGCGGGGTCGCGAGCGCTGTCCAAAGACTGGCCGGGGTTTCCTGGAAGTCCCAGAAGGAGGTGCCGGTCGCGCCGTACAGGGGCGCCTCCTCGCGGAAGCGCACCAGTTCTTCGGCTGAGGGTTTTGAGTAGGTCTGCCCGAGCGGGAAGATCGGCCGGCCGTAGACGCGGTTTGAGATGTAGGTGTTGGCATAGGCCGTATCCACCGAGTTGCCGATGTCCTTCCAGTACATCTGCGGCGCGTTGAACTGCGCGCCGTTCGGCCCCAGGAAGACCGAGTAGGGGAAGGGGGTGTGGTCATAGACGTACGGGAAGGACGCCAGGCCGAGGGCGTAGGCGGGCCCGATCGCGGCGCGCAGGTCTGCGATATAGGTCTGGGCCGCACCGTAGTGCCCTTCGTATTGGCCCTCGGCGTCGATCACCAGGCAGTCCGCGCCGGCGGCGACCGCTTTGGCGCCAAGGCTCGCCTCACCGGCGGGGTTTGTCCCGTAGACGAACTGCCAGGCGCACACTTTCAGGCCGTTCGCGTGTAGCGCGGCCACCAGTTCGGGGCTGAACTGACTCCAGTAGTTGCTCGACCCGTCGGAGCTCTTGACGAACACCGTCGTCACGCCGGCCGCGTGCGCCTGGGCGACGAGCGAGGCGAGGTTGCCGCCGTCGGACTGGCTCAGATACCAGATCCACATGCCCTGGCCTTCGAACGCACTGCCGTCGGCCGCGCTGGCGACCGGGGCCGGGGCGAGCTTTGGCGGTGGCGGGTGCAGGGCGTAGCGCACGACCGAGATCGGCCCGTAGGAGCTCGTGTGGCGTCCGTGGCTGAGCAGCACCATGATGTGCCCCGAGTGGGCCTTGCCGGGGACGGTCAATACCAGGCCCTGCCCCGCGTGGTGCAGATGCGCGTAGGGCGAGGTAAGGCCGATGCGAGCTCCGGGCGCGCGGGGGAAAGCCACGACCATGCCCGGCGTCAGCCCTTTGCCTGCCAGCAGGAGGGTCCCGTGGGTCGTGACCTGGTGCGGGTTGGCGCTGCATCTTGCGGTGGGCATGCAGCTGACGCTCGTGATACGCACCGTCAGGACGTGCAGGCTGGGCGTGGCGGTCTTCGGGGCGGCCTTGCGCGCGGGGCGGGAGGGAGCAGCGCCGGGGGCGGTGCCGCCGGGGTTGGTTGCGTCTGCCGATGCGGAGAACCCGAGCAAGCAGCACAGCAGCGCGGAAGCGACTGCCGCGCGGGGAAACATGGATCGCTGAGGGGCGCTGTTCGCCAAGATAGATCCCTTCGCGCCGGTAAACCTGATTGCATCGAAGCGGCGGTCACCGACCTTAGCCGCTATGTCTGCCCAAACCGAGCAGCGGGATAGAAGTTGCGTTCGTTCGCTCGGTTACTGCCAGCGGAAGCCGACCGCGGAGGGCGCAGGCGGGAGCGGGCTGGAGGGCAGGTCGGGCGGCGGCTCGGGCAGGTTAAAGCCGGACGGCGCGACGTCATTGGGCGCGTCGGCGTGGAACAGCGAGGCGAGGTACTGGATCTGCCCGCGCCCGACGCTCAGCTCCGACTGTCCGCCGCCGTAGCAGCCGATCTCGTTCGCCGCGCAGTGGTCGTAGGTGTCCAGCAGCGATTGCAGGCCGCCGAGGCGCGAGGGCTTGACGTTGATCGTAAGCGGCGGCCAGGGCAGCGCTTCGATGTCCGCCACGGAGTGGATCGGCGCGTCCCAGGTCACGCGCGAGCGATGCGCACGCAGGATCTCTTCCGTCTGCGGCGTCAGCTTTGGATCCTCGATCCAGGCGTCCGCAAACGCCTCCACGACACGGCGGTAGAGCTCTGGATCGGCCGGGTTGTCGACGATCGTGCCCTCATACTGCCCCTTCAGATCGACGGAGTCGACCGCTCCCAGCTCGACGAGTTGCGCGATCAGCTCCCGATCCCAGGATGGCGTCGGGTCGAGCTTGAAGCGCAGCGCCGGCGCGATCTCCAGGCGTCGCAGCAACGGCTCCAGCGAGGGTGGCTCGCCCAGGCGCAGCGAGGCGACAAAACGCAGTGGCTCGCACTCGCGTCCCAGGGCCGCGTGCAGCGTCGTGCCGGCCTGGGCCAGCGCGAGGTCGAGCGCGGCGGAATCGAACGCCCAGTTGCGATAGAGGCGAAACTCCGGCCGCTCCGTCGGCTGCGGGAAGAGGTCGAGCGAGCGCAGGTGCTCGGCAAACGAGGCCAGCGTCCAGCGCCCGGCAAGCGGCGCGCTCGCGCCGGCGCGCTGCAGCGCCTCTTGGTCCTCGACGGCGTAGGTGACATCCTCACCGAGGCCCTCGACGCCTGAGCCGCGCAAGCGGATGACGGTCGTCTTGCGCACGAACTCGGGGGAGAGGGCGACCTCGTGGCCTTCCAGCTCATATCCCTCAACGACGACGGGCAGATCGGCGAGCAGTTCGTAGGTGCTCATGTAGGTGTCTCTCCTCCTTCCAGACGGGTGACCAGATCATCGAGGCGCAGCTCCTCCAGGGCCGCGCCGACGGCCTCCAGCTCACCGGCGCAGAGTTCGATCAGCGCCTTGCCCTCCTGGACGAGGGCGAGCGTCTCGTTGAGGCTGGCCTCGCCCGAGTCGAGGCGGCGGATGATCTCTTCGACGCGCGCCGCGGCCGTCTCGTAGGTCTGCGGTTGGGGGTCGGTGGCTGCCCCCGAGTCGCTCGCGGGCTGGGTATCTGTGGCGGGCGGATCCGCGCCGGTCTGGGGGTCTGTGGCGGCTTTGGGGTCGGTCATGGAAGGATCTTCGCGGGGACGGTGCTGTCGGCGAAGCGCAGGCGCACATCCTTGCTCGCGCGGGCGAGGACAGCCGTGGGGAGCGGCTCGCCCGTGGCCGATTCGACGAGCGCGTAGCCGCGCTCGAGCGTGCGCTGGGGGTCGTGGGCGGCCAGGGTGAGGGCGAGCTGGTGGAGCGCGTGCGGGTGTCGACGGCGGCAGTCCGACAGCGTCGATTGGGCCTTGCGCTGGAGTACCAGCAGACGCCGCTCGGACAGGGCGCGCTCGGACTGCAGGCGCCGGCGCGAACCGGCGCGGGCCTCGCGCAGCTGCTGGTGTAGCTGCGTGCGCTGGCGGGCGAGGTGTCCGGCCGGGGCGCGGGAGAGCGTTGCGAGCAGACGGGCGCGCGAGAGCACCGCCCGGCGCCCGTGATCCTGTAAGCGCGAGGCCGTGGTCACGGCCTCGCGGCGCGCGCGTAGGCAGTCGACACCGACGGCGGCCTCCGCGGCGTGGGTCGGTGTGGAGCAGCTGACGGCAGCGACGTCGTCGAGCAGGGTGCGGTCGGTGTGGTGGCCGACAGAGGCGATCACCGGTATCCCGAGCAGCGCGACCGTGCGGCAGAGGGTCTCGTCGCAGAAGCACAGCAGGTCGGCCAGCGAGCCGCCGCCGCGGGCCACGATCGCAACATCGACCTCGCCCACCGCGGCGAGGTCTCCGAGGGCGCGGACGATCGCGGGCGCCGCGTGGCGATCCTGCACCGGGGCAAAGCCCCACACGAGCCGCCCGGCCCAGCCACGCCGGGCAAGCGCGGCGAGGATGTCATCGCGCGCCTTGCCGCTCTCGCCGGTGATCACGCCGATCGTGCGCGGGAGCAGCGGCAGGCGCAGGCGCCGCTGGCGCGCGAGCAGCCCCTCTCGATCGAGCGCCTTGCGCAGACGGTCGATTCGCGCCAGCAGATCTCCCACCCCGGCCACGCGCAGATCGCTGACGGAGAAGGAGAAACTGGGGGAGGAGGTGGCGCTGCCCGGGTAGAAGTCGCAGCCGCCGGCCACCACCACCTGCACGCCCTCCTGCGGAGCCCCGCCGGCGCCGTCGCCGCGGGCGACGATCGCCTCCCAGTCCTTCAGCCAGACGGCGCATGGGATCGCGCCCGAGGCGTCGCGCAGCTCGAAGTAGACGCGCGCGCGGGCCGAGCGCAGGTTGACGAGCTCGCCGACGAGCTGCACGCGGGTGAAGGAGCGCAGCTGCAGGCGCAGGGCGGCGGCGTACTCCCCGACGGGGAATGGGCCGGCGAGCCCGCTACCGGGGATCCCCGGATCGGCGGGTGTGTCTGCAGCCGTGGGCGGCGAGGATTGCGTCATGAAAGCCCAGCATAGGCGCTAGGATCGACGGAGATGCGGGGCAGCGAACCACGGCCGGAAGCGTAAGCCGTGGCGAACCGCAACAAGGGCCGTGCCGGACGTTCGCGCAAGCGGCGACCGGCCGCCAAGCGGGCAGGCGCCGCAGAGGCCGCGACGGAGCAGGCGCCGGCCACCGGCGGGGGGGAGGGGACGGCAGCGCGCAAGCGCCCGCAGACGCAGCCCCGATCGGCCAAGCGGGACCGTCCGCGCGGCGCGGCCGAGCGCCGCCGGGGGGCGCAGCGTGCAGGCGCGGCCGGGGGCGGTGGGGGCGCCTTCCGCGATCCGATGTCGGTCGGTGAGCGTCCGCGGGCGCCGTGGCACCCGCTGCCCCTGTCCGAGCTGCTGATCCTCGTCGGCGCGATCGGCACCGTGATCGGCCTGCGCCGCCTGAACCACGGGATCTCTCATGGCGGCCCTGCCCTGTTCGCGGGGATCGCGGCGGTGCTGATCGGCACGGTCGAGGTGACGCTGCGCGAGCACCTGAGCGGGTACCGCTCGCACACCCTGCTCCTGGCGCTGTTGCCGGTCGTCGTCTTCCACTCGGCCGTGATCCTGATCTTGGCCTCGCTCACCTCGGTGCCACGGCTGCTGAACGTCGGCCTGCTCGCGCTCGATGCGGCGCTGTTCGCGTTCCTCTTCAAACTGCTGCGCGCACGTTTCCTCGACGCCCGGCGCGAGCGCACGTTCGCGGGGGGACGCTGAAGGTCCGCAGGCCGAGGGTTTCAGGCCGGTGTGGCCGCGACGACGTCGAGCGAGGCGGGGATGTCGAGTGAGGCGGGCCTCTGCGCGTCGCGGTCCAGACGATTGTCACGGCTCTCCACCCGATTGTCCGGACCGGCGATCAAGACCGGGTCGCTGCAGATCTCCATCAGCCGCGAGAAGGTGCGTTTGCCGATGTGCTCCTCGAGCTTCCAGGGTTCGGGCGCGAGCGGCCCATCGGCGTCGGAGTCGATGTCGGATGTGAAGACGATCGAGCGCTGCCCCTCATAGCGGGCGTTGACGATCAGATAGAGCTGCTCGAGCACCCACTCGGTCGGACGCACCACGCGCAGATCCTCGATGTGCAGGAGATCGACGTTCGCGAGCGTCTCGATCACCTCGTCGGTCGTTTCGCGGCTGTTGGCATCGAACGTCCCCCTGATGCGATTCAGCAGCGCGACGGCATTGAAGCTCAGAACCGTGTGCTGGGCGCGGGTTGCCGCGGCGGCGACCATATAGCCGAGTGTCGTCTTGCCGGTCCCCGTGTGGCCCATCAGCCAGAGGCCGTTGCCCGCCGCCAGGTTGCGGTCGATGTCGGCGCAGAAGCGCTTGACCTTGCGGACGGAGTCCGCGTTCGGATCTTGCGCGATCTGCGTCAGCGGGTAGCGCTCCCAGGAGAGGTCCATGTAGCGCCGGGGAACGCGGTCACGGAGCCGGTGGGCGCGAGCGTTTGCGATCCGCTGGGCCCGACAGGCGCAATCTCGAGCCGTGTTCGTGGCCTCATCGACCAGGAAGCCGCTGCCGTCGCATGCGTCGAACGAACAACGGGCCTCGCCGGCAGGCTTTGAGCGCGAATCTAACATCCGCGTCCAGTCAAGCAAACCTTCCGGCGCCCGCGAGCCCCAACCGCGCAATCGCCGGATTTTTGCGCCGGGCGAGGTCGAGTCAGGCACCGGAGGAGATGGAGCTCTGCGCCGGGCGGGGTGGAGCTTTGCGCCGGGCGAGTCGAGCTAGGCGAGGTCGAGCGAGGCGAGCGGACGCTCGCCCAGCTCGCGTCCCTCGCCCCGAGTCTCGCCCTCGACGCCGAGCAGCTCCAGGCGCGCGATCTCACGCTCGCCCTCAACCCGCGCGGGGTGCGCGGCCGGGAGGTCGGCGATCAGGGCGGCGATGCGGTTGCGCAGCTGGAGCGCGAAGTGGGGCGTGGATGCGCCCATCAGCCGGCGCACGTCCTCGACGCTCGCCTCGTGGGTGGCCTTGATGCGGGCGATGCGGTTGGGGTCCTCGGCTTGGCTCATCTCATCTGTGTAGGTCGGTTGTGCGCTGCAAGCAGGGTCATTCAGTGGGGTGGAGGTGGGTCATTTGGGGGCGGGTATAGGTCATTCGGGGAGCGGAAAGGATGGTTCTTGGGTGGCGGTGGTCATTCGGGAAGCGGGAGGGATGGTTCTTCGGTGGCGGTGGCGCGCGGCGAGGTCTCGAGCAGCGTGTCGATTTCCGCCTGGTTGACCGCCGAGATCGCTTGTTCGTCGCCGATCAGCCAGCCGTGATTGTAGACGCCGCGGACCGGTGGGATCTGGGGGGAGTAGGCGGGTTTGATGTCGCTCAGGTAGCTGACCAGCGCGGGCGGAAGCGAAGCCGCGGTGGGCGGGCTCGAATCGTCGAGCAGAAGCAGCGGGCCGAAGTCGCCGCTGGCGGAGAGCAGCGCTGCGGCGGGCGCGTCGAGCGGGCGGGAGGGGTTCGCGAACACGAGGCCGTGGCCGGGTTCGTGGATGCCCCAGCCGAACGCGCCGTCGGCGAAGCGCGCGACCGCGATCGCGTTCTCGACGGGGCCGTCCTCTGCGGCCGAGCCGCCACCGATGCGCTTGACGGTCCCGAGGTGCGCCAGCTGCGCGAGCACGTGGCTGGTGAGGGCCGATGGGCCGACCACGTAGATCGTCGGATGGTGCAAATCGGTCAGCTCCGCGATCGTCGCCGCGGGGACGCTCGTGCTGCTGACGAGCAGGATCGGCGCCCCGCTCTCGGCGGCGAGGCCCGCGGCGGGCATCGCGAGCGCCGGTGGGCCGTTGTCGGCGACGACGACCACCTGACTGGGAGCGACGCCGTGGGCGCGGCTGGCGAGCCGCGCCACTTCGCTGGCCAGCCTGGGTGGTTCGGTGGCCAGGAGCGTCGCGGTGCGGTAGCCGGCCGGCGCGGCGGCGGCGGTTCCGATCCTGATCACCTGCGCACCGCCGCTCGCCGCCCCGGTGGGGTGCATCGCCGCCAGCGCCTGGGAGCTGGCCGCGGGCAGCGTGGAGCCGTCGGTGTACAAAAGGGGCGCGCCCAGCGGCGCGCTGGCCAGCGCCGATGCGGCAAGCGCGGCCGGCCAGTCGTGAACGTCTGCCAACACGACCGCCTGTGGTCGCGTGGCGGCGGTCAGGCCGGGATATACCGCGCGGGCCACCGCCGCCGCGTCGGTCGCCGGGTCGGAGCCGCCGAGGCGGGTGGTGTTCTTCGTCGCCAGACCCCCCGCGCCCTGGCTGCTCAGCGGCGCGATCGCCCCGCTGGACCCGGACTGATAGCTCCCCGCCCCCGACGGCGCGGACTTGCCGCAGCCCGCGAGCGCCGCGCCGGCGAGCAGGGTCGCCAGCAGGCGGGGCGCGGGGGCTTTCATCGCGGGGACACTATCGGGCGGACCAGGGCGGAGCGGCGTTGAGAACAGGCTGCGAAACGGTGCGCATGGCAGCGTGTGCGAAACGATGCGCATGGCAGCGCGCCGGGGATTGCAGGCTCACCCGGGCCGAGATCGCGGTCAAACGGGTCGAAAGCCGCCGATTTGCCGGGAAAGCCCGGCATTTGCGGGATAAAGCTGCGAAATGCGGTGCATCTGGTGCAAGCGTCATTGCAGTTTGCTAGTCTGCCGCCCGAACGCCGAATCCTTGACTAGATGTCAAGGAACGGGGGACCCAGATTGTTGGGGCGAATCACACGGTGCATCCGTGAGAAGCGCAGGCTCTTTCAGCGCTAGCCCGTCAGCTAACCCCGCAGGCCGACGAAAGAGGTTGTGGTTGTGCGGGTGCGAACCCTCAGCAGCGCGGTTTTCTCCAGCTTGACGGTCCTCGCCGTGGCGGCTACGCCCGCTTTGGCCACGCGGACGGGCGGCGTCGCCGCCGTCACCCCGATCCCGCGCGGCGCGACACCTACGACCCCCGCGACGCCGGCTCCCGCGGTGAAAGTGCACACCGACCCCGTCACGGCGAAGACCCCTAACCTCGCCTATACGGGCCCGGTCTACGAGAAGACCGCGACCGGCGCGGTCGTCCCCTACGTGCCGCCGGCGCCGACCGGTACGGTGAACGGCGCGACCGGCGGCAGCCCCGTCGGGGTCGCGGCCGACACCAAGCCCGAGCTGCTCGTCCCCGGCACGATGGCCCGCTACGTGGACGGGCTCGCCGCGGCCCCGATGTCGGTGCCCGCGGCCGTGCAGGAGGTCGTCTGGGCCGGCGACCAGATCATCGGCCTGCCCTACATCTTCGGCGGCGGCCACGCCTCGTTCAACTCGCCCGGGTATGACTGCTCGGGCACCGTCTCCTTCGCGCTGCACGGCGCCAGCCTGCTGACCACGCCCGAGGATTCCTCCGAATTCGAAGTCTGGGGCTCGCACGGCGCCGGGCGCTGGGTCTCGATCTTCTCGAACCCCGGTCACGCTTACATGACCGTCGCGGGGCTGCGCCTGGACACGAGCGCGGCGGATGACCCCAGCAACCAGCAGGGTCCGCGCTGGCGTCCGCTGCGCCCGGGAAACGGCGGCTTCATTGTTCGTCACCCGCTCGGCCTCTGAGCCGGACTGCGTCGGGGTCGGGGATAGAGGTTCCCGCCCCAGCCCCGCCCACCGGTCGTGCCTCGGGTCGGCTACGCTTGGGCTTGGCCCCACCGGGCCCACCGCCCGGATCGAAGAACAGCAATAGGAGGATCAGATGGCCGGTTTGACCGGGCGCATGTCAACCGTCGTGAAGGCGAAGGTCTCGAAACTGCTGGACCGGGCCGAAGACCCCGCCGAGACGCTCGACTACAGCTACCAGAAGCAGGTCGAACAGCTGCAGAACGTGAAGAAGGGCATCGCCGACGTGGTGACGGCCAAGAAGCGCCTGCAGATGCAGGAGACGACGCTCAAGCAGAGCGTGGTCAAGCTCGACACGCAGGCTCGCCAGGCGGTGTCCGGCGGCCAGGAGGATCTGGCGCGCACGGCGCTCGAGCGCAAGAATGTCGCCCAGACCGAGCTGCAGGGACTCGACACGCAGGTCTCCGAACTGGAAGACCAGCAGCAGAAGCTGACCGACTCCGAGCAGAAGCTGCGCGCGAAGATCGAGGCCTTCCGCACCAAGAAGGAGGTCATCAAGGCGCAGTACTCCGCGGCTGAGGCCCAGGTGAAGATCTCCGAGGCGGCCACCGGCGTGGGCGAGCAGATGGCCGACGTCGGGCTGGCGATGCAGCGTGCGGTGGACAAGACCGAAAACATGAAAGCGCGCGCCGACGCCGTGTCCGAGCTTGAAGCTGCCGGGACGTTCGACGACATCACGGCGCTGGGATCGGGTGAAGACGACATCGACCGTCAGCTCAAGCAGCTCTCCAGCCAGCCGGCGGTCGACGAGGAGCTGGCCAAGATGAAGGGCGAACTCGAGATGGGAACCCCACCCACCCCCCCACCCACCCCCGCGCCGCCGGCCGCTCAGATCTCCGAGCAGACCCAGGAGCCCCCGCCCGCGGAGTCAGCGCCCGCGGACGCCGAGCCGGCCGAGGGTGGCCAGGCATGATCGTGCGCGTCTCCACAGAGGGGCAGTATGAGCTGGAGGACGGGGCGCTCGAGCGCATGCATGAGCTCGACAACGCCTGTCAGGCCGCGGTGGAAGCGGGCGAGGGCGAGCGTTTTCACGGCTGCTACGAGAAGCTGCTCGAGCTGATCCGCAGCGAGGGCGAAGAGCTCGAGGACGACGATCTGCGCGGCTCGGATCTGACGCTCCCGCCGCCGGACATCACGCTCGAGGAGGCGCAGAGCGAGTTCTCAGCGCACGGGTTGATTCCGGACTAGAGCGGGATCCCCCAGAGCGGGAACCAGCGCCCCAGCTCGGGCTCGATCGGCAGTTCGGAGGACATCTGGGCCTTGAGCTGCAGCTCGCGCTCGGTCGAGCGTTGATTGGCGCTCGCTGGACCCTCCGGCACAAATGGGTACCAGAAGCCGCGCTTGTAGTTGTAGATGAAGTAGATCGAGCGCTTCTGCGCGTCCACGAACGCGAACACCGCGCACAGCAGACGGTCGCCGTAGCCGGCGGTCTCGATTGAGCCGGAGACGGCGTTGATCCCGACGGCCAGGTCTTCGACGCTCGGCTTACCGGGGGGGTTGTGAAGGACCATCCAGCGGTAGCCGAAGGAGTCGTCCTCGGTGGAGACCGTCGTGGCGCTGTCACCACCCGTCGCCTTGACCACTTCTTCCATTTCGCGCAATGTCGTTTCGAACTCGGCGGTCGCCAAAGCCTGGAAGACGATCGCCGCGGCGCCGGCCGGGTCGATCGAGTGCTCTGACTGCAACGCGATGTAGGCGGTGGAGATCGCGAACAGGCGATCGGGCGCGGGGCCGGCGACCTCGTGGCGACCGGTGAGGATGTCGCGCAGGCCCACGGGCTAGCGTCCTGTCACCGGTATCGGCCCCGCCGGGACGCTGTGCCCCGCCATGCCTACCGGGCGCCCTGCAGCTGGGACTCCAGCCGCTCGAGCGCCGCCAGGCGCTGCTCGAGCGGCGGGTGATCGGCGAAGATGTTCATCAGCGACTTCTTGGTCCTGGCGGGGAGGATGAAGAAGGCGCTCATCCCTTCCGCCTTGCGCAGGTCTTGGCTGGGCACGCGCTCGATCGTGCCGCTGATCTTCAACAGCGCCGAGGCCAGCGCGCTCGGACGCCCGGTCAACACGGCCGAGCCGCGATCGGCGGCGAACTCGCGGTAGCGCGAGAGGGCGCGCAGCAAGAGGAAGGAGAGCGCATAGACGGCGACCGACACGAGCACCACGACGATGATGTCCTCCTCCTCTTCGCTGTTGCCGTAGCCACCGCCGAAGAACAGGGCGAACTGGGCGATCGTCGAGGCCAGCGTGGCGAAGAAGCTCGCGAGCGTCATCACCATCACGTCGCGGTTGATCACATGGGTCAGCTCGTGCGCCATCACGCCTTCGAGCTCGGCCGGCTCCAGCAGCTGCAGGATGCCGCTGGTGGCGCACACGGTCGCGGACTTCTGCGAGCGGCCCATCGCGAAGGCGTTGGGCATCGAGGTCTCCATCACGCAGACACGTGGCTTGGGCAGGTTGGCCTGCACGCACAGCCGCTCGATGATCCCGTGCAGCTCCGGCGCTTCGGCGGGAGAGACCTCTTTGGCGCCGAGCGTGGCCAGCGCGATCTTGTCGGAGGCGAAAAGCTGCGCGACCAGCAGCACGACCGCCACGATCACGATGATGCCCGCGCCGGCTCCGACGGCTACCAGCACGCCGATGAACACGGCGTAGACGAGCCCGAGCAGGAACAGGGTCAGCAGCATCCGCGTCTGCAGGCCGGTGTCTTTGCCGAAGCTCGATCGTTTTGGCGCCATCGGCGTGGATTGTGGCAGAAGCGGATTGGCGCGCCCCTGAGGCGGGCCGTCCGACGCCGTCCCGAGCCGGCAGGCGATAATCATCGACGATGGCCACCGGCACGAGTCTCTCGCACGTATTCCCGCTCGGCAGCAGGCTGAACGAGCGCGGCCGCCTGGAGGTCGGCGGCTGCGACACGATCGAGCTGGCGCGGGAGTTCGGGACCCCCGCCTACGTGGTGGCGGAGGAGGACCTGCATGCGCGGGCTCGCGCCTTCGCGCAGGCCGGCGAGCAGGCCGGGCACGAGGATTTCCATGTGGTGTTCGCCTCCAAGGCGTTCCCCTGCACCGCCGTGCTCGAGGTGTTCGCGCGGGAGGGCCTGTGGTGCGACGTGGCCTCCGGCGGCGAGCTGCACCTGGCGCTTCAGGCGGGCTACGCGCCCGAGCGGATCGTCATGCACGGCAACGCGAAGTCCGCGGCCGAGCTGCGGATGGCGCTCGATGCGCGCGTGGGCCTGATCGTGGTCGATAACTTCGATGAGATCGATCGTCTCGAGCGGTTATCGGAAAAAGCGCAGGACGTGCTGATCCGGGTGACGCCCGATGTGCGGGGCGAGACGCACGAGAAGATCTCCACCGGCCAGGCCGACTCCAAGTTCGGCTTCTCGATGGCGGATGCCCCGGCCGCGATCGAGCGGATCGGGCAGATCGACGGGCTGGCGCTGAAGGGCCTGCACGCCCACATCGGCTCGCAGCTGCTCGACCTGGCGCCCTTTCGCCGCGAGGTGGCGGAGCTGGCAAAGCTCGGATCGGAGACCCACCCGCCCGGCGGGTTCTCGATCTATGACCTCGGCGGTGGCCTCGGGGTCGCCTACACCGAGACCCAGCCGCGCCCGCCCGCGATCGACGAGTACGTGGGGACGCTCGTGCGCGCCGCCCAGGAGCACGGCATGGGTCTTCCCGGTCGGCGCCTGTTGATCGAGCCCGGCCGGGCGCTCGTCGCCAACGCGGGGGTGACCCTGTACACCGTGGAGAGCGTCAAGCGCAACGTCTCCACCTGGGTCGGCTGCGACGGCGGGATGTCCGACAACCTGCGCCCGATGCTCTACGGCGCCTCCTACGAAGCCCACGTGGCCGATCGCTTTGGCGGCGCCACCCCGTGCGTGCTCGCGGGCAAGCACTGCGAGTCGGGCGACGTGATCGTCCGCGACGCGCTGCTCGACGACCCGCGCCCCGGCGACGTGATCGTGACGCCGGCGACCGGCGCGTATGGCTTTGCGATGGCCTCCAACTACAACGGCGTTCCCCGCCCGCCGGTCGTTTTCTGCCGCGACGGCGAGGCGCGTGTGGTCGTGCGGCGCGAGAGCTTCGAGGATCTGACGGCGCGCGATGTCCGCTAGCGGCGCCACACCACCGGCTGGGATGGGGGCCGGGGTGGGGGCTGGGGTGAAGGACGCCACGCCGGCCCCGGGCGGCGGCGGCGCCGCGCCGTTTCGGGTCGGCCTGCTCGGCCACGGCACGGTCGGCTCGGCGTTCGCTTCGCTGCTGGAGGAGCGGGCCGGCGAGATCGAGCGCTTCAACGGCCGCGCCCCGATGATCGCCGGCGTGCTGACGCGCACGCGGGGCGACTTCGATGAGATCCTCGCGGGCGCGGAGTTGATCGTCGAGGTGATGGGGGGGATCGAACCGGCGCGCGAGCACCTGCTGGCGGCGATGCGCGCCGGCAGGGACGTGGTCAGCGCGAACAAGCAGCTGCTCTCCCAGCATGGCGAGGAGCTGTTCGCGGTTGCTCGCGAGCACGGCGTGCTGCTGCGCTTCGAGGCGGCGGTGGCGGGAGCGGTGCCGGTGGTGCGGCTGCTCGAGGAGTCGCTGGCCGCGACGCCGATCGAGCGCATCCACGGGATCGTCAACGGCACGACCAACTTCATCCTCTCGGAGATGGCCAAAGGCAGCTCCTACGCGCAGGCGCTCGCCGAGGCCCAGCGCCTTGGCTATGCCGAGGCGGATCCCAGCGACGACGTCTCAGGCCGCGACGCGGCGGCGAAGATGGCGATCCTCGCGCGCCTGGCGTTCGGCGCGCCGGTGCACCTGGACGACGTTCCCTACGAGGGCATCGAGCATCTGCAGTCAGACGATCTGGAGTACGCCCGCGAGCTGGGTCTCGGCCTGAAGCTGATCGGCACCGCCGAGCGTCGCGACGACGGCCTGTCGGTGCGGGTCTATCCCGCGTTCCTCTACGCCGGGCATCCGCTCTCCTCGGTCTCGGGGCCGTTCAACGCGGTCACGGTCGAATCGGAGGCGATCACCGAGATCACGATGTCCGGCCCGGGCGCCGGCGGCCGGCAGACCGCGAGCGCGGTCTTGGGTGACGTGGTGAGCGTGATGACCGGCGGCGCGCGACCGCCCGCCCCGCCGCTCGAGCTGCGCCTGCTCGAGGATGTCCCGAGCGCCTTCTACCTGCACCTAGAGGTGGCCGACCGCTCGGGCGTGCTCGCGACCGTGACCCAGGTGCTCGGCGAGCAGGAGGTCTCGATCAAGTCGGTGCTCCAACGCGGGCTGGGGGAGAATGCGCGGCTGGTGATGGTCACCCACCAGGTGGCCGAATCGCGCCTGCGCGCGGCGCTCGCGCGGCTGGAGGAGTTCGACTTCTTACGCTCGACCCCCCGCACCATTCGAGTTATCGAAGAGGAGTTCGGATGACCGTGCCGCAGGAGTTGGGATGAGAAAGGAGCTCGTATGAATCAGGCGATCGTGAAGGTTCCCCGGGTGGAGGGCATCCCGCCGACCGGCGCCCATGTGCCGCTGATCGAGCGCTACCGCGAGCGGCTCCCGTTCGAGCTGGGCGATCCGTTGGTCAGCTTGCAGGAGGGCTCGACGCCGCTGCTGCGCGCGCCGGTGCTCTCGGAGCTGGTGGGCGCGACGGTGCGTCTGAAGCTCGAGGGCGCCAATCCAACCGGCTCGTTCAAGGACAGAGGGATGACGTGCGCGGTCTCCGCGGCCGTGCGTGACGGCGCGAAGGCGGTGATCTGCGC
This sequence comes from Solirubrobacteraceae bacterium, assembly GCA_036511695.1. Taxonomy (GTDB): domain Bacteria; phylum Actinomycetota; class Thermoleophilia; order Solirubrobacterales; family Solirubrobacteraceae; genus Palsa-744. Next base: position 30,518 of record DATCBT010000052.1, on the reverse strand, counting down.
ATCCACCGGCAACACGGCCGCGAGCGCGGCCGCGTACGCCGCGCGCGCGGGCATCACCTGCGCGGTGATCGTCCCCGAGGGGAAGATCGCGCAGGGCAAGATGGCGCAGACGCTCGTCCATGGCGCGCGCGTGATATCGCTCGCGGGCAACTTCGACCAGGCGCTCACGCTCGTGCGCGAGCTCACCGCCACGCACCCGATCGCGCTCGTCAACTCTGTCAACGAGTTTCGGATCGAAGGCCAGAAGACCGCGGCCTTCGAGATCCACGAGGGCCTCGAAGGCGCCCTCGAAGCGTTGTTCATTCCCGTCGGCAACGCCGGCAACATAACCTCCTACTGGCGCGGGTTCCGCGAGCTGGGCGCGGCGCCGAAGATGTTCGGCTTCCAGGCCGCCGGCGCGGCGCCGCTGGTGGAGGGCAAAGTGATCGAGCACCCCGAAACCGTGGCGAGCGCGATCAGGATCGGCAACCCGGTCCGCTGGGAGGACGCGATGGCCGCGGCGACGGACTCGCGCGGCTCGATCAGGGTGGTGAGCGACGAGGAGATCCTCGCGGCCTACCGGCTGCTCGCGTCGAAGGAAGGCATGTTCTGCGAGCCGGCCTCGGCGGCGTCTGTCGCGGGGCTGCTCAAGTACGGCGCCGACGGCGCCGAGCAGGTCGCCTGCGTATTGACCGGCCGCGGCCTGAAGGACCCCGAGACGGCGATCGCCAACAACGACGGCAAGGTGATCCACTGCGCCGCCGAGCTGGGACCGATCGAGGAAGCGGTGCTTGGTGACCCGTAGGCGCGTGGTGCGCGCGCCGGCCTCCTCGGCCAACCTCGGTCCGGGCTTTGACTGCATGGCGAGCGCCTTGGCGCTGCATCTGGAGCTCGAGGTCGAGGAGACCGGCGAGTTCGCGATCGAGACGGACCTGGCGGTTGCGCGCGGGCGCGAGAACCTCTGCGTGCGGGCCTTCGAGCGACTGCACTGCGCGGACGGCTTCACCTTCAGGATCCGCTCGCGGATCCCGCTCGCGGGTGGCCTCGGCTCGAGCGCCGCGGCGATCGTCGCGGGGCTGATGGCGGCCGACCACCTATTCGAGCTGGACGCCGATCTGCTGGAGCTGGCGAGTGAGCTCGAGGGTCACCCCGACAACGTCGCGGCGGCGTTGCGGGGCGGGTTCGTCGTCTGCGCCGACGGCGAGGCGGTGCGCTTCGACCCGCCGACGGGTCTGGAGGCGCTGGCGGTCGTGCCCGATCGAGCGGTGCGCACCAGCGCCGCGCGCGCGGCGCTGCCGGCGGCGGTCCCGCTCGAGGAGGCCGTGTTCAACGTCGCCCACGCCGCGCTGCTCACGCTCGGCCTCGCCAGGGGCGACTGGGATCTGCTCGCGCGCGGTCTGCAGGACCGCCTGCACGAGGGACGGCGCGCGAGCCTCTTCCCCCGCTCCTACGAGCTGGCCACGCGTGCGCGCGAGCTGGGCGCGCTCGGCGCCACGATCTCCGGCGCGGGCCCGACGGTGCTCGTGTGGTGCTTCTACGAGCAGACCGGCGCGGTGGTCGAGGCGCTGCGCCCGGAGATCGAGGGCTGGGCGACGCTCCTGCGCACGCCGTTCGAGCCCCAGGGCGCTTACGTGAGCGAGCTGTAGCGCAGGCGGTTGGCGCGGTCGGCTGGCGCAGTCGGGTTAGCGCAGGCGGGCGAGCTGCTTGCGCGCGTGCTCGAGCCCCGACAGCCGCTCGAGCACTTCGTCGGCGAGCGCCAGGTAGTCGGTGCCGAGGTCGGGGCGGTGGTCGAGGATCGACTTCGCGCGCTCGGCCGACTCGGCGTAGGCGATCGAGGAGCGCACGACGGTGGCGAACACCTGCTCGCCGAAGCGCTCCTTCAGCGAGACGAGCGCCTCACGCGAGTGCACGGTGCGCATGTCCGCGAGGTTCAGCAGCACGCCCAGCAGCTCGAGCTCGGGGTTGAGGCTCTCGCGCGCGAGCTCGACCACCTCCATCGCCTGCTCGACCCCCTGCAGCGCGAAATACTGGGCCTCGGCGGTCACGAGCGCGCGATCGGCGGCCACGAGCGCGTTGACCGTGAGCAGCCCGAGCGAGGGCGGGCAGTCGATCAGGATCACCTCGTACTCGTCGGGCGCCTGCGCGAGCGCGCGCCGCAGGGTCATCTCCCGGCCCATCTTTCCGCCCAACATCAACTCGGCCTCCGCGAGGCTCAGGTTGGCGGGGATCAGGTCCTCGTGGATCGCCTCGGCCGCGGTCGCGCGCCCTGACAGCACGTCGGCGATCGTCGGCTCGACATCCGGTGGCAGGTCGAAGTAGTCGGACAGGTTGCCCTGCGGGTCGAGGTCGACGGTCAGCGTTCTCACGCCCGCCCGGCGCAGCGCGTCGGCGAGCGTCCGCACGGCTGTCGTCTTGCCGGTGCCCCCCTTCTGCGAGAGCACGGCGATCGTGTGGGTCCGCGCCATTTGGAGGCGATACTACGCGGCACATCCTCGCTATGCGTCTGGCCCGGACGGCACGCCGAGCGGCTGTACGCCCCTCGCTATGCGCCTGGCTCGAACGGCACGCTGAGCGGCGGCACGCCCCTCGCTATGCGTCTGGCGCGGAGGGCACGCTGAGGAAGCTCAGCCGGTAGCGCCCGACGAGGATCTCATCGCCGTCCTTCAATGCTCTCCCCTCGATCCGCGCGCCGTTCACGAACACGCCGTTCAGGCTGCGGTCGTCGAGCACTCTGACGCCGTCGGGCTGGCGCACGATCAGCGCATGTCGGCGCGAGACGGTCGTGTCGTCGAAGCGCACGTCGGCCGCGAGCGAGCGTCCGATCCGCGTCCACTCGCGCGTGAGCGCCACCGTGCGCCACTCGCCGCTCTCCTCGTACACGAGATACTCGCCCGGTCTTTCGACCTGCTCTCTGGCCGCGAGGAGCATCGCGTCGCGCTTGAGCTCGGGGATCGCGCCCGGCAGGCGATGGGCGGTCAGCGTGTCCTCGTCTTGGTTGCGGACGCCCCCCACCGGCCGGTCGTCGCGCTCCGAGTCCCAGCCAACCCGTCGACCGGTGGGCATCTCCTCGCGTCTGGAGCGCTCCTCCTCCAGCCGCCCGGCCCTGAACAGCGAGGCGCGGGCAAAGTCCTCTCCGCCGCAGCGGGGACAGTCTGAGAGCGTGTCCGAGCCGAGGAGCGTCAGCACGTAATCGCAGTGCCGGCAGCGAAAGGAGCCCGCTCCGGTGATCGTCCCCGATGAAAGTGTCTCCATCTCGACTCCTCCTTCTCTGCTCAGCAGTCATCCTACCCCACCCGTCCTGACCCACCCACTACCCGTCATGCGACTGCCGCAAACTGGCAGGAGTCCGACCGCCCCAAAACGGCAGGAGCCGAGCGCTCGACGGCGAATCCTTCAGACCATGGCTACTCCCGAGCGGCATGTCGAGCAACTCGAGCGCGTCCTCTTGCGTCGCAGCGTCGGCGCCCTGGAGGCCGACAGGCATCGCTGCACCGACTGCGGGCGCACCCCCCTCACGGGCGAGCACGTCCACTTGTATGGAAGCCCGCCCGCCCCCGCGCAGGGCATCGTCTGCGAGCTCTGTCGACCGCTGCGCCGCGGGGCCCCGGTGGCGAGCGAGATCGTGCGCCATTCGGAGCATGGTCACACCGTGCGCCTGACCGCCCGCGCCGCCTAGCGCCTGAACCGCCTGGCGCCCGCGCTGGCTGGCGCCTGAGCCGCCCAGCGGCGTTCGCGCCGCGCGGGCTTTAGACTGGCCCTCGCCGTGGACCCCGTGACCGTGTCGATCATCGTTGATGCCCCGCGCGAGCGGGTCTTCGACTACCTGCAGGACATCGCCAACCACTCCGAGTTCACCGACCACTACCTCGTCGACTGGCATCTCACGCGGATCGACTCCGTCGGGCGCGGGGCGGGAGCGCGCTTTCGCGTGAAGGCGCCGGGTAACCGCTTCAGCTGGGGCGACGTCACGTTCGTCGAGGTCGACGCTCCCCACCGGATCGTCGAGGCCGGCCGCACGGGCAAGAACAACCGCATCCGCACGCTCGGCGTCTACGAGCTTGCGCCCGGCGCCGGCGGCACGACGCGCGTGCGCTTCACGCTGGAGACCGTCCCCGCGACGCTGGCCGATCGCCTGGTCGAGGGTTTCGGCGCGCGCGGCTGGACGAGGCGCAAGAACGCGCGCGCGATGCGCCGGCTGCGCTCGATCCTCGAGTCGGACGTCGGCCGCGGGCCGCGCGTCACGGTCGCCGGCGGATAAACTGCCGCCCCGCATGTCCAGCCTTCCGCGCAAGCCCCTCCTCGCCATCCTCACCCTGCTCGCGGCGCTCGCGCTCGGCGCCTGCGGGAACGCCGACACGAGGGTCACCACCGGCACCTACGCCGGGGAGTCGGGCCAGAACGCCCCCTACCTGAACGTCGGTCCGCTTATCTACGAGGTGCAGCTCTCGCGCCAGCTCAACCCCGCCAACATCGAAGACGCCGCCTACCTGCGGGGGCTGACGCCGATCGAGCGCCGGCTTGCCCCGGGGCAGCAGTGGTTCGCGGTGTTCATGCAGGTCTACAACCACTCCTCGATCCCGCTGCCGGCGGCGACCAACCTGACGATTAGCGACACGCAGAACAACGTCTACGAACCAATCGTGCCGGACGCCACCAACGAATTCGCCTATCGCGGTGGCCTCGTCCCGGCCAAGGACCAGCTGCCGCTCCCGGAATCGGTCGCCAACGCGGGCGCCACCCAGGGCGCCCTGCTGCTCTACAAGATCCAGATCGTCTCGCTCGACAATCGCCCGCTCGAGCTCAAGATCGTCGACCCGAATCACCCGGCACAAACAGCCTCAGCCGAGCTCGACGTCTGACGGCCTCGTCAGTGGGTGGCTGAGAGTCCCGCTTCGAGCACCTGGCGGGCCACGGGCGCGGCGGTGGCTCCGCCGGCGCCGTCCTGGACGAGCAGCACGCCGACGACGATCCGCGGCTGGAGCGCGGGGGCGAACGCCGCGAACCAGGCGTCGGTGTTGCGCGCTTCGTTCTGAGCTGACCCACAGTCTTCCGAGCCGGACTTTTCCGAGCTCGCTGCTTGCGAGCTCGATTCCGTTTCCGAGCCGGCCGGGCAGCTGCTGATCGTCTTCAGTTCGGCGGTGCCAGTCTTGCCGGCGACCGTCACCCCCGGGATCGCGGCGGAGGTCCCCGTGCCGGAGCGCACCACGCCGATCATCAGGCGCCGCACGGTGCGCGCCACCGCGGCGCTGGTCGCCGTCACCCGCGGGGATCTGCCCGGGTCGACGGCGAAGGTCGGCTGGGGCCGTCGCCCGCCGTCGGCGATCGTGGCGGCCACGGTGGCCATCTGCAGGGCGCTTGCCTGTACCTGGCCTTGGCCGATCGCGGTCGAGCCGATGTCGAGTTCGCCCTGAATCTGGGCGGCTGCGGGCAGCGTGCTTTCGATCGCGCCCGGCACCCCGGGGGAGTGGTTGAAGCCGTACCGTTCGGCCATCGCCACCAGACGCGTCGCGCCGAGCTTGACCCCGAGCGGCGCGAACACCGAGTTGCAGGAGACCGCGAAGGCGAGTTCCAGCGAGCCGCCGCATTCCTCGCCGTTGGCGTTGTTCAGCTTCACCCCGTCGAGCGTGGCGTGGGTCGCATAGGGGAAGACGCTGTGCGGGCTTGCGATCCCGGCCTGCAGCACTCCGCTGAGCGTGATCATCTTGAAGGTCGAGCCCGGCGGCTGGAGGTCGTCGAGCCCGATCCCCGCGACGGCGAGGATCTGCCCGGTGGCGGGCGCCAGCGCGACGATCCCGCCGAGCTGACCGCCGAGCGCGGTCACCGCGGCGCGCTGGATCGCCGGGGAGATGGTCGTGCGCACGGCGCTCGCCGCCCTGGATGTCGCGGAGGCGAGCACGCGCGTGGTTTGACCGGACTGCGCGTCGATGGCAAGCAGCTCGCCGCCGGGGCTGCCGCGCAGGCTCGAGTCCAGCGCCAGCTCCAGTCCGCTCACGCCGACGATCGCGTCCGTCGGCACGCCTTCGGCTTCGAGCACGCGCCGGTGGACGGCGGGGACCGGCCCGACGGCGCCGACCACGGCGCTCGCGAGCGAGCCGAGTGGCGAGGAGCGCTGGCCGGCTTCGAGCGCCGCGCCCGCGGCCAGGACCGACCCGTCACGGGCCAGCAGCGTGGCGCGACGGGGCAGCGTCGTGTGGCGGCTCAGCCGCTCTCCGGGTCGCAGGCCGGGGAAGGCGAGCGAGCGCGACCAGGCGATCCTCGTGCCGGAGCCGCTGCCCTGCAGCGGCAGCGTGAAGTCGCTCGAGAGCGTTCCGAACAGGCGCGTGTGCACGCGCACGGGCACCTCGACCCCGCCGCGAGCATCGCGGGGCTTGCCGCTCACGCGCATGCCGGTTGCGGTCGCGGTGGTGAGCGCGCCCTGGTAGATGTCCGCGAACTCGCTCGGCGTCAGCCCGCGCCGAGAACGGGCGTCGATGTCGGCGTACATGCTCGCGTAGTCGCGCTCGGCCCATGCGGCGGTGAACCGTGCGGCGAGCGCGTGCGCGTAGGAGGGGGAGTGATTCGCGCCGACGATCGCGCCGATCGCGAAAGCCACGCCCGCGAGAGCGAGCACCGGGCGGGCACGTCGCATACGCCGGCTCTGGTTCTCAGTCAAGGAGCGATAGAACATGGCGGGTGACTGAGCTCGACTGGATCATCGTTGCGTTCGCGGCCGTTCTGGCCGGGTTCGGCTTCCGGCGGGGCTTCATCGTCGGCGTGCTCTCCTTCGGAGGATTCGCACTTGGTGCATTCCTCGGAACTCGTCTGGGTCCTCTTCTGCTGCCACGAGGATCCTCCTCGCCCTATGCCCCCGCCTTCGGCCTGCTCGGCGCGCTGCTCGGCGGCGCGATCCTCGCGAGCGGGCTGGAGGGTCTGGGGTTCAAACTGCGCCGCGCGCTCTTTCTCCCGGGCATCGGCCTGCTCGACGGCCTGCTCGGTGCGGCGCTCGGTGCGGCGCTGGGTCTGGGCATCGTGTGGATCCTCGCAGCCGTCGCGGCGCAGGCACCGGGCCAGACGCAGCTGCGTGCGGACATCCAGCGCTCGTCCGTCCTGCGCGAGCTCAACCAGCTGCTACCGCCGACGGGCTCGATCCTGGACGCGCTCGCGCGGCTGGATCCGCTGCCGTCGATCGCCGGCCCCTCGCCCGATGTCGCCGCCCCCCAGCCCCGGATCGCGCGCACGCCGCAGGTGCGAGCGGCCTCGCGCAGCGTGGTGCGTGTGCTCGGGACCGCCTGCGGGCTGGCGATCGAGGGCTCGGGCTGGGTGGTGCAGCCGGGCGTGGTGGTGACCAACGCGCACGTCGTCGCGGGCGAGCAGGACACGGCCGTGGAGGTGGCCGGCCGCTCGCCGAGCCTGCCCGCCCAGGCGATCATGTTTGACCCGACCGACGACATCGCGATGCTGCGCATCCCCGACCTCAACCTGCCCGCCCTGAGCCTGATCGCGAATCCGGCTTCGGGCACCGCCGGGGCGATTCTCGGCTATCCCGAGGATGGCCCCTTCGACGTGCAGCCGGGGCGGATCGGGCGCACGCAGACGGTGATCACCCAGAATGCCTACGGCCAGGGCCCGGTCTCGCGGCTGCTGACCCCGTTGCGCGGCCTGGTGCGGCCGGGCAACTCCGGCGGTCCCCTCCTCGACGGCGACGGGCACGTGCTGACGACGGTGTTCGCGAGCACCGTCGGCGGTGGGTCCGAGGGCGGCTATGGGGTGGCCAACGCGACGGTCGCCCACCTGCTCACCAAAGCGGATGCGATCGGCCCGGACGCTCAGGTGAGCACGGGGTCTTGCACGGCGGGTTGACTCAGGCGGTGGGGCGATAGGCGGTGGGGCGATTCAGCGGGCGATTCAGGTGCTCCAGGTCTGCCCGGTCGCCTGCTCCAGCGAGCGCTCAGGCGCGCCGCGCCGGCGGCGGAGCTCGTTCTGGGCGGCGAGCAGCTGATCGATTTCGTCGGAGTGGAGCCTGGCTTCGGTCTCCGGGGAGCGGGTGGGCTTCCAGTCGAGCACGTCGGCGTCGTGATCGCGATACGGGTAGCCGGCGTCGTGATCGCGATACAGGTACCCCACGATCAGCGCCAAAGTGAGGATCAGGAGCGGCACGCCGAGTACCATCGCAAGGAAATAGGCGCCTGCCATCTAGGCTCCCGCGGGCGCGGGCCGTGGCTTGGGCACGGGTCGTGGCTTGGCGCGCGCGCGAGCACTCGGAGACCGGCCGGCGCCCTTGCTCGTCGCGGCGACTTGTCGCTCCTGCCGGCGCTCGGTCGCGCTCGGCGTCCCGCTTGGCCCCGCGCCCGGCGTGTCTGCACGCCCGAGCGCGTCGATCGCGGTCTGGACGGCGGTCAGCCGCCGCACCAAGGATGTGCGCACCTGCTCCAGCTCGCCGGCGCCGAGCAGCCGCGGGCTGGATCCCGCACGGAGCGCGGGGGATGCGGGCACGAGGTCGGCGGGCACGAGGCCGGGATGCCCGGCTTCGAGCTCCCCGAGCGTCCGCTCGAGTCCGGCGATCTGGATGCGCAGCAGGCGCCGGCGCTCGGCCGCCTCGTCGAGAGGCCTGGCAGGGGGCTCGCCGGCCACATAGAGGGCGGCGGCGACCTCGCGCGGATCGACCCCGGTCGCGTGCGCCTCGCGCGCGGCGTCGGCCGCGATCGTGCCCACGGCAGAGGGCCTGTGCCGGGTGGAGGCGACGAACGTGCCGCTGCCCTGCTGACTGTCGATCAGGCCCTCGTGCTCAAGGCGCTGGTAGACGGCGCGGACGGTGTTCACGTTGACGCCGATCGCCTCGGCCAGGTCGCGTAGCCCGGGGAGGCGCTGGCTGGGCTTGAACCTGCCGTCGCGGATCCGCGTGCGCAGCGCCCAGGCGAGCTGCACCCCGATCGGAACCTCGGCATCGCGATCGATCTCGACGTGGAAATCGACGGCCGGCCCGATCGCCTCGGACAGATCGTCTGCCGGCCGCGGGTTGTTCGTCGACTGCATGCTTTTCGCAGGTCGCTCGATCATGCCCTCAACGTTAGCGCTCACGCGAGCAGATTTACAGTGTGCTGGTGAACTAGTACACTATGGCTGTGGCCCGACCCCAGCTCGGCAGCGGAGGTTTCGTCGGCGATCTCGCCCAGCGGACGTTTCTCCCGGCGAGGAACCTGATGGAGGAAGTCGGGGACATGATGCTGTTGACGGGCAAAACGATCTCCTCGGCGCTGTCGCCGCCGTATCCGTATGGCGGTGAGTTCATCTGGCAGTTTCTGTTCGCGCTGCGGTTGTGCTGGTTTCCGCTGCTGGTATCGACCGTGGCGCTCAACTACGGACCGGCTGGGCTCGAGGCGGCGAACTTTTTGACGCTGATCGGCGGGCTGGACCGGCTCGGGGGATTCTTCGTGCTCGCGGCGATCCGTCTGATCGCACCGCTGGTCACCGCCACGGTGCTCGCGGGCGTGGCGGGCACCGCGATCACAGCTGACCTGGGGGCACGCAAGATCCGCGAGGAGCTTGACGCGCTGCAGGTGTTGGGGGTGGACCCGGTCAAGAATCTGGTGGTGCCGCGCTTCTTGGCGCTGATGATCGTGACGGGCCTGTTCAACATCTATGCGCTGCTGTTCGGGATCTTTGGCGGCATCATCACGGCGGTCACCAAGGGCCAGCCGCTGGGGCCGTTCTGGACGACGCTGTTCGCGAACGTGTCGACCACCGACCTGTGGGGCTCGGTGCTGAAGACCGTGATGTTCGGGGCGATCATCGCGATCGTCTGCTGTTACAAGGGCATGTCCGCCTCGGGCGGCGCCGAGGGAGTCGGTCGCGCCGTCAACCAGGCGGTCGTGATCGCGTTTCTGGCGATCTTCTCGTTCAACTACGTCTTCGAACAGACGCTGCTCGCCACCCACCCCCAGCTGTTGATCATCAAATGAGCGAGCTGCTGGTGATGCCGCGCGAATGGATCTCGGCCCTGGGCGAGATCGGCCGGTTCACCACTCGTGTCATGCGCCAGGTTTACGGGCTGGGGGTGCTGCGCTTCTTCGGCGAGACGCTGCGCCAGTCGGGCATCCTGATCGTCTCCTCGACAGCGGTGATCTGCGCCACGGTGTTCATCTTCGGGCTCTCCTGTGGCATCGAGGGCGCGTACTTCACCCAGGCTCAGGGCGCGCCGTCGTTCGCGGGCGTATTCACGGCGTGGTGCAACCTGCGCGAGGCCGCCCCGCTGGTGTTCGGCTACATCATGGCGGCGAAGGTCGGCACGGGGATCGTCGCGGAGATCGGCGCGATGCGGATCTCCGATGAGATTGACGCGCTGGAGGTGATGGGCGTCGATTCGCTGATGTTCCTGTGCGCGACGCGCCTGCTCGCCGCCTGGATCGTGCTGCCGTTCATGTACATCGTCGCGCTCGGATCGGCCTTTCTCGCCTCGTACATCGCGGTCGTGCACCAGGTCTCCTCGGTATCCCCGGGCGGGTACCTGCTGATCTTCTGGCAGTACCAGAACCCGCCGGACTTCTTGTTCAGCATGGCGAAGGCGATGTTCATGGCGACCGGGGTGGTGCTCGTGGGGTGCTACTACGGCTATAACGCCGGCGGCGGCCCGGTGGGGGTGGGCAGGGCGACGGCCAAGTCGATGGTGCTCAACCTGGTGCTCGTGAACCTGATCGGCATGTTCGGCACGCAGATCTTCTGGGGCTCCAGCGCGCGAGCGCCGATCGGGGGCTGAGGATGGCGCCGAGCGGCGTGCGCGACCCGCTACGCGATCCGGTGCGAGACGAGGTGCGCGACCCGGTCCACGACCCGGTCTACGATCCGGTCGATGATCCCTCGCCGCGCCCAGCCGCTACGCTGGGCGCCATGTCGAAGACCCTGGTGATCGCCGAGAAGCCCTCCGTGGGGCAGGATCTGGCGCGCGTGTTGAAGGGGCCGTTCCAGAAGCAGGAGGGTTGGCTGGAGGGACCGGACCATGTGGTGACGTGGGCGGTGGGCCACCTGGTGCAGCTCGCCGACCCGGACGAGTACGACCCGAAATTCAAGCGCTGGCGGATGCCCGACCTGCCGATCGTGCCCGACAAGTTCAAGCTGGTGGTGCGCGACGAGCGCTCGCGCAAGCAGATGACGGTCGTCACCAAACAGCTCGGCCGGGAGGACGTCGAGGAGGTCGTGAACGCCTGCGACGCCGGCCGTGAGGGAGAGCTGATCTTCGCCTATCTGTTCGAGAAGGCGAACGCGAAAAAGCCGGTGAAAAGGCTGTGGCTGAACTCGATGACGACCGCGGCGATGAAGGAGGCGTTCAAGACGCTGCGCCCGGCGGCGGAGTTCGCGAAGCTCGAGCAGGCGGCGCGCTCGCGCTCGGAGGCCGACTGGATCGTGGGGATGAACGCCACGCGCGCGGCGACGATCTGTCTGCGCAGCTCGTTCGACGGCGCGGTGTCGCTCGGCCGCGTGCAGACGCCGACGCTGGCGATCATCACCCGCCGCGAGGAGGAAATCAGGGCGTTCACGCCCGAGCCGTACTGGCTGGTGGACGCGACCTTCGTGGCCGGGCCGCTCGCGCAGGCGCGGGAGAGCGGCGAGGGGTCGGAGGCCAACGGCGCTCAGGCGCAGGACGACGCCGGCGAGGCGAATGGGCAGCGGAGCTATCAGGGTCGCTTCCACGCGGGGACCAAGCCGCGGATCGCGAGCGAGGCGGAGGCGGTCGCGATCGTCGAGGCGTGCGAGGGCAAGCAGGGGAAGATCACGAAGCTGGAGAAGAAAAAGCAGAAAGAGCGCGCGCCGATGCTGTACGACCTGACGACGCTGCAGCGCGAGGCGAACACCCGTTACGGCTTCTCGGCCCGACGCACGCTCGCGGCGGCCCAGCGGCTGTACGAGGAGCACAAGGCGCTCACATATCCCCGCACCAACTCGCGCTATCTGACGACCGACATGATCGAGGAGATCAAGCCGATCGCCGAGCTGGTGGGTGCCAAGGCCGAGTACGCGAAGGCCGCTGAATACGTGACTGGACTGGAGAAGCTGCCGCTGGAGCGGGTGGTGAACAACGCGAAGGTGACCGATCACCACGCGATCATCCCGACCCGCTCCGAGCACGCGGTCGATCGCATGGGCAGCGACGACAAACGCATCTACGACATGGCGGCGCGGCGCTTCCTGGCGGTCTTTCACCCGGAAGCCGAATTCGAGAACACGAAAATTGAGACGACGGTGCCGGCCGGCCCGGAGGAGAAGGACGGCGGGTATGTGTTCCGCACGCGCGGCAAGCTGCTGCTGGTGCCCGGTTGGCGCGGGGTCTACGGCGAGGCGGGAGCCGATGCGGCGAAACCCGAAAAAGAGGGTCGCGGCGACGAGGACGAGGGCGCCAACCAGCAGCTGCCGCGGCTGGAGCAGGGCGAGGAGGCGCAGACGCGCGAGATCAAGAGCGCGCGCAAGGAAACCAAACCGCCCCGGCGCTACAGCGACGCTTCGCTGCTCGGCGCGATGGAGACGGCGGGCAAGCTCGTCGATGACGAGGAGATGCGCGAGGCGATGAAGGACTCGGGCATCGGCACGCCGGCCACGCGCGCGGCGATCATCGAGCGGCTGATCCAGGTCGGGTATGTCGAGCGCGAGGGGCGCTCGCTGATGGCGAGCGAGAAGGGCTTGAACGTGATCAGGCTGCTGAGCGATCACGCGCTCACCTCGCCCGACCTGACGGGCGACTGGGAGAACCGGCTCGGCAAGATCGAGCGCGGGGAGGACTCCAGGGAGAAGTTCATGGGCGACATCGCAGGCTTCGCGCAGGAGACTGTGAAAGAGCTCGACGAGAAGTTGAAAGACGTGCGCATCCCCCGCGCGCAGCTCGGACCGTGCCCGATCTGCGGGCACGAGATCATCGAGAACCGCAAGGGCTTCTCCTGCTGGCAGCGCAACGACCACGGCTGCGGGTTTGTGATCTGGAAGGGCAAAGCGGGCAAGCAGCTGCCGATCGCGATCGCCAAGGAATTGATCAAGACCGGATACACCGCACGCGCGGTGCCGGGCTTCAAAGGGCGCAGCGGACGCAGTTTCCGCGCCCACCTGGCGATGAGCCAGACCGAGGACGGCAAATGGCGGGTCGAGTTCAACGAGGAGTGGGCGAAGGAGGGCGCAAAGCCGCCGGAGGCCGAGACGGATGAGACGGCCGAGGCCGACGGCACAGCCACAGCCACAGCCGCGGTGTCGGCCGTGAGCGCCGCGTAGAGCTGGATCGCGCTTTTTGGGAGACGCGGTCGCGCGTCAGCCGAAGAGACCGTAGTGAAGCCGGTCTCCACACCTGCTGTCGCCGAGTAGGCGCAACGACCGGGACTGAGCGGGGCCGGATCGAGCGTCCGGGCAAGCGTGTCAGGCGGGATCGAACGTTCGGGCAAGCGTGTCGGGCGAGTACGTAAGGATGAGGCGTAGTGCCGATCACGCTGATCACAGGGCCCGCGAACGCGGGGAAGGCCCGCGAGGTGATGGACGCCGTGCGCAGGCACGTGGCCCACGGCGAGCAGCCGCTGCTGGTCGTGCCGACGCGCGCGGATGGGGATCGGTATCGGCGCGAGCTGGCGCAGGCGGGGGTCGTCGCTGGGGCGCGCGTGGAGCGCTTCGAGGGGCTGATCGGGGAGGCGGTAGGTCGTGCGGGGGGAGGCTTGCCGGCGCTGAGCGGGGTGGCTCGCGAACGGGTGCTGGCGTCGCTGCTCGCGCGGAGCACCCCGGGATACGTGCGCGCGCTTGCGGGCGTTGTGGCCGAGCTGGAGGTGCAGCGTGTGACCCCCGCGCGATTGCAGGCGGCGGCGGGGAAGTGGGCGGCCGCGGACGGGGCGCGCGCGGCGGGGGGCGTCGAGGATCTGGGCAGGCTGTTTGGGGAGTACCGGCGCGCGTTGCAGCGGCTCGGACACACAGATCGTGAGCGGCGCGCGACGCAGGCGCTCGATGCGCTGCGGCGCGAGCCGGCGCTGTGGGGCGGAACGCCGGTGTTGATGTATGGGTTCGACGATTTCGACGGGCTGCAGCTCGATGCGATCGAGACGCTCGGTGTGGTCGTGGGCGCATCGGTGACGGTGTCGCTGGCGTATGAGCCCGGGCGGACGGCGTTCGCGGGGCGCGCCGGCACGTTTGAGACGCTTGCGCCGCTGGCCACGGAGCACCGGCGGCTACAGGCGTGCGAGGAGTACTACGCGCCGGCGGCGCGCGTGGCGCTGCACCATCTGGAGCGCTCGCTGTTCGAGCCGGGCGCCGCGCGGGTAAACGTGGCCGGGGCGGTGCGACTGCTGGAGGGCGGGGGCGAGCGCGCCGAGCTCGAGCTGGTGGCGGGCGAAATCCGGGCGCTGCTCGACGAGGGGATGAAACATGAGGAGATCGCGGTGGTGCACCGCATGCCGAGTGTGGTGGCTGACCTGCTCGGGGAGGTGTTCGACGCGCAGGGCATTCCCCACGCCCTGGAGCGACGGGTGTCCTTCGCCGACACCGCCACGGGCGGGGCGCTGGTGGGGGCATTGCGCTGCGCGACCGACGACGGCGAGCTGGGCGACCTGCTGGCCTGGCTGCGGGCTCCGGGCCTGTTGGAGCGCCCCGAGCTGGCCGACAGGCTGGAGGCGCGGGCGCGACGCGAGGGGGCCTCCGGCGCGGCTCAGGCGAAAGCGATCTGGGAGGCGGAGCATTGGCGCCTGGAGGCGCTCGATCACCTGCGCGATGGGGCCGAGCGGGACAGGGCGGCGCGGGCCGAGGCGGTGCAGGGGGCGGCGCGGCGCGGCGGAGCAGGGCGAGGCGGAGCGGGGCGAGGCGGGGCGGGGCGAGGCGGGGCGGCGCTGAGCGAGCGCGCCGGGCGCGAGCTGGAATGGCTGTTCAACGCGCCACGGCGGGGGCGCGCGGCGCTGCTGGAGGGCGACGAGCTGGACGAGGCGCGCGCCTTGACGGCGGGGCTGCGCGCGCTGGGGGAGCTGGGCAGGCTGGCGCGCGGAGCGCCCGAGCTGGGAGCGGACGCCGCGGAGCTCGCGCGGATGCTCGAGAGCGTGGAGATCGTCAGTGGGGAGCCGGCCGGGCAGGGGAGGGTGACGGTGGTCGACCCGCTCGCGCTGCGGGCGCGGCGGGTGCGGGCGCTGTTTCTGATCGGCCTGCAGGAAGGCGTGTTCCCGGCGAGCGCGCGGCCCGAGCCGCTGCTGGCCGAGGAGGAGCGCAGGCGGCTGGCGGAGACCTCGGGATTGCGGCTGGGTGCAGGACGGCTGCGGGACGCGCTGGCGGCGGAGCGCTATGCGCTGTACGCGGCGGTCTCGCGGCCGGAGGAGCTGCTGGTTTTGAGCTGGCATGCGGGTAGCGACGACGGCGTGGCGGAGGCCAGGTCGCTGTTCGTCGACGACGTCGTGGACCTGTTCGAGCCTGGGTTGGAGGAGGGTCGCGCGCGCCGGCCGCTGGGCGCGGTGGACCGGGCGGGCGCCGGAAGGATGATCGCGGCGGGCGATCGCGCACACGAGTCCTTGCGCGGGGGGCGGGTGGCCGGAGCCACCGGGGGGCGGGTGGCCGGAGCCCCTGGGGGGCAGGTGGCCGGAGCCTCTGTGACTAGGACGAGGTCGGGTGAGGACACACCGTCCAACGGTGGCGCGCGAGCACCAGCCTCGCTGGGCCCGCTGAGCGACGAGGAGCTGACGCGAGAGCTACGAGACCATGTCTGGTCACCGTCCTCGCTCGAAGTGTGGGCGGGATGCCCGGTGAAGTGGTTCGTGCAGCGGATGCTGCGCGCCGAGGACCTCGACCCGCAGCCCGAGCCGCTCGCACGCGGGGGGCTGGCGCACGCGGCGCTGAAGGACACGCTCGAAGGGCTGCGCGAGCGGACCGGCTCGGCGCGGCTGACCCAGGCGCGGTTGAGCCTCGCCGAGGAGCTGTTGCGCAACGCGCTGAGCAGGCGCGAGGCGGAGTTCCCGCTGTCGGCGGCGCCGGAGCGCCGACCGGGGCTGCGCCGCCGGCTGGAGGTCGACCTGGAGCGCTATCTGCAGCACGCCGCCGAGCGCGAAAGTGAGCTCGAGCCGACCT
Source organism: Solirubrobacteraceae bacterium (assembly GCA_036511695.1). GTDB lineage: Bacteria > Actinomycetota > Thermoleophilia > Solirubrobacterales > Solirubrobacteraceae > Palsa-744. Next base: position 14,504 of record DATCBT010000052.1, on the reverse strand, counting down.
ATCTGGAGCTGGGATTCGGGTTCGGCGAGGAGGAGTCTCAGGAGGTTGTGGGGTCGTCGGGGATGGCGGATTTGCCGGAGGGTGCGGTTTCGCCGCAAGGGGCGAGACCACCGGAGGGAGTGAGCCTGCCGGCGCTCGACCTCGGCGATGGGCTGAGGCTGCGCGGGCGGATCGACCGCGTTGATCTCGTCCCGGGGGGTCGGCTGGGGGTCGTGTATGACTACAAGGGCCGCAACGCGCCCGGAGCGGCGAAGTGGACCGAGCAGGGGAACGTGCAGGTCGCGCTGTACATGCGGGCCGTCGAGGAGCTGCTCGGGCTCGAGGCCGCGGGCGGCTTCTACCAGCCGCTGAGCGGCGCTGACCTGCGTGCGCGGGGCGTGCTCGACGGGGAGAGCGGGGTGGAGCTCGAATGCGTGCGGGGCGAGGTGCGCGAGCACGCCGAGGTCAGGCAACTGCTGGAGGAGGCCGTCGCGACGGCGCGGCAGGCGGCGACGCAGGCGGGGCGCGGCGAGCTCGAGCCCCGCCCTCGCACATGCGCGTATCGGGGAGGCTGCATGTATCCGACGATCTGCCGGTGCGAGCAATGAAAAACCAGTTGAGCTTCGACGAAAGCGGGTTCTCGCAGACGAGCCTCGTCGAGATAGCCGTGGCTCAGAGGATCCCCGCCGGCGCAGGCCCGCGCGCGCGCACGCTGACCGACGAGCAGGAGCAGGCGGTCGCGCGTCGCGGTGAGCCGCTGTTGCTGGCCGCCGGGGCGGGGAGCGGCAAGACCTCGGTGCTGGTCGAGCGGTTCGTACGGGCCGTCCGCGAGGATGGCATTGCCCCTGGTCGGATCCTGGCGATCACGTTCACCGAGCGCGCGGCGGGCGAGCTGCGCGAGCGTGTACGGGGGCGTTTCGCGGAGCTCGGCGAGCGCGAGGCGGCACGCGACACCGAGGCGGCGTTCGTCAGCACGTTCCACGGATTCTGCGCGCGCCTGCTGCGCATGCACCCGCTGGCGGCGGGGCTCGACCCCGAGTTCGCGATCCTCGACGAAGGCTTGGCCGCGCGCCTACGCGGGCAGGCCTGGGCAAGCGCGCTGGGGGGATTTCTTCAGGGCGAGCGCGGCGAGGCGGTCGACCTGATGGCCGCCTGGGGCGCCGATCGTGTGCGCGCGATGGTGGGCGGTACCTACGCGGAGCTGCGCAGCAAGGGAGAGCGTCTGCCGAAGTTGCCGGTGCCGGTCGTCTTCCAGCCGACGTTGCCCGTGCCGCTCCTCCAGCCGACGCATTCCGAGCCGGTGCCGTATCCAGAGCCCGTGCCGGACGGCAAGGCGACGGCGGGAGAGTTGGGCGAGGTCGATGCAGAGGGCAAGGCGATGGCAGGGGAGTCGGGCGAGGTCGATGCGGAGGGCGCGCGCGCCTGCGCGTTGCTGGGCGAGTTGCTGGAGCGGTTCGGCCGCGAGTACGAGCTGTTGAAGGAGCGTAGTGGCGCGGTGGACTTCGACGATCTGGAGCTCGGCGCGTGCGCTCTCCTGGAGGAGCACGAGAGCGTGCGCAAAGCGTGGGCGGAGCGCTTCGAGCTGATGATGGTCGACGAGTTTCAGGACACCAATCCGCGCCAGCTCGCGATCCTCCGGGCGCTCGAGCGCGGGAACCTGTTCACGGTGGGCGACGAGCTCCAGTCGATCTACGGCTTTCGCCATGCCGACGTGGCCCTGTTCCGCGCCCGCCGCGACGAGCTCACCCAGCGCGGTGGCAGCCTCTCGCTCACGCGCAACTTTCGCGGCAGAGAGCCACTGCTCGACGTGGTCAACGTGGTCTTCGCAGAGCGCTTCGGGGATGGGTTCACGCCACTGCGGGCGGGTCGTTCGGATACGCCCGCGCCGGCTGAGGAACCGATCGTGGAGCTGCTGTTGACACATACGCGCGGCTGGGACGACGACGAGGCGCTGGCCGCTCAGATCGCCGGCGAGCTTGCGCCCGCCTCTCGCTGGCGTCAGGCCGAAGCGCGGTTGCTGGCCCAGCGCGTGGCTGAGCTCGTGGCGAGCGGGGCCGCGAAAGCGGGGGACGTGGCGGTGCTGTTGCGTGCCGTCGGCGACCTGGAGGTGTACGAGCGAGCGCTTCAGGATCGCGGCCTGAGCACTTTGGCGACGGTCGGGGGATTCTGGGGCGGACAGCAGGTGGGCGACCTGCTGGCGTATCTGCGCGCGCTGGCCAACCCGCTCGACGAGCTCGCCCTCTACGGCACGCTTGCCTCGCCATTGGTCGGAGTCTCGAGCGATGCCCTGGCGCTGTTGGGGCGCGCCGCGAAAGCGAGCAAGCGCGGCGTATTCGAGACGCTCGAGCGCATCGCGGAGGGCTTCCCTGAGGATCTGCCAACGGGCTCTCCGCCTGCCCACGATTGCCCCGGCGAGCAGCTGCTCACTGCACGCCGCTCGCTGGATCGCCTGCGTGGCGCCGACCGTGACCTGCTCGTGGGGTTTCGCGCGCGCTTTCTCGCCGAGCGTGCCGCGGCGGGGCGGCGGACGATCTCCCAGCTGATCGAGCGCGCGCTCGATCAGAGCGGCTATGTCGAGCACGTGCTGTCGCTGAGCTGGGCCGAGCGGCGGCTGGCGAACGTGCACAAGCTGCTCCGCGTGGCCCGCCGCTACGAGGCGAGCGAGGGTCGCGACCTGCGCGGCTTCCTCGACCACGTCGCCCACCAGCAGGACGGATCGAGCGGCGCCGAGCCGGACGCGCCCGTTGCCGACGGCGAGTTTGACGCGGTGCGGTTGATGAGCATCCACGCGGCGAAGGGCTTGGAGTTCGGCGTGGTCTGCATAGCCGACCTGGGGCGGGCGCAGAACCTCGGCGTCCCCGATCTGATCGTAGATGGCAAGGAGATCGGACTGCGCCTGGCGCGGCTCGACGGGTCGGAGGCGACGCCGTCGCTGGCCTGGGTGCAGCTGTGCGAGGAGCGCCGGCGGGCGCAGGCTGAGGAGGAGGACCGGATTCTCTACGTCGCGATGACCCGCGCGCGCGAGCGGCTGCTGCTCAGCGGGGCGGTCGATCTCGAGCGCTGGCCGGAGCAGCGGCTCGGCGCGCCCGCGATCTCCTGGCTCGGTCCCGCGCTTTCCCCGGAGCTGCCCGCGAGCGTGCAGATGCTTCACCCGCCGATACGCGAGCTGGCCGTCGGCGGGAGCGACGGGACCACGACGAGCGACGGGAGCCAAACGAGCGACGTGACCCATACGAGCGATGGCGCCCAGACGAGCGACGGGACGCGGGTCTGCGTCGGCTTGCGGCTGAACGCCCCGGAGACGATCGGCACGGTGCTGCACCTCGACGACCTCTCGCGTGCCGGTGGCGGCGATCCGTCACCGTTCCCGACCCAGGCAAATACGATTGCCGGCGAAGAAGAAAAAGAACAACGACAAGCTTCTTCCCCACGCAAGATATTGCCGGACGGTTCGGGTATGACGTACGATTCGGGTATGATGCCCGTCACGCTCAGCTATACGGCGCTCACCGAGCACGAGCGCTGCTCCTACCGCTTCTACCTCGAACGAGTCCTCGGACTGCCGGAGCAGCGCCCGCCCGCGCAGGCCGAGGGCGAGTCCCGCGAGGATGGCCTGGAGGCACGCCTGCGTGGCACGATCGTCCACCGGCTGCTGGAGTCGATCGACTTCGCGCGCGACGCCGCGCTGTCAAGGGAGGGTGGTGTGTCGTCCGGGAGCGTGGTGTCAGCCGAGGCTGTGGCCCGGGTCGCGCGCGAGCTGGGCGTGCGTGTCTCTCCCCGCGAGCGCCAGGAGCTTGCCGCGCTGCTGCGCACGGCGCTCGACAGCGACCTCTCTGCGCGCCTGGCGGCCGCTTCGCGCGGCGCGCGGCGCGAGTATCCGTTCGCCTTCTCGCTCGGGCCCGAGGAGCCGCTTGTCACCGGGGTGATCGACATGCTCGTGCCCGCGCCCGACGGGGGCCTGCTGATCGTTGACTACAAGAGCGATCGCGTCAGCCCCGAGCAGGATCTGGAGGCGGTGGTCGAGCGCGAGTATTCGATCCAGCGCCTCATCTACGCGCTCGCCGTCCTGCGCGACGGCGCGCCGCGGGTGGAGATCATCCACTGGTTTCTGCACCGTCCCTCCGAGCCGGTCGGCATCGTCTATACCGTGGCCGATAAGCCAGAGTTGGAGGATCGCATGGCGGCATTGGCCCAGAACGCGCGCGCACACTCGTTCATAGTCAGTAAAAACCCACATCGCGGTTTATGCCTGACCTGCCCTGGACGTTCGGGGCTGTGCTCTTGGGGCGACTCCGACACGCTGCGTGAGCGAGTGGGAGCATAGAAGGACATTGGCGCAGGACGCCCAGGAGGCACATTCGGACAGGGAGCTGTTTGCGCTCGCGCGCGCGGGCGACGCACGGGCGCGTGAGCGGCTGGCCGAGCGCTATCTGCCGCTCGCCCGCCGGCTGGCACGCCGCTACCAGCGCAGCGAAGAGCCGCTCGAGGATCTCGTGCAGGTCGCCTCGCTTGGCCTGCTGAAGGCGATCGATCGGTTTGACGCGAGTCGCGACGTGGCCTTCTCCAGCTTCGCCGTGCCGACGATCCTCGGCGAGCTCAAGCGTCACTTCCGCGACCGCACGTGGTCGGTGCGGGTACCCCGCGACCTGCAGGAGCTGGCGCTGCGCGTCGACCGGACGGTCGCGGAGCTATCGCTCGGCAAGCGTCGCGCGCCGACGGTCAGCGAGATCGCCGAGGTCGTCGGGGTCGGCGAGGAGCAGGTGCTCGAGGCGCTGCGGGCCGCGGGCGCCTACCATGCCGGCTCGCTCGATGCGCCCCGTCCCGGGCGGGCCGACGCCGACACGCCGGGAGAGAGCCTGGCCGACGCGCTGGGCAAGGAGGAGGACGGCTTCGAGCGGGCCGAGCAACGCGCGACGCTCGCGCCGCTGCTCGCGCATGTCTCCTCGCGCGAGCGTCTCGTGTTGAGGCTCCGCTTCAGCGAGGACCTCACCCAGGCGGAGATCGGCGAACGGATCGGGGTCTCCCAGATGCAGGTCTCCCGCTTGATCCGCCAGGCGCTCATCCGCCTGCGCGCGAGCCTGGGCGAGTATCCACCGCCTTGACATCTGCAAAATAAGTCAGGACACTCCTCCCATGCGCTCGATGTGGATGGGGATGCTGAACTTCGGCTTGGTCAGCATGCCGGTGAAGCTCTACAGCGCGGTCAGCTCAAAGACGGTCCATTTCAAACACCTCCACGCGAGCGACCACTCGCGCGTGTACACCAAGCGCTTCTGTCCGGTCGACGAAGAGGAGGTCGCGTTCGACGAACTCGTGCGCGGGTATGAGATCGCCCCGGAGCGCTATGTGGTGATCGAGGACGACGAGCTCGCGGCGCTCGCCCCCGAGTTCACACGCACGATCGAGATCGAGGACTTCGTCGAGCTGGAGGAGATCGACCGCATCTATTTCGACCAGTCCTACTACGTCGTTCCCAACAAAGGCGGCGCGAAGTCCTACCAGCTGCTGCTGCAGGCGATGAGCGAAACCGGCAAGGTGGCGATCGCCCGCGTCGTGCTGCGCTCGCGCGAGCGGCTGGTCGCGATCCGCCCGCGCGATGACGCGCTGCTGATGACGACGATGAACTTCGGGGACGAGGTGCAGCCGACGAGCGAGCTGCGCGAGCTGGGGGACGTCAGGCTGCACGTGGGCGAGCGTGAGCTCGACGTTGCTCGCCGGCTCGTCCAGTCGCTCGCCGAGCCGTTTGATATCTCCCGCTACCGCGATACCTACCGGGAGGCCGTGCTCGAGCTGATCGACCGCAAGGCCAGCGGCGAGGAGGTCGAGGTGCAGGCCAAGACCCAGCGCCGGCCGACGGCGAGCACCGACCTGATGGGCGCGCTGCAGGCCAGCCTCGAGCAGGTGCACGAGCGCGGCGACGGGGACGGCGGGACGCCGGCGAGCACCGAGGTGAGCATCCCCCAGGAGCCACAGCCGGCCTGAGCGAGCCGCTCCCGCCGCGCTCAGCCGAAGCGCAGGGTGAGGATCAGGCTTTCGCGGGAGCCGTCGTCGCCGGCCTGCTCGATCTGCAGCTCGTCCGAGAGCCGCTCGAGCACGTTGCCGACACCCGGGACGGCCGCGTCGGCGAGCAGCTTGACGGCTCCCTGCGCGGCAAGCTCGCACACGCGCAGCTCGATCTCCCGCGTGCTGGTGGCGACGGTGAAGGTCAGGTGACCGTCGCTGGCGTACGCCGGCGCGTGCGCGGAGAGCGTGTCGCAGACGATCAGCGCATCGTCCAAGCGGTCCATCGGGCAGTCGGCGCGGGCGAGGACCATTGAGACCACCCGACCCAGCACCGGAGCGGCCAGCGGCCCGTTTGCCAAGCGCAGGGAGACGGAGTTCTCCGTCGGCGGCCCGTCCGGTAGCGGCGTGTCCGTCACGCGCGTGCGGGGGAGAGCGGGAAGGTCATGCGCACCTCGGTGCGATCGTCGTCATCGCGACCCAGCAGCACGGACTCCGTCAGCGAGGCGATCAGCGGCAGGCCCAGGCCGAGTCCGGGGCTGTCGGCTCGCGGCGCGATCCCCGGCCCCTGGTCGCGGACCACCACGATCAGCTTCTCCTTCAACAGCGTGGCGAGGACCTCGAGCGATCCCTCGTTGCCATCGCGGTAGGCGTGCACGATGACGTTCGTACACGCCTCGGTGACCGCGAGGCGGATGTTGGCGAGGATCTGCTGATCGATGGCGAACGCCTCGCCGAGCGCGCCGAAGGCGTGACGTACGACTGCGATATTCGCGGCTCGCGCCGGAAGCGCCAGCTCCATGTCCGGCGTCGTGGTGGCCGGCGTCATCCTGGCTCCCTGGGGTCCTTGACGTGCTCTCGTCTTCGAGTGATAGTGCCCTGTGCGGGCGATTCTCACACATCGGATGTCGCGAGACGGCCACGCGGCCGCGCACTCTCTCAGGGCGCCTCCGCGCTGCTACGCTTTCTGGCTCCGCCTCAGGTGCCCACCTGTGCCCGTACGGGGTGTGCCACCCGCGCGGGAAGCACCACCCCCGAGGGAGCACTTCTATGACTTCGTACACCAAGCAGCCGCCAAAGGCCGTCGGACTCTACGACCCCCGCTTCGAGCACGATGCGTGCGGCGTGGGCATGGTCGCGCGCCTGGACAATCGGCCGACGCACGAGGTCCTCCGCCGGGCGCTGACCGCGCTCGAGAACCTCGAGCACCGCGGCGCCTCCGGCGCGGACCCGTGCACGGGCGACGGCGCCGGGATCCTGATGCAGATGCCCGACGAGCTGCTGCGCGCGGTGGCCGGCTTCGAGCTGCCGCCGCCCGGCCGCTACGGGGTGATGATGTGCTTCCTGCCGACCGACCCCGCCGCCCGCGCGAGGGTCGAGCAGCTGCTCGAGCGGACCGTCGGCGCGGAGGGCCAGCGGGTGCTCGGCTGGCGCGAGGTGCCGGTCTGCCCCGAGCACACGGGCACCACCGCCGGCGCCTGCCGCCCGGTGATCCGCCAGCTGTTCGTCGGCGCCTGTGCGGCCGAGCAGGAGGACCAGGACGCGTTCGAGCGCAAGCTCTACGTGATCCGCCGCATCTGCGATCTGAGCCCGGAGGGAGAGGGCCTGTACGTGACCTCCAGCTCCTCGCGCACGCTCAACTACAAGGGCATGCTGATCAGCTTCCAGCTGGGGGCCTTCTACCCCGACCTGCGCGACGAGCGCGCCAAGAGCGCGCTGGCGCTTGTGCACTCGCGCTTCTCCACCAACACCTTCCCCAGCTGGGAGCTCGCGCACCCCTACCGGGTGATCTGCCACAACGGCGAGATCAACACGGTGATGGGCAACGTCAACTGGATGCGCGCGCGCGAGTCGGAGCTGCAGAGCGAGCTGTTCGGCGCGGACCTGCGCAAGATCCTCCCGGTCGTCACTCAGGGCAACTCGGACTCGGCGACGTTCGATAACGTGCTCGAGCTGCTGATGCTCGCGGGGCGCTCGCCGGCGCACGCGGTGATGATGATGATCCCCGAGGCCTACCGCGAGCGCGAGGACCTGCCGGAGGATCTGAAGGGCTTCTACGCCTTCCATTCCTGTCTGATGGAGCCGTGGGACGGGCCCGCGTCGGTCGCGTTCACCGACGGGCGCGTCGTCGGCGCGACGCTCGACCGCAACGGGCTGCGGCCGGGACGCTGGGTGGAGACGACCGACGGGCACGTCGTGCTCGGCTCGGAGTCCGGCCTGCTCGACATCCCCGCCGATCAGATCCGACGCCTGGGCCGTCTGCAGCCGGGCAAGCTGTTCCTGGTCGACCTGCAGCGGGGCTGCATCGTCGAGGACGGCGAGGTCAAGCGCGAGGTGGCCACCCGCCGGCCATATGGCGAGTGGTACGCGCGCAACGCCGTCCCCTTCTCGACGCTGCCCCCCTCCGATCAGGTGACGCTCTCCGACCAGCCGCTGCAGTTGCGCCAGCGCGCCTTCGGCTACTCGCTCGAGGACCTGCGCGTGCTGCTCACGCCGATGGCGCGCGACGGGGCCGAGCCGATCGGCTCGATGGGCAATGACCAGTCGCTCGCGGTGCTCTCCGACCAGGCGCCGCCGCTGTTCTCCTACTTCAAGCAGCTCTTCGCCCAGGTGACCAACCCGCCGATCGACCCGATCCGCGAGGAAGTCGTGATGAGCCTCGCGACGAGTCTCGGAACCGAGCGCAACCTGTTCGATGAGACGCCCGCGCATGCGCACAAGCTCGTGCTCGACCAGCCGATCCTGCTCAACCGCGCGCTCGAGACGCTGCGCCACGTCTCCCACGAGGAGTTCGCCGCACGCACGATCGACATCACCTGGCCGGTCGCCGACGGGGTCGCCGGGATCGACGACGCGCTCGCGCGTGTCTGCTCCGAAGCGCACGACGCGATCGCCGCGGGCGTCAACATCATCGTTCTCTCCGACCGGCTGCTCTCACCGCGCCGCGCGCCGATCCCCTCGCTGCTGGCGGTCGCCGCCGTCCACCATCACCTCGTGCGCGAGGGCACGCGCCTGCGCGCGGGGATCATCCTCGAGTCGGGCGAGCCGCGCGAGGTGCACCACTTCGCCACGCTGATCGGCTACGGCGCGAGCGCGATCAACCCCTATCTGATGCTCGAGACGCTCGACGGGCTGGTCTTCGACGGGCTGATCACACGGGTCGGGCAGGACGGCGGCGAGGTCTCGCTGACGCCCGAGGAAGCGGCTCAGAACCTGATCAAAGCGCTCGGCAAAGGGCTGCTCAAGACGATCTCCAAGATGGGTATCTCGACGATCCAGTCCTACTGCGGCGCGCAGATCTTCGAGGCGGTCGGCCTCGAGCCGGCGCTGATCGACAGGCACTTCACCGGCACGGCCTCGCGCATCGGCGGGATCGGGCTGGAGGTGCTGGCGACCGAGGCGCTGCAGCGCCACGCGCGCGCCTGGCCGACGCCGACCTTCGGCGATGGCGCGGACAGCAGCAAACTGCTGCCCGTCGGCGGCGTCTACGCGTGGCGGCGCGACGGCGAGCATCACATCTGGAACCCCGAGACGATCGCGCTCGTCCAGCACGCGGTGCGCGCGGCCAACGGAAATGTGGGTGCCGCCCTGAACGGCGACTCAGAGGCGCTGCAGACGGTGCGTGACAGCGCGGCCTTCGAGCAGTACCGCGAGTACGCGCGGGCGGTCAACGAGGACGCGGCGCGCAAAGCCACGCTCCGGGGGCTTTTGCGGATCGGCTCGGAGCCAGGTGGGCCGCTCGCCGAGTCGGCCGGCGCAGGCGTAGGCACAGGCGCGGGCGAGCCGGCGACGGACGCGCAGGGAAGCGGCGGCGTGGGCACCGGCGGGCAGGCCATCCCACTCGAGCAAGTCGAGCCGGCGAAGGAGATCGTGCGGCGCTTCTGCACCGGCGCGATGAGCCTCGGGTCGATCTCACGCGAGGCGCACGAGACGCTGGCGATCGCGATGAACCGGCTCGGCGGGCGCTCGAACACGGGCGAGGGCGGGGAGGACCCGTCGCGCTTCACGCCCGACCCGAACGGCGACCGCCGCCGCTCGGCGATCAAGCAGGTCGCCTCGGGCCGTTTCGGCGTGACGATCCATTACCTCGTCAACGCGGATGAGCTGCAGATCAAGATGGCCCAGGGCGCCAAGCCCGGCGAGGGCGGCCAGCTGCCGGGGCACAAGGTCGACGAGTACATCGGCTCGATCCGCCACACGACCCCGGGCGTGGGCCTGATCTCGCCGCCGCCGCACCACGACATCTACTCGATCGAGGATCTCAAGCAGCTGATCTACGACCTGCGCTGTGCGAACCCGCAGGCGCAGGTGTCGGTCAAGCTCGTCTCCGAGGTGGGCGTCGGCACGGTCGCGGCGGGCGTGTCGAAGGCCAACGCCGACCGCGTGCTGATCGCCGGCCACGACGGCGGCACCGGCGCCTCGCCGCTGTCCTCGATCCAGGCCGCGGGCGTGCCCTGGGAGATCGGCCTGGCCGAGACCCAGCAGACGCTGCTGCTGAACGATCTGCGCTCGCGCATCGTCGTGCAGACCGACGGCCAGCTGAAGACCGGCCGCGACGTCGTGATCGCGGCGCTGCTGGGCGCGGATGAGATGGGCTTCTCCACGGGGCCGCTGATCGCGACCGGCTGCATCATGATGCGCGCCTGCCATCTGAACACCTGCCCGGTGGGGATCGCGACCCAGGACCCGGAGCTGCGCAAGCGCTTCAAGGGCACCCCCGAGCACGTCGTCAACTTCTTCTTCTTCATCGCCGAGGAAGTGCGCGAGATCCTCGCCTCGCTCGGGCTGCGCACGCTCGACGAGGCGATCGGCCGCGTCGACCTGCTCGGCGCGCGCGCGGCGATCGACCACTGGAAGGCGCGCGGCGTCGATCTCACCCACGTGCTGCGCCCGGTCGAGCTGCCGGAGGGCGCCGCACGCCGGCGCGTGGAAGCGCCGCCGGCCGTGCTCGAGGACGCGCTCGATTGGCAGCTCGTCGATCTGGCGCGCCCGTTGCTCGAGCGCCAGGGCGCCGCCCCCGCGGGCGGGGAGGAGCTCACGCGTGACGGCCTGGATGGAGCGGGGCTCACGCCTGCGGGCTTGGACGGAGCGGGGCTCACGCCTGCCGGCTTGGACGGAGCGGGGCTCCAGGATGCGACTACCGCGGGCGGGGATCAGGTGCGGATCGCGCTTCCGATCCGCAACCGCAATCGCTGCGTCGGGGGCATCCTCTCCAGCCACATCGCCCGCGCGCGCGGGGCCAAGGGCCTGCCGGCGGACTCGATCGTGGTCGACTTCGAGGGCTCGGCCGGGCAGAGCTTCGGCGGCTGGCTGGCGCCGGGCGTGACGTTCACGCTGCGCGGCGACGCAAACGACTACGCCGGCAAGGGGCTCTCGGGCGGGGTGCTCTCGGTCAGCCCGCGCGCGGGCATGGGCGAGCACTTCGTCGCCGAGCAGAACGTGATCGTCGGCAACACCGTGCTCTACGGGGCGACCGCCGGCCGAGCGTTCTTCCGCGGCCTGGCGGGCGAGCGCTTCGCGGTGCGCAACTCGGGCGCAAGCACCGTGGTCGAGGGCGTTGGCGACCACGGTTGCGAGTACATGACCGGCGGGCGCGTGGTCGTGCTCGGGCCGACGGGCCGCAACTTCGCGGCGGGCATGAGCGGTGGCGTCGCCTACGTGCTCGACGAGGACGGGAGCTTCGCCAAGCGCTGCAACATGGGCATGGTCGGCTTCGACAAGCTCGCTCCGGCCGACGCGAGCGAGCTGCGCGCGCTGATCGAGGAGCACGTGCGGCGCACCGATTCGCCGCTGGGCGCACGGGTGCTCGACGAGTGGGAGGGCCTGCTCGCGCGGAACGCGTTCGTGAAGGTGATGCCGCACGACTACAAGCGCGTCCTTGCCGAGCTCGCCGCGGAGCAGGCGCAGGAGGTCGCGGCCTGATGGGCAAGCTCGGCGCCTTCCTCCAGATCGAGCGCCACGGCATCCCCCAGCGGGATCCGGCCGAGCGCGCGCACGACTATCAGGAGTTCCTGCTCACCCGGCCCGTGTCGGAGCTGCAAGAGCAGGGCGCGCGCTGCATGGACTGCGGCGTGCCCTTCTGCCACAACGGCTGCCCGCTCGGGAACCTGATCCCCGACTGGAACGACCTCGTCTACCACGACCGCTTCGAGGACGCGATCGCGGAGCTGCACGCGACGAACAACTTCCCCGAGTTCACCGGCCGCCTCTGCCCCGCGCCGTGCGAGGCGGCGTGCGTGCTCGAGATCCGTGAGGGCGACGCGGTGACGATCAAACAGATCGAGCGCGCGATCATCAACCGCGCCTGGGACGAGGGCTGGGTCACGCCCCAGCCGCCGCGGCACGAGACGGGCCAGGCGGTCGCCGTCATCGGCTCCGGCCCGGCGGGCATGGCCGCCGCCCAGCAGCTGCGCCGGGCGGGCCATCGCGTGACGCTCTACGAGCGCGACGAGGCCGCCGGTGGGCTGGTGCGCTTCGGCGTGCCGGACTTCAAGATCGAGAAGACCGTCGTGCAGCGGCGCGTCGAGCAGCTGATCGCGGAGGGCGTCGAGCTGCGCTGCGGGGTGGAGGTCGGCCGCGACGTCACCGTCGAGCAGCTGCGGGGCAGCTTCGACGCGGTCGTCCTGGCGACCGGCTCGCGTGTGCCGCGCGACCTGCCGGCGCCCGGCCGCGAGCTCGACGGGGTGCACTTCGCGATGGACTACCTCTACCAGCGCAACCGCTTCATCGCAAGCGAGTTCGGCCCCGAACCCAGCGTCGCTCAGCCCGCTGTTTTGCAAGAGATCACCGCGAAGGACAAGGACGTGGTCGTGATCGGCGGCGGCGACACCGGCGCCGACTGCGTCGGCAACGCGCTGCGCGAGGGCGCGCGCTCGATCGTCCAGCTGGAGCTACTGCCCGAGCCGCCGGCGCACCGCCCCGACGATCGCACCCCGTGGCCGGAGTGGCCGCTGAAGTACCGCTTGAGCTACGCGATGGAGGAGGCCAAGGAGCTGGAGCTGGGCGAGCAGGACTACTCGGTCACGACCGTCCGCTTCGCCGAGGACGGCAACGGAGCGGTCTCAGGGCTGCAGATCGCCCAGGCCGAGCCCACGCCTCCGTTCGCGCCGGTCGCGGGCACCGAGAAAGAACTCCCGGCGCAGCTCGTCCTGCTCGCGATGGGCTTCCTCGGACCCGAGCAGGGTCTGCTCGACCAGCTCGGCGTCGAGAGAGATCCGCGCGGGAATGTCAAGGCCGTGAAGCCGTACACCTCGTCGGTCGAGGGTGTGTTCGCCGCCGGCGACGCCCGCCGCGGTCAGTCCTTGATCGTGTGGGCGATCAACGAGGGTCGCCAGTGCGCGCGCATGGTCGACCGCTACTTGACGCGAGAGCTGAACGGGAACGGCGCCGCGGCTGGTCAGGCCGTACCCGAGGACGAGGCGATCGCGGGTCACGCCGATGCGGATGCGGGGCCCGAGGGCCCACCGCAGCACGTCGGGCCGGGGATCGAAGCCGGGTAAGCGCAGCGCGAGGAGACGGTCGCCGGCCGTTGTGCGCCGTGCTTGCTCGGCGGTGCTTCAGGCGGCTACGCCGTGGGGCTTGCCCGTCGCTCTCATCGCCTCGATCAGCTCGACAGGCAGCACCTTCGAGGCCTCCCAGATCTCGAAGCCCATCAGGTGGCCGTCGTCTGGGTGACGGTCGATCAGGCCCCAGGAGTGCTCCTCGCTGATGGCGCGGCCCTTCTCGATTGAGATCAGTGCGATGTCGACTTCGGGATCGTAATGGAGACTCATGATCTCTCAGGATACTCCTGTTTTGGTTGGTCTTAGAAATCCCATACGCTGACGATCCGCACCGCCTTGTAGTCACCGTGGTGGGGGTGATCGTAGATGACGACGAAGCTTCGACCATCCCGAGATCGGCTCTGCAGAGCGCATTTCTGCCTTCCAAAATCCTTTCTTAGGGTTGGGGCTTGACATCTGCTTGCAGGGGAGGTACGTTGGTTAAGCAATGGCATCCCACGTGGGTTGCCGAGCAACGATAGGTCAGGTTTGGGTTGGTCTTCTGGATCGATTTCAAGCGCTTAGCAGGGGATGTAGGGGAGAGGGCCGGATCGCATGAAGAGGGGTTGTTTTCGCGTGAGTCCATTGGGGACAGATGTGACGGGGATGGTTGCGGCCGAGGGGCTGCCCGTATGTAGATGCGTCGGCATCGCCGACACATCTCTCTCTCTCTCTCTCTCTCTCTACTCCGGGTCTATTAGGCAAAAAGCCTAGTTTCGGCGCTCGTCGAGGCGCCTGCGATCACTCTTTAGGCGGCATCCGCCGTGCCCTTGGGCGTGGTATCTGTAGTTCTCGGCTCGGGCACAGGTCGCTGGTTACCTGTGCGCTGCGCGAGAGAGCGCCCCGAGCCCGGGGTCTGTTCGAGCGCCGCTGCCATTTCCCTCATCTGGTGGTGACGTTCGAGGAGGCTCCGTCGCGTGCTCCCACACGCGATGGCTCTAGTAGCGCTGAGCGCCGTGGCTCTGACCCAGGGCCACGGCGCTC
>DATCBT010000051.1:0-24836 GCA_036511695.1 Solirubrobacteraceae bacterium | reverse complement strand
TCCGCTCCTGCAGCTGGCCCATCTCCGTCTCGAGCGTCGGCTGATAGCCGACCTGCGACGGCATCCGCCCGAGCAGCGCCGAGACCTCGGAGCCGGCCTGGACGAAGCGGAAGATGTTGTCGATGAACAGCAGCACGTCCTGGCCCTGGTCGCGGAAGTGCTCGGCCATCGTCAGGCCCGAGAGCGCCACGCGCATACGCGCTCCGGGCGGCTCGTTCATCTGCCCGAAGACGAGCATCGTCTTGTCGAGCACCCCCGACTCCTTCATCTCCAGCCACAGATCGTTGCCCTCGCGCGAGCGCTCGCCCACACCGCAGAACGCGGACAGGCCGCCGTGCTCCTTGGCGAGGTTGTGGATCAACTCCTGGATCAGCACCGTCTTGCCCACGCCGGCGCCGCCGAACAGCCCGACCTTGCCGCCCTTCGCGTAGGGGGCGAGCAGGTCGATCACCTTGATCCCCGTCTCGAACATCTCGGTCGTCGGCGTCAGATCCTCCGCGCGCGGGGCCTCCTGGTGGATCCCGCGGCGCTCGGTGTCCTTCGGCAGCGCCTCGCCGAGGTCGATCGTCTCGCCCAGCAGGTTGAAGATCCGCCCCAGCGTCGCCTCTCCCACCGGCACCGTGATCGGACCGCCGGTGTCGAGCACCTCGGCGCCGCGCGCCAGCCCGTCGGTCGTGTCCATCGCCACCGCGCGCACGCGGTCATCGCCGAGGTGCTGCTGGACCTCGCACACGAGCACGCTCTCGCCTGCGCTGGAGCTGACGCCCTCGGCCTTCTCCGCGGCGGCGGCCGCGGGACGCGCGACGGTGATCGCGTGGTTGATCTCGGGCAGCTTCCCGGGGAAGACGGCCTCGATCACGACGCCCTGAATCTCCTCGATGCGCCCGACGTTCCGCTCGGCGGCGGCGTCGTGCGCGGCGGTCGGCTCGGTGATGGTACTGGCTGGCATTAGTTCTCGAATCTCCTGTCTATCTGTTGAAGCTTCAAAATCAATTGAGTCCCTCGGCGCCCGCTACTACCTCCATGATCTCCTGCGTGATCTCCGCCTGGCGGGCGCGGTTCATCTGCAGGGTCAGGTCGGTGATGATCTCCCCGGCGTTCTCCGAGGCGCTGCGCATCGCGGTCATCTGCGCACCGAAGAAGCCCGCGGTGGACTCGATCAGCGCGCGGTAGATCGAGATCTCCACGTAGTCTGGCACCAGACGCTTGAGGATCTCCTCGGGGCCGGGCTCGTACTCGACGAGGGCGCTCGGCCCCTTCGCGCTGTCGGCGGCGGCCTCCGTCCCATCGTCCTCCCCGGCACCCTCGGTCAGCGTCGCCTGGGAGAGCGGCAGCAGCGTCTCGCGCGTGACCTCCTGGGTGAGCGGCGAGACGTAGGCGTTGTAGAGGATGTCCACACGGTCGCACTTGCCGTCGATGTACGCGGCGATCAGATCGTCGGCGATCCCGCGCGCGTCGGCGTAGGCGGGGCGGTCGGCAAACCCGCTGTAGCTGCCGTTCAGCTCGCGACCCCGGAACGTCAGCGAGGACACCCCGCGCCGTCCGGCCGCGTACCAGACCGTCTGTGGCCCCTCTTCCTGGAGCTCGGCGGCGACCTTGATCCCGGCGCGGATGATCTGCGAGTTGAACCCCCCGGCCAGCCCGCGATCGCCGGTCACGAGCAGCAGCGCGACGTTCTCGGTCTGCTCGCGCTCGCGCAGCAGCTCCAGCCGCGCGGTCTCGGCGCCGGCGGCCAGGGCCGCCTGGCGGGTCATCCGCCGGATCGCCTCCGCGTAGGGCCGCAGCGCGCTGATCCGCTGCTCGGCGCGGCGCAGGCGCGCGGCGGCGACCATCTCCATCGCCCGGGTGATCTTCTGGATGTTCTTGACCGATCCGATTCGGTTCTTGACGTCGCGCTGGGAGGCCATCGTGGTTCGGGGCAGCCGTTATTAGGCCGCCTGCGCCTCCCTGACCTTCTCGCGAACGACCGGCGGCGGAGCGTCGTCCTCAAGCGGCAGGCCCTCCTCGTCGAGGTCGTAGCCGAAGTCCTTGGCGAACGCATCGACGGCCGCCTGGACCTCCTGCTGGGTCTCCTTCGCCCAGTCGCCGCCCGCGATCTTCGTGCGCAGCTCGCCGTGGCTAGCGTGCATCCGTTCGATCAGCTCCGCCAGGAACTCGGGCACGCGCTCGACGTTCAAGCGGTCGAGGAAGCCGTTCGTGGCGGCGTAGATCTGCACCGTCTGGTCCTCCACCGCAAGCGGCGCGCGCTCGTTCTGGTTGAGCGTCTTGACCAGTCGCTCACCGCGCGCGAGCGTGCGTTGGGTGTCGGCGTCGAGGTCCGAGCCGAACTGGGAGAAGGCCTCCAGGTCGCGGAACTGCGAGAGCTCGAGCTTGATCCGCCCGGCGACCTTCTTCATCGGGCCGATCTGCGCGTTGCCGCCGACGCGAGAGACGGAGATGCCGACGTTGATCGCCGGACGCACGCCCGAGTTAAAGAGCTTCGGCTCGAGGAAGATCTGACCGTCGGTGATCGAGATCACGTTCGTCGGGATGTACGCGCTCACGTCCCCGGCCTGCGTCTCGATGATCGGCAGCGCCGTCAGCGAGCCGCCGCCGAGATCGTCGTTCAGCTTGACCGAGCGCTCGAGCAAACGCGAGTGCAGGTAGAACACGTCGCCGGGGTAAGCCTCACGGCCCGGCGGACGACGCAGCAGCAGGGACATCTGCCGGTAGGCATAGGCGTGCTTGGTCAGATCGTCATACACGCACAGCGCGTGTCCACCTTTGTAAAGAAAGTGCTCGGCCATCGCGCAGCCCGCATAGGGCGCCATGAACTTGATCGGCGCTGCCTCATCGGCCGGTGCGGCGACGATGATCGTGTTATCCAGGGCGTTGTGGTCAGCCAGGGTCTGGGCGAGCGCCACCACGGTCGACATCCGCTGCCCGATCGCCACGTACACCGAGATGACGCCGTTGTCGCGGTTGTTGATGATCGTGTCGATCGCGATCGCCGTCTTGCCGGTCTGGCGGTCGCCGATGATCAGCTCTCGCTGGCCGCGGCCGATCGGGATCATCGCGTCGATCGCCTTCAGCCCCGTCTGCATCGGTTCGGTCACAGGCTGGCGCTGCACGACGCCGGGGGCCTTAAACTCCGCCGGCCTGGTCTCCGTCGTTGCGATCTCGCCCTTGCCGTCCAGCGGGCGCCCGAGCGGGTCGACGATCCGCCCGAGCAGCGCCTCGCCCACGGGGATGTCCAGCAGGCGGCCGGTGCGCTTGACGGTGTCGCCCTCGACCACGTGCTCCCAGTCGCCGAACAGCACGGCGCCGACGTTGTCGGACTCGAGGTTCAGCGCCAGCCCGGTGACGCCGTGCGGCAGCTCGAGCATCTCAAAGGACATGCAGTTCTCCAAGCCGTGCAAGCGCGCGATGCCGTCGGCGACCGACAGCACGGTGCCGACCTCGGTCAGCTCGGCCGACCCGGCGTCGAGTCCCTCGATGCGGCTCTTCAGGATGCTTGTGATCTCGTCTGGGTTGATCTGCATTGTCTTCTCCTAATTGAAAAAGTGGGGCCGGAAGAGGGGCCGAGCCCTCTAAGAAGCTCCTTGGGCAACTTGCCTGCGCAGCTGCTCCAGTCGGTTGCGAATAGAGGCGTCCAAAATCGAGTTGCCGACCCGCAGCACGATGCCGCCGAGGATGTCGGGGTTCACACGCGCGGTCAGCTTCACCCTGCGTCCGGTGCGCTCGCCGATGCGCTCGCCCAGACTGTCGGTGGTGGCCGGGTCCAGCTCGATCGCGCTCGTGATCTCCACCGCCAGCATCCGGTTCTCCTTCTCCCACAGGCGCTCGTACTCGCGCCGGACGCGGAAGATCACGGGCATACGGTGGTTTTCGATCAACAGCTTCAGGAAGTTCATCAGCTGCTCGTCGGCTCCCTGCAGGAGACCGCCGAGGGCCTCCTGCTTCTCGCTGGTGGAGAAGTAGGGCGAGAAGAAGAACACGCGCAGCTCGCTGCTCTGCTCGAGCGCGTCCGCGAACTGCCCGAGCTGCTCGCGCAGCAAGCCGAGCTTGTCCTGCTCGGAGGCGACCTCGAACAGCGAGCGTCCGTATACGCGGGCTAGCTCCTCCATCAGGGGCGCCCTTGCGGCCCGCTCGCCTGCGCCGGCTTGGAGAATCCCAGGCAAGGATGACCAGGCGCGATCGAGAACATGAGTGGCCAGCGGGACGTCATATCAATTCTGACTGGCAGCGTCCGAGGACAGACCCGAGAAATCGAGCTCCCCCAGCGCCTCCTCGACCAAGCGCCGCTGGTCGTCGTCGTCAAGGGTCTTCCTGGTGACCTTCTCGGTGGCCATGATCGTCAGGTCGGCGACCTCCCGGCGGAGCTCTCCAAGCGCCTTTTTAGTGGCGGCCTCGATATCCCGCTGAGCGCGCCTCGCCGCCTCGGCGGCAAGCTCACGCGCGCCCTCCTTCGCCTCGCGTTCGTGCCCCTCCGCCGCTTGACGCGCGTGCTGGACGATCTCATCCGACTGTGCGCGCGCCTCCTTCAGCCGCTCGCGGTATTCGGCGAGGATCTGCTCGGCCTCCGTGCGCGTGCGCTCAGCCGTGTCGATCGAGTCTTCGATCGACCGCTGTCGGCGTCCGAGCGCCTCGCTGATGCGCGGGAACGCGAGCTTCGCGAGCAGGATCATCGTGAACCCGAAGACGAGCAGGGTCCAGACCATCAGACCGATGCCCGGCTTGATCAGGAAGCTGCCGTTTGATGCGAGCACTGGCATGGCGCTAGACGATGAACGCGGCCAGCAGCCCGGCCACGAGCCCGTAGAAGAAGCATGCCTCGGTAAGCGCGAAGCCCAGCCATTGCAGCTGGGTGATCTCATCGCGCATCTCGGGCTGGCGGGTGATCGCCTCGATCGCCTTGCCGAAGATGATGCCGATGCCGACGCCGGCGCCCACGGCGCCGAGACCACCGCCGACACCCAAGCCAATCGACTTGCCGGCCTTGGCGACTTCTTCGGTCACGGCAAAGATCATGATGAAAGCTGTGTGCACGACGATTGGCTCCTTTAGTGGTCTACGGCGACCGCGCCGCCGAGGTAGATAGCTGTGAGAGTGGCAAAGATGAACGCTTGCAGGGCGGCCACCAGGCCGACCTCGAACGCGAACAACAGGATCCCGAACGGGAGTGTGAACCAGCCGAGCGCCGTAACACCCAGGATCACGGCCAGCGCACCGGCCATGAACAGGATGATCAGATGCCCGGCGAGGATGTTGGCGAACAGACGAATCGTCAGCGAGAGGATGCGCATCAGGTTCGAGAGCACCTCCAGGCAGAAGATGAAGACGGCGATCCCGCCCGTCACGCCGCCCGGGACGAGCCCTTTGAGATAGCCGATCGGGCCCTTCGCGCGGATGCCTTCGTAGGTGTAGGAGCAGAACACGACCAGTGCCAGCGCCAGTGGGATCGAGAGGTTGGCCGTCGCGGCGTAGAGCGAGAACGACGGAATCTGCAGGCCGAGCACGGTGATCTCATGCTCGGTGTTCGTCGGCAGCGGAATGTAGCCGACGAGATTCGAGAACATGATGAACAGGAACAGGGTGCCGATGAAGGGGAACCATTTGGTGGCCATCTTGTCGTCCATCGCGCTGCCCGTGATGTTCTCGCGCATCAGGCTGTAGAGCAGCTCGACCGCCGCCTGCACCTTGTTGGGGCGCGCCTGCATGCGCCGGGCGATGTAGATCATGCTCACACAGGTGGCAGTCGCCGCCAGGAAGAGGTAGAGCACTGCCTTGTTGATCGAGAAGATCCCGAGGCTCACCCAGGTGTCGAGTTTGAACTCGTTCTGCGGTTCAAAGGTCGTGTTGCGTGTCCCGTGGATGCCGTAGATCAGAGCCAGCACGACGACGCCGCCCAGCCAGACCGCGCCGAGCAGCAGCAGAATCTGCTTGGTCGAGAGCTTGCGGCGCTTGCCGCCGGCGGCCGGGTCGAGCGCCGGCCCTTGGGTGTCGACGGCCGTACTCATGAGACGCTCGGCCTGCCCTGTGCGCGCGCATCGCGCGCGAGCGGACCCGGACCATCGCCGGTGATGAACGACATTGCGAAGTACACGGTGAAGGCGGCGAGCACGAGCACAGCGGCCATGATCCCGTCGTCCTTGCCGCCCGCGTAGCGGGCGAGGATGATCGCCGCGGCCACAAGCCACACGCGGCCGAGCAGGCCGGCGACGAGCAGCCCGGCCCTGACCTTGGGGTCGCCGGTGCGGCGCGCCTGAGCCTGAAGGAATGCGGCGCCGCCGCGGGTCAGCAGCCAGGCGCTCGCACCGATCAGGTAGCCGAGCGCGGGCATACCGCCAATCAGCACAAACGGGGCCGTCGCGAGCACCAGGCACACGTCGAGATATCTGAGGAAGACCACGTCAGCTTGGTGATCCGGGGGGCCGGCCGTGGCACGGCGTCGTGCCCGCGTGCCGCGCGAACATCGGAGAGTCGGCGTGCGCGGAAGCATCCGCGCAGAGCGCGCGTCGATTGTGCACGCACAGCGAGCGTCGTCGATCCTCCACGCGGAGCGCGCGTGGACCGGTGTACCCCTTGTTGGCGTCGAAATCTGACATGTGTAAAGCCACCCTAAAGATGCGAGGCCGCGCGCGCAATCGCGGCGGACCCGTCGCGGCGCTCCTCAACCGCCCACGGCAGCCAGCTTAGTCTACTTGATCTCGGACTTCGTAACAAGTTTGTGACATGCGGTACGCGGGCTGAGCTGACTTTGCGAGCAGCGGTCGAGCAGCGCCGCCTCGCAAGCCAGATCGGTTCCGCCGGGTCGTCGCGATCCTGCCGATCAACACCGAAAGCGCCATCGCCAACAGCCCGGCGAGGATGTCGAGCAGGAAGTGATTGCCCGTGGCCAGCACCGCCAGCGCCGTCATACAGGGATAGAGAATTGCGAGGACACGTACCCAGACACGCGTGGAGATCTGCCACAGGGCCAGCGCGCACCAGGCCGCCCAGGCGATGTGCAGCGAGGGAATCGCGGCCAGCTGGTTGGCGTGCGAGGCCAGCGCTCCGGTGTGCCACGAGCCGAAGGCGCCGGTGGAGGCGACCACGTCGGTATACCCCTTGAGCATCCGTGGCGGCGCCACCGGGTAGAGCCAGAAGACGGCGAAACCGAGCACGTTCACCAGCACCAGCGAGTTGCGCAGCGGCCTGTACAGGTCCGTGCGCCGCCACCATAGGTAACCCAGCAGCCCGAGGGTGACGATGAAGTGCGCGTTGTCGTAGTAGTCGGACAGGATCAACCCGAGCGTGTGGTGTCCCGCAAGCCAGCGATCGAGGCTCAACTCTGGATCTAAATGCAGTGAGCGCTCCAGCTGCAGCAGGTCGCGAGCATGGCCGAGGGCAAGATTCAGCCGCAGCGGAGCCAGGTTCGTGGTCAGGTCGTATACCCAGCACAGCCATACGATCACGCCCGCCTCAACCCACCAGCGCGACCGGGTGGCCCGCGGCTGGGCGATTGGCGCAGCGCCGGTGGCAGCAGCAGCGCCACCCGTCTCGATCAAACCCACGCTCGACAAGCCCTCGATGTTATCCAGCGGCTTGGTCGCCGTCAGGGCGCCACGGGCCGAAGACCGTGCTCAGCAACGGTTTCCAACACCCGCGGCAAGGCCGCCGCCGTGCGCCGCCAGGAATCCGGGGCGCTGTAATCGTCAGCGTCATGCAGGAGCAGCACCGAGCCCTCCTGGATGCCGTCGGTGACGCGCGTGGCGATCGACGCGGAGGTGGCGCGCGCCTCCCAGTCCCGGCCCCATTGACTCCACAGCAACGTGCGCCAGCCGTGCCTGCGAGCCAGCCGCAGCGCGGAGGCATTGAGCACGCCGTATGGCGGGCGGTAGAGCAGCGGCGAGCAGTCGGTCGCATCCTCGATCGTTTCCCGCGCCCGAGCGATGTCCTCGCGCACCTGCCAGGGCGCCAGGCGCAGCAGGTTGCGATGGCGGTCGCAGTGCAGGCCGATCCCATGGCCGGCGGCGAGAATCTCGCGGGCGAGCGCGGGGTTGCGTCGCACCTGCTCGCCGACCAGGAAGAAGGTCGCCCGCACATCCGCTTCGGCGAGGATCTCGAGCGCCGCCGGGGTCCCCTGGGCGTGTGGACCATCATCGAAGGTGAGCGCATAGCCGCGCCCGCTCGCCGTGCGATCCTCGACTCCCAGCGATCTGCGCAGCGCCGGCCAGATCGGCGCCGGCGAGCGCGGAGAGAAGACGGGCCAGGGGCCGCAGAGCGCCGGCAGCAGATAGCTCGCCATCGCCACCGTGCCGAGAGCTGAGGGCGCTGGATGCTCTGGGGAAGAAGGGGCAGGCACTGACGGGCCGGGGTCCAGGGGGCTGGGCGCGCAAGGGACAGGTGCCGAAGGGCCGGGAGTGCGATGATCGTTGGACATGGTCAATCTGGTGCTGGGAATCGGGGCGGCGGTGGGCGCGTCGACCCTCTACAGCCTAGGGATCGCCCTCCAGGCGATGGAGGCCAAGGAGGTGCCCCACGAGGAGCACCTGCGCTTGGCGCTGGCTTGGAGCCTGATTCGGCGTACACGCTGGCTGCTCGGCACCGGCCTGTCGCTGCTCGGCTGGCCGCTGCAGGTGCTCGCGCTGTTGCTGGCCCCGCTGGTGGTCGTGCAGCCGGCGCTCGCCACCGGTCTGCTGGTGCTGATGTTCCTCGCCGAGCGGATGCTCGGCGAGCGCGCCGGGCGCAACGAGTACCTGGCAATGAGCGCGATCGTGATCGGCGTGATCGGCGCCGGCCTGACGGCTCCCCCGCTGAGCACGACGGACACCGCCGGAGAGCTTGTGATCGCCGTCGTGCTCGCCGGGCTGACGGCGGTCAGCCTGCTGCCCTATCTGCTGCGCGTGCTTCATCGCCGCTCGCCCGCGGCGATGACGATGATCGGCGCGGGGTTTGCCTTCGCCTGGGGCGGAGTGGCCACCAAGCTCGCCGCCGACGACCTCTCCCAGGGACATCTCCTCCCGGCCGCCGCCTGGGGCCTGGCCACCGGAGCCGCGTCGGCCGTCGGCCTGCTCAGCGAGGCGAGCGCGCTGCAGTCGCGTCCGGCGATCCAGGTGGCCCCGGTGGTGTTCGTGACTCAGACGATCGTGCCGGTCGCGCTCGCGCCGCTGCTGTTCGGCGAGCGCTTCAGCGACACCCCGCTGGGCGGGGTTCCACTCGCTGCGTCGCTGGCGCTGCTCGTGGCCGGGGCGGGGCTGCTGGTGCGCTCGCCGCTGTTGGTGGGGCTGATGGAACGCGAGCTGGTCAGCCACCCGAGCGGCTCGACGCCCAGCCGCTCGGCGCCCAGCGAGGAGACGATCCGCTCGACTCCGAGCAACGAGGAGGACGACCCGTCGACCGCGACCACCAAGATTTCGCCGGCCCGCCTGCGGCCCTGAGGCAGGGCGCCGGTGGCGTTCAGGCGCAGCGCCCCCTTCACGGGAATCGCGCCGGTGGTGTGCGCCAGCACCAGCTGACCGACGGTCAGCCCGCCGCGGGGCTGCAGGAAATAGAAGTGATGGTGCAACCCCAGCGCGTGTGCCTGCGAGCGCAACTTGGCCCGGGTGCGCACCCAGCGCAGCAGGGAAGTGCCGGGCCCTACTTCGGGCAGCAGCTGATCGCCGAGCGCGTGCAGCGTGAGGATCGTCGCGCGCGCGGGCACGCCGCCGTCATCGGCGAAGGAGACGTGGATGCCACGCGCGGCCAGCTCCGCCGCCATAAGCGTCACATCGCGCGCCGGCGCCTGCACGATGATGCCCACGTCGGGTCGATCGGTGCTCACCTGGGTGAGCGGGTGCACCTCCAGCAGCGCGCTCGCCAAGGCGGTCACCTCGTCGGTTGACATCGTCCACGCGCCGACGCTGAGCAGCAGCACAAACGGGGTGGCAAACGCCACCAGCCGCAGTCGCCAGAGGGGAATCGGGCGCACTCGCTGCGGGGCGTCGAGCACGAGATCGACCGCGGTGGGCTGCTCGTGGGGGGCCTGCGCCGCGGACTCGACGTGCGTGGCCACGGTCGTGAGTCCGACCGCCGCCTGCCCGGCCGCTCCCGCCCAGGGGCTGCGACCGTCGCTCACCAGCAGCTCTTCCAGCGAGCCTTCCGCGGGGTGGCGGGTTGCGGGAATGGAAGGGCGAGCGAGATCCGATCCATCGGCACCCGACCCATCTCCATTGAATCCATTCGCGGGGGATCCATCTTCATTGCCGGTCTCGGAGAAGCTCGCCTTAACGTGTTCGCGCAGCTCGTCGGTGTTCTTGGCCAGCCGCAGCAACTCGAGCGTGGCCATCGCCCGCGTGTTCAACCGCGCATGGCCGACGGGCAGCCCGTAGGAGACGACCGGGGTGCCCGCGGCCTTCGCCTCCAGACAGGTGACGCCGCCGGTGGAATGCACGAGCACATCGGCAGCCGCCAGCAGCTGGGGCATCTTGTCGGTGAACCCGTAGACATGCACGCGGGGCTCGTCCGCAAAGGCGCCCCTCAACTTGTCTGCGAGCTGGTCGTTGCGTCCGGCCAGGCAGACGATGCTGCTGATCTCCTCGAGGCTGCTGAGCTCATGCACGGCTCCCTCGATATCCCCCACCCCCCAGCCTCCGCCGGAGACGACCACCATGCGGCCCTCCTCGGGCAGGTTGAGCGTACGACGCGCCTGCAGCGGGCAGCGGGGACCGAGGAAATCGGCGGATATCAGCGGACGCACGAGGCGCACGCTGCCCTCCCCGGCGATGCGCTCGACCGAGGACATCGACTCGCCGTACATCACCAGGTGCATGTCGATCCCGGGCTGCGCCCAGAAGAACAGGCCCGTGAGATCGGTGATCGTCGCCACCGTCGGGCAGTGCACGACTTTGATGCGACGCAGTCGCGCCAGCACCACGGTCACGGCGGGGTAGGTCGAGACGATCACGTCGGGATCGTGTTCGGCGATGCAGCGCGCCAGCGGGCGCGAGCCGAGCAGGCAGAGCAACCGTCGCGCCGACCAGCGGACCGGCGCGACGCGCTCGAGCAGCCAGTACATGAGCGTGTACGTCCAGGGCACGAGGCGCAGCTGCACGCGGTAGCCGTCCTCGACCACGGGGCGCAGTAGACGCCCCATCGCGGCGAGACCGTCGATGACGGCGACTTCCGCCTGCTCGGGCGAGCTGTCGATCTGGTCGGAGAGCGCCCGTGCGGCCGCGGCATGACCCTCGCCCACGTCGGCGGAGAGGATCAGGACACGGCGGGGCCCGGGCACCCG
The DNA here is from genome assembly GCA_036511695.1 of Solirubrobacteraceae bacterium. GTDB lineage: Bacteria > Actinomycetota > Thermoleophilia > Solirubrobacterales > Solirubrobacteraceae > Palsa-744. The sequence goes on along the minus strand of DATCBT010000051.1, from coordinate 13,600 downwards.
GTGTGTGGGTTTGCGGTAGCGACGTCGCATATCGGTAAGCCTCGCCCGACGAGCCGGCGATGCGACTCGAGTGCGCACCCGGCCGGAGCCCCCGGCGGACGCGACAGCAGTCACAGGGTACCGGGCAGGCCAGACCCTTGCAGGTCTCCTAGACGTAACAATGAGCCCATACAGGCTACGCCCCCCATATCTCGCGTTCGGGTCGCCGGGCGAGCGCCGCGCCCCATCGAGGAGGCGGCCGGCGCGCGGATAGGAGTGGGCGCGCTGCGCGCGCTCGGCGCGCTCGGACTGCTCGGCGTGCTCACGAGCGTCTTTTTGCTCGCGGCGGGCGCAGCGACGGGACCCTCGCAGTACGTCCCCGCCCGCAGCGGCGGCTGGCCGAACTGGCTCGCGGGGCCGTTCGCGAGCCTCGGCGTGGGCATCACCCCGGACCGCTTCCAAACGCTCACGCTGATCATGGCCGCCAGCTATGTCGCGGTGCTGCTCGCCGCGCAGACGCTGTCCGGGCGAGCGCTCGCGGTGACGATCATCGCCGCCTACATCGTGCTGCTGCTCGGGCCGCCGCTGATCTCCCAAGACGTGTTCGGCTATCTCGGCTTTGCCCGTCTCGGCGCCCTGCATGGGCTGGACCCCTACACGCACGTCGCCGCGCAGGTGCCGAGCGATCCGATCTACACGTTTGTGGGGTGGCCCTTCCAGCACTCTCCCTACGGCCCGCTGTTCACGCTCGCGAGCTACGCGATCGTGCCGCTCGGGCTCGCCGGCGGGCTGTGGGCGTTGAAGGCGATCGCGGTCGCCGCCGGCCTGGGGGCGGTGGCGCTGGTTGCGCGCGCGGCCGCCGCGGCGGGGCACTCGCCGCGCTTCGCCGCCGCCTTCGTGGGCCTGAACCCGGTGCTGCTCGTGCTGGCGCTCGGCGGTGCGCACAACGACATGCTGCTGCTGCTGGCGCTCGCCGCCGCGCTGCTGCTCACCGCCGGCGCCAACTCGGGGGGGGCGGGCTCCCATCCCCGCGGCGCGGCGGCCGCGCTGGTCGCGGGTGTGGCGATCAAGGCCACCGCCGGGCTGGCGCTGCCCTTCCTCGTGCTCGGGGCGGGCGGGGACGGGTCCGGTGTACGCGAGCGCCTGCGCGTGGCGCTGGCGGCCGGGCTGAGCCTGCTGCTGCTCGTCGTGCTCGGGCTGATCGGCTTCGGCTCACATGCGCTGGGCTTCATCGGTGCCGTGAGCGAGCAGCAGCAGTTGGTGGCCACACACAGCATCCCCGCCGAGACCGCGCGCCTGGTGGGGCTGCACGGCACGCCGAGCTGGTGGCGTCACTGCTTCATCGCCGCTTTCGTGCTGGTCTCCGTATACGCCCTGTGGCGGACCTTGCGCGGGGCCGATTGGCGTGTGGCCGCGGGCTGGAGCACGCTGGCGCTGCTCGCTGCGACCGCCTGGCTTTTGCCCTGGTATGCGATCTGGCCGCTGCCGCTAGCGGCGGTCAGTGGCGATCGGCGCCTGCGCGCCGCCACCCTGATCTTCTGTGCCTACGCGCTGCTGATCCACCTGCCGCTCGCCAACCCCCTGCTCAGCCCCAAACGCACCGTTGCCCACCCGCCCGCCGTCGGCCTTCGCGCCGGCCTTCGACCCCTTGCCGGCGGGCGACCCCTCGCCGGCGGGCGACCCGGCGTCGGCGAGCGACACCGCGTCGATCTCGCCCGTCTCCAGATCTCTGACGACATCGCACTCGATCTCCGCCGCTGAGGCGTCGGGGCGCAGCCGCCGCAGGCGCGAGGTGTCGAGCAGGCGGAACTTGAGAATCTCGAGCACGTACACGAGATACACGCTGGCCGCCACGACCAGGAGCCCGATGGCGAAGATCACGAGCGTCCAGCCGGTGTAGTAATGCCCTTTGTGGTCGCTGTAGGGCACGAAGCGCAGCGCGAGCGCCAGGCCGGCGAGCATCAGCGTCCAGGCGTAGAGGTAGGCGATCGTGCGCCTGCTCGAGAAGCCAATCCGAGCCATGCGGTGGTGGAAGTGCTCGCTGTCGGGCCGGTAGATCGGCTGCTTGTACTTCAACCGCTTGAGCACCACGAACGTCGTGTCGAGAAACGGCACCGCGAGCAGAATCAAGGGCAGCACGAACGAGACGACCGCGGCGGTCTTGACCGCCGCCTCAACCGTTATCACGCCCATCAGCAGGCCCAGCAGGTTGGCGCCGCAGTCGCCCATGAAGCTCGACGCGGGCGGGAAGTTGAAGAACAGGAAGCCGAGCGCCGCTCCTGCCGTCAAAGCCGCGAGCACCCCCGGTTCCTGGCGGCTGAGGTCAAAGGCGATGATCGCCATCGTGGCGGCGATGATCGCGCACACCCCCGCCGCCAGGCCGTCGACGCCATCGGAGAAGTTGACGACGTTCATCATCACCACCAGGCCAATCACCGTCAACACCGGCCCGGCGTTGGTGATACCGGCATTGGGGAAGTGCAGCGTGCCCGCGAACGGCAGCGTGATCGCCTTGACGGCCACCCCGAAGTGCACCACGATCACCGCTGCGAGAAGTTGCCCCAGCAGCTTGAGCGCCGGGTGCAGGTCAAAACGGTCGTCGAGCGCGCCCACCACAGTGATGACCCCGGCGGCGAGCAGCACACCGTGCCACAGCTGGGGTTGGCTTTCGCGGGCATAGCCGGCAGGTAGCCAGACCAGCCCGGCCACGAGCACCCCGGCAAAGATCGCCAGCCCTCCGAGCAGCGGCGTCGGACGATCGGACAGGCCCCGTTCGCGCGGCTCGTCGATCACGCCCACAGCCCTCGCGATCCGCATCGTGACGGGAGTCAGCAGCGCGGTCACTGAAGCGGCCACCAGGAACGCGAAGAGCGCGTCGAGCTCGGTCGGATTGGGCATCGACGCCAACAGCATCGCAGGGACGGTGGTCACACGCGCCGTGGAACCGACGGAAGCGTCGCTTGCCCGTCGCGAGCAGGTCAGGCGGGGAGGGATTCGTAGAGCGGGTAGCGCTCCACGATCGCCTGCACCCGCGCGGTCAGCTCGGGGGCGTCGCGCGCGAAGTCGCCGGCGAGCAGCGTGGCGGCGATGATCTGGCCGACCTCCTCGAAGTCTTCGCGCTGGAGCCCACGGGTGGCGAGGGCCGGCGTGCCGATGCGCAGGCCGGAGGCCTCCATCGGGGGACGTGGGTCGAACGGGACGGCGTTGCGGTTGACGGTGATCCCCACCTCGTGCAGGCGATCCTCCGCCTGGCGGCCGCTGAGCTCGGGCTGGAGCGCGCGCAGGTCGACGAGCGTGAGGTGCACGTCGGTGCCGCCGGTGAGCACATCGATGCCCTGGCCCGAGGAGCTCGCGTCGCCAGACGAACTCACGGCCGCGAGCGGGCGGGGGTTCATCAGCTGCTCGGCGACCGCCTTAGCGCCCTCCACGGTGCGACGCTGACGCTCGGCGAACAGCTCGCTTTTGGCGATCTGCAACGCGACGGCCTTACCCGCGATCACGTGCTCGAGCGGCCCGCCCTGCTGGCCGGGGAAGACGGCGGAGTCGATCTTTTTGGAGAACTCCTCCTTGCAGAGGATGATCCCCGCGCGCGGGCCGCCGAGCGTCTTGTGCGTCGTGGTCGTAACCACGTCGGCGCCGAAATCGACCGGGTTGGGGTGCAGGCCCGCGGCGACGAGGCCGGCGAAGTGGGCCATGTCGACCATCAAGAGCGCCCCCACCTCGTCGGCGATCTCGCGAAAGCGGGCGAAGTCGAGCCGGCGCGGATAGGCCGACCAGCCGGCGAGCAGCAGCTTGGGGCGGCGCTCGCGCGCGATGCGCGCGACCTCGTCCATGTCGATCAGGCTCGACTCGCGATCGACCTCGTAGGCGGCGATCTCATACAGCCGCCCGGACACGTTGATTTTCATGCCGTGCGACAGGTGTCCGCCGTGGGCGAGCGAGAGGCCCATAATCGTGTCCCCGGGTGTGAGCAGCGCGTGGTAGGCGGCGGTGTTGGCCTGCGCGCCGGCGTGCGGCTGGACGTTCGCGTGCTCGGCGCCGAACAGCTCCTTGGCACGATCGATCGCGAGCTGCTCGGAGACGTCGACCCACTCGCAGCCGCCGTAGTAGCGCCGGCCGGGATAGCCCTCGGCGTACTTGTTCGTGAGCACGCTGCCTTGACATTCGAGCACCGCGCGGGGCACGAAGTTCTCCGAGGCGATCATCTCCAGCGTGTCCTTCTGGCGCTGAAGCTCACCGCGTAGCGCGGCGGCGACCTCGGGATCGACCTCGGCGAGGGGACGGTTGAAGTAGTCGGGGTGAAGCTCGGGCATGGCACGCTCCTCGGCAGGGGACAGCAATCGAATGCCCAGGCGCGCGGCGGGTTCGCTAGCCGCTTCCCGGTGGTCGATTCCACCTCTGGCGCCAGTCGCGGTAGCTGACTACGAGGCTATCAGGAGGCGAGTAGCCGTTCCAGATCTGCGCGCATCAACGGTCCCTCGCGCACGATTCGCCACTCACCGCACTGCTCGTACTTGCCCAGATCGATGACCGTCGAGGGAATGCCCGGCAGCTCGCCGCCGTCAAGCACCAGGTCGGCGCCTGCGCGAATCGGGGCCGGGACATCCAACAGGTGTCGCGCGTCGGGCTCGCCTGAAAAATTGGCGCTCGATTGAAGCACCGGCATGTCCACCGCCGCCAATGCAGCCAGAGCAGGAGTCCATGCAGGGACGCGCAAGCCGAGCGAGTCGGCGCCGCTCCCCCCCGGGCCGCAGGCGAGCGGATAACGGCGGTCGCGATTGGGCAGCAGCAGGGTGGCGGGGCCAGGTAGCAGCGCTTGCAGCGCGGCGCGCTCCCGCGGCAGCAGCTCTGGCAGGGCTCGAAGGAGGGCGGCGAGCGCAAAGAACATGACCGCCGCCGGGCGCGCCGCGGGGCGACCCTTCAGCTCGTACAAGCGCCGCACCGCGCGCTCGTTGGCGGGATCGCAGCAGAGCCCGTAGACGGTGTCCGCCGGGAACACCGCCACGCCACCGTCCGCCAGGCATTTCTCCAGGCGTCGCGCGTCTTCGGCGTCGAGGGTCCGGGGCACGGTCACCGCTCCCTTTCCCGATCGCCTCGCCTCACCCGCGCCGCTCCCCCACGACGACACGTTCGATCCCCGCCAGATCGCGCTCGACTCGCACGGAGTGAAAGCCCGCCGCTCCCATCAAGCGCGAGACCTCCTCGGCCTGCCCGGCGCCGATCTCCAGCGCGACGATCGCCACGCGGCCACGATCGGCGACCTGGGCGAGCAGCGCGCGAATCGCGGTCAGGCCGTCCGGCCCCGAGAACAGCGCCTGGGAAGGCTCGTGGCGGAGGATCTCGGGCGCCAGCGCCGCGCGGTCGGACTCGGCGACGTAAGGCGGGTTGGAGAGGATCGCGTCGAACTCGTCGGGCACGCCCGCGAGGAGGTCCGCGCGCAGCCAGCCGACCTCCAGGCCGAGCCGCTCGCCGTTGGCACGAGCCAGCGCGAGCGCGTCCTCGCTGAGATCGCTGCCCGTCAGGAGCAGATCCGGGCGCTCGTCCTTGAGCGCGAGCGCCACGGCGCCGCTGCCGGTGCCCAGGTCGAGCACGCGCGCGCCGCACGGCAGCGTGAGCCCCACTTCGACGAGCAGCTCCGTCTCGGGGCGGGGGACGAGCGCGCGCCGATCCACCGCCAGGTCAAGCCGGCGAAAGCCGCGCAGCCCGATGATGTAGGCGACCGGCTCGCGCTCCACCGCGCGACGGCGGACGGCGTTCTGGAAGGCGCGGACGGCCGGTCCTTCGACGACCAGATCGCTGTCGACGCTCAGCCGCTCGCGCGAGACGCCGAGCACGTGGGCCAGCAGAAGCTCGGCGTCCAAGCGTGGCGTTTCGCACCCTGCGGCCCCGATCGCCGTGATCGCCCCGTCGAGCGCGTCGCGCGCGGAAGTGCCCCTGCGAGCGGACGTGCCCCTTACATCGCCGGCCTGCCTGTGCCCCCCGGGTGCGCCTCCAGGCCCCGGCCCTTCGGAAGTGTCCCTCACACCGCCAGCCTGCCTGTGCCCTCCGGGTGCGCCTCCAGGCCCCGGCGCTTCTCATCCGCCTGCAGCGACGCGGTCAGCTCGTCGAGCTCGCCTTCGAGCACCTGGTCGAGGTTGTGGACGGTGAGCTTCGTGCGATGGTCGGTCACGCGCCGCTCGCCGAAGTTGTAGGTGCGGATCTTCTCCGCGCGATCGCCTGTCCCGACCTGCGAGCGGCGGTCGGCCGCGAGCTCGGCCTGCTGCTCGGCCAGCGCCCGCTCGTACAGCCGCGCGCGCAGCACGCGCATCGCCCGCTCGCGGTTCTGCAGCTGAGACTTCTCGTCCTGCATCGAGACGACGACCCCGGTCGGCTTGTGCGTGATGCGCACCGCCGAGTCGGTCGTGTTGACCGACTGGCCGCCCGGGCCGGATGAGCGGTAGACGTCGATCTGCAGCTCGTTGGCGTTGATCTCCACGTCGACCTCCTCGGCCTCCGGCAGCACCGCGACGGTCGCCGTGGAGGTGTGTATCCGCCCTTGGGACTCGGTCGCGGGAACCCGCTGCACGCGGTGGGTGCCGCCCTCGAACTTGAAGACCGAATAGGCCCCGTGGGGCGGGCGGGATCCTTTGATCGCGAACGTGTACTTGCCCTCGCTCACGTCGAGCGGCTCCGGCTGCAGACCGAGCCGCTCGGCGTATTTGGTGAGCATCCGGTAGAGGTCCCGCGCCCACAGTCCTGCCTCATCGCCGCCGGCCCCACCCTGGATCTCGACGATCACGTTCTTCTCGTCGTTCGGGTCGCGCTCGACCAGCGCCAGGCGAATCTCCTCCTCCAACTCCTCGATCCGCGCGCGCGCACCGCTCAGCTCCGCGCGCATCTCTGGATCCTCGCCGGCCTCGGCCAACAGTTCTTCGGCCCCGGTGGCATCGTCCTGGACTCGGCGCCACTCGACAGCGAGCTTGGCCGCGGGCTCGAGCTGGCTGTAGGCGCGGCCGACTTCGGCGTAGCGCTCGCGGTCGGAGATCACCTCGGGGTCGGTCAGCTGCGCGCCGAGCTCGGCAAAGCGCGTCTCCATCTGCGTGACGAGGTCCTCGAGCATGGTCGTGAGTCTAGGCGGCCCCAGAGGACCGCGCCCCGCTGGATTGCGTCTAGGCCACGACCTCGACGCCCATCAGGTCAGCGGCATCGAGGCTGCCCGGGGTCTCCAGCGCGAGCACCGCCTCGAGCGCCGCGATCGCGACCGCCAGCTGCTCGAGATCGGGCTCGCGCGTGGTCAGCAGCTGCAGCTTCAGCCCCGGCCACATCACCGCCTGCACCCAGCGCTTGCGTCGGTTGCGCCCGGCGAACTTGATCAGCTCGAAGGAGATCCCGGCGATCAGCGGCACCCCGACGATGCGTGTCGCCACCAGCCAGTACCAGGCGGGCAGTCCGATCGGCGCGAACACGAAGATCGCGACGATCATCACCACCAACAGGAAGCTCGTGCCGCAGCGCGGATGCAGCCGCGAGAAGCGCTTGGCGTTGGCGGGCGTGAGCGGCAGGGCAGCCTCGTAGCAGGAGATCGTCTTGTGCTCGGCGCCGTGGTACTCGAACACGCGCCGCAGGTCGCGGATCCGCGAGAGCAGGAACATGTAGCCGAGGAAGATCGCCGTCCTGACGAGACCCTCGATCACCCAGAACAGCACCGAGGAGTGCAGCTGGCCCTTGATCAGGCTCGTCAACCCGACGGGGATCACGAAGAACAGGCCGATCGCCAGCACGAGCGCCACGACGACCGTTCCTCCCCAGACGACGCCCGGGATCTCCTGCGGCTCCTCCTCATCCCCCTCGCCGGGCGGCAGCTGTGCGCTGGCCGAGATCCCGAGCGCGCGGAAGCCGATCGCCATCGACTCGCCCAGCGCGACCACGCCGCGGATGATCGGCAGGCGCAGCGCGCGGTGGCGCGCCAGCGCCGAGGTCAGGGGAAAGGTCGACACCTCGATCTCGCCAAGCGACGCCTCCTCAGGCGACCGGTCCTCCTCTTCGAGCTGCTCGGGCGTGGGCTTGCGCACCGCCACCGCCCAGTGGGCGACGCCGCGCATCATCACTCCCTCGAGCACCGCCTGCCCGCCGACCGGCGCGTCGCGCTGGGCGTTCAGCTCGCCGTCGCCGCTCGAGGCCGCCTCCATCTCGTCTGGCGTCGTCGGCCCGTCGATCTGCGCCCGGTCGCCGGCGCCGTTCCTGCCCGCGTGGCCGTTCCTGTCCGCCACAGACGAGCCGGCGGCCGGCGGCGCAGCCATCGGCCTACTGCGAGGACCGAGTCTGGGCGCCGCCCTTGCGGGCGTCCAGCTGGCGGCCTTTGGCCATCCTGCGCTGGAAGCGCTCGACGCGCCCGCCGGTGTCCATCAGCTTCTGTTTGCCCGTGTAGAACGGGTGGCAGTTGGAGCAGACCTCGACGTGCAGCTCATCGCGGGTCGCACGCGTGTCGAACTCGTTGCCACACGTGCAGCGCACGTGGGCTTGGACATAGCTCGGATGGATCTTCGTCTTCATCGTCTGCTCATTCTAGCGGTGTCGAGGGCGACGACGGCGACACCGGCTGCGCGCAGGTGGGCGTGTGGCGTTCAGCGCGCTTGATCACATAGCCTTTGCCGTCGAGCCAGTGGAAGCGCACAAGCGCGCGGTAGACCGCCGGTGAAGATAAGTTGGTGACCTGCTTGACGTACTTGTAGATCTTCACTCCCGGCTGCGAGCTCCGCCACACGCCGAGCCCGGGGGCGCTGACGGTATGGAACAGCGTGTCGCCGGGCATCCGCTCCTGCACTTCGATCCGCATCGCCATCCGCGCGGTACCCGCGACCGCCGTCATTTCGCCGGAGAACGTGGCGGAGCGATCGGCCTGTTCGCCCACGCTGAGGCACTGTTCGAGCGTCCCCGAGATTACCGGCGCGCTCCCCGTAGCCCCAGGCTGTCCCGTCTGCGAGGACCCACCCGTCTGGCCGGTAGCGCCGAGCGCCTGCCCCCCGCATACCAGCACGAGAGCGCAGACGAGCGCGGGAAACAGCAGCCGGGGGGCCGAGCCGCTAACGGCTGGCGAAGTTCGGGACATTTGCATAGCTTCCCTCTAACACGTCCAACACGCACAATGTTTCGCACAAAGTGGCGCGGGATCCGGATGTTTCCCCCCGATCGATATACCCGCTTCGCGGGGTCGATCAGGGATGAGATCAAGTCCCTCAGCCGGGTGGGTGCCGGACCCGCTTGGCTCACAGCTTTTAGAGTCAGCCGCTGTCTTCGCAGCCGGTGAACGGCACTCAGAGGATTTGGTAGAGGGGACCGTCTCCGCCCTCGGGCACCGTCAGGCGGCCGCCCTTGGCAGTGATCGCGCCGCATTGGACGCAGTTCGTGTAGTTGACGATCACGTCCACGTCGCCCTCCTCCGGCGCGTCCTCGGAGATCTCGTACACGCCGGCCGGGCACATCCACTTCCAGGTTTCGGCGAGCTCGCGCGGGACGTGCTTTTGCACGCGGATGTGGTTCGGCGCATCGTCGCGGGTGGCGTTGCCGGTGATGAACACCGAGGAGAGCTTGTCGAAGGTGTACTTGCCGTCGGGCTTGACGTAGTTGTCCTTGGTCTTGCCGATGAACATTTCCTTGGCGTCATTGCGATGCCAGGCGGCGCGGCCCGGCAGCCTGCCCTTGGTGATCTGCTGGATACCGCTGAGCGGCCCACCGACGAGCAGGCCCTGCTGCAGCGGCTGGCGCGCGTTGCGCACCTCCCACAGCTCTTTGCCGACGGAGGACTCCTCGATCGCCTCCTCGTAGGACGATAAATCGAGGTTGCCGCGCTTGAGCGCCGCGTAGATCGACTCGGCCGCGAGCATGCCCGACTTGATGCAGTGATGCACGCCCTTGAGCGCCATCGTGTCGACCATGCCGCCGGCGTCGCCGACGAGCACCGCGCCGGGCATCGAAAGCTTCGGCATCGACCAGTAGCCGCCGCCCGGCAGCGCCTTCGCGCCCCAGGCGACGCGCTCGCCGCCCGCGAGGATCTTGCGCACGAGCGGATGGGTCTTGAACGTCTGCAGCAGGTCGTGCGCCGAGGTCGTCGCATCCGCGTAGTCGAGCTCGACGACGAAGCCGATCGAGACCATGTCCTCGCCCGTCTTCTCGTTCTTCATCGGGTAGATCCAGGTGCCGCCGATCTGGCCGTACTTGGAGGAGATCTTCAGCGGCCAGGGGCCCATCGTGTGGATCAGGCGGTCGAGCGGCTCGGAGACCTTCCAGACCTCCTTCACGCCGAGCTCCCACACCTGCGGCTCGCGCCCGGCGGCGAGGTCGAACTCTTTGATCGCGGCGCCCGTGATGTGTCCCCAGCAGCCCTCGGCAAGGACGGTCGCCCGCGCCTTGATGTCGGTTCCGGGCTCGAAGTTGCCGAGCGGCTCGCCCTCCTTGCCGCGGCCCTTGTCGCCGGAGCGCACGCCGACGACGCGGCCGTCATCGACGATCAGCTGCGTGGCCGAGGTCTCGGTCAGGATGTAGGCGCCGGCCTCCTCCGCCTGGCGCTGCTGATAGCGCGCCAGCGCCGACACCGAGACGACCTCGTTGCCGTGGTTCTTGAACGGCGGCGGCGTGGGGATGCGGATCGCCAGCTTGGACGTCGGCGTCAGGTAGACCGCCTCCTTGTGCACCTCGCCGAACGCGAAGCCCTCCTCCCGCCACTGCTCGCGGGTCATGTCCGGAAAGAGCTCTTCCAGCGGACCGGGGCGCATCACCGCGCCTGAAAGGGAGTGCCCGCCGCAGGTCTTCGCCTTCTCGATCACCGCTACCGGGACTTCGCCGAGGCGCTCCAGCGTCTCTGGATCGTCGGCCAGCAGCTGCAGCAGGCGGTTGGCGCAGGCCAGGCCCGCGGTGCCCCCGCCGACGATCGCCACGCCGACCTCGATCAGCTCGTCCTCGGCGTCGAGGCCGCGCTTGACGAACTCCTTCTGCGAGTCCACCGGCGGCGGGAAGGCCGCGGGCGCGACCTTCCCATTGCTGGAGCCGTTGTGGCTAGACATCGCCAGGCCTCCTACTGCGCCTTCTTGGCCTTCACTGCCTCTGTCAGCTTGGGCAGGATCTTGTTCAGGTCGCCCACGATCCCGAGGTCGGAGAACTCGAAGATCGGCGCGTTGGAGTCCTTGTTGATCGCGACGATGTTCTCCGAGGCCTGCATCCCGACCTTGTGCTGGATCGCGCCGGAGATGCCCGCCGCGAGGTACAGCTTCGGCGCGACCGTCTTGCCGGTCTGGCCGATCTGCGCCGCGTAGGGGTACCAGCCGGCGTCAACCACCGCGCGGGTGGCGGCGACGGCGCTGTTGCCGCCGAACGCCTTCGCCAGGTCCTCTGCGAGCTGGAAGCCCTCGGCCTTGCCCAGGCCGCGACCGCCGGCCACGAGGATGTCGGCGCCCTCGATGTCGACGTCGGCGCCACGCTGTTCGCCGCGCGTGAGCATCGTCGCCTGCTGGGCCTGCGGGCTCAGCTCAAACGACAGCTGCTCCACGGGAGCGTCGCCGGCGCCGGACTGCTTGATCTCAAAGGCGTTCAGACGGCTGATGATGATTCCGACATCCGAGCGGTATTTGATCTCGGAGATCGCCGAATCGCCCAGGATCGGGCGCTCCGCCACGAGCTCGCCGCCCTCCGCCCGCACGGCGGTGACCTCCATCGCCACGCCGGCGCCGAGGCGCGCGGCGAGACCGGCGCCGATCTCAAAGCCGAGCAGTCCTCCGCCGAACAGCGCGTAAGAGTAGTCGCCGCCCTGGATCGCCGCGGCCATCGCGTCGACCAGCGGCTGGGCCAGGCCCTCGGGGCCCTCGGCGATGAGCACCTTCTTCGCGCCGTAGTTGCCCAGCGACGCGGCCAGCTCCTGCGGGATGTTCTGCCCGAGCAGGATCGCGTGCGCCTCGCCGCCGAGCTCAGCGGCGAGCTTCGCGCCCTCGGAGACCGCCCCGAGCGAGTTCTTGTTGATCGCGCCGTCGTAATGCAGTGCATACACAAGGATGTTTGCCATTTAGATCAGCTTCCTCTCGTCGAGCCAGGCTACGATTTTCTCGACGGTCTCGCCGGTGTCCTCGTCCTCGATGATCTCCCCCGCGGACTTCGCCGGCGGCGCCTTGGCCGAAACCCACTGGGCGGCCGAGTTATCGCCGCCCACTTTTCCGGCGTCGATCTCGACATCGCCCACGGTGACCGTGTCGAGCGGCTTCTTCTTCGCGCCCATGATCGCCTTCAGCGAGGGATAACGGGGCTCGTTGATCGCGTCGCCGACGGAGATCACCGCCGGCAGCTTGATCTGCACGGTGTCGTAGCCGTACTCGGCCTGGCGCTCGCAACGCAGCGCGTCGGAGTCGATGTCCATCTTGATCACCTGAGTCAGCGAGGGCATGCTCAGGTGCTCGGCCACGACCGCGCCGATCGTGTAGCACTCGCCGTCGTCTGACTGCTGACCCAGCAGCACCAGATCGGGGCTCTCGCGCTGCAGCGTCTTGGCCAGCGCATAGCCGGTGGCCGCCACGTCCGAGCCGGCGACGGCCGGATCTGACAGGTGGACCGAGCGGTCGGCGCCAAGCGAGACAGCCTTGTGCAGGGCGCGCACGGCGCTGTCGGGGCCCATCGTCACGGCGACGATCTCCTCGACTGGGACGGCGCCGCCCTCCTTGATCTGCATCGCAGCCTCGATCGCGTGCGTGTCATACGGATTGAGGTTCTTCTCTCCGCTGCGGTCCATACGCCCCGTCGAGGGATCGATCCGCTTCTCGACGGCGGCGTCCGGGACCTCCTTCACCAGGACGCATATCTTCATCTCTTCGGCAACTCCTTCAGGGTCAGTTGGCGTAATCGTACCGTTTACGGCGGTTGACTGACGAGTCAATCAGTTACTTGTCGCGCGCCCGCCGGCTGTGGCGCCACGGATGAAATCCACGATCGCCTGCGTCGGGGCGCCCGGCGTGAAGACCTCGGCCACGCCCAGCTGCTTCAGCTCGGGGATGTCCTCGGCGGGGATCGTGCCGCCGACGGTCACGACGACGTCGTCGATGCCCTGCTCTTTCAGCAGCGCGACCACGCGCGGGACGAGCGTCATGTGGGCGCCGGAGAGGATCGACAGCCCGACCGCGTCGGCGTCCTCCTGGATCACCGTCTCGACGATCTGCTCGGGCGTCTGGTGCAGGCCGGTGTAGATCACCTCCATCCCCGCGTCGCGCAGCGCCCGCGCGATGATCTTCGCGCCGCGATCGTGCCCGTCGAGACCGGGCTTGGCGACGACCACGCGGATCTTGCTCTTGGGCTGGGCGGTGGCGGGGGGCATGTTGGGGTCTGGCGACGGAGGGGTCTTGCGGCGCGCGGCGTTCAGCGGCGCACGCGACGACGACTCGGCTCCCGGCGGGAACCGGCCGCGCGGAATTGTAGAGCCCGCGGGTCGGCCCGCGCCCCGACGTGCTCGGAGACGACCCGGGTCAGCCCGCCGAGCGCGGTGACCGCGCCGACGGCGGCGAGCACCTTCAGGCGGCGTCCCAGCCGGTCGAGGTGGAGCACCTCCCAGCCCTCCTCCACGGCGATCCGCCGCAGCTCCGCGTCGGGGTTCACGACCACCGCGTGGCGC
>DATCBT010000050.1:0-2437 GCA_036511695.1 Solirubrobacteraceae bacterium | reverse complement strand
GTCGTCGGCCGCGATGTCACGGTCGCCGAGCCGCCGGGGCCGGTGGCGGTGATCAGGGCCCGCAGCCTGCCAGCGACCTGCGAGCTCACGATCTGGTAGCTGGCGCCGGTTGCCCCGGCGATGGAGGAACAGTCGCCTGCGGAGGTGTCGCAGGCCTCCCACTGGTAGCCGAACGACAGCGGCGGCGTGCCCTTCCATGTGCCAGTCACAGCGGTCAGCGTTTGCCCGTCCTCGAGCACGCCTGTGATCTTTGCGGCGCCTTTTCGCTTCGGCGCGACCGCGTCGATCGCGTTTGTGGGCGCCGATGTTTCGCTCGAGCTGCCCGTCGCGTCGCTAGCGGTGACGAGGACGCGCAGCGCGTGACCGACGTCCTTCGACGCGGCCTTGTACACGCGTCTGGTGGCTGAGGGGATGTCCTGGCATTCGTTGCCGAAGCCGTCGCAGCGGGTCCATTGGTAGGCGTAGGTGGTCGGTTTCTGCCCGTTCCAGGTACCTGCGGAGGCCCTCAGCTTCTGGCCGTCCTTCGCCGTCCCCGTGATGGCCGGTGGCGCGGTGTTCAGGGGCGCGGCGGCGGCGACCGCCACCCCGCCAACGGGCAATCCCCACGCCCCCGCAAGCACCGCCGTCGCTACGGCAACGAGCCATCGCGACGCGCGAAGTAGCCCCTCCCTCCCCATGGTCCCCATTCCTTTGGTTCCTCAGCGCCGGCAGTTTACAGCAGTCATCCCTCGCGTACAGCTCATGGATACGTACAGCCGCCAGAGGGCAGCTGGCGACGGACCCATGGCGACGGCGCACACCGCGAACGACCGCATCGAATCTCCAGGCGAGGGGTTTAGGTGCTCGGACGCAGCGCCGTGCAAACGACCCGCATCACAAGGAGAAGGCAACCCATGCGATCAATCAAGCTGGCCGCGGCACTCACCGCCGTGGCCGCCTCATTTGCGCCGGCCTGCGCCACGGCATTGGCGCACGGCACGCACTCACACCCCCATCTCACCGGTGGCGGTGGCTGCCAAATCACCCTCGAAGTCGCGCCCCGTCCGGCATATGCCGGCGAAACGGTGAGCGCGTACGGACATCTCTCCCCAGGGTGCGGCGGCGAAGAAAAACAGCTCGTCACGCTCTATCGAGGTGCCGTTGGGTCGCGGCCGTCCGCCTTCACCGCGGTGGCTACCGGCACGACCGAAAAAGGCGCCTTCCTCATCAAGTACAGCGCCGTCACGACGAACAGCTTGTTCTACGTCTCCGCCGATGGCGTCCGCAGCTCGGTCAAACAGCTCAAAGTCATCGCGATCGTCAAGCTCGAAGGGCCGCCGGAAGGCAGCGTCCTCTTCACGATCGCGCAGCACGCCGGCCGGCGCCACCCGATACCGGTGCAGTTCACGGGCGAAGTCAGCCCAGAAGACACGGGAGCGCTGGTCGTACTCCAGCGCCAGAACGCATACAAGGGCAATGAATGGCACCGCGTCGGCGCGCCCGCGACGGTTGGCGAACACGGCAAGTTCACGATCGCCCACGACTTCGTTGTACCCGGCCCCGCGAACATCCGCGTCGTCGTGCGTGACCCCAAGCTCAACCTGACGAGTCCGTCGAACGTCCTCAACTACGAGATCACCCAGGCGCAGAACCCCAAGCTGAAGATCGAAAGCACGGCCGACCCGATCTCCTTTGGGCAGTCGACGTCGATCCACGGCACAGTCGAAAGCCTCGCGACCAACACGCCGCTGCAGCTGCTGGCGCGCGAAGCCCGCACAGCCGGCTTCAAGAAGGTCGGCGAAACGAAGGTGCAACCGGGTGGTACGTACAGCTTCGCCTCGGTGTCCCCCCCGGGCAGCACCTTCTACAAGGTGGCTGGTGGCGGCGAAACCTCAGCAGTGCTGTACGAGGGCGTCAAATACGTGCTCAGCGTCAGCCTCCTGCCGGGCACGACCGTGCAGGAAGACCAGCCGCTGACATTCTCGGGCACGGTCAAGCCGGGCGTGATCACCGGGCACGAAGGCATCGCCGGGCACGACATCTACCTCGAGCGGCAGAACCCCAACACGAAGGGCTTCCACGTGCTCGAGGTGGGACACGTGGTGGCACCGGTGGCCCCGTCGACCGAATACACCTACTCGATAGAACACAAGTTCTTCGGGGTGGGCACACAGGTCGTGCGGATCAAGATCCCGGGCGACCCGCAGAATGGCAGCTCGGTCAGCGAACCGTTCACGATCCAGGTCAACCCGGCGCCTGCGTCGTCGCTGACGCCCGTGACGCCTGGCAACTCCAGCCAGCCCTCCGAAGGACAGGTCTAGCTGTAAGACCCGAAGAGGTTGTTCAGCTCGCGTAGGCGGGTGCCGGGCGGCTTGTGGCTGAGGGAGCCGTGTGGTCGTCGGTAGTTGTACTCCTCGAGCCAGCCGTAGAGGGCGGCCGTGCGCTGGGCGCTTGAGGC
>DATCBT010000049.1:0-49388 GCA_036511695.1 Solirubrobacteraceae bacterium | reverse complement strand
GTCCTGAAAGGGCTCCAGCCGGCCAACCGAGCGATGCCGGCGCCGTCCCCGCGGAACCATCAACGCTCTGGTGGACGCGATCACCACCACCCGGGCCGCAAGACCCCGCGCGCCGCACCCTTTACGCAACAGCCACCGTCCCGAGCGGGCGTGAGCGCGGCCGTCGCTGGGGCGCTCGCTTGGCCTGCACAGCGGTCGTGCGGCGTGGTGGGGTGGTGCCTGTGGGCGCTGGTCGCGAGCGGGGGTTCGGGGGATTGTGCTGTGGCTACTTTTTCTTTTTGAGCTTGATGGTCAGGGACTGGGTGTGCGAGGTGGGGCCGACGCCGAGCGAGGATTGGAAACTCAGGGTCGCGGTGACGGGCAGCCCCCGCTTGTGCTCGAGCGCGTCCCGGAGCGCCTTCAGCGCGGAAGGCGTCGGCTTGACCGTGAAGCTCACGGTCCCCGCAGCCGTCAGCTAGCCGCCTGGAAGAGGGCGTCGATGGTATAGGCCTGTGCTTCTGAGCCGTGCCACGCAACCACCCCAACTACCCGCCCCGCGACGGTAGTTTCCAGCTCGCCGTTACTTGTACCCTAGAGCTTGATCTCCGCTGAGCGTGACACGGTCTTGATGCTCGTTTTCAGGCTCACCGAGAGCTTGATCTTTTTGCGTCCCGCACGCTCGGCCTTGCCCGCCTTTGTCAACGCAACCGTTATCACGCGAGTACCCGCAGCAACCGTCCTGGTCGTCTTTTTGAGACCAGGTCCAGTGATCGTCACCGTCCCCGCCCGAGATGTCTTGATGGTGACCACCAGACTACTCGTAGTCACCTTGAACTTCTCGATCTTAACCGACGCGCTAGCTTGTCCTGCAGTTGCCGTCGTGTAAGTCAGCGCGTTGCCGTTAGCGTCGACGGCGAGGCAGAACGTCGTTGATGGGCAAGACACCTCCTCGACGCCCACGCCGCCGTCTTTCTTGGTGGGGTCGATGTTGGTGGGAGCGCTCCAAGAAGTGCCGTTGTAAGTCAGTGCGTTGCCGGCGGTGTCAACGGCGGCACAGAATGTTGCTGAGGGGCAAGACACCGAGAGTCCTGGAGCGTAGAAGGGGTGCCCATGCGGTGCGTCTACCTGGGTAGGGGCGGACCACGACGTACCTTTGTAAGTCTCTGCGTAGCCGAACTGGTCGACGGCAGCGCAGAACGTCGCCGACGAGCAAGACACCGTGGGATTGATACCTCCGCCGATGATGGTGGGGGCGGACCACGACGTACCGTTGTAAGTCCATGCGCTCTCGCCATTACCGACGGAGGTGCAGAACGTCGCTGATGGGCAAGACAGATTATAACCTCCTCCCCCTTGGTTAGTGGGGGCGGACCACGACGTACCGTTATAAGTCAGTGTGACGGGGGTAGTGCAACAGCGGTCGTTACCGTTGCTGCCGATGGCGACGCAGAATGTCGCCGACGAGCACGACACAGAGTCGAGTCCCCCGGCGCTGCCGAGATAAATACTGGTGGGGGCGGACCACGACCTACCGTTGTAAGTCAGCGCATAATAGTTGCTGGGGTTGCCGTTTCTGCCGATGGCGCCGCAGAACGTCGCTGATGGACAAGACACCTCCTCGACGCCCACGCCGCCGCCGCCGATGATGGTGGTGGCGGACCACGACGTACCGTTGTAAGTCAGTATGCTGCTGCCGCTAAGGCAGAACGTCGGTGACGAGCAAGACACTACTGGGCCGAGCGCGACATCGCCGCCAATGTGGGTGGGGGCGGACCAGACACCGGCTGCCAGCGCCGTTGACGGTCCGAAGGCAACGAGCGTGAGCAGTAAGGTAACCAGTCCTAATACGCAGCGCATGTTGCTGTGTACCTTGTTGGAGGGGCTCACCGGCGCACCCGTTGTCTATTACCGCGGTGTTTCTTGGCTGTGGTGTAGCTGGTCGGAATCTCACTGACCGTATCTATGCCGCTCGTGACCCAGATGTGGGTTTTATCCGAAGACAGTTCTCCGGGGGGTCCGCCGACGTGGATCGTGCGGATGACGGCGCCGCTGGACGCTTCGATCTCACTCACCGTATTATCGTCGTTGTTCGCGACCCAGACGTGGGTTCCATCCGAGGACACACCTACGGGTTGGCTGCCGACGGGGATCGTGCGGATGACGGTGCCGCTGGACGCCTCGATCTCACTGACCGTACCGCCGCCGGGATAGTAGCCCCTGTTCGCGACCCAGACGTGGGTTCCATCCGAGGACACGCCGCCGAGGATCCTGCCGACGTGGATCGTGCGGGTGACCCCTGCGGCCGCCGAGGACACGCCGACGCAGCATGCCGCTACGGCTACCGTCGCGAGCAGCACCCCGGTCAGTCGGGCTGCACCTGCTCGTGAGAAGCCATCCAGCAGTCTCATAGGGATCTTCGCCCTCTTCCTGTTGTAAGCGCCCTGTGACTGGCTTCGTGCCGGTCAGGGCCGAGAAGCATGTTCCGGAGCGTATCAGCGGCCACGATCAGGTCATACCCACCAGCACGTCGCTCAGGAGACCACGATGTGCTTCCCGGTGAGGCTCGTGCGAGCCATCGAGCCCCCCGATCCCCAACGCCGCCAAGCGAGAGCGCTCTCTTCCACCGCGAGCGAGCGTCTCGATGACCGGGCCCCACGCTGCCGCTCGGGACGACGAGCGACATTCCCGAGCCAGCGCCGATTCCGCGCTTGGCTTCCATGCCGAGCAGCAGCCGGGCGGGAATCCGGTGGGTAGCGGATCAAAGATCCGGCGGGTTGACGCCTCGACTTGGTCCCCAACTTGGTCCCGAGATGAGCATTTCTGAGGTAATCTGAGCGCACATGATCGCCCGCGGTTGCTGGTGATCGCAGTTCAGATGACCCCCGTCAAAGCCACTTTTAATCCGGTGGGGCGGGTTCGAGTCCCGCACGGGGCATTCTCCTGCGCCCGGCACGTCTGCCTGCGCAGGAGTAGGCGCGGGCGCGGGCGCCCCTGGCAGGGGTCGCTCGCTCCTACTCATCGCCCGTACCTCTCACAGCACCCGCGCACCTCGCAGCAGTCGCTTACTCCTGCTCCTCGCCACCCTGCGTCGGCTCCGGGTCGCCGTCGGCGAGGATCCTGTACAGGTCTCGCCTTGCCGTGACCAGTACCTTGCGGGCCTCGCCGATCTGCGCCTCGCTGCCGGTCTTCATCACCTGCACGAACGCGTTCGCGACCTCCCGCATCAGCTTGCCCAGCTCGTGCGCCTGGCTGCTCACGTCGCCGCTCATCTGCTCCCACGGCGCCGGCTTGTCGTCGCCGCGCTCCTTCACGTACTCGCGCCCGGCGTCAGTCAGCTTGAATAGCTTGCGTCCGTCTGACTCCTCCGAGCGGATCAGGCCCTCGTCCTCGAGCTGCTGGAGCGCCGGGTACACCGAGCCCGGGCTCGGGCGCCACACACCGTCACTGCGCTCCTCAACCTCCTGCATGATCTGGTAGCCGTTGCGCGGCTCCTCGTGGATCAGCAGCAGCGCCGCGGTGCGGATGTCCCCGCGGCGGGCCTTGCGTCCACGTCCCCGTGGACCGTGCCCGCCCATCCCGAACCCTCCGAACGGACCGCCGCCGCCGCCGCCGAAGCCGCCGCCACGCGGACCGCTCCGGTGGCGATGCCCGCCGTGTCGGCCTGGCCCACCGCGATGGCCGGGGCCCTCGCCCGGATCTCCTCCGAGACCGCCTCGCCCGCCGCTCATCGCGCGCAGCAAGTCACGCAAGTCATATCGGTCGCCGTGACCACAGGGACCCTCTCCTGTCATGTAAATCGCATTTGCAAACATCTGCATCTCCTATCGTGATCCATCAAAGTACGCTCACGATATATCGTTAGATAGGGTTTGTCAAGCGCTTTGTGGCCACAAGTTTGGGGATAAACTGATATCTTTTATGATGTCATGAATGCAGCGGAACTCGTTTTCTCCACCCGCAAGCGACTGGGCCTCAGCCAGCGCCGCCTGGCACTCCGTGCCGGCACCACCCAGGCCGCCGTCAGCCGGATCGAGCGAGGCGCCGTCTCGCCTACCTTCACCACACTGCGTGAGCTGATGATCGCGATGGGCGAGGAACCGGTGCTCTCCTCTCGGCGGCTTCCGACGGACTGGGATCCAGTCCATATGGCCAGCACCCTGGAACGATCAGCCGCGGAGCGCCTTGCGCTCGCACTCTCCTGGAACCGGATGGCCGCGCAACTCGCCGTCGCCGGGCGCGCGGCGCGTGGCGATGACCGCGAACGCGGCGCGATGACCGCGGCGCGGTGCGATGACTGAGCTTGATTCCACCCAGCCTCAACTCGACCCTGAGCGCATCTTCGCCGCCTTGGATACCCAGAAGGTGGAATACGTCGTGATCGGAGGCATCGCCGTCCAAGTCCACGGCCATGTGCGCATGACCAATGACATCGATCTGATCCCCTCACCCAGCCCCGCGAACCTCGAGCGTCTTGCCAGTGCCCTCAACGCCCTCGATGCCCGCGTCCTCAACCCAGGGAGCGAGCAGCTGGCGATCGATGCGGCAATGCTCCCCCGCGCAACCCTCTGGCAAATGACGACTCGCCATGGGGATATCGACGTCCTGCACGATGCGCCCGGGGCGGCGCCCTACCCCGAGCTGCGCAATCGCGCGCTGCTCGTCACGATCGGAGATCACGCGATTCCGTTCGCCGGGCGCGACGACCTGATTCGGATGAAGCGCGCACGCGGCCGTCCCGTTGACCTCGCCGATATCGCCGCCCTGACCGAGCCCGAGCATGGCGATAGGGACTATCGCTGACCTCTCGCTGATTCTCTCAGATTGCCTGCCAACTGACGATCATCACTGGAATGCCAAAGCGTCAGTGGCGGAAGTGGCGCACGTCTGTCGCCACCATCGCGATGCCCGCTCTATCGGCAGCGGCGACCACATCCTCGTCGCGCACCGAGCCGCCCGGCTGGATGATCGCCGTGACGCCGGCCTCGATCGCCAGCTCGGGGCCGTCGGCGAACGGGAAGAACGCGTCCGAGGCGAGCGCCGCGCCGGCGAGCAGCTCCGGCTGGGCGGCCTGGGCCTTCTCGATCGCGATCCGCACCGAGTCCACCCTGCTCATCTGCCCCGCGCCGATCCCGATCGTCGCGCCGCCGCTCGCGAGCACGATCGCGTTGGAGCGCACGTGGCGACAGACCTTCCAGGCGAACAACATGTCCTCCCACTGCGCCTCGCTGGGGGACGCCTTGCTCATCACCCGCATCTGCTCGCTCGTCTCGCTCACGACGTCGCGGGTCTGCACCAGCTGGCCGCCGAGCACGGACTTCGCTTCGACCTCGTAGGCGGGCGACGGCCACTGCGCCAGCTCCAGCAGACGCACGTTCTTTTTCATCCGCAGCACCGCCAAGGCGTCCTCGTCGTAGCCGGGCGCCAGGAGCACCTCGATGAACTGCTTGCCCAGCTCCTCGGCGCAGGCACGGTCGACTCGACGGTTGACCGCGATCACGCCTCCGTAGGCGCTCTGCGGGTCGCACGCGAAGGCGCGTTCGTAGGCCACCTGGACGTCCGTGCCGAGCGCGCAGCCGCAGGGATTGTTGTGCTTGACGATCACGCACGCGCTCTCGTCGAAGTCCTCGACCAGCTCGCGCGCGGAGCTGAGATCGAGCAGGTTGTTGAACGACAGCTCCTTGCCGTGGAGCTGCTTCACGCCGTCGAGCAGGTGCGTCGGCGCCCCCGCGCGCGCATAGAAGGCCGCGCGCTGGTGGGGGTTCTCGCCGTAGCGCAGGTCGCTCACCTTCTCGTACGCGTCGCGCCGGCTGGGCGGGAAGCCCTCGTAGGTATGTAAGGCGAACCAGGTCGAGATCGCCGCGTCGTAGCGGGCGGTGCACGCGAACGCCTTCGCCGCCAGCTGTTTGCGCCGCTCAAGCGACAGACGCCCCTCCGTCTCCCGCAGCTCGCCGAGCACCTCCGCGTAGTCGGCCGGGTCGACCAGCACGGCCGCGAACGCCTGGTTCTTCGCGGCCGCCCTGATCATCGTCGGGCCGCCGATGTCGATGTTCTCGATGATCTCCTGCTCGTCCGCGTCACCGCGCGCGACGGTCTGCTCGAACGGGTACAGGTTCACGCACACCAGATCGACCTGCTCGATCCCCTGCTCGGCCGCCGCGCGCAGATGCATCTCGTCGTCGCGCCTTGCCAGCAGGCCCGCGTACAGCCGCGGATGCAGCGTCTTCACGCGCCCGTCCATGATCTCGGGAAAGCCCGTGAAGTCCTCGATCCCGCGCGTCACGATCGCTGCGTCCGCGAGCGCGCGCGCGGTGCCGCCGGTGGAGACGATCTCCACGCCCAGCTCTGCCAGCCCGCGCGCGAAGTCGACGATGCCCTCCTTGTCGGAGACCGACAGCAGCGCCCGCCGCACGCGCACCTCGCCGGGCGCGGCGCGCTCCAGTCCCGCACCCGATCCGGTCGTCGCGAGCTCACCGTTGCCTGCCATCCTCAGAGCCTACCCATCGAGCACGACTCGGCGAGGGTTCTCTGCGTCCACGCTCAGCGCACCTTGCGCAAACAGCCTGATCGCCTGCGGCAGCAGCGCGTGCTCCAGGGGCCGCAACGCCGCCAGCACCTCCTCTGGATCGCGCGCGTGCTGCAACTCGACCGCGCGCTGCAGGATCACCGGCCCGGAGTCCACGCCCGCGTCGACGAAGTGCACGGTCACGCCGAAGACCTTCACCCCGTACGCCAGCGCCTGCCCGATCGCCTCCAGCCCCGGAAAGGCCGGCAGCAGCGAAGGGTGCACATTGATCACCGCGCCCGGGAAGCGCGCGAGGAAGTCCTCGCCCAGCAGCTCCATGTATCCCGCGAGCACGACCAGCCGCGCGCCGCGCTCCTGCAGCCAATCCGCCATCGCGCGATCGCGCGTCTTGCGGTCTTGGTACTGCACCCGGGGGAAGACGCCCGTCGGCACCCCGCGCGCGGCGGCGCGCGCCAGCGCGGGGGCGTCCGCGACGCTCGACGCCACCGCCACGACCTGCGCCTCGTGCCCGTGCACGGTCTCGAGCAGCGCCTGCAGGTTCGTGCCTGTACCCGATACGAGCACGGCAATCGGCAGTTGCTCTTGCACGCGCGGGACCATACCGGCCGGGCGCTTGATAACGGTCCGGGCGCTTAACAGCGGATGGGGGGCGGTGTGACTCAACTCACAGAGACACGTACCCGTCGGTTGTTCAATGGACGGCGAGGGTGGGGAGCAACAATCGAATCGAGGTTCCCATGTTTGCAGCCATCATCGTCGCGATCGTCATCCTCGCCGCCCTGGCGAACGCCTTCCGGCCGGGCCGACGCGGCGACATCATCACCAGCCGTCCCTATAACAACCGCCACAACGACGCCTCCGGCGCGCGCGACTCCCTGACGACCGAATAGCGGCGCGACGCCGTGTCCTCGGTCGCTCGCGTGCACAGCACGCCACGCTCCCTGCGTCCTTGCCTCGCTTGCTCTTCGGCCGTCAGGGAGCTGGAGAATCTAGGCCCGCACGAGGGGGAGCGAAGGCCCCGTCGGGACCTTGTCCTCCTCGAGCGAGTACTTGCCGGCGGCTCCATCGCTGCCCGCGAGCGGGTACTCGCCGGTGAAGCACGCGTCGCAGTGGGTGGCGCGCGTGCCGCGGACCGCCTCGTAGACACCCGCCAGCGAGAGATAGTGCAGCGAGTCACAGCCCAGCTCGGCGGCGACCTCCGCGGTCGTGCGGTTGTGGGCGATCATCTCCTCGCGCGTTGACATGTCGATGCCGTAGTGGCAGGGGTGCTTGATCGGCGGCGCGGAGATCCGCATGTGCACCTCCGCGGCGCCCGAGTCGCGCAGCATCTGCACGATCTGACGGGTCGTGTTGCCGCGCACGATCGAGTCGTCGACGACGACCAGCCGCTTGCCCGCGATCACCTCCGGCAGCGGGTTGAACTTCAAGCGCAGCCCGTGCTTGCGCAGCTCCTGGCCGGGCTGGATGAACGTGCGCGCGACGTAGCGGTTCTTGACGAAGCCATCGTCCTGGGGCAGGCCCGCGGCGCGCGCCAGCCCGCGCGCCGCCGGGTTGCCGGAGTCCGGCACCGCGATCACCAGGTCGGCCTCGACCGGCGCCTCGCGCCAGAGGAGCTCGCCCATGCGCCCCCGCGCAACCTGCAGCACCTGGTCGTTCATGCGCGAGTCCGGGCGGGCAAAGTAGATGTACTCGAACACGCAGAACGCCTTGCGTGCGCCCTGCACCACCTGTTTACTGGAGCAGCCCTCTTCGCTCAGCGTCACCACCTCGCCCGGCTGCACGTCGCGCAGGTACTTCGCGCCGATGATGTCGAACGCGCACGACTCGCTCGCCACGCAGTAGCGCACCGTTCTGTCCTCCGGCCGATCCGTCCCCTCGGACACCCGGCCGTCCGGGTCCCCGGCTGGTGGCGTGGGGGTGTCGGCTGGTGGCATGGGGGTGACGCCGGCCGGCTCGCCTGGGTGGGTGGGCTCGGAAGGAGGGAGCGCCCCCAGCGCGAGCGGGCGCAGCCCGTGCGGGTCGCGGAAGGCGACCACGCGGTCCTTCGTCATCACCACGGTCGAGAACGCGCCCTTCAGCCGCGGCAGCACCTCCGCGATCGCGTCCTCCACGCGCTCGGCCGGATGCGTCGCGATCAGCGCCGCGATGATCTCCGAGTCCGAGGTCGAGCTGAACGTGACCCCCTGCGCCAGCAGCTCGTTGTGCAGCTCGACGGCGTTGATCAGGTTGCCGTTGTGGGCCAGCGCCACCTCGCGCTGCGAGCCGCGCGTGCCGACGGAGCGCTGCACCGGCTGCGAGTTCTCCCAGGCGTTCGAGCCCGTCGTCGAGTAGCGCACGTGGCCGATCGCCAGCTCGCCCGCGAGCGTGCTCAGGTCGTTCTCCGAGAACACCTGGTTGACCAGCCCCAGCTCGCGGCGCGTGATGATGTGCCCGCCGCGGTCGGCCGCCGCGATCCCCGCCGACTCCTGCCCGCGGTGCTGGAGCGCATACAGCGCGAAGTACGACAGCCGCGAAACCTCGTGGCCCGGCGCGAATATGCCGAACACACCGCACTCGTCGCGCGGTCCGTCGCGGTCCTCCACCTCGGGCCCCATCGGTTGGGTGGCCCCCGGGCGGATGGGCCCTTCTAAAGAAGCCATCGCTGTTTTCACGCTAGCAGCCCTCACCCGAACAACACCGCGAGCGCCTGGTGGGCCTCGGCCAGCTCGGCGAGCGTCGCGCTCAGCGTCTGCCCCTGCAGCTCGATCCGCAGCGCATCGCCGCCGACCGTGCCGATCACTCGCACCGGCACGCGCTCGCCCAGCTCGCGCACGGCGCGCTCGCGTCCGCTCACCACGAAACCCCCCGGACCCTCGCCGAACAAGCTGTCCGTAACCTCGGTTGCGATCGCATCCAACTCAACGCTCGCCCCCAGGCCCGCCGCCAGAGCGCACTCGGCCAGCGCGATCGCCGCGCCGCCCTCGGCGATGTCGTGGGCGCTCGCCAGTGCCCCTGCGCGCACGGCTTCGCGCACGGCGATCTGGCTTGCGCGGACCGCCTCGATGTCGATCGCCGCAAGCCCGTCGGGCAGCGGCTCGCCGCGCAGCTTCGCCAGCTCGCTCGCGGCCAGCGACGGGGCGAACGGTCCCACGATCGCGATCGTGTCGCCCTCGCGCACGAAGCCGATCCGCCCGGCGCGGCGCGCGTCGGGCAGGCGGCCGACCATCCCGATCACCGGCGTCGGGTAGATCGGGCCGCTCGTCTGACCCTCGTTGTACAGCGACACGTTCCCGCCCACGATCGGCGCCTGCAGCGCGCGGCAAGCGTCGCCCAGGCCCCTGACCGACTCCGTCAACTGCCAGGCGATGTGGCCCTTCTCGGGGTTGCCGAAGTTGAGGTTGTTCGTCGTCCCCAGCGGCTCCGCGCCGACGCACGCGAGGTTCGCGGCGCACTCGAGCACCGCCTCGACCGTGCCCGTGTACGGGTCGGCGGCGACGCGGCGGCCGTTGCAGTCGATGCTCACCGCCAGCGCGGGGATCGGCCGGTCCGCGCCGGTGGGGTGGGGGTCCGCGGTGGAACGGGGGTCTGCGGTGGGGTAGGGCTCTGAATCGAGCGCCAGCACCGCGGCGTCGGCCTGCTCGGGCCTGCGCACGGTGCGCGACTGGACGATCGCGTCGTACTGCTCGAACAGCGGCCGGCGCGAGGCGATGTTCGGCGATCCCAGCAGCGCCAGCAGGGTCTCGCGCGGGGAGGCGTCCTCCGCCAGTGTCGCCGCGGGCGTCGCATAGATCGGCTCGATGGGCTTCACCGGCGCCAGGTCGTAGAGCGGGCAGTCGTCGACGAGCGCGCGGACGGGCATGTCCCCGACGAGCTCCTCCCCGTCGAACACCCGCATCCGGCGCGTCTCGGTGACCGTGCCGATCGCGGCGCTGTTCACCTCCCACTTCTCGCACAGCGCGATCACCGCGTCCACGTTCGCCGGCTCGACCACGCAGAGCATCCGCTCCTGGGACTCGCTCACCATCACCTCGAACGGCTCCATCCCCTGCTCGCGCAGGGGGATGCGCGCGACGTCGAGGTCGATCCCCAGCTCGCCCTTCGACGCCATCTCCGCGGCCGAGGAGGTCAGTCCCGCCGCCCCGAGATCCTGCAACGCCACGATCAGCCCCCGCTCGAGCAGCTCGAGCGAGCACTCCAGCAGCTTCTTCTCCTCGAACGGGTCGCCCACCTGCACCGTCGGGCGCTTGTCCGCGTCCGCGTCCGCGTCGCCCAGCTCGGCCGAGGCGAGCACCGAGGCGCCGCCGATCCCGTCGCGCCCCGTGCGCGCGCCGAACAGCAGGAGCGTGTTGCCCACGCCCGCCGCGGCGCTGCGCACCAGCTTCTCGCGCTCGCCGAGTCCCAGCGCCATCGCGTTCACCAGGCAGTTCTGCTCGTAGGGCCCCTCGAAGTAGACCTCGCCGCCGACGGTCGGCACGCCGATCGAGTTGCCGTAATGGCCGATGCCCTTCACCGCTCCATCGAGCAAGAACCGCGCGCGTGCGTGTGTGCGCGTACGCGCGCGCGCGTTCGCAATGCTTTGTGCATCTTCATCACCAGCGTCTTTATCTCTGATCGCGCTCCCGCCGGGCTCGCCAAAGCGCAGCGAGTCGAGTACCGCGATCGGGCGCGCGCCGATCGCGAAGATGTCGCGCAAGATGCCCCCGACACCCGTCGCGGCTCCCTGGAACGGCTCGACCGCGCTCGGATGGTTGTGCGACTCGACCTTGAACGCGCACACCAGACCGTTGCCGACATCGACCGCGCCGGCGTTCTCGCCCGGGCCCATCACCACGTGCCTGCCCTCCGTCGGCAGCGTCCGCAGCAGCTTCTTCGAGTGCTTGTACGCGCAGTGCTCGCTCCAGAGCAGCGAGTACATCGCC
Organism: Solirubrobacteraceae bacterium; assembly: GCA_036511695.1. Classification (GTDB taxonomy): domain Bacteria; phylum Actinomycetota; class Thermoleophilia; order Solirubrobacterales; family Solirubrobacteraceae; genus Palsa-744. The sequence goes on along the minus strand of DATCBT010000049.1, from coordinate 37,988 downwards.
AGCTCCACCTGGTTCGGCGAGCCACCCTGCTTCTCGCACACAAGCTCGTACTCCGCTCGCGTCAGGCCCAGCGCAAGCGCGTCCTCGACGCTCGGCGCGGGCGGGGCGCTCACGGTCTCGATGCTCACAGCCGGCGGATGATTCTCAGACACGCGCGCCCTCGACCGTGATCCGCATCGACTCGAAGATCTTCAACCCATCCGTCGAGCCTCCGATCAAGCTCGCGACCGCGTGCTCCGGGTGGGGCATCAGCCCAAACACGTTGCCGCGTTCGTTGCTCACGCCAGCGATGTCGTGCACCGAGCCGTTGAAGTTCTCAGCCGCTGCGTAGCGCAGCACGACCTGCCCGGCGCGATCCATCGCCGCAAGCGTCTCCGGCTCTGCGTAGTAGCGCCCCCATGCGTGCTTGGCCGGGATGCTCAGCCGTTCGTCCAAGGCGCACGCGCGGGTGAACGAACCGCCGCTGTTCAGGACCTCCAGCTCGACTTGCCTGAATGTGAAGCGCCTATTCGCGTTTCCCAGCAGCGCGCCGGGGAGCAGGTGCGCCTCGCACAGCACCTGAAAGCCGTTACAGATCCCCAGCACCAAGCCACCGTCGCCCGCGAAGTCGATCACCGCCTCCATCACCGGCGCGAACCGCGCGATCGCTCCCGCGCGCAGGTAATCGCCGTAGGAGAAGCCCCCCGGCACCACGATCGCGTCGGCGCCCTTCAGGTCGCGATCGCCGTGCCACAACAGCTCCGCGTCGCCCACGCGCCGGGCGGCGTGCAGCGCGTCGACCTCATCGCAAGACCCAGGGAACTGGAGAACACCGAACTTCATCTGGAACACTGGGACACGGCGCCGGCCGATCTCCGATCGGTCTGCGTCATCGGTCCTCGCCTTGGCCCACCAAGGCTTCGGCCCTGCTTCCTCGGCCCTCCGGCACCCGTCACATGCGTCCCAGATCGGATCTGACCCTCACGCGATCACGATTTCGTAGTCCTCGACCAGCGGGTTTGCGAGCAGCTTCTCGCACATCGACTCCAGCTGCGCCGCGTCCTCGACGTCGAGCTCGACCAGTCGGCCAATATGCACGTTGGCCACGCCCGCGAACCCGAGCGCGGGCAGCGCGCGCTGCACCGCCTCGCCCTGCGGATCGAGGATGCCGGCCTTCGGACGGATCAGCACCCGCGCCCTGATCATGCGCCGGTGTCCGTCCGCCGCAGCCACGCCGTGAACGGCTCGCCGGTGATCAGCTCGTAGGCCTCGACGTAGCGCGCGCGCGTGCCCGCGACGACATCCTCGGGGATCTCCGGCGCGGGCGGACGCTTGTCCCAGCCGCTGCCGGCGGCCCAGTCGCGCACGTACTGCTTGTCGAAGCTCGGCTGGCCTCTGCCCACCTCGTACGTGTCAAGCGGCCAGTAGCGCGAGGAATCGGGCGTCAGCACCTCGTCGCCCACGACCAGTTGGTCATCCTCGTCCAGCCCAAACTCGAACTTCGTGTCGGCCAGGATCACGCCGCGCTCGCGTGCGTGCTCGGCCGCGAACGAGTACAGCTCGATCGACACGTCGCGCACCCGCTCCATCAGCGCCCTGTCGCCGACGAGCGAAACGGCCTGCTCGAAGTCGATCGTCTCGTCGTGACCGACGTCGGCCTTCGTGCTCGGCGTGAAGATCGGCTCTCCCAGCTGCTCTGACTCGCGCAGCCCCGGCGGCAGCTCGATCCCCGAGACCGTGCCCGTCGCCTGATAGTCCTTCCAGCCCGACCCCGTGATGTAGCCGCGCACGACGCACTCGACCGGCAGCATCCGCAGCTTGCGCACGACCAGCGCCCGGCCGCGCACCTCTCGCGGGACGCCGTCGGTCGCGGAGATCAGGTGGTTGGCGACGATCTGGCCGGTCATCTGGAACCAGAAGCTCGACAGGCCGGTCAACACGTTGCCCTTGTCGGGGATCGGCGTCGGATGGACCGCGTCGTAGGTCGAGATCCGGTCGCTCGCGACCATCAGCAACTGGTCACCCAGCGCGTACATCTCGCGGACCTTCCCTTTGGCGATCAGCGGCAGGTCGACGAGGGTGGTCATGAGCCGGAAGATATCCCGTCGAGGCGCCGGACGATCTCATCGGCGTGGCGCGTGTAGTGGTCGTAGGTGAAGATCTGCTCGAGGTCCAGGCCGGCCGCGCGTTCGTCGTTCGCGAGCAGCTCGCGCAGGGGAGTGCCCTCGTCCCAGGCGCGCTGGGCCAGCTCCTGGACGATCCGGTAGGCGTCGTCGCGGGTCATCCTGGGGCGGGCGGGATTCCCTTCCACGAGCGCCAGCAGCACCCGCTGAGAGAACAGCGCGCCGTGGGTCAGCTCGAGGTTCTCGCGCATCCGCTCCTCGTTCACCCTCATGCCCTCCACGAGCGCGATCGTGCGATGTTGCAAGTAGTCGAGCAGGATCGTCGAATCGGGCAGGATCACGCGCTCGACCGAGGAGTGGGAGATGTCGCGCTCGTGCCACAGCGCGACGTTCTCCAGCGCCGCCTGGGCGTTGCCGCGCAACACCCGGGCAAGCCCGGAGATCTGCTCGCTCTTGATCGGGTTGCGCTTGTGCGGCATCGCGCTGGAGCCCTTCTGCCCGGCGCGGAACGGCTCTTCGACCTCGCGCACCTCCGTGCGCTGCAGCTGCCTGATCTCGGTCGCAAAACGCTCCAGGCCGGCCCCCGCGAGCGCGATCGCGCTCAACAGCTCGGCGTGGCGGTCGCGCGCGACGACCTGTGTGGAAACGTCCTCGCGTTTGATATCCAGGCGCTCCAGCACGCGGGCCTCGAACTCGGGACTGGTCGCCGCGTACGTTCCCACCGCGCCGGAGATCGCGCCGACGACCACCTGGGCGAACGCGCGCTCCAAGCGCAGCGCGTTGCGATGGGCCTCGAACGCGAACCCCGCGAGCTTCACCCCGAAGGTCGTCGGCTCGGCGTGGACCCCGTGCGTGCGGCCCACGCACAGCGTGCTCACGTGCTCGCGTGCACGTGTGACCAGAGCGCCGGCAAGCTCGCGCGCGCCGGGCACGATCACCTCGCCGACGGCGCGCAACTGCAGCGCGAGCGCGGTGTCGAGCACGTCCGAGGAGGTCAGCCCGAAGTGGATCCAGCGGCCCGCCTCACCCGTCGATCCGGCAAGCACGTCGACGAACGCGGCCATGTCGTGGTCGGTCAGCTGCTCGCGCTCGTTGACCGCCTCCACCGTGAACGTCGCCCTGCGGATCGCCTCCAGCTCCTGTGATGAAGGCCCCTCCCCGGCACCGAGCAGGCCAGGCAGCTCCTCGCAGGCCGCGATCTCCACCCGGCGCCAGGTCTCCATGCGAGCCTTGTCCGTCCATAGACGGCCGAGCTCGGGGCGGGTGTAGCGGGGGATCACCTATTCATTATCCCGATCGTCGCATGCGACGATCGGCCGGACGGTGCATGCACCGTCCGGTGGAGGCGCACATGTGCGGCTTCTGGGGGCGCCGCATGCGGCGCCCCCCGGCCGTGCCGCATGCAGCACGGCCCTTCCCATCAGCTTTTCTCTAGTCATGCGGCATGGCCGTCATGCCTCAGGCACCCAGTATCTGCGCGGCGAGGATCGCCGCGTTGCGCGCGTTGTTCAGGCCCACGCAGGCGACGGGCACGCCCGGGGGCATCTGCACGATCGAGAGGATCGCGTCGAGGCCGCCGGCGGCGGTCAGGCGACCGGAGAGCGGCACGCCGATCACCGGCAGGTCGGTGTGTGCGGCGACGGCGCCGGGGAGCGCCGCGGAGATGCCGGCGCCGGCGATGATCGCGCGCAAGCCGCGCATGCGCGCGTTCTTGGCGTAGTCGGCGACCACGTCCGGTTCGCGGTGCGCGGACATCACCCGCAGCTCGTGCAGGATGCCGCGCTCTTCGAGCTCGCGCGCCGCCTTCTCCATCGCCTCCATGTCGCTCTTTGACCCCATCACGATGCCCACGCGCGGCGCGTCGACATCGATGTCGTCGAGCTGCGCCTGCACCTCGGCCTGAAGCATCGGCTCCGGCGCCAGCGAGAGTCCCGGCACCTCGCGCTCACTCATGCCGCTCCCTCCACGGCGCGCGGTCCCTCCGCAATCCCCACCGCGCGCGCGGCGATGTCGTGTCGGAGCTGCATGCCCTCGAAGGAGATCATCTCGGCGGCAGCATACGCCGCGTCACGGGCGGATTCGGGGTCGGGGCCGAGCGCGGTCACGTTCAACACGCGCCCGCCGGCCGTGACCACGCCCGCGGCGGTGCGTGCCGTGCCGGCGTGCGTCACCTCAATCGTCTCCGGCACCTGCTCAAGGCCCGCGATTAGATCGCCGCAGGAGGAGGACTCGGGATAGCCGGCGCTTGCCAGTACGAGCGTTACCGCCGAGTCGGGCGACCACTCCAACCGCAGGCCCTCGAGTCCCCCGGGGCGCGAAGCACGGAGCAGGACGTCAAGCAGATCCGAGCGCAGCCGCGGCAACACCGCCTGCGTCTCGGGGTCGCCGAAACGCACGTTGTACTCCAGCACGCGCGGTCCCTGGAATGTGAGCATCAGACCGGCATAGAGGACACCGTGGAACGGGGTGCCGCGTTTACGCATCAGATCGACGATCGGCTGGTGCACGGCGGCGGCGAGTTCGCTCACAACCTGCTCGTCGAAGCCCGCAACCGGGGAGTAAGAACCCATACCACCGGTGTTAAGACCCTCATCGCCCTCGCCGATCCGCTTGTAGTCACGAGCGGAGGCCATCGGCACGGCACGCTCGCCGTCGCACAGCGCGAGCAGCGAGAGCTCCTCGCCAGCCAGGAACTCCTCGACCACCACCATCCGCGTGTCGAAGCGACGCGCCACCAAGAAATCCTCCAGCGTGTCGCGAGCCTCCCGCTCGCTCTGTGCGATGACCACACCCTTGCCTCCCGCAAGCCCGTCGGCCTTCAGAACAACCGGATAACGATCTATCGCAGCCATTCCCTCCTCTACGGTGCCAACCAGTTCAAAGCCGGCTGTCGGGACCTTCGCTTCGATCATCATCTCCTTGGCATACGCCTTGGAGCCCTCGAGCTTTGCGGCGGCGGCCTTCGGTCCAAAGACCGCGATGCCCATCGAAGCGAGCGTGTCAGCGAGTCCACCGACAAGCGGACCCTCCGGTCCAATAACCACCAGATCGACGTTTTCAACCTCTGCAAGCCTGGCGATACCCATCACGTCATCGATGGACACATCCAGGAGGCAAGCATCGGCGGCGATGCCGGCGTTGCCGGGCGCGCACAGCAGCTCGGGTTGCTGGGGCGAGCGCTTCAGCGCCCGCACGATCGCGTGCTCGCGCCCACCGGCGCCGACAACGAGGACCTTCACGTCAGAGCGAAGCGATGAACTCATCGATAGGGATCGCCGACAGCGTCTCGTAGCGCCCGGTGCCGCGCGAGCCCAGCTCGAGCGAGACGCGCGCCATCGTGCCCTCGTCGGGCGCCTCGACGACCGAGATGAAGTCGACGTGCCCGAGCGTCGCCCACTGCGCCGTCACGGTGGCGCCGAGCTGCTCGACCTCCTTGTTGACCTCGTTGATGCGCTGCGGGTTGTTCTTGACCGTCTGCACGCCCTCGGGGGTGAGGGTGCTGAGCATGATGTATGTGGGCATGGGGCTCCTCCGTCCGTTGTGGCGGGTCGCGCGCCGCGCCGGCACGCTCAACGTCCGTTGTACCGGATCGCGGATCGCCATTTGGTGTTGGCAGTTCACAACAGGCATGCTACGTTGAGACAAATGAAGGAGCACACCTTCACAATTTGCTTTCTAGCCCCCGGCAGGACGCTGGAGGATCTGTCGATCGACCTGTATGACCGCATCGACGAAGCTTCGCTCATGGGACCGGACGAGGACGGCTCGTTCCTGTACGAATTCGACCGCATCGCCCCGAGCCTTCCGGACGCGCTCGCGACGGCGCTGAGCGAACTGACGAGCGCCCTACCGGAGGCGACCGTGATTCGTGTTCACGAGTACGACCTGGCCAGCATGAGCGACATCGCCGCGCGTGCCGGTCGCACGCCGGAGAGCATCAGGCTGCTGGTCAACGGCAAGCGCGGACCTGGCGGATTCCCTCCTGCCGCCGGGGACCTGGGCGGACGCATGAAGGTGTGGCGCTGGGCGGAAGTGGCACAGTGGTTCGAGGAGACCCTGGGCCAGCCGCTCCCGAACACCTCCGACAGCGCCTTCTTTCAGGCGTTTAACGACGCCTTGGAGATCCGCCGACTGGTAGGACGGCTCGACGAGCCCCAGCGCCGGGCGGTAGCCAGAGCGCTGCCGGCCGAACTGGCCGCCGCCTGACAGTTACGTCGCGGTAGCGGTCGCCCGCGCTGCCGTCACATCCAGCGCCAACTGGCCGTCCCGCGCGTCGACGGTGACGGAATCCCCACTGTGTAGCTCCCCCTTGAGCAGCGCAAGCGCGAGGCGATCCGTGAGCTGCTTCTGAATCACCCGCCGCAGTGGTCGCGCCCCATAGGTGGGGTCGTAGCCCAGGTTACCTAGCAGCGTGCGGGCGTCGGCGGTGAGCGTCACCTCGACGCCACGCTCTGCCACACGGTCGATCACGCGGGCGACCTGGAGGTCGACGATCTCGGAGATCTGCTCGCGCGTGAGGGGGTGGAAGCGGACGATGTCGTCGAGGCGGTTGATGAACTCGGGCTTGAAGTAGTCGAGCAGACCCGCGCGCAGCTGGGCATCGGCGTGGGCCGAGCCGGAGTCCGCCGAGCCGGCCGACGCGCCGGCAGCGCCATCCAGGCTCGCGGCGAGCGGGATGTTGGAGGTCATGATCAACACGGTGTTCTTGAAGTCGACCGTGCGGCCCTGGCCGTCGGTCAGGCGCCCGTCGTCCATCACCTGCAAGAGCGTGTTGAACACATCGGCGTGGGCCTTCTCTATCTCGTCGAGCAGCACAACGCTGTAGGGGCGGCGACGGACGGCCTCGGTCAGCTGGCCACCCTCTTCGTAGCCGACATAGCCGGGGGGCGCGCCGACCAAGCGCGAGACGGAGTGTTTCTCCATGTACTCGCTCATGTCGATCCGGATCATCGCGTCCTGGGAGTCGAACATGAAATCGGCCAGCGCTCGCGCCAGCTCGGTCTTGCCGACGCCGGTCGGGCCGAGGAACAGAAAGTTGCCGATCGGGCGGTCGGGGTCCTGCAACCCGGCGCGCGAGCGGCGAAGCGCGGAGGCGACCGCCTCGATCGCCTCGTCCTGGCCGACGACCCGTTCGTGCAGGCGCTCCTCCATGTGCACGAGCTTCTCCGTTTCGCCCTCGAGCAGGCGGCTGACCGGGATGCCGGTCCAGCGCGCGACGATCTCGGCGACGTCGTCGGCGTCGACCTCCTCTTTCAAGAACACCGGAGCCTCGCCACCCCCAGCGGCAACCGTCGAGGTTCCACCCTCCCCCAGCTCGCCGCTCCCGTTGTGCCCCTCACTACGAAACCCATCCGGGCCGCCCTCCAAGGCGGCCAACTCATTTTCAATCGCCGGGATCTCCCCATAGCGCAGCTCGGCCGCGCGCTGCAGGTTGGCTTCGCGTTCGGAGCGCTCCATCTCGCTGTTGGCCTGCTCGAGGCGCTCCTTCAGATCGGAGGCTCCCTTGATCGCATCCTTCTCCTTCTGCCACTGCGCCTTCATCGTCTGCGAGCGCTCCTTCAGCTCGGCCAGCTCGCGCTCGATCGCCTCGCGGCGCTCCTTCGAGGCGGAGTCCTTCTCCTTGCGCAGCGAGGTCAGCTCGATCTCGAGCTGCATCACTCGACGGTCGACCTCGTCGATCTCCGTCGGCAGCGAGTCGATCTCGATCCGAATCTTCGAGGCGGCCTCGTCGATCAGGTCGATCGCCTTGTCGGGGAGAAAGCGGTCGGCGATGTAGCGGTGTGAGAGCGTCGCGGCGGCGATCAGCGCGCTGTCCTGGATGCGGACTTTGTGATGGACCTCGTAGCGCTCCTTCAACCCGCGCAGGATCGCGATCGTGTCCGCCACCGATGGCTCGCCAACCGTCACCGGCTGGAAGCGCCGCTCCAGCGCCGCGTCCTTCTCGATGTACCTGCGGTACTCGTCGAGCGTCGTCGCGCCGACCGCGCGCAGTTCCCCGCGCGCGAGCATCGGCTTGAGCAGGTTGGAGGCGTCGACCGAGCCCTGGGCCGCGCCGGCGCCGACGATCGTGTGCAGCTCGTCGAGGAACAGGATGATCGCGCCCTGCGCCTCTGAGACCTCCTTGAGCACGCCCTTCAGCCGCTCCTCGAACTCACCCCGGTAGGCGGCGCCCGCGATCAGCGCGCCCATGTCGAGCGCGATCACGCGCCGCTCACGCAGCGACTCGGGCACGTCACCGGAGACGATCCGCCGCGCGAGGCCCTCGACGATCGCGGTCTTGCCGACGCCCGGCTCGCCGATCAGCACCGGGTTGTTCTTCGTGCGGCGCGAGAGCACCTGGATCACGCGGCGGATCTCCTCGTCGCGGCCGATCACGGGGTCGAGCTTGTTCTGCTCCGCCATCTCCGTCAGGTCGCGCCCGAAGCGCTCGAGCGGACTCTGCTCTTCCTCGGATTGGCTGGGCGCGGCGGCGGGATTGGCTCCGTCAGGCGACATCGCGCCTCCTTTGTGACGGTGGCGAGCGGAAAGGCGAGCGGGCGTCGGCCACGCGCACGATCTCGGTCCCGCCACGATAGGGCACGGTCAACTCCGCGCGGAAGGAGCGGCGCACTTCCTCCAGCTCCTCGGCGAGCCGCACCTGCGCGTGCAGCGCCTCCAGCTCGAGCTCCTCGATCCGCGCGTGCATCCGCTCGAGCTCGGCCTCCTGCTCCAAGACGCGCTCCACACCGGCGAGGTTGAGCCCGAGGTCCGCCGTCAGCTCCTGGATGCGGCGCAGCTGCTCGACGTCCTCCTGGGAGTACAGGCGCGTGCCCTTGGGCGAGCGCTTGGGCTCGATCAGGCCGCGCGCCTCGTACACGCGCAGCGTCTGCGGGTGCATGTTCGCGAGCTCGGCCGCCACGGAGATCATGAACACGCCGCGACTGGTCTCGAGCTCGATGCGTCCCACGTGGCCTGCGCCGCGTGTGACCTCGATCCGCTTGATCTCACCGCGCCGCGCCATCACGAGACCTCACCATGCCGCGCCATCATGAGCCCTCCGCGCCGTCGTGCGCCGCCGCCGCGGGCTCGAACAGCCGCGCGCGGGGGTTGCCGTCGAGCGTCTTGGCCAGCGCCTCGACCGCGTCTGCCTGCTCCGCGTTGAGCTTGTCGGGCACGTCGATCAGGAAGCGGTAGTGGATATCGCCTTTTTCTTGGGATCCCCGCTCGCCGCTCCTGGGCTTGACCGGCCCCTCGCCGCGCAGCCGCTGGACGGTGCCGTGCTTGGTGCCGGGCGGGACGCGCAGCGTCTTGGAGCCGTTCAACGTCGGCACCTGCACCTCGGCGCCGCGCAAAGCCTCGGGGATGCTGAGCGGCACCTCGACCTCGAGGTTGGCGCCTTTGCGGGTGAAGATAGGGGAGGGCGATACGTGCACGAGGAGGTACAGGTCGCCGGCGGGGCCGCCCCCCGGACCGGGCTCGCCCTTGCCGGCCAGCTTGATGCGACCGCCGTCGCGCACGCCGGCGGGGATGTTCACGCGCAGGCGCTTGATCGTGCGCACGGCGCCACTGCCCTTGCAGGTCGGGCAGGGGTGTTCGATCACGGTCCCCGAGCCGCCGCAGAGCGAGCACGGCTGGGAGATCGAGAACATGCCCTGCCCCTGCGTCTCGATCCCGCGACCTTCGCAGCGGGGGCAGACCGTGGGGGTCGTGCCGGGCTTGGCGCCGGTGCCGTGGCAGGTCCCGCAGGTCGTGCGCATCGGCACCGACAGGGGGATCTGCGCGCCGGCGATCGCCTGGTCGAAGGAGATCGAGACCTGCGCCTCGAGGTCGGCGCCGCGCTCCACGCGCGCCCGCCGGGCGCCCCTGCCGGCGCCCGCTCTCGCGCCCGCGCCGCCCGGGCCGGCGGCGCCCCCGAACAGGTTGGAGAGGATGTCCCCCATCGAGGAGGCGTCGAAGTCGAAGTTGCCGAAGCCGCCGAAGCCGCCGCCCGGTCCCGCGCCGGTGGCAAACGGCCCGGTGCCGCTGTCGTACTGCTTGCGCTTCTCGGGGTCGCCGAGCACGTCGTTGGCCTGGGAGACCTCCTTGAAGCGCTCCTCGGCCTGCTTGCTGTCGGGGTTGCGGTCGGGGTGGTATTGACGCGCGAGCTTGCGGTAGGCCTTCTTGATCTGCTCGGGGGTCGCTTTGCGGTCGACCCCGAGCGTCTTGTAGTAGTCGGGACGCGATGCCATGTCGAACCCCCTGGGCTATGCGGCGACGAGCACCCGCGCCGGGCGGATCACGTTCGCGCCCAGCCGGTAGCCGGGCTGGTAGACCTCGACCACGCTGCCACTGGGCGCGCCCTCGACCGGCTGCTGGGCCACCGCCTCGTGCTCGACCGGGTCGAAGGTGTCGCCGGCGGCCCCGAAGGACTCGACGCCGACCCGCCCCAGCCCCGCGCTCAATTCGGCGCGCACGAGGCGTATTCCGTCGAGCAGCGGGTCGTCCTTAGCCGCCGCGTCGAGCGCGCGGTCGAGGTTGTCGAGCGCGGGCAGCAGTTCCTTGGCGAGCTTCGCCACGCCGCGCTGGAGCGCGACGGCGGCCTCGCGCGCGACGCGCTTGCGGTAGTTCTCGAAGTCCGCCTGCGTGCGCTGGGCGAGCGCGAGGTACTCGTCGCGCTGGGTGGCCGCATCGACCAGCTCCTCGACGTCGCCCTGGAGCGCCTGCTCGTCGCTCGCCTCGACCACCTCGAGCTCGGTGTCCTCCGTGGACTCCGTGGGCTCGGTGGGCTCCGTGGGCTCCTCGATCGTCTGCTCGGTGTCGGCCATGAGGATCAGCCCTGTGGCTCGTCGACTACCTCGGCGTCAACGACGTCCTCCTCGTCGGCGGACGTGCCCTCACCGTCCGTTCCCGCGCCGTCCGCTCCGGCGCCATCGCCGGCGGCCGCGCCCTGCTCCTGAGCACGCTGGTACATCGCCTCGGAGACCGCGTGGAATGCGGTCTGGAGCGTCTCGGTCTTGGCGTTGATCGCGGCGGGGTCCTCGGACTCGAGCGTCTCGCGGACCTCCTTGATCGCGGCTTCGATCCGCTCCTTGGAGTCGGCGTCGACCTGGTCGCCGAGGTCGGCGAGCTGGCGCTCGGCCTGGTAGGCGGCGTTCTCACCGTTGTTGCGCGCCTCGGCGAGCTCGCGCGCGCGGGCGTCCTCCTCGGCGTGGGACTCGGCGTCGGAGACCATGTTCTTGATCTCCTCGTCGGAGAGGCCGGAGCCGGACTTGATCTCGATCTTCTGCTCCTTGCCGGTGCCGAGGTCCTTGGCGGAGACGTTGAGGATGCCGTTGGCGTCGATGTCGAACGCGACCTCGATCTGGGGGATGCCGCGGGGCGCCGGGGGGATGCCGGTGAGCTGAAACTTACCCAGCGACTTGTTGTACTGGGCCATCTCGCGCTCGCCCTGGAGCACGTGGATTTCAACCGAGGGCTGGTTGTCCTCGGCGGTCGAGAAGACCTCGCCCTTGCGCGTCGGGATCGTCGTGTTGCGCTCGATCAGCTTCGTCATCACGCCGCCCTTGGTCTCGATCCCGAGCGTCAGGGGGGTGACGTCGAGCAGGAGCACGTCCTTGACGTCGCCCGCGAGCACGCCGGCCTGGATCGCGGCGCCGACGGCGACGACCTCGTCGGGGTTGACTCCGCGGTGGGGCTCCTTGCCGGTGAGTTCCTTGACCTTCTCCTGCACGGCGGGCATGCGCGTCATGCCGCCGACGAGCACGACGTGCTCGATCTCCTTGACGCCCTTGTCTTTGGCGTCGCCGATCGCCTGGCGCACCGGCGCGACGATCTTCGACAGCAGGTCGGCGGTCAGCTCGGAGAGCTTGGCGCGCGTGAGGCGCGTGTCGAGGTGCTTGGGCCCGGAGGCGTCGGCGGTGATGAAAGGCAGGTTGATCTGCGTCTCCTGCGTGGTGGAGAGCTCGATCTTGGCCTTCTCGGCCGCCTCGTAGAGGCGCTGGAGGGCCATCGGGTCGGTCGAGAGGTCGATCGCCTGGGACTTCTTGAACTCGCTGACGAGCCAGTCGACGATCGCCTTGTCGAAGTTGTCGCCGCCGAGATGGTTGTCGCCGGCGGTGGACTTGACCTCGAACACGCCGTCGCCGATCTCAAGGACGGACACGTCGAAGGTGCCGCCGCCGAGGTCGAAGACGAGGATCGTCTGGTCGGACTCCTTGTCGAGGCCATAGGCCAGCGACGCCGCCGTCGGCTCGTTGATGATCCGCTTGACGTCCAGCCCGGCGATCTTGCCGGCGTCCTTGGTGGCCTGGCGCTGGTCGTCGTTGAAGTAGGCGGGGACGGTGATCACGGCGCCGTCGACGGACTCGCCCAAATACGCTTCGGCGTCGGTCTTGAGCTTCTGCAGGATCATCGCGGAGATCTCGGGGGGGGAGTGCTGCTCGCCGCCGGCCTCCACGCGCGCGTCGCCGTTGGGGCCGGAGACGACCTTGTAGGGGACGATCGACTCCTCCTCGTGCACTTCGGCCTCCTTGCGGCCCATGAAGCGCTTGATCGAGAAGACGGTGTTCTGCGGGTTGGTGACGGCCTGGCGCTTGGCGACGGTGCCGACGAGACGCTCGCCGGAGGCCGTGAAGGCGACGACGGAGGGGGTCGTGCGACCGCCCTCGGAGTTCTCGATGACGGTGGGCTCGCCACCCTCGAGCACGGCCATGCACGAGTTCGTCGTGCCGAGGTCGATGCCAATGGTCTTGCCCATGTGGTGCTCCTTCAAAGACGGGGATAAAGGGTCTGACCGAGCCCTCGGACCGCGTTTGACGCGCGTCGCGGAGGAATCCCGGTGTCTGCGGGGTGCTTCTAAATCTAAGCGGTAGTGTGGCAGATTTTCTGCGGATGTCAAATGCGCCGCACAGAGCCGGCGGGCGCGCTACCGTTTGTGCGTGAGCCCGGTTGGGATCCCCGCGGCGTTGCAAGGCATCAAAGCGCCGGTCAAGCCCCGGTTACGTGGGGTTTCGCACCAGTACGCGTTCTTCGTGTCGCTGGCCTGCGGCGTCGGCCTGATCCTCGCGGCCTCGGACGGACGCGCGCGCGCGGCGGCCACGATCTACGCCGTGGCGGTGTCGGGGCTGCTGGGGACGAGCGCGCTGTACCACCGCGTGACCTGGCGCCCGGGCCCGCGCCGCTGGATGCGGCGGCTGGACCATTCGATGATCTTCGTGCTGATCGCGGGCACGTACACGCCCGTCGCGCTGCTCGCGCTGAAGGGAACGCTGGCGAACGTGATCCTGATCGTGCTGTGGGCCGGAGCGCTCGGCGGCGTGATCTTCAAGCTCGCCTGGATCGACGCGCCGAAGTGGCTGTTCGCGGCGGTGTACGTCCTGCTCGGGCTCGTCTCAGCCGCGGTCTTCGGCGAGCTGCCCGCGGCGATCGGCTGGCTCGGCGTGGCCGGGCTGGCGGCCGGCGGCGTGCTGTACGTGCTGGGCGCGATCATCTACGCGAGCGGCAAACCGAACCCGTGGCCGAAGGTGTTCGGCTACCACGAGGTGTTCCACGCGCTCGTGCTCGCGGCGGCGGCGCTGCAGTACGCGGTGATCGCGTTCGCCGTTTTGCCGCGGGGGTGAGGCACGGCGCCTGCGCCGGCTCTAGCCCAGCTCGCCCAAAGATGCTACCGATATTGAAAGTCAACTTTCAATAGATGCAGCACTTATTGAAAGTTAGCTTCCAATAGATGTTTCCTGATGAGCGGCCGCATATCCACTCAGGTCATGCAGGCGGCCAGCTCGAGCCCCACGCTCGGCAGGGCACGGCGGACTCGGCGATCGAACGAGGCGACACTCGCCTGGTGCGCCTGCGCTGTGGCGAGTGCAAATCCGTCCGCGAGGCTGATCTTCAGAGCGCGGTGACGCGCGGCAGCGAGAGCCATCGCCGGGGTGGGAGCGATCAGCTTGATCCCCAAGGCGCCCAGAGCATCCACGGCAGCCCGCAGAGAACGCTCCGCTTCGGCCGGCCTCACGAGCGTCTCGGCATAGTTGATGAGCGACAGCAGCAGGGGAGTCCCCTCGTCGATCATCGCCTTGACGGCCCTTGCCGCGTCCTCGTGATGAGAATCCTGCCGGTCGAGCGCCGCGATCACAACATCGGTATCCAGCACACAGCCGCTCACGCCCGCTCCCCAGCGCGCAACCGATCCAGGTAGCCAGGCTCATACAGGCCGTCGAAGACACCTAGGGCCCGCTCGATATCGCGCGAGACCCGGCGGACGACGATGCGGTCGGCTCCCTCGGCCTCGATCGCAACCTCGTCGCCCACCTCCAGTCCCGCTCGCTTCAACGTCTCCACAGGAAGCGTCACCTGATGCTTACTCGAAATCCGCGGCATTCCTTTACCATACCGTAAAGGAACCGTTGGTTACTGTCCCACACCAGTCATTACTTCGACCCGTGGCCCTTTCCGCGCGCGTGGCGCACCTTCCTCTTGGCCTTTGGTTTGGGGCCGTACTTTCTCCGTGCGGCCTTTTCGCAGGTCTTGGCGGGTCAGACTCAGCCTGAACCAGCCTCGTCTGGCACGGACGGATCTGGCTGGACGATCGGCGCGTGCGGGCCAGGGATAGGCACGGCGACGATGTCGAGTAGCTGCTCGAGCCCGGCGAAGTCATCGAGGTTGTGGGTGTAGAGCGGGAGCTTGTTCGATAGCGCCGTCGCCGCGATCAGCAGGTCCATCGCCCGCCGGCCCCGCGTCTTGCGTCCGGCAGCAGCCACCGCCGCGCAAATGCGCCCGTAGATGCGTGCCGCCGCGAGGTCGAAGGAAAGTTGGTCGAACGTGTCTTCGGCATGCTGGATCAGCACGATACGCCGAGCGCGCTCCTGCGGATCGAGCGCGGCCTCTGGACCGGTTGCCAGCTCGGCCATCGTGATCGCAGACACGGCAAGCTCAATCGGGAGGTCCTCCGGGCTGAGCAGCTCGAGGTCGATTACGATTGAGGTATCGAGCAGGCCGCGCGGACGCCTTTGACCGTCAGGCACCGGACTTCTTATCCCAGGCCCTCGGCGTTGGGTCCTGATCCACGACACGATCAATGTCGGCACGGAACTGCTTGTAGTCGATATGGCCCACGCCGGAAAACGCGGCGATCGCGACCTCGGCAGGCACGAACCGGCGGCGGCGGATCGGCCGCAGCTCTCCCACGGGAGCACCGTTGCGAGTCACGACAAACGATTCGCCCCGATCGAGCTCCCGCATGATCTCGCCACTCTCGTTACGCAACTGCCTCTGGGTGATCTCACGCGCCATAAGCCCACTGTAGCACACGTGCGACGCAAGCAGCGAGGGGCAGGATCAGCCAAGACCGGCTCCACAACCCCAGTTTACGCCCCGTTAACCGCCGTCCGATGGATCGAGGATTGGCAGTCCAGCGAAGCAGCTGCGATAGAACCCCCGGTCGCGGGTGAGCAGCCTGTCTGCCTGTGCCGCGGCGTGGGTTCCGATCAGGAAGTCAGCGATCACGCGCTCGCGCGTTCCTCCCGCCTGGCGGTATGCCTGCCAAGCACGGCCGGCTGCCAGCGCAGTGGCCGCGGCGAGTGGGGAGTAGTCAACTCTCAGCCTCGAGAGCGCGTTCTCGGCGGCCTCCGCGTCCGGAAACCAGGCGCCGGTCTCGGCCCACACGACATCGCAGGCAAGGAGGCTCCCCTCGGCTATGCAGCGCCTGAGCGCGTCGGCCGAGCGCCTGCCGAACTCGGCGTCGCCGCCGAAGACGTCGAGCAGAACGTTTGTATCGACGGCTGTGATCACTCGGGATCGGGCTCGCCACGCAGCGCGCGGATCGCCTCGTCGGTACTCACGTCAAGGCTCAGGATGCCGTAGACCGCGTCGACCAGACCGCCGCCGTCGAGGACGGTCTTCGTGGCGACGAGCCGCCCCGCCTCCTCGACCAGCTCGAGCCGGTCCCCAGGATGAATGCCGAGCCGTTCACGCAGACGCTTGGGGACGGTGATCTGCCCCTTCTCGGAAACCGTGCTAAGCATGATTGGATCCCCTTGGTAGGAATGACTACCAAG
The DNA here is from genome assembly GCA_036511695.1 of Solirubrobacteraceae bacterium. GTDB lineage: Bacteria > Actinomycetota > Thermoleophilia > Solirubrobacterales > Solirubrobacteraceae > Palsa-744. The sequence continues at coordinate 21,877 of DATCBT010000049.1, read as the reverse complement.
AAATCATACCAAGACGGAAGCGCTACAGGCTCCTACCTCTTCCTCTTCGCCCTGGGTTTGGGACCAAACCTCTTCCGAGAAGCCCTCTCGCACGCCACCCGCCTGGCCTTGAACCGGTCTCTGCGGCAGACCTTCAACGCTCGCGTGAGCTTCTGCGCGTTCGTCAGCGGCTTTGACTTCCGTTTCGCTTTCGGTTCGAGGACTTCCTTGAACGGAGGGGCGACTTGATTGCCACCGCCGGTGAACGATTGACTTCCCGGAGTCCCGAATGTTGGCGATGACGATTGAGTCCCCTGGCAGGCTTCGCCCGAGCACGACGCTTCCGGGGACGGCGCTGGGAAGCCACCGTCGATCCTCGCGTCGTATATGTCGCCTAGCTGGTCGGTGTCCGCGGGGACTAGCTGCGCGGGGGTCTGGAAGAAGACGTCCGAGCCCGTCGCTGACATCCCAAGGTAGACAGTACCTTTAGGATTCTGGCCATCGGAAACCATCGCCACTTCGCCTGTATTGCCATCGCCGCAGGCTTCCGTTGAGCATTCGTGCCACACATAGACCTCGCAACCGGCGCCGCTGTCAGCCGGGCTCTCGTTGTTACACGAAGTATTCGCTCCTCCAGCCTCGTCGGTGTTCTGCAGTCGCGCAGCGGTGACGAACGCAATGGTTTGCCCGTTTTCGCTGATGGCCCTGTCGACCTCATTGGCTGTCGGTTCGGCACCCCCTCGGCCACGGGCGTTCGCTGGCGCGATGACAGCATTGTAACCGGGAACGTTTCCGTTTTCGGCGAACCCTTGATGCCCCGTCGATACACGGATGATCTTCCCCGTCTGATCGTCATAGCGGTATACTTGTTGCGCGCCGCTTGTGTCAGCTTCCGGCCCCGAGCCGATGACCTCCTGAAACGTATCGAACGCCAAGTAACGCCCGTTCGGTGTGGCCTGAGCCAGATGTGTGTCGAACGTACCACGACCCGCTGTTTCAGATTCGCCCCATAGCTGCTTGTCGCTTTCTCCAAGTGTCGCAACAAACTTAGTTTCTGCGTCGTCGGTGTTGAAGGCATACAGATTGTCCGCGCCCTCGCTGGCTACCTGTCCGACTCCGTTCGGAAGCGAAGTCAATACGCCTTCTGCCACAAAATAGACGTGGGAGCCATCTTCGGAGACGGCCACGACGCCCCTTACCCGAGCCCCGCTCCCGGGCGTTACATCCCCTAGACCGCCAGCGGAGACCTGACGCAACCCGTGGCCAGCTGGACGACCGAAGTTGTATTCATAAAGGTCCAGGGTTTCATCGGCGTCCATCGGCATGAGCTGCTGTTGGCTGGTGAAGAAGATCTTTTTGCTGTTTAGTGCGGCTCCTTGGTAGGTTGCCGGCTCTGATTCTTCGTGCGCGCACTTACCTTCGCACTCGGGTGCGGAGACCGTGACCGTTTCAGCGTAGTCTCGCCGCGCATACAGCGTCGGTACACCACCGTTAGGGGTCGCGGTGAAAGAGATGGTGGACCCGTCGGCGGAGATCGCTTGGTAGGCGGCTCCATTGGCGCTTCCGCTTGGTATCGCTCCGACTGCGTTGCCGCTTTCGGCCCCGATCATGTTCCCTTCGGAGTCCACGTTCACGAGATGCAACGCTGGCGCTTGCGTGCCGATCCCGGTAACGGCATAGATGCCGCCGCATTCGCCTTCGCCTTGGCAATTTTCCGACAGGGAGGATGTGTCGGCCGCTACAAACGGAGCGCCCTTCGCGCCATGAAACAGGTAGACATCACCGCTGCGCGAAGCCCCAAGCGTGAATAGTTTGGCCACGTATTCGTTGGTTAGGTCAGTGTAGGCGGGGGTCGCGAGCCATTCGCCGTCGACCATGCGTACTGCGCAGCTGACGCTGGGGCCGTCACCCGCTCCTGTAACGGTCGGGGTTCCGCAAACAGTCTCCGTGGCGAGGCTTTCCGACATGACTCCTGCACTGTTCCCGAATGTCTCAAGCGGTCCGGCGATGATGCTGGGGGGCGGGTAGGCCGACCTCGTCACCCAACCGCTCGCCGTGCGGTCGGCGACGTAGGGATTGGTCGGGCCGCTTCCGGTTGTTTGATAGTTTTCAGCGCCAGCGTAATCGCCTTGGCCCTCCCACTTGATGCTGTCACCGTTGGAGGCGATCGGTGTGTATTCGCTAGGTTCCCTAACGGTCACCGCGTCGTGCTGTTGCTTTTCCAGCGGGCTGACCATCTCGTAGGCGCGACATTCCGGCAGACCCATGTCATACGGCTCATGCGTCGTTGGGTTGATGTTGGATTCCGTCCTCACCGCTTCGTTGGGGCAGCCTTCGGAGGCTAGCGCCGATGGGGCCGATAGCAGCAGCGTCGTCAGTAGCGTGAGTCCAGCGAGTACGAGCCGGGGGAGAATATGGGTTCTCTGGTTGCGCATCTATTTGCCCCTCCGGTTCGTCTTCTTGGCTTTCTTGATCGGCCCGTACCGTTTCCGTGCCTGCGTTTCGCAGGCTCGACGTTTCGCCTTCTTACCCTTCGTCTTGTACTTCGTCCGGCACGCGTGCAGCGCCCGCTTGAGCTTCTGCGCGCGCGTCAACGGCTTGGTCTTCACAGCGGCGCACCCGGTGACCGTGATCTTGGTCTTTTGGATGATCTGCTTGCCGCTCTGGGCGGTGATCGTCGTTGGCATCACGAGGCTCTTACCGCACAGGTCGCCGCCGGGCGCCGCCAAGATCGAATGCGGACCCTCCGGCAGAGTCGTCACGAAGCTGCTGATCGGGGCGTCGGGGACCGATTCGAACTTCGAGTAGGTGATCCCGCCCTTGATGTTCGTCTTCCCGTCGAGGACGATCTGCACGCCGTTTTCGCCCTGCAACAGGAACTCGAGATCCGGGAACGCCGCACCACCGTGGGACACCAGGATCGCGGGGCCCGAGAGCGGAGCGTTCAATATCGGCGTCACGGCCGTAGCGGTGCCCACGAACGAGTCGACGGGGCAACCGGCAGGGTTGGCGTTGAACTGCGCTTCGGTGCACGCGTTCTGAAGCGTCGGAATCAACCGCGCCGGCAACGCCTTCGGCAACTGCACATCGACTTTGCCGATGTTCGCCTGACCCGCAGCGGACTTGACGGTGATCGTCAGGCTCGCACCCTTGGCTTTGCTCGTGCTCCCCTGCGTCGAAGCAGAGAAGCTCGGACCGAACGGAAGACCCTGACATCCGCCGACGGCGAACGGGGAGGAGACGCTCACGTTCGCACCCTGCGCTCCAGTGATCGCCGCGCCCACGCCCTGCTGTGCGCAGCTCGTGGGGTTCAGCATGAACCCCGGACGATTGACTTCGACGTTTATCGTGCGCAACCGCAACTGCACACCATCCGCAAACTGCGGCAACGGGTCAGAGACGATCGTCAGGGCCGCCGTGGACGGGTTCACCGCGATCGCGGCCCTCACGACCACCGTACCGAGATTGAACGGTCCCGCCACCGCGGGCGTCACGATCGACAGGCCGAACGGCTCGCCCTTATACGGGCCTGTCAGGTAGACCCTCCCGCCGAGATAGAACGGGTGCGGACCGGGACCCGCACCCACGGTCGTCGTGCCGATCTGACTTTCAGGACCGCACGTCCCCGCGTTCGCCTGCGCTTCGGGACACTGAGGAATACCTGCGATCTTGCCCAACAGGCCAGGCGGGGTGCTCACCGTGATCCCCGAGAGGTCCTGTTCGCGATCTTCACGACCAATCGTCACCGAGAACGGGCTCGACGCGCCCGCCGTCGGTGTCTGGCTACCAGCGCTGAAGGACGGGCCGAACGGCATCGTCGCTGGACACGCGCCACCCGCACCATTCCAATCCACGTTGAACGAGGACGACGGCGTTGCGTCGGGGGTGCCCGCGATCGATTCCGTACCCGACAGGCCACCCACGCCGGGCGACGACCACGGCGTCAGATCGGTAGTCGTCGTGAACGTACCGCAAGTCTGCGGGTTAGCCAACGAAGCCCTCGCACCCCCAGTGAACGTCAACAGCAGTTCGCTGAACGGAAGCTGCGGCTGATCTGTGAACGTTGCTTGCAGCCGTCCCGTTGTCGGATTCGCCGTCACATGGCCGGCGAGCTTGACGATCACGCCGCGTTCGACCGAGCGGACCTGCAAAAAGAGCCTGAAGATGCGGCCGCCTTCGGCATCGTTGTTACTGCACGGCGAGCATTCCGGTTCACCGAGGAACACCTGACCTCCAAGCGGCTTTTCCAAAAGCGGCGTGACGACCTTCACCGTCCCGATCTGCGACGCCAACGGACACGCAGCCGGTTCCACGGGTTCCACGGTCGAACCCAAACCAAACTGAGAATTGCTGCACGCCTGCAGACCATCCGCGGCCGACGGGTCCACCGTCATGCCTTCCGGCAACGTCACCGTCGCGTCCTTCAACTCAGGGGTCGCGTTCACGCCCGCTTCGTTGGTCTGCGGGACCTTCAGGGCGAACGTGGCGCCGGTAGGCTCGTCGACCTGCGTGGTGCCACCTTCGGAGCCCGAGTTCGATTTGAATTCCACTTCCGGCTGGAACTTAAGATCGCTACAGCCCGCCACGAACGATTCGGTCGCACTCGGCGCGTCACTGATTAGGTTTGTGCCGTTGTAGACGCTCTTGGACGCGTAGTCGGCCGGTTCCTCGTAGGTGTCGGCACGCAGCGTGGTCGCAGGGGCGGAGCCGGTGCATCGTGTCGGGCCCGTCAGAAACGGCTTGGTACCGGGAACGGCGGCGGCACAAGCCGCTGTTGCCGGTTGCCCGAAATGAGCGCCTTCGCTGCCATATCCGGTGACTCCGTAGCCACAGAAGGTCAGGCTGAGCGCTTGGAGGCCGTGCAGTTCTGTGGGTTCTCGCCCCGCCCGACTGTCGCCGACCGTCAATCCGTAGTCTCCGTCACTCCGCACTTTGGCCACCAAGCCAAAGAACGCTCCCCGGTAGACGAAGCCGAAGGCAGCGGCCTCCCCCGGTGTGGGTTCTAGGTTGTAGACGAGGAGTGTTTTTGTACCTGTTTCGGGAAACGGATTAGCTTTGCCAGCTTCGATGGTTCCCGTGCTGACGCTCACCGTCACGAAGCCAACGGCCGAGGCGGCGGGACATCCGGTTTCACCTTCTGCGGTGGCTCCCAACACCGCGGCTGTGCAGGTGAGAGCGTTCTGAGGATCGCCGATGAAGCCCGGAGGCAAGTCGGTCTCGACATCCTTGGGAGTGCCACCAGCGGTCCACAGGTGACCCAAGAATTCCGGGGTCGCGTTGAAGTCGAATGTCGCAGTGGCCGAAAAGGGGTGTCCGCCCGCCTGAGTAAACGGCCCGCCAGCTTCGTCCGAGACGCTGGTGCTGAACTTCTCGATCCCGAACGGCACTGCTGGAGTAATCGTCGTCGGATCGTAGGCCAATGCCGCCTCCGCGCCGCCTCCACTGACGGCCGCAACATCGGTTACACCGCCGAGCGGCGGAGTACCGAGAGGCGAGCCCGTAGTAACCCGGGCATGCAGCGTGAGAGGGGAATCAGGCTCGCCCGGCCCCAGCGTTCTCGGGTTGGTGCAGTCCACGCCGGTCGCAATGCTGTTGGCCTTGCAACTCCAGCCGCTCCCCGACGCCGCAGGATGGCCGCTTATGCCGGCCAGCGTCAAACCCGGAGGCAGCTGATCGGCCACCGTTACGGGACCGCTCGTTTCGTTGTTGGAGGACGAGGAGATGGGAATCACTGGTCCTGTACCTTCGTAAAATGGAGGGAATGGTTCCGGTTCTGACGTGCCGACAGGACTTGGAAATGGATTGTCGGCGGCGACTGCGCCGCTAGCGTTGGCTGCGATCACCTGGCACTGAACGCTTGCTCCAGCGTCGCTCGCGGTGACCGTGTAACCATCGGTCATAGCCCCCGAAATGACATTGCCGTTGCGAAGCCATCGATAGGAGAAGGTGGGCTGCCCGGCCCACTCACCATGTTCACATTCGAGCGTTGTCCCTACAGGCAAGGTCGAGGATTCGCGCGGAATGTGCACCGTCGAGGCCGGTTCTAGCGCGGGCACAGCGGTTGTGGCTGCGGGCGCCGCGTCGACAGCGTTTGTCGCCTGTGCAGTGCTACCACTCACGTTCGAGGCGGTGACGAGGCATTGCACCAATGCGCCTTCGTCAGCGTTCGTGAGTGTGTATTCGGTGCTTTCAGCCCCGGGTATCGGTGCGCCGTTGCGTAGCCAAGAATAGGAGAACGCGGGGTTCTCTTTCCAACTCCCAGCTTCGCAGGACAGAATGGTTCCGGGACTCGGACCAGGGCTGCGTTCTGCCACATTAGTGACGGTAAGCGTGTAGGTGTTGAAGCCGCTTTCCTGAGAGAAGGTGGTGCCGCTGCCGGTGAAGGGATCGACGCCACAGTCCTTTTCGGGTTCGCCGGGGAAGTAGGCTTCTTTGCCGCCGGGGCATTCCCCGGCTTGGAGCCCGTAGGCGTTGGCGTGGGTCATTGTGATGCCCCATTGCGGTGCCGCGAGGGCGGGGGTGGCGGAGAGCGCGAGGAAGGCAAGCAGGAGCGCCGGGAGCGCGATCCAGGCTCTGGGCACTGCACCCCTACGCCTCCGAGCACAACCCGAGCCCTCCGACCGGAACAGACGTAGACGGGTGTTGGAGTCTTCTCTTCTCATCAGGGCGTCTCCTCCGGGAAAGAGGGGAGCGCCCCTCGAGTGTTCAATGACGGCCCGCGCGAGGGCGCGGAGCAGTAAGGACCGTCAATCGCCGTGACATGGACAGCGGTTGGGGAGCGCCGTGGCCCTGGGTCAAGGCCACGGCGCTCAGCGCTACTGGAACCATCGCGTGTGGGAGCACGCGATGGAGCCTCTTCGAGCACCACCCGAGAGGGACTGGTGGCACTCGAACAGGCCCCCCGGCCAGCCGGCCGAGAACGACAGACACCACGCCCAAAGACGCGGTGGGTACTACCTAGAGAGTGATCGAAGGCGCCGCGGCGGGCACCAAAACTAGGCCTAGAGCCTAGTAAACCCGGAGTAGAGAGAGAGAGAGAGAGAGAGATGTGTCAGCAGCGCTGACGCATCTACATACGGGCAGCCCCTCGGCCGCAGCCGTCTCCATCACATCTGTCCCCAATGGACTCACGCGAAAACAACCCCTCTTCATGCGATCCGGCCCTCTCCCCAACATCCCCTACAAAGCGCTTGAAATCGATCCAGAAGACCAACCCAAACCTGATCTATCGTGCCCGGCAACCCACCTGGGATGCCATCGCATATCTAACGTACCCCCACCTGGAGCAAATGTCAAGCCTCATGCCGCGCCATGCGCTTGCCACCCGCCTCAGCTGCTCAGGTGAACTCATTGCGGCTCGGGCACATGCGCGCCAAAGCGCACTCCCCGCAGGCGGGTTTGCGCGCGTGGCAGGTTCTCCGGCCGTGGCGCAGCAGGTTCACGTGCAGCTCCAGCTCCTCTCCCAGCGGGGTCAGCGCGAGCATCTCGTCATGTAGCTCCGCGAACGGCGCGCCCTTGCGCAGCAGGCCCAGGCGCGTGCCCACGCGCGAGACGTGCGTATCGACCGGCACGTCGTGCAACCCGTAGGCGAACAGCAGCACGCACGCCGCGGTCTTGCGGCCGACCCCCGGCAGCGCGGTGAGGTAGTCGCGGGCCTCGTCGATCGGGACGTCGGGGAGCCAGTCCAGCGACAGCTCGCGCGCGGCGAGCGCCTGCAGGATCACCTTGATGCGCGCCGACTTGACCTTCGAGATACCGCCCGGTCTGATCGCCTCCTCGATCGCTCCCACCGGCGCGCGCATCACCGCCTCCCACGACGGGAAGCGCTCGCGCAGACGTAGATACGCGACGTCGCGGTTGCGGTCGTTCGTGCTCTGCGACAGGACCGTTAGCACCAACTCGGCGATCGGGTCGCCGTGCGGCGCCATCAGCGGGATGCCGTAGACCGCGCGCAGGCGGTCGCGGATCCTCTTCACCCGCGCGCGGGTCGGCGGGGTCCACGTGATCGAGGGCACCGCGCCACGGTAGCCGGATATCCTCGCCCGGTGCCCTCGGTGAGCGACCACACCGGCGAGCTGGGCGGGCTGCCCGTGTTCTGGCGCAGCGCGCCGGCGCCCGCCGACATGGAGGGGGCGGTGCCGCTGTACCTGCATGGCGTGCCCACCAACTCGGATGACTGGGTCGGGCTCCCCGCGCGCTACACGACCCGGCCGTGGTGGCGGCGCTGGTGGCGGCCGATGCGGCGCTCCGACGAATGGATGGAGGTCCCCGAGTACAGCGTCGGCTTTCTCGAGCGCAGCGGCGGGCTCGCGGTCGACCTGCCGGGCTTTGGCCGCTCGGGCAAGCCCGGCTACCTGACGTACACGATCGCGGAGTACGTGCGGTTCCTCGAGCGGTTCCTCGATCTCGTGGAGGTCGAGCGGGTCCAGCTGGTGATGCACGATTGGGGTGTCGTTGGCCTCGCGTTCGCGCAGGCGCACCCCGAGCGGGTCGAGCGGCTGGCGCTGATCAACACCGTGCCGTTGCTCCCCGGCTACCGCTGGCACCGGATCGCGCGCGTCTGGCGCACGCCGCTGCTGGGCGAGCTCGTGATGGGAGCGACCAACCGCTGGACGCTGCGGCAAGCCTCGCGGGAGTCAAACGCCACGCCCGGGCCGCTGGGAGAGGCGTGGCTCGACACCGTGCTCGACCACTTCGACCAGGGCACCCCGCGCGCGATCCTCCGCCTCTACCGCTCCTCCCCGCCCGAGGTGCTCGCGGCGGCCGGTGCGCGACTCAGCGAGCTGACGATGCCGGCGCTCGTGATCTGGGGAACACAGGACCCCTACATCCCCGCCCGCTTCGGCCGCGCCTACGCCGAGGCGATCGGCGGTCCCGCCCACCCCGTCGAGCTGCTCGAGCTTCCCGACGCCGGCCACATACCCTGGTTTGACCGCCCGGACGTGATCGACCGGGTCGTGGACTTCCTGGCCACGACCTAGGCAGGCGGACCGCCTGATGGCAGCACACGCCGCGATCCCCTCACCGCACCTGCCCGTCGAACGCACGGAGGGAACATCGACGCACCCGCTTGCCCGTCCCTGGGCGCTCGCGCTCGCCGTCGCGATCCCGCTGACGATCGCCTACCTGATCTGGATGCCGCCGGCCGCCGACCTGGCCGCCGCCACGTATCGCAGCGACCTGTTTGCGCGCGTCGGCTTCACGCTGCGCGACAACGGCTGGTACGCCGTCCACGGCCACTACCTGCTCGGCTACTCGCTGCTCTCCCCCGCGCTCGGGGCGCTGCTCGGGGTGCGCGTGGTGCTCGCGCTGTCGGCGCTCGCGGCATGCGCCCTCTTCGGCCTGATCGCCGAGCGCGCCTTCGGCCTCGCCGCCGCGCGGGTCGCCGCCGTCGTGTTCGCATTCGGCTTCTGCGCCGAGCTGATCTCCGGGCGCGTCCCCTATGACCTCGGCTTCGCGCTCGGGCTCGGCTCGGTGCTCGCGCTGATACGCGGGCGTATTCTGCTCGCGCTCGTCCTCGCGGTCCTCACGAGCGTGACGAGCCCCGTCGCCGGCGCCTTCCTGGCGCTCGCCGGGCTCGCGCTGGCGGTGGCCGACTTCCAGCGCAACCGGGGAAACCGGGACGACCGGGGCGGCAACCGGGACACCCGGGGCGAGCACGGGCACCCCCAGCTGCTCGATTCCGCCCTGGAGGGCTCCCGGCAGGGCCTCGCGCTCACCGCCACCGCACTGCTGCCGATCGTCGTCCTCGCGCTCGCCTTCCCCGAAGGCGGCTACGAGCCGTTCGCGCCCTCGTCCTTCTGGCCGGCGCTCGCCGGGGTCCTGCTGATCGCGCTGCTGCTGCCGCAGGGGCCGCTCACGCCGCGCGCACATCGCATAGTGCGGGTGGGCGCGGCGCTGTACGCGCTCGTCCTGATCGGCTCGTTTGCGCTCAAAACCCCCGTCGGCGGCAACGCCGCGCGCCTCGGCCCGGAGCTCGTCGCGCCGCTGCTCGCCGGCGTGCTCTGGGATCGCCGCCGCGGCCTGCTCTGCCTGCTCGCGCCGCTGCTGCTCTACTGGCAGCTCAACACGCCGATCGGCGATTTATCTCTGGTGGCCGGCGACCCGTCGGTGCGGGCCTCCTACTACACGCCCCTGCTGTCCGAGCTGCACCGCCTCCGCCACGACGCCCCGACGATCATCGAGGTGCCGCTGACCGCCACCCACTGGGAGGCCACCGACCTCGCGGGCCACGAGCGCATCTCGCTCGCGCGCGGCTGGGAGCGCCAGCTCGACACGCGCTACGCAGCCCTGTTCTACCGCCCCTCCCTGTCACCGTCCGCCTACCGCGCCTGGCTTTACGAAAACCGTGTCCTCTATGTCGCTCTGGGAGACGCGCGCCTCGATTACGCCGCGAAGGCGGAGGGCGCGCTGGTGGCGCGCGGTCTGCCCTATTTGCGCGAAGTCTGGCACTCAAGGCATTGGCGTCTATACAGAGTCATCGACTAGGCTTCTAGGCGATGGTCGCCCGCGCTCGTCTCCTGCAGGCGCGCCTCCCGCCCAATGGTTGGCTGGACGTGCTGCGCCAAGTCTCGCTGTTCGGGGCTGCCTACTTCGCCTATCGCCTCGTGCGCGGGCTGGTCGAGGGCGACGCCAACGCCGCCTTCGCCCACGCGCGCGATGTGATCTCGGTCGAGCGCACGCTGCACATCTTCGTCGAGCCGAGCGTGCAGACGTGGGCGTCGGGCTCGCACCTGCTGATCGGGCTGTCGAGCTGGATGTACGTGAACGCGCAGACGACCGTCACGATCGGGGCGCTCGTCTACCTCTACGTGTGCCACAACCGCTCGTTCTACTTCGTGCGCAACATGTTCATGATCGCGATGTTCATCGCGCTGATCGGCTACGTCGTGTTCCCCACCGCGCCGCCGCGGTTCATGCCGGAGTGGGGCTTCAGCGACTCCGTCTCGGACGTCACCGGCATCCACGTATCGCACGCCAGCTCCTCGCTCAACACGCTGTTCAACCCGTACGCCGCCGTGCCCTCGATGCACGTCGCGTTCGCGCTGATGGTCGGCTGGGCGCTGGCGCGGCTCGTCCGGCGGCGGGCGCTGCGCGCGATCTGGTTCCTCTATCCCTTCCTGATGGCCTTCGTGATCGTCGCGACCGCCAACCACTTCATCACCGACGCGCTGCTCGGGGCGCTCACCGCCGCGGTCGCCGCCTACGGCGCCCGCGCGCTCGCCCAGGCGCGACCGGGCGTATGGCGCTTCGCCAAGACTCCGGCCCAGTTGCGGGCGAGCTAGCGAATGGCCCCCAGGCATCAGGCTCCTCCACGCCGCGTGCGGCGGGGCGTACCCCGGGCGCGGGCCAACGGCAGGGCCCCGATCGGCGCCGGGGAGCGGCGCGAGCTCGTCCGCAACCGCCTGATCGACTCCCGCCTGACGCCCAACGCGATCTCCCTGACGGGCTTCGCGCTGAACCTGCTCGCCGCGGTGCTCGTGTGGGAACAGCTGTACTTCCTCGGCGGCGTGGCGTTCATCGTCGGCTCGATCATGGACACGCTCGACGGGCGCTACTCGCGCATGTCCGGCAAGGGCACCCCCTTCGGCGCCTTCCTCGACTCGACCCTCGACCGGATCGAGGAGGGCATCGTGCTGACGGCCGTCGCCGGAGACTTCGCACTGAAAGGCGACCGCGTGGCGGCGGCCGCGGTCGTCGTCGCCGTGCTCAGCTCGCTGATGGTCAGCTACACGCGTGCCCGCGCCGAGGCGCTGGGGGTCGAGTGCAAGGTCGGCATCGCCACGCGGCCTGTCCGCGTCGTGATCCTCGCGATCGGGCTGATCTTCGCCGACGCCGGCGGCAACGGGGACCTCTCGCCGCTGAAGGTGGCGGTGTATGTGCTTGCGGCGCTCAGCCTGATCACCGTCGCCCAGCGGATCGCGCACGTGCGGCGCGAGCTGTCCAAGCCCGCGGTGTGACCGAGCCCGCCCCGCGGAGTAGTAATCCCGACCCTCCAGGAAGGACTTCCAACTTGACTCCCACCAAGCACAGCAACGGCGTCACCGCCGACAACGGCGTCGCCGCCAAGAACGGCGTAGCGCGCTATCAGGCGGACAAGGTCCGCGTCGCGATCGTCGGCGTCGGCAACTGCGCCTCGGCCTTCGTGCAAGGCGTGAACTACTACCGCGAGGCAAACCCCGACGCGGACGTCCCCGGCCTGATGCACGTCGACCTCGGCGGCTATCACGTGCGCGACATCGAGTTCACCGCCGCCTTCGACATCGACAAGACCAAGGTCGGCAAGGACCTCGGCCAGGCGATTTGGGCCGGGCAGAACAACACGACGAAGTTCGCCACCGGGACGCGCGCGGTACCCAAGAAGATGGGCGTGCCCGTGTACCGCGGCATGACCCACGACGGCCTCGGCAAGTACCTCAAAGAGAAGATCACAAAGGCCCCCGGCGAGACCGCCGACATCGTGCAGATCCTGAGGGACACCCACACCGACGTGGTCGTCTCCTACCTCCCGGTCGGCTCCGAGCAGGCCACCAAGTGGTACGTCGAGCAGGTGCTCGAGGCCGGCTGCGGCTTCGTCAACTGCATCCCCGTGTTCATCGCCCGCGAGGACTACTGGGACCGGCGCTTCAAAGCGGCGAAACTGCCGATCGTCGGCGATGACATCAAGTCCCAGGTCGGCGCGACGATCGTGCACCGCACGCTCGCGCGCCTGTTCGAAGAGCGCGGCGTGCGCATCCAGCGCACCTCGCAGCTGAACGTCGGCGGCAACATGGACTTCTACAACATGCTCGAGCGCGAGCGGCTGGAGTCGAAGAAGATCTCAAAGACGAACGCGGTGACCTCGATCATCGACCACGAGCTGGCGCCCGAGAACGTGCACGTCGGCCCCTCGGACTACGTGCCATGGCTGACCGATCGCAAGTGGGCGCACATCCGCGTCGAGGGTCAGGCCTTTGGCGACGTGCCGCTGAACCTCGAGATGAAGCTCGAGGTGTGGGACTCGCCGAACTCGGCCGGCATCGTGATCGACGCGGTGCGCTGCTGCAAGCTCGCGCTCAACCACGGCGTCGGTGGCCAGCTCGACGGGCCATCCTCCTACCTGATGAAGTCGCCCCACAACCAGCGCCCCGACAACCAGGCCCGTCTGGACACCGAGAGGTTCATCGCGAAGTATGGACGCCCCCCCACCCGGGTGGGCGCTGGATCTCCGGCGAGCAAGCCCCGAGCGAGCAAGCCTCGGAAGGTGACCCAGAAGGCGTGATGATGGCGGGCTCGATGGCCGCGGCAGAGCGGTTCTCGATCGCCCACGTGACCCCGTATCCGTGGGAGGCCCGGGAGAACGAGGTGAATGCCTATGTGGAGCGCGTCACGCGCGAGCTCTCAGCGCGTGGCCACCGCGTCCTGATCCTCGCCCCGTCGCGCTCGCAGGAGCGGGTGCGCGCCTCGCGCAAGGCGCTGCGCGCCGGCCGATTGTCGACGGGTCGCGGGGGGGGCGGCGCAGGCGGCGCTGGGCACGGGGAGAACGAATCTCTGCTGGAGGGAACCAACGGTGGCACCCCCCGCGTCATCGCCGTCGGCGAGGTGCTCGACCTGCAGAGCACGGCGCGGCAGACGCGGACCCCGCCCACCCGCCGGCGCGCGCCCGCGCTGCCGATCGACGTGGCGCGCACGATCGAGGAACTGCTGAGCACCGTGCCGCTCGACTTCGTCCACGTGCACGAGCCGTTCGCGCCGAGCACCGCCAACGCCGCCCTGCGCCACTCGCGCTCGCTCAACGTCGGCTCCTTCCATGCCCCCACCGAACGGCTGCTCTCGACGCTCGTGGCGCGACGCTTCGTCGAGACCTTCTTCGGGCGGCTGGACGCGCGCACCGCGAGCCTGCCCGCCACCGCCGAGCTGATGGCCCGACATTTCCCGGGCGAGTACCGGCTGCTCGCCGACGACGACAGCACCGAGGATGCCGCCGATGAGCTCGAGGCGATCTACCGGGGCCTCGCGGCGCGGCGCCACCGCGCGGAGGGAGATCCCGCCCTGAAGCAGCGGCTGGCAAAGCGGCCGCTGATCGACGTCGACCTGCACATGCACACCGATCACTCGCACGACTGCGCCACGCCGGTCGAGGTGCTGCTGGCGAGGGCCCGCGAGCAAGGCCTGGGCGCGATCGCGGTGACCGACCACAACGAGATCTCCGGCGCGCTCGAGGCGCGCAAGCAGGCCGCTGCGGCGAGCGCCGCCCACGCCGGGAGGGCGGGCCTCCCGATCAAGGTGATCGTCGCCGAGGAGGTCAAGACCGCCGGCCAGGGCGAGGTGATCGGGCTGTTCATCGAGGAGAAGATCCCCCGCGGCCTGAGCATGGAGGAGACCGTCGCCGAGATCAAGCGCCAGGGCGGCCTCGTATACGTGCCCCACCCGTTCGACCGCATGCACTCGGTCCCCGACTACGAGCACCTGCTGAGGATCCTCGACGACGTCGACGCGATCGAGGTCTTCAACCCGCGCGTGGCGATCGGGGCGTTCAACGAGGAGGCGGCGCGGTTCGCGGCCAAGTACCGGATCGTCGCGGGCGCCGGCTCGGACTCGCACGTCGCCCAGGGCCTCGGCTCGGTGCGGATCCGGATGCGCGACTTCGACGGGCCGCAGGAGTTCCTGCAGTCCCTGCGCGACGCCGACATCCTCACGCGCCCCACCAGCCTGCTCTATGTGCAGGCGCTGAAGTTCCTGCAGACGCGGGCCACCCCCGCCTCCGCCCAGCGGGCGCGCAAGGCACGCCGGGTCAAGCGCGCGAAGCAATCTCCCCGAGATGGTCGACGCAAACCGTAGAAACCCCGCGCCTCGGGACGGACGAGGGTCGAGCGGGGCGCGATTGAAGAGGCCCGCCCACCCCGCGTGGCGTGCTACGCACGCGAGCGACCGAGGACAAAGCATCCGCGATGTGCCCTCGTTCGTCCCGCAAGTAAGGGTGCAGCGCCAAGGACAAAGCTGGGTGTCGTCAAATCTCTCGGGGGCGATGCCTGTGACCGATGACGAGATCCGTGAGAAGTACCTCGAGCGCGCCATCCGCGAGCTGAACTCGCTCACGCGCGAGCTGCAGACCTGCCCGCACTGCCCCCGCGGCAACCTGATGCCGGTGCTCGGCTCGGGCCACCCCCAGGCCGACATCATGCTGCTCAAGCACGCGCCGATGCCCTCGGAGATCGAGGAGGGCGTGGCCTTCTACGGACGCGCCGGCGGCGCGCTGATGAAGTCGCTCAAGCGCCTGTCGATCGACCCGCTCGCGGTGTACGGGACGCTGTGCGTGAAGTGTCCTTTGAGCGACTCCTCGCTCGCGGACTTCGCGTGTGTGGCGCGCGTCGTCGAGGAGCTCGCGATCGTGCAGCCGAAGATCGTCGTCGTGATGGGCCCCGAGGCGCTCGCGGCGCTCGGTGAGATGGAGATCCCGCTGGCGCGGCCGCTACAGCCGCGATTGGGCGAGATCCAACGGCTGACGCCGACGATCGACGCGCTCTACGTGCCCAACATCGACGAGTCGCTCGACGAGCAGGAATCCAAGCGCGCCTTCTGGGCGGCGTTCCGCACGCTCGGAGAGTGGTACGCCGCGCAGCCGCCTTACTGACGGCGGGACTTCAGATCGTAAGCACGATCTTGCCGAGCTTGCCGCCCGCCGCAAAGCGCTCGTAGGCGGCGGCGGCCTGATCCAAGGGGAAGGTCGCGGCGATCGGCACCCGCAGGGTGGGTGGGCTCGTTGCAAACAGGGGAAGCACTTCGTGCTCCATTTGACGGGCCGTGAGCGCCTTCTCCTCCAGCGGCCGGGCGCGCAGGGTGGAGCCGTGGATGCGGGCGCGCTTGCCCATCAGCGCGAGCAGGTTGAGCTCGCCCTTGGCGCCCGCGGAGACGCCGATCACGGCGATCCGCCCGCCGGTGGCGAGCGCGGCGAGATTCTCGGGCAGGTTGGGGGCGCCGACGAGCTCGAGGATCACGTCGAACGGACCGTGCTCGGCGAAGCCCTCGGGCGCGATCACCTCCGCCCCGAGCGCCGCCACCTGCTCGCGCAGCTCTTCGCGGCGCACGGTCGTAGTCACGCGCGCCCCCGCGGCACGGGCGAGCTGGATCGCCGCGGTGCCGACGCCGCCGGCGCCACCGTGTACGAGCAGCCGCTCGCCGGGACGCAGCTCCGCTTGCGCGAAGAGCGCGTCGTGGGCGGTCGTGAAGACCTCCGGCACACCGCCCGCCGCGGGCCAGTCGAGCGCCGCGGGAATCGGCATCAGCTGGCGCTCGTGCACCGTCGCCAGCTCCGCCTGGCCGCCGCCGCCGACGATCGCCATCACGCGCTCGCCGAGCGCAAAGCGCTCCGCCCCGGCGCCGAGCGCGCTGACCTCGCCCGCCAGCTCGAGGCCGGGGATATCCGGCGGTGAGCCGGTCGGGGCGGGATAGAACCCCTTGCGCTGCATCATGTCCGCGCCGTTCAGCCCGGCGGCGTGCACGCGCACGAGCACCTCGCCCGAGCCCGGCGTCGGATCCGGGTGCTCCTCGATCACGACCTGCTTGTCGCGAATGGTGACGGCGCGCATCGGCGGAAGCCTACTCCGGGCCCGTCGGCGCGATCTCGTGCTCAGCCGACGAAGCCACCGTCTCTTGCTCGGCGGGCGCCGGCGTGCCCGGAAGGCGCTCGAACAAGGCTACGCACTCGATGTGATGCGTCTGGGGAAACATGTCTACCGGGCGCACCTTGCGTAAGACCCAGCCCGCCTCGACCAGCTGGGCGGCGTTGGGGGCGAGCGTCGTCGGGTTGCAGGAGACGTAGACGATGCGCTTGGGCGAGGCCTCGATGATCCGGCGCACGACTTTCTGGGAGAGCCCGGCGCGGGGCGGGTCGACGACGAGGACGTCCGGGCGGCCGGCGCGCTCGACCAGCTCGGGCAGGGCGAGGCGGGTGTCGCCGGCGAAGAAGTTGGTCCCGGGGATCTCGTTGCGCCGCGCGGCGGCGATCGCGTCGGCGACGGCCTCCTCGACCAGCTCGATTCCCCACAGCTCGCCGGCGCGCGGGGCGAGCGTGAGCGCGATCGTGCCGATCCCGCTGTAGAGGTCGTACACGCGCTCCCAGCCCTCGAGCGCCGCGTACTCGACGACCACCTCGTAGAGCAGCTCGGCCATCTCGGTGTTCGTCTGGAAGAACGCCTCGGGGGAGATCCGCAGGTCGAGCTCGCCCAGGCGCTCGGGCAGCGCGGCCTCGCCCCACACCAGCTCGGTGTCGCCCCCCGCGGTCGTCTCCGCGAGGCTGCGCGAGCGCGTCCACAGCACGCCGGACAGGCTCTCGCCCAGCGCCTCGCTCAGCGCGAGCGCGAGCGCGCCGGCGTCGAGCTCGCCGTCGGTCGTGACGATCCGGATCTGCAGCTGTCCCGTGCGCCGACCTTCGCGCACGACGAGGTTGCGCAAGAAGGCGCGTCCGTTCTGATCGGGGCCCACCCGCTCGGCGCGCTCCAGGCGGCGTGCCTCGCGGGCGGGGCGTGGATCGGGAGCCCTCGAATGGGGCCCGTCGCCCGCGCCCTCCCCGCCCTGACTGCCCTGCTCGCTTCCCTGCGTCTCGGGCTCCTGCTCCTCGGGCTCCTGCGCCTCGGGCTCACGGGCGCCGCGGGGACCGCCGCGGCGCTCCCACGCCTGCAGGCCCTGGGCGCGACACCAGGCGAGGGCAACCTCGCGCGCGCGGTTGCCCCGCTCGGAGGCCAGCAAGCAGTCCTCGATCGCCACCACCGCGTTGCCGCCGGCCGGGGCGTGGAAGCCGCATACCAGGCCGTCGGGGTCGCCATCCCTGCCTTCCCCGAAGGAGTACTCGAGCTTGTTGCGGTAGCGCCACTGCTCGAGGGCGGGCACGATCTCCTCCAGCTCAAACCCATCCAGCCGCCCGATCCGCCGCAGCGCGTCGTCGACCTGTTCGCGCTTGATCTCGAGCTGGCGCTCGTAGGGAAGCACCTGCCAGGGCACCCCCGGATGCTCGGCGCGGGGGGCGATCCGCTCAGGACTGGGCTCGAGTATCTCCACGGTGCGGGCGTGCGCGTAGTTGCGCTTGCGCTTGTGCACGACCGCGCGCACCCGGTCGCCCGGGATGGCGCCGGCGACGAACACCACGTAGCCGCCATCCCCCAGCCGCGCGATCCCCTCCCCGCCGAAGGCCAGCGACTCGATCTGCAGCTCGAGCTCATCACCCCGTTGCGGGCGCGGGCGCTCTCCCGTGGGCGGGGCGGTGTCGGGGACGACCCGCGGATCGGAGCTCATGCCGGCGAAGAGCCGGCCGCAGGAGCCAGCAACAGCTCGAGGAGAGCCTTCTGCGCATGGCGGCGGTTCTCGGCCTGGTCCCAGATCCGCTGGCGGGGGCCGTAGAGGACCTCGGCGGTGATCTCCTCGCCGGGGTGCGCGGGGAGGTCGTGCAGCGCGAAGGCGCCCGGCGCGGCGGCGTCGAGCAGCGCGTCGTCGATCCGGTAGCGACCCAGCGCGGCGCGGCGCTGATCGGCGGTGGTCTCATCGCCCATGCTGACCCACACGTCGGTGTAGATCGCCTGCGCGCCGGCCACGGCCTCGAGCGGATCGGTGTGGAGCGTGAGCGAGCCCGTGGCGCCGGCGGGCAGGGTGAGGTCCTCCTCCAGGCCATAGCCCGGAGGGGAGGCGATGGCGACGTGCAGCCCCGCGAGCGTGCCGAGCAGCGCGAGCGAGCGCGCGATGTTGTTGCCGTCGCCGACGTACGCCAGGCGCACACCATCGAGTGAGTCGAACGCCTCGCGCAAGGTCAGCAGATCGGCCAGCGCCTGGCAGGGGTGGTGCAGCGCGGTGAGCATGTTGAAGACGGGGATGGAGCTGTGCTCGGCGAGCTCGGCGAGCATCGCGTCGGGTCCCGTTCGCACGCCCACGGCGCATACGTGCCGGGAGAGGACGAGGGCGGTGTCGCGGGCTGACTCGCCGCGCGCGAGCTGCAGCTCCTCGGCGCGCAACACGACGGGATGGCCGCCCAGCTCGTGGATGCCGACCTCGAACGACAGCCGCGTGCGGGTCGAGGGCTTTTGGAAGATCAGCGCGACGCTCTGCCCGGCGAGCGCGCGGGAGGAGAGGGGCGCCGCCTTCAGCTCGGCGGCGCGGTCGAGCAGCGCGGCGAGCTCGGCCGGCGTGAGCTCGGCCCCGGTGAGAAAATGGCGTGTCATGGACCGGCCAGTCTAGGTTAGGCTGAGCGCAACGTCCGCCGAGAAAGGATCGCACGATGAGAAAAGGCTTACCGGGAGCGCTGATCGCCTGCTCCGCGCTTCTGTTCCTGGCGGGCTGCGGGTCGAGCAGCTCCAGCACCACGACCACGAGCGGCGCCAAAAGCGCAAGCACCGGCGCCTCCTCCGGTGGCTTGAAAACGGACACGACTCCCAAGTACGCCACCCCGGCCCCCTCGGCGCCGGTGCAGAGCGGAACCGTGCAGATCGCCTACCACAACATCGCGATCGACCCGGACACGCTGAAGGTGAAGGTGGGGAGCACGATCAAGTGGACGAATCAGGACCCGGTCGAACACAACGTCACCAGCGAGGGCGGCCCCGCGAAGTTCAAGTCGAAGAACATCGGTGAAAACGGCACCTATGAAGTCAAGGTGACCAAGCCCGGCGTGATCCACTACGAGTGCACGATCCACCCGGCGAGCATGAATGGGACGATCGAAGTCGTTCAGTAGGTCAATAAGACGACGGTGCATGCACCGTCGTCCGGGTGGGCGCATGCGCCCACCCGCAGGGGCGCGCATGCGCGCCCCTGAACAACATCAACATCAACGAAAATCCGCCAGGCCCTGATCGGGCGTCGACGCGGTGGCGTAGAGGCGGCGGGGGATACGTCCCGCCGTGCGTGCCAGGCGCCCGGCCTCGACCGCGTGGCGCATGGCGCGCGCCATGCGCACGGGATCCTCGGCGCGGGCGATCGCGCTGGCGGCCATCACCGCGTCGCAGCCCAGCTCCATCGCGAGCGTCGCGTCGGAGGCGGTGCCGACGCCGGCGTCGAGCACCACGGGCACGTCGACCGTTTCGCGGATGAGGCTGATGTTGTACGGGTTGCGGATGCCCATGCCGCTGCCGATCGGCGAGCCGAGGGGCATCACCGCGGCGCAGCCGACGTCGACCAGCCGACGGGCGAGAACGGGGTCGTCGGTCGTGTAGGGGAGCACGACAAAGCCGTCGTCGACCAGTTCCTCGGCTGCCTTCAGCAGCTCGGGGGCATCGGGCAGGAGCGTGTGCTCGTCGCCGATCACCTCGAGCTTCACCCAGTCGGTCGCAAACGCCTCCCGCGCGAGCTTGGCGGTGAGCACCGCGTCGCGCGCCGTGTAGCAACCGGCGGTGTTCGGCAGCAGCTCGACGCCCGCCGCGGCGAGCACGTCCACGAGCGACCCGCGCGCGGCCGGATCGATGCGACGCAGCGCGACGGTGACCAGCTCGCTGCCGCTGGCCTCGATCGCCTCCGCGAGCAGCTCGAGCGAAGGAAAGCCGCCCGTGCCGAGCAGCAGCCGCGAGCGCAGCGTGCGACCGGCGATCTTCAACGCATCGGCCGCCGGCGCAGTCCCATCCCCAGTCCCAGCCCCGTTGTGCGGGGCGCTTGGCGCACCTGCGGTCACGTTGACCGCCGTATCAGTCACGTCACTCGTCGGGTCGGGCATACCCGGATCATCCTCCCTGCATCGCGGTTAGCACCTCAACGCGCGCATCGGGGTTGAGCGCGAAGGTCTGCCACGCGGTCCGCGGCACTACCTCGCCGTCGACGGCCACGGCCACACCGCGCGCGTCGAGCGACAGGCCGAGACGGCCGAGCACGGTCGCGACGGTCTCGCCCGGGAGCGCGTCGGAGCTCTGGCCGTTGAAGAGGATCATGCAGGCACCCCCGCGAGCTCCCGCGCCACCAGCTCGGCGGTGAGCGGCGCGAGCAGGATGCCGTTGCGGTGATGGCCGGTCGCCCACAGCAACCCCTCGAGCGCACCGGCGCCGATCACCGGCAGGTTGTCGGGTGTGCCCGGGCGCAGCCCCACGCACAGCTCCTCGATCTGCAGCTCGCTCACGCCGGGCACAAGCTCGTGCGCGTCGCGCAGCAGCTCATACACGCCGCCGGCCGTCGCCTGCCGCTCGAAGCCGCGCTCCTCGACCGTCGCGCCCAACACATACCGCCCGTCCGCGCGCGGCACCAGGTAGCCGCCCGCGAACCGCACCACGCGCTCCAGCAGCCCCGGACCCGCGGGGTCGCGCAGGCGCACGATCTGCCCCTTCACCGGCCGCACCGGCACGCGTGCCGCGGCGGGCAAGCCCTCGAGGCGCCCGCTCCACGCGCCGGCGGCGATCACCAGGCGGCGCGCGGCCACGACCTCGCCGCTCTCCAGCGCGACGCCCGTCACCCGTGCGCTCGCGTCGTCCAGCGCGACGCGTGCCACCGGCGCATGCTCGCGCAGGCAGACCCCGGCAGCCTCACAGGCTCGGCGCAGCGCCATGAGCACCAGACGCGGATCGACCGAGTGGTCCTGCGGCGCCTCCAGGGCCAAGCGCACGGTCGGCGCGAGGGCCGGCTCGCGCGCCCGGGCCTCGCTTGGCAGCAGACGAGATGTGCGCAGACCGAGCGACTCGCGGAACGCGAGCTGGCGCTCCAGCTCCCGCGCCTCGTCCTCGTCGCGAGCTACCACCAACGTACCCGTCCGCAGCAGGCCCACCTGCTCGCCGCTCGCCCGCTCCAGCTCGGCCGCGAACTCCGGCCACATCTCGGCCGAGCGCAGCCCCAGCTCGAGCACCGCCCGCCCGGCCTCGCCGAACTCAACCTCGGCCACCGGCGCGAGCATGCCCGCGGCCACACTTGAGGTTCCCTCCCCGACCAGGTCGCGCTCGAGCACCGTCACCGACAGCCC
>DATCBT010000048.1:0-2020 GCA_036511695.1 Solirubrobacteraceae bacterium | reverse complement strand
GGGCACGTCATCGGCGTTGACATGGATGATCGGCACGTCGAAGCCCTTTGCCAGATCCGAGGCCCAGCGCGTCGAGCGCGCGTCGTCGGGGTCGGTCGTGAAGCCGATCTGGTTGTTCGTGATCAGATGGACGGTGCCGCCCACCTTGTAGCCGTCGAGCGCCTGCAGGTTGAGCGTCTCGGCCACGACGCCCTGGGCGGGGAACGAGGCGTCGCCGTGAATCACGATCGGCACCGCCGCGTCGGTGTCCTGGTGGGCGTGCGGGCCCTGGCGCGTGGTCTGCGCCGCGCGCGTGGCGCCCTCGACCACCGGCGAGACGTACTCCAGGTGGCTCGGGTTGGACTCCAGGTTGACGCGGATGCTCCCCCCGTCGGGCAGCTCGTAGGAGCCCTGGGTGCCGTGGTGATACTTGACGTCGCCGGTGCCCCCCTGCGGGATCGTGGTGACCGCCTCGAGCGTCGAGGCGCCCTCGAACTCGGCGAAGATCGTGTCGTAGGGGCGGCCGAGGTTGTGGGCGAGCACGTTCAGCCGCCCGCGGTGGGCCATCCCGATCACGACCTCCTTGCCGCCGTGGACCGCCGAGAGCTGAATCAGCTCGTCGAGCATCGGCACGGTCATGTCGAGCCCCTCGATCGAGAACTGGTGCTGGCCGAGGTAGGCCTTGTGCATGAAGCGCTCCAGCGCGTCGACCTCGACCAGGCGCTTCAGCAACGTCGTCTGCTCGTCGCTCGTCAGCGGCTGGCGGAAGGCGCCGCTCTCGATGTTCTCACGCAGCCACACCCGCTGGCGATGGGAGGCGATGTGCTCGATCTCATACGCGATCGTGCCGCAATAGGTCTCGCGCAGGTGCGGCAGCGCGTCGGCGAGCGTACCCCCCGGGACGTACATGTGCAGGATCTTGGCCGGGATCTTCGTCGTGACCTCCGCTGCCAGCCCCAACGCCTCGGGGTCCAGCCCAGGGTCGCCCTCGGGCTCGGAGCCGAGCGGATCCAGGCGCGCCGCGAGATGACCATGGCTGCGAAAGCGCGAAAGCAGCGTGCTCGCGGCCTGGACCGCCTGCAGCAGATCCTCGTCGGGGACCGCGCTTGGAGTCTTCTCCGCGGCCGCCGCGGCCGCCGCGGAAGCCGCGGCGGCCGGCGCGGGCGCGGGTGGCGTGGGGCCGAGCTCCACGCCGAGCGCGGCGAATACATCCTCGTAGAAGCCGTGTTCGCCTCGCAGGTACTCCTCGATGCGCCCCAGGAAACGGCCGGACTCCGCCCCCTGGATGATGCGGTGGTCATAAGTCGAGGTCATCGTCATGACCTTCTCCGCGCCGATCATCGCGCCGATGTCGCCCAGGCCGACGGGATAGGCGATCGAGCCGGTGGCCACGATCGTCCCCTGGCCGACCATCAGCCGCGGAACTGAGGCGACCGTGCCGAGGCCGCCGGGGTTGGTGAGCGTGATGTTGGCTCCGGTCAGATCGTCGGCGGTGAGGGTGTTCGTGCGCGCCTTCTCCACCAGCGCGTCATACGCATCCAAGAAGCCGTCGAACCTCAGCCCGCCGGCATTCAGGATGACCGGCACCATCAGCGTCCTCGAGCCGTCCTTCTTCTCCACGTCCACGGCCAAGCCGAGGTTCACCTGCCCGTCCTCTACGCGGTGGGGCTTGCCGTCGATCTCGGCGAAGTGATCGGCCATCACCGACATGTCGCTCCCCGCGCGCGCAATCGCATAGGCGATCAGGTGCGTGAACGAGACCTTGCGCTGCCCCGCCTTCAGCTCGCGCCGGCGCGCGTCGAGCACGGTCACGGTGAGCGTGCGAAAGCTCGTGGCCGTGGGGATCGTCAAAGACTGGTCCATGTAGCGCGCGAGCGCCGCGGCGCCACCCTTCAACTGCTGTGCGCCCGCCTTGCCCTCCGCCGTCGCCGTCGGCATATCATTCGCCGGTGCGCCAGTCGCCTGGCGGGCGCCGGCGCCCTGGCCGGCCGAGAGCACGTCGGCCTTCCTGATCTGTCCAGCCGGGCCGCTGCCGGAGACA
>DATCBT010000047.1:0-18483 GCA_036511695.1 Solirubrobacteraceae bacterium | reverse complement strand
GACGAGGCCGCCAGACCTTTCCGCTGCCCATATCCCCGCGCGTACGGCGGTGCGCAGCAGCGCCGACGCGGGCACGCGGGACCGCGAGTCGCGGTTGAGCGCGGTCAGCTCGCTGTCTTCGCGGAAGCGCGAGAGGCGCGCTGCGAAGTCCTCAACGTACGCGCGCTCGCGCTCGGCCGCGAGCGCCGGGGAGAGCGCGTCGCGCAGCAGCGGCTGGCCGATCAGCAGGCGGACGTCGCTACCCATCGAGTGGAAAGTGCTGTCGTACTCGACGCTCATGACGTGCGCGTGACGGGCGCCGCCGCCGCGGGGATCGAAGTGGAGCCGGACACGGATTGCGTGACCGTCGAGGAGCCGGTCGAGGGGCCGGCTGTGGCCGAGCGCGGGACGCGTTCGACGACGGTGGTCTGGTAGATGCGGCGCACGACCACCTCGCGTGGGCGCGCGGCTGCTGCGTGACCCCCAACCGCGAGCCGTGAGCCGAGCAGGGCGAACACGACCAGGAAGCCGGCGAGCGAGAACAGCGCGATGGTGGGGCGATCAGTCATCGTGCGTCACTCCTCCGCCGCTCGCGCGGGTCGCGATCGGCACGGTCGTGCCGGCGGCGCTCGTACCGGCGCCCGCGCTGGCAGCGGCCGGGATCACGGCTCCGCTCGCGGTCGTGCGCAGGGTCGTGCCCGAGCCGTTGCGCGTGGAGCTAACGCTGGCGACGGAAGCCCAGTGCGCCGCGGGGTCGTTGCCTGTAACGACGCGCCCCACGAGCAGCGCGAAGATCACGAGAAAGGTGGCGAGGGCCGTGCCGATCACCGGCAGCGGGTTGAGCAGTGCACTCTGCTCGCTCAGACGCGAGCGTCGCCGGTTGCGCTCGGGCCACTGGGCACGCTCAGTTGTCATGACTGCCGCCGTCGTCGTGACCGCCGCCACTGGTGCGTGTGCGCACCGCGCTGGCCGGGCGCGTGGTGCTGGCGCCCGAGCCGCCGCTGGCGGGAGCGCCGCTGGTGCGCGTGCGCACCGGCGTGGAGACCGGGGCGCTGCGCGAGCCGCTGGATCCGGAGCCGCTGCTTTTCGTGCCGCTCGTGCGGGTGCGCACCGGCGCGGCGCCCACCGCGGGTGTGTAGCCGGTGGCGGCGGTTGAGCTGGAGCCGTGCGAGCCACTCGATGCGGTCCGCGGCGCCACGCTCGCAGCCGCGATGGGGCCAGCGCCTGAAGTGGAGCCCGCCCCGCCGGCGGCCGTCTGTCGCGGGCGCAGCGGACGCGGGGGACGTTCGTGGCGCACCACGTGGATCGTGCGGCGGATCACCTGCGTGCGAACCTCCACCGCCGCCTGCGCGACCGCCGCGTTCTTTGCAACGTGGGGACTCATCGCCGACTGAAGCGCTGCCGCGCTGAGTCCGCCTGCGGCAAGCACCGTGACGGCCGCTGCGATCCTCGTGTTGGTGTTGGTGCGCATGCCGGCTCCTGTCGATCGGTTGCAGGAGCACTGTGCCGCGCGTCCACCCAGCGCCCGACCAGCGGCGGGCAAAGGTTTGGCAAAGGTCAGTCGTCGCGCCCGTGGGCGCTGCTGCCACCGCTGCCGCCGCGGCCCCGCGTGCCGTCCTCACGCGAGCTGGTGCTCGACGTTGTCGTCTGTGGAACGGCTTCCGGCGGGGGCGCAGCAGGCGCGGGCGTGGTCACTGTGAGCGTGGTCGTGGTGGTTTGACTCGGCCGTGTGACGACCCGCTGGGTCGTCGTGGTCGTGTGACTCGGTCGTGTGACGACGCGCTGGCTGGTCGTGCTCACCGTCGGCGCGAGCCGCACGCCTGCCGAGATCGGTTCGGAGGAGAGGCCGATGCGCTGGCTGGTCAGCTGGCTGCTGGCCCACGTGATCCCGGCTGTGAGCGCGATACCGAGGAGCGCCGCGAGCACCCAAACGAGCGATCTGCGACTCATGCCGTCCACGCTAGAGACGAGTGGGTTATGGAATGGCAAAGCCGCGCGGCCGCCACTGCCTGGAGCTGGCAGCTCATCGACTCGCTCCGTTCTCGCTGGCGAGGCGCTGCGCGAGCGTCATCAGCGCGATCGCGCCGCCCCCGTCGCGGTTCTCGAGCGTCACCTCTCCGCGCCACTCGCGCGCGATCTCGCGCGCGATGTTCAGGCCGAGGCCGGTGCCGGACGGCCCGAGGCGTCCCGCCGTGCCACGGTGGAAGCGCTCGAAGATCGCCTCGTGCTCGTCGGCGGCGATCCCCGGGCCTCGATCGCGCACCTCGATCCTCCCTGGGGCACTTGCGATCGTCACGACCGTGTTGGCGGGCGAGTAGCGCAGCGCGTTCTCGACCAGCGCGTCGAGCGCTACGTCGACGTCGCCGCGCGCGCACCAGGCGATGCACGGGTCCACGTCTTGAGCTTCAGCGCGCTCCAACACGATCCCGCGCTCAGCGGCGCTTGCCTGCCAGCGCTCGAGTGCGCTTTCGGCGACGTCGCGCAGGTCAATTGCTTCACCGGGCTGCTCGCGCTCGCCGGCACGGCTGAGGACGAGCAGCTCGTCGACGATCCGTGCGAGCCGGTCGACCTCGTCGGCGCCCGCATCGAGCTCGGCTGCGGCGGCGACACTCAATCCGTTGGCACGAGCCTCCTCCAGGCGCAGGCGAAGCCCGGTGAGCGGTGTGCGTAGCTGGTGGGAGGCGTCGGCGACGAACGCGCGCTGGCCGTTGAGCAGCCGCGCAACGCGATCTGTCATCTCGTTGAAGGACTCCGCGAGCGAGCGCTGCTCGCGGCTGCCCTCGACAGTCGCTCGGGCCTCCAGGTCGCCGCCCGCGACGCGCTGGGCGACACGCTCGAGACGACCGAGCGGACGCGCGATCTGCGCGGCAATGAACGCGCCGGCCGCTAGCCCGAGCGCCAGCACCACCAGGCCGATCAGACCGATGCCGAGCACCGCACGGCGGACGGCGGAGCGCACTGCGGCAACGCTCTGCGTGACGCGTACGGCGCCGACCGTGGCGCCGCCACGGATGATCGGCACGGCCGTAGCGAGGATCTGCTCGCCGAGCGTGTGACTCGAGCGCTGGATCTGCAGCTGGCGACCATGCAGCGCGCTCGCGATCTCCGGACGCGCGGCGTAGCTGGAGCCAAGCAGTTCCGCGCCGGCGCTGTCGGCAAGCGCCTTGCCGGTGCTGTCGACGACGATCACGCGCCCGCGCACCGAGGAGGCGGCCGAGCGCACGAGCTTCTGCAGATCGGCGCGCCTGCTCGCGGGCAGCAGTTCAGCAGCAGTCGCGGCCACGAGATCGGCCTGACCCTGGGCCTGGGAGCGCACCTCGCTGTTGACGCGCCGGCCGAGGCTCAGCGCGAGCGGCACGCCGAGCGCGACGATCGCGAGCAGCACGATGTAGGCGAGCGCGGCGAGCAGTCCGGTTCGAAGGCTTACGGCTCTGCCTCCTCGGGTGCGGCGAAGCGGAAGCCGACGCCTCGCACCGTGTGGATATAGCGCGGGGAGGCGGGATCGTCCTCGAGCTTGCGACGCAGGCCCGCGATGTGCACGTCGAGCGTCTTCGTCGAGCCAAACCAGTTCTCATCCCATACCTCCGACATGAGCGTCTCGCGCGTGAGAACCCGCCCCGCATCGCGCATCAGCCGCGCGAGCAGATCGTGCTCCTTGCGCGTCAGATCGAGCTCGCGGTCTGCGAGCCAGGCGCGGCGCGCGGACAGGTCGAGCCGCAGATCTCCGACGGTGAGCTCAGCTGGCTCGGCGGCATCCTCAACGGCTTCCGCCGGGACGCGGGCGCGTCGCAGCACCGCGCGAATCCGCGAGATCACCTCTCCGGTCGCGAAAGGCTTGACGATGTAGTCGTCGGCTCCCAACTCGAGGCCGACGACGCGATCGGTGACGGTGCCTCGTGCGGTGAGCATGATGATCGGAACGTTCGAGCCGCGACGCAGCTCGCGACAGACGTCGCGGCCATCGCCGTCGGGGAGCGTGAGGTCGAGCAGTACGATGTCGGGCGGCTGCTCCCGACCGAGCCGCAGCGCCTCGGCTGCGGTGCGCGCGATCGTCGGCTGAAAGCCGCTGCGAATGAGCGCCTGCGCGAAGGGCTCGGCGATCGACTGCTCGTCCTCGACGAGCAGCACGGATATGACCCCGGCGCTCTTGCGCCCATTCTCGCTGGACAGCGGCGCGCTCATGGATCAAACGTATTCGCCGCGCGTCCCGTGCCTATCGTCGCCGCTCCACATCGACGCTCAGTAGTTTCTACCGGCCTCTCGCGGGTTTGCAACGTTGTGTAGGCACCCCCGCTCACGGAAGTGTGCGCGCATGAGCGCTCCAACCGCATTCACCACCCAGTCCCTCGCATGAGAGCGTGGAGTGTGGCTGTCGCTGTTGCGGGGGGCTGTGGCGCGGCCTATGCCTTCCTGCTACGAGGACCGATCTTGACCTGGGGCGCGACCGCCCAGGAGGCGGCCTGCCGGCTACCGGGAGATGAGCTGCTCGAGGATGCGGATGGCATATCGACGCGTGCGATCGACATAGACGCGCCCGCTTCGGCGGTCTGGCCCTGGATCGTGCAGATGGGTCCGAGCCCGCGAGGCGGCGCATACACGTATGACTGGATCGAGAACCTGCTCGGCCTGAACATGCACAGCGCCGACAGAGTTCTGCCGGAGTTTCAGCACCCGCAGATCGGCGACACGATTGGCTTCGGCTCGAACCGAATGCAACTGCAACGGCTGGAGCCGGAACGCGTGCTCGCTTGGCGCTCGGAGGAGGGCAACTGGGTTTGGACGTTCGTTCTCACCGAGGTACACGGCCACACACGGCTGCTCAGCCGTAATCGGTTTCGCCTGCCAACGGTGATAGGGCGAATCGGGATGCTGCCGATGGAGCCTGGATCGCTCGTGATGGAGCGCGAGATGCTTCGCGGGATCAAGGAGCGCGCCGAGCGACTCGCGCTATCCGGCGAGCGCGCGTAGGGCGTTGAGGATGACGGCGAGGTCGATCGCCTCCTGTAGGAGCGCGCCTGCTACTGGTGGCAGGTAGCCGGCTGCGGCGACGCCCATCGCTGCGATGCTCATGCCCATGCCCGCGAGCACGCTCTGGTGGGCGATGTGGAGCGCCCGGCGCCCGACATGCACGGCATCCGCGACGCGATCAATTCGGTCCACGGTGATGACAGCGTCGGCTGTCTCTGAGGATACGGTCGCCCCGGCGGCGCCCATTGCGACGCCGAGGTCGGCCAGCGCAAGGGCCGGCGCGTCGTTGACGCCATCGCCGACCATCATCACGGGGCGCAGCATCGCGTCCTCGCGTAGGCGACGCACGACCTCGAGCTTGTCCTCGGGGGACTGTTCTGCGTACACACGATCCATGCCGACCTCAGCGCCGATGCGCTCGGCGACCGAGCGGCGGTCCCCGGAGACCATCGCTACGTGTCGCACGCCCTCCGCTCGCAGGCGCTCGACGATCCCGCGGGCGTCCGCGCGCAGCTCGTCTGCCATCACGATCACGCCGCTCACGTGCCCGTCCACCGCGACGAGCACTCGCGCCTCCCCGGAGCCGCGGCCTCCCATCAGCCCCGCAGAAGCCACCTCGCTCTCTGGCACGCCGACCTGGCGCAAGAACGCCCGGCTGCCTACTGCGATCCGTCGAGCTTCGAGCGTGCCCGCGATCCCCTGACCCGGTTCCTCCCGCACATCGTTGGGCACTCCGAGTGTGAGCCCGGCCTGCTCGGCGGCACGCACGAGTGCCTCGCCGAGCACGTGGGCGGAGAGGCGGTCCACGGATGCCGCGAGACGCAGCAGTTCGCTGGCCTGCATCCCCTCACACGGCATGATCTCGCGGACCTCCGGCGTGCCGACCGTGAGCGTCCCGGTCTTGTCAAAGAGAATCGTGCGAACCTCCCCAAGCGTCTCGACCACACCCGCGCCCTTGACCACCACGCCCGCCCGTGCGGCACGCGAGACACCTGAGACGAGCGCGATCGGCGCGGCGAGGATCAACGGGCAGGGAGTCGCCACGACGACCACGGCTAGTGCGCGCACGGCATCGCCGCTGGCCGCCCACGCACCACCGGCGAGCAGCAGCGTGGCGGGCAAGAAGAATCCGGCGTAGCGATCGGCCATGCGAACGAACGGCGCGCGCTGGGCCTGCGCCTGCTGCACGAGACGCACGAGCGCTGAGTAGGCGCTGTCCGTGGCCGGGCGCTCGGCCCTGACCTCGAAGGGGGGGCCGGCGTTGGCGCTGCCGCTGAGCACCTGCATACCCTGGGTGAGCGTCAGCGGCAAGGGCTCGCCGCTGAGCGTGCTCGTGTCAACGACCGCCTCGGCGCTGAGGATGGTCCCATCGACGGGGATCACCTCGCCCGTGCGTACCAGAGCCACGTCGCCCGCCTGGACCAGCTCCACGTCAACGTCACGGATTTCGGCGTCCAATCGCAGGTGAGCGATCTTCGGGGCGCGTGCTACGAGCGCCGTCAGCTCGCGGCGCGCGTGTGTGGAAGCCACCTCCTCAAGCGCTCCACCGCCTGAGAACATCAGCCCGACGACGATCCCTGCGAGCTCTTGTCCCAGCGCGAGCGAGCCGACCATCGCCACCAGTGCGATCGTGTCCACTCCCATGTGCCTTTCGAGCAGGATCGTGCGGGCAACCTCGAACGCCAGCTCCACCGCAAGCAGCGCCGTCGCCACGCCCCAGATCGCGTTACCGAGATCGCCCTCGCCGGCAAGTGTCGCCACCCCTCCCGCGGCGAGCGCGCCCAATGCGATGAACATGAGGATGCGAGCACGGCGGTCGATCAGCCAACGCCACGCGGGATCACCGGCGCGGCTTGCCTGCGCGCCGACGCGCGGTCCCGCGGAGGAGGGCAGCTCCCTGCTCGCCACGTCAATCCTCCGTGCCGGGGAAGATCAGCACAGGATGAGTCGTCGCCTGCGACACGCGCGCGGCGACGCTGCCCAGGATGCCTCCCAATCCGGGATGACGGCGGGAGCCGAGCACGATCACTGAGACCTCGTGCGCATCTGCGACATCGAGGATCGCTTGAGCCGGCTTGCCGACGTGCGTGATCGGGCGCGCGTTCAGACCCGCCGCATCAGCCAGCTCGCAACCACGCTGCGCCTGCTCGACGGCCAGGCGCGTCCCGATCTCATCCAGGTCGCGGTAGACGCGAGTCACGCGCCCAACGAGATCGCCGAGCGGGTCCAACGCGAAGGAGTCTTTTGCCGGCACGGCGACGCTCAGCACGAGCGCGTCGCGCACGGCGAGCAGATCCCCGGCAGCGCGTATCGCGTGCGCCGACTGCGACGATCCATCGAAGCACAACAGGGCCTCTCGCATCATGGCCCCGTCTCTTGGGAGGATGCTGGCGCGCTGACGTGCAGCGAGTAGCCGCTGAGCGCGAGCGCCGAGATCGAAACAGCGCTCGCCACCACAGCGGTCGCGAGCATCCCGGCGGTGGGGAGAGTCAGAGCGAAGAAGTGACGGGTGCTCGCGACCAGCAGGCAGGCCACGTACACACCAGCCAGCGCCGCGCACATCCCGGCGACCAGCGTCGAGCGCTTCCGCGAGCCCTCAGCCTCCAGCGCCATCACGAGATACAGGCCGCAGGCAACCAGGATCGTGACCGCGACCGTGCGCGAGTCCGCCAACGAGAGATTCAGATCATGGAGCGCGAACAGATACCCCGCCACCAGCCCCACCCCGATCAAAGCCCCGGCAGGCACCGCGAAGCGCGCCACGCTGCGCACGAAATGCGCCGGACGCCAAGGACCACTGCTCGGCGCCAACGCGAGGAAGAACGTGGGGATCCCGACCGTCAGGCTGGCAGCCAGCGTGAGATGACGCGGCAACAACGGATAGGCGTCGGAGCTGGTGCCAATCGTGAGGATCAGGAAAGCCGCGAACGCCGACTTGGTGACATACAGCTTGGTCACTCGCTGGAGATTGCGCAGCGAGCGGCGCCCTTCGGCGATGAGCATGGGCACCGCCGCGAAGTCCCCCGAGATCAGAACCAGATCAGCAACGCTGCGCGCCATCTGCGTGCCGCTGCCCTGTGCGATCGCAAGCCGCGCACGCTTGAGCGCGGGCACGTCGTTTACACCGTCGCCGACCATCGCCACATAGCGGCCTTGCTCGCCCAACGCCTGCACGATCGCGCGCTTGCCGTCAGGCGAGATACGCCCAACCACGCTCACGCCCTCAGCGAACTCAGCAAGCGCCGCGTCATCGGTCGGCATCTCATCACCCGTGCTCACACCCGCCACCGGGATTCCCACGTCACGAGCAATCGCCGCAGCAGTCACAGCCGCATCGCCAGAGAGCACCTTCACCTCCACCCCCTCCCGCTGGAGGAAGGCGATCGTCTCGCGTACACCAGCCCGCAGCCGCTCTGCCAACACCACCAGGCCAAGCACTCGTGCGTCACCAGGTGGAAGATCACCGGCCACAGAAGGCAACGGCGCCTCCGAGCGAGCAACCGCGAGTACCCGCCGACCCTCCCCCTGGCGACGCTCGGCGAGCCCAGCCAACGAGCCCAGAGCGAAGCGCTCCGGTGCACCCAGATAAAGGCTCTCACCATTCAGCGCCACCGCGCTCCAGCGGCGGCGGCTCGAGAACGGCACCTCGCCGACCGACGCCTGCGCCTCGGCCGGGTAGGCCTCAGCGACAGCCTGCAACGTCGAATTGCGAGCGGAGGCGCTCGCGGCGAGCATACCGAGCGTGTCACGGACATGGGGCTCGTCTACCCCCGCCGCCGGGATCACTTCCACGACGCGCAGCGACGGGTCGGTCAGCGTGCCCGTCTTGTCAATGCAGATCGTGTCCACGGAAGCCAGCGACTCGATCGCGTTGAGCTGCTGGGCGAGCACCCCGCGCCGGGACATACGCACCGCAGCGACCGCATACGTGAGGCTCACGAGCACAACCAGCCCCTCGGGGATCAAGCTCACCACCCCAGCCGCCGAAGTCGCGACCGCGGTATGCACACCGACATGGCGGTGATAGAGCGAGTAGCCGAGCACCGCCCCCAAACCGACGACCAGCGCCACGAGCGCATACAACAGCCGGTTGACCGCCCGCTCAAGCGGCGAGCGCGGATGACGAAACGATCGCGCCTCGCCCGTCAGCCGCGCCGCGAAACTCTCAGCCCCAACCGCCGTCACCTCATAGACACCAGTCCCCTCGCTCACGAACGCACCCGAACGCAACTCATCGCCGACACCGTGGCCAACAGGCTCGGACTCGCCGCTCAAGATCGCCTCATCCGCGCTCAAATCGCTGGCCGCCAACACCCGCCCATCGGCGACGACCTGATCGCCCGGCTGGACGACGACGAGATCGCCCATCACCACCTCCTCGACCCCGACCAGCCGCTCTACCCCCTCGCGGCGCACGCGAGCATGTGGTGCCACCAGCAGCGCCAGACGATCAAGGGCCCGCTTCGCGCGGACCTCCTGCGTAATCCCAATCCCAGCGTTCGCGACAATCACACCCAGGAACAGCGCATCACGCCAATCACCGAAAATCAACGTCAACGCACCAAAGCCAGCGAGAATCGCGTTGAACACCGTCAGCACATTGGCGCGCACGATGCTCGCGTAAGAACGACTCGACACGCTACGCGACCGCCTATCGCTGCCGCGCCGTCGCGCGGCCTCGTCCTCGCTCAATCCGGGTCGCTCACCGTCCGGCGGCCTGATGCCTGGATCACCGCAGGCTGATCGCCCGCCGGTTGCCGACGGTTCTGCACGAGTCGCGGCAGGGAACGATGGTCGCATCCTGAGAATCTCCCCAAGGATGCTCCCTCACACCGAAACACGCATCCGTTCCTAGTGCGCTCGTCACTGCGGGATTCCCGCTGGCGCAGCGGGCTGCAGACGGATGACAAGCGGCGGCGGTGGACAACTAACCGTCGGCCGGTGAGCTAGCCCAGCTCGTCTGCAAGAGCGAGATACCAGCCGACTCCAAGAAAACCGGGTCAGATCAAACGCTCCAACTTCCCGGGGCGGTTCAACCGACCTCGGCGTCGTGCAGAGCCCGATGTTTCACACGACGCCCGTGAGCCTCGCGTTCCTGCTGCCCGCCTACGCGCCAACACAAGTGATGCTCGACGGCGCGTTCTCCCCGACCTTCCACGCAACGGGATACCTGCTGCTCGCGCTCGGCTGGCTTGGCGCGCTGACCGTCGCCGTCTTCCTGCTCCTCCGCCGCGCCGTAGGAGCACGAGCATGAAACACGACGCTTCACCACGCGAGACCCGTAGTTCATACGGACCCGATTCACGCACCAGCCACGGAAGGCACGTGGCCACAACGAACGTAGCTTGTATGTAAAGGAGAAGCCCTGAAACGGCCAGAGATCAACATCACCCCCAGCGAGCGAGCCGGACGAATCGCGCTCGGCGCAACCGCCGCAATCATCGGCCTCGTACTACTTCTCTCCGCAAGTGGCGCGCTCGCGATCGTGCTGCTGGCGCTGCTTGTGCTGGCTGGGCTCGACCTCGTAGTAACCGGCGCACTCGGACACTGCCCGCTCTACGCCAAGCTCGGCCACCTACCGCGATCACCCAGGAGAGCAACATGAGCCAGCTTGAACCAAACCAACCGACAAACAGGACCACGACGGTCACTCCAGCCACAGCTGGATGATGCCGGTGATGATGATGGCCTGCTGCGTCCCAATGCTCGTGATCGCCATCGTCCTCGTAGCAACCGGTGTCGTCGGCGCGAACTTCATCTTCGCCGCACTCATGTGCACCGCGATGATGGCGATGATGATGAAGATGATGTCCGGCAACGAAAGCTAGAAGTGAGGAGCCAGCAATGATGTACTGGAACGGACACATGACAACCGGCGGATGGATCATCTCGATCCTCTGGACAGTGATCATCTTCGCGCTGATCGCGGGTGCTATCGCATGGCTCGTATCAGAACTCAGCGGCCGCAACACCACGACCGACCCGTCCTCGGGGGGCTCGGCACGTGAAATCCTCGACCGACGCCTCGCCAAGAGCGAGCTGACGATCGAGCAATACAGGGAGCTGCGCGACACGATCGGCAGCGAAGCCGTGCCCACTAGTCGCGAGCCACTACCCTCACGACCGGCCAGCGCCCCCGGCTGATCGGTTCGCCTCCGCCATGTCCGGTACACACCGCCACCCGGTCTTTGCCCGCGTGTATCCGCACATCAGCCACGCCGCCGAGCAGCGCGGCGCAGCCGAGCATCGTCGGACGCTGCTCGCAGGCTTGGAGGGTAGGGTCATCGAGGTCGGCGCCGGCCACGGCCTGAACTTCCCCTACTACACATCGGGTGTAACCCAGGTGGTCGCGGTGGAGCCCGAGCCACATCTCTGCGCGCTCTCGCAGAGCGCGAGCGCTAGCGCGCCGGTTCCGGTCGAGGTCAGGCAGGGAATCGCCGAAGCGCTGCCGGCCGAGGACGACGAGTTCGACGCCGCCGTGGTGTCGCTCGTGCTGTGCTCGGTCGCAGATCAGCAGGAAGCATTGGACGAGATCGTCCGCGTGCTGCGCCCTGGAGGGGAGCTGCATTTCTACGAGCACGTGATCTCAAACCGCCCCCCGACCGCGCGCGTACAGCGCGCACTGGACGCGACGATCTACCCCACGCTCGCAGGCGGCTGCCACTGCGCACGCGACACCAGCGCAGCGATCCGTCAGGCCGGGTTCGAGATCGAGCGCGAGGAACGGATTGCGTTCAAGCCCAGCCCGCTCGTGCCGGCGATCCCACACATCCTTGGCACTGCACAAGCGCCACGATCGGCCGCATGACGGCGCGAACGCCAAATCGTGTTGATGGCTCGGTCAAATCGAGGCCGATCGCCTGCGGGGGATTTGCGGGGGCCGCGACCACCGAAAGTCCGCAAACACGGGCGAAACGACCGACGCCAATTCCCAGCGCCCTTCGGGCCTTTTCGCCTGCGTTCGCGGGACTTCGCCTTGCTTCGCAGACAACTCGCTATATCGGGGCGCCCGGATTCGAACCGGGGACCTCACCGACCCGAACGGTGCGCGCTACCAGGCTGCGCCACGCCCCGACGCATTGGCCAGTATCCCATACGGCTGTCGTCGCTGTCCTGCCTGTCCGCGGCGGGGCGCACAGATCGTGGCACGGCGAGCGTCGCGAGGGCTAAGATCCAGGGGTTACGTCAGCCTGATCGAAGAGGAGAGTCGTTATGGAGGCCACCGCCACGGCGTCGAGCACGGGATCGAGCACAGTCGCCGACCTGATTCCGCGCGCTGCAGCCGCGCATGCGGAGAAGGCCGCCGTGCGCTTCAAGCGCGAGGGCGCCTGGCATGACGTCAGCTATGCCGAGCTCGCCACGATCGTCCAGGAGATCGGCCTCGGGCTGATCGACCTCGGGATCGAGCCGGGTGAGCGCGTCTGCATCCTCGCGAACACGCGCCCAGAGTGGTCCTACGCCGACCTGGGCGCGACCGCCGCGGGCATGATCGTCGTGCCGATCTACCAGACCAACTCGCCCGAGGAGTGTCTCTGGGTGATCTCTGACTCCGGCGCCAGCGCGATCGTCTGCGAGAACGCCGAGCAGCTCGCGAAGATCGCCGCGATCCGCGACCAGCTGCCAGACCTGCGCACCGTGATCGTGATCGACGAGGGGGATGGGTCCTCCTCGTCAGAGGCCTCCACCAACGGCTCCTCGACCAATGGCTCTTCGACCGACGGCTCCCCGACCGACGCCGGCGCTGTGCAGACGATCGCGCTTGAGCGGGTGCGCGAGCGCGGGCGCAAGCGCAACCCGGAGGAGCTCGACGCGCGCCGAGCCGCCATCCGCCCTGAGGACCCCTACACGTTCATCTACACCTCCGGCACGACCGGCCCGCCGAAGGGCTGCGTGCTCACCCACGGCAACTACCGCGCGATCGTCAACATGATCGGCGAGAGCGGCGAGATCACCGACGACGAGGTCATCTACCTCTACCTGCCGCTCGCCCACTCCTTCGCGCTGCTGATCCAGCTCGCCGTCTTCGACCTCGGCGGCACGCTCGCCTACTTCGGCGGCGACACCAAGCAGATCGTGGGAGAGCTGATGGAGGTCAAACCCACATACCTGCCCTCGGTGCCGCGCATCTTCGAGAAGATCTACACGCTCGCCCACGGCGCGATCGAGGCCAAGCCGCCCGAGGAGCGCCAGCGCGCGCAGGAGGCGATCGAGCTCGGTGTGAAGGTGCGCGACATGATCAACCGCGGCGAAACCGTGCCCGAGGAGCTGCAGAAGCCCTTCGACCAGGCCGACGAGGAGCTGTTCAAGCTCGTCCGTTCGATCTTTGGCGGGAACGTGCGCCACGCCACCAGCGGCGCCGCCCCGATCGCCAAGGAGATCCTCGAATTCTTCTGGGCCTGCGGCGTGCCGGTGCTCGAGGGCTACGGCATGACCGAGACGGCCACGGCCGCGACCGTCTCGACGGTCGAGAATCACCGCTTCGGCACCGTCGGCCGTGCCCTGCCGGGCGTCGAGCTGAAGATCGCCGCGGACGGCGAGATCCTGATCAAAGGCCCGAACATCTTCGCCGGCTACCACAACCGCGCGGACGAGAGCTTCGGCGCGGTCGAGAATGGGTGGCTGCACACCGGCGATCTCGGCTCGCTCGACGCGGACGGCTACCTGTCGATCACCGGGCGCAAGAAGGACATCATCATCACCGCCGGCGGCAAGAACCTGACGCCGGCGAACATCGAGAACGACCTCAAGCAGTGCCGCTGGATCTCCCAGGCGGTGATGCACGGCGACCAGCGCCCCTACCCGGTCGTGCTGATCACGCTCGACGAGGAGGAGATCCCCGCCTATGCAAGCGAGCACGACCTGCCGTCGGACATCCCCGCGCTCGCGCGCTCGGAGGAGGTGCGCGCGCTGATCCAGCAGGAGGTCGACCGCGCGAATGAAAAATATGCGCAGGTCGAGCAGGTCAAGAAGTTCGCGATCCTCGACCACGACCTCTCCCAGGCGACCGGCGAGCTGACACCGACGCTGAAGGTCAAGCGCAACGTCGTCAACGAGCAATACGCCGACCTGTTCGACTCGCTCTACGCGAGCTGACCGGAAATAGCTGCGAACATAGGGAGCCATGCGCAGCGACCCATCTGAGAACGGCGGCCTGTTCGTCGGGCGCCGGCCCGGCACGGCCCCGGTCCGCTTTCGCACGCTGCCCAAGCGCGGCGGCGCCCTGCGCCGGCGCATCGACGGCTCGCTCGCCGGCATCCTGCTCAGCGCGATCATCCTGCTCAGCCTGCTCTGCTGGGGACCGATCCCGCTCGCCTGCCTGTGGATCGGCTCGCAGGTCGACTACCTCTCGGGCAGCGTCAGCCTCGGCCTGCTCGTCTCGTTCATCGGGCTGTTCGTGTTCCTCTTCGGAGCGCTCGCGATCCTGCGCCGCCTCGACCAGGCGTGGATCCTCGTGCGTCGCGCCGCCGGCCACGACCAGCGCAGCGGCGTGCTGGGACGGGTCTTTGCGATCACCGCGGTCCTCTGTGCCGGGATCTTCATGTTCTGGTTCATCGTGATCCACGGCCCCGGGGCTGAATTCTCGGGCTCCGGCACCGGCTCCGGCGGGTGATGAGCAGCGCCCCGCCCGACTGAGCAATGGGCCTGCTCGACTACTACCGCCAGTTCGAAGGGATGCCCGAGGAGGAGGTCAATCGCGGCCTGCGCGAGCAGGCCGCCGAGCGCAAGCGCAAGGCGCTCACCCGCGTGGAGACGCTCGACCTCTCCCAGACCACCTGGCCGGAGCTGCCCCACCCGAGCATCGTGAGCGCGATCACGTTCGTCGCCCGCCGCGGCCTGCACCGCTACCCGCACCTGCGCGGCTCGCAGCTGCACGATGAGCTGGCCACGCTGCACGGGGTCGACCCCGGCCGGCTGATCCTCGGCAACGGCGCCGCCGAGCTGCTCAGCTCGGCCACACGCGCGCTGATCTCGCCCGGCCAGCGGCTGCTCACCTCCTGGCCCTCCTACCCGCTCTACCCGATCATGGCCCGTCGCGCCCACGGCCGCGCGGTGCCGATCGTCGGTGGCGTCGACGCGTTGCTTCAGGCCGCCGGCGAGGAAGACACACGCGTGATCGCCCTGGCCAGCCCCAATGACCCGACCGGCGAGCTGCTTGCGGCCGGCGAGCTCGCACGGCTGCTCGACGGGCTGCCCCAGGACGTGGCCGTGTTGCTCGACGAGTCGCTCGTCGAGTTCGCCGACGCACAGCCCACCGACAGCTCGCTCCAGCTGCTCGAGCGCCACCCGCGCCTGCTCGTCTTTCGCAGCTTCTCCAAGGCCTGGGGCCTGGCGGGGCTACGCGTCGGCTACGCGCTCGGGGCCCCCGGCTCAGAGGAGCTGCTGGCCGAGCTCGCGCCCGACCTCGGCGTCTCCGAGGTCTCCCAGGCGGGGGCCCTGGAGGCGGTGCGCAGCTGCTCGGAGCTGCTCGCCGAGCGCGTGCGGCGGGTTTCCGCCGAGCGCGCGCGGCTGATCGCCGCCCTGCGCGAGCGTCACTTCGAGGTCAGCGACAGCCAGGCGAACTTCCTCTGGGTCGCCCACCCCTCCGTCGACGGTGGCGAGCTGGTCGCGCGCCTGGCGCGCGCCGGCGTGCTCGTGGCCGGCGGCGATGCCCTCGGCGAGTCACGTCACGTGCGCATAGGCGTGCGCGACGCGGCGTCCTCCGAGCGCCTGCTCACCGCGCTCGACAAAGCGTTCCTCTAGCCTGCTGAGCCGGACTGACGGAGGAGCGCGCCGGTTGTGCCCTCGAGGATCTTCCGCCAGGCGCTCGTCTCCTCCTGCTCGGCGTCGAAGTGCTCGACCACTTTCCGCACCCGCTTGGCCGAGATGTCGATCCCGTGCCGCTCGCAGACCTCGCGGTAGTGCTCGTATTCGCCGGCGAGATGCTTGGTCACAGACTGGAAGCCGTGGCGGGCGATCTCCACGCGCGAGGTGAAGTTCATCATCGAGGTCTGGAACATCAGCTCGTCGTTCGGCTCGGGCTCGATCAGGACGATGTCCACGCCCGGATAGCGCTCCTCCCAGCGTTGCGCCATCTCGTGCAGCCGCTGGTGGGCGAGCAGCTTGAAGGCCTGATAGCCGATCTGCGCGAAGCCCATGTCGGAGACCCGTCGCGGGCGCGTTCCGCGCAGCGTCCGCACCTGTGCGGCGAAGTCGTTTATGAACGGCACGATCGGGTTGATCACCACTACCAGCTTGGCGCCGGCCTCAACGGCGATGTCGAGGTTCGTGGTCGACACGATCCCTCCGTCGATCAGCTCGCGGCCCTTCACCTCCACCGGCGCGTAGACCATCGGCAGCGCCCCCGAGGCACGCACCGCGGTCGAGATCGGCACGTCGTCGTATCCCTCCGCGCCGAACACGATCCGTTCGCACGTATCCAGATCGGTGGCCGTCAGATACAGCTCGCGCCGCAGCTCGGAGAAGTCGTCGCTGCGACCCGGCTCGTTCAGCACCTTGTGCAGGTAGCTCTCGATCCCGACGCCCGTATACGCCCCTGAGGGCAGCCCCTCGGCGAGCCCCAGGAGCACGTCCATCGCCGACACCTGTCCCCGCTGGGCCACCACCTGGCGGGCGAGCGTGACCATCCGCAGGGGCAGCAGCGCGCCCGTGCGCGCGAACTCGAGCAGGTTGAGGTGCAGCAGATCACCGAGGTCCAGGTCGCGGAACGGCGCTTTCCCCTGGTGCGTGACCACCCTCATCATCTCCTCCGGGGTCACGCCGTTGGCGCACAGCGCGGCGATGAACGACCCGGCCGAGGTCCCCACGTACACGTCGAACTGGTTGACCGTGCTGTTCGTCGCCATCAGATCGAGCGCCCGCAGCGCGCCGATCTCATACACACCCCCGGTAAAGCCACCGCCGCCCAGGACCAGCGCCGTCTTGCTGCTGCGCCTGCGGCGCCTCGGCCGCGCGCCCGCAACGCCGCGCTTTTTGGCCCCGGACGCCCCCCGGCGCGATGCCGGCCGCTCCTTGGCCGTAGGTTCCAGCTTGACAACCTTGCCCATGCACGATTCATTTTACGGCTCCGTGCCCCGGAATCCCCGCCCCTCACCCGCTGCCCTGCCCGCGCCGCTGCGCGCGGCGCCGCTTGCGCTGCTGCGCCGCGCGCTGCTCGCGGCCCTCTGCGCCTGCTCCCTGGCGCCCGCCGCGGCGAGCGCCGCGAGCGAATCGGCCGCCCTCCAGGCCGACCTCGGCCACCAGCTGGCGATCGCCGGCCCGCTCTCCGGCGCCTACGTCTACGACCTGACCTCGCACCAGGCGCTGTTGACCGAGCGCGCCGAGACCCTCCGCCCGCCGGCCTCGGTCGAGAAGCTCTACACAGCGACCACCGCGCTCGAGCTGATGGGCGCCACCGCGCGGCTGTCCACCACCGTGCTCGGCAGCGGCCACCTTGCTCCCGGCGGCATCTGGGAAGGCAACCTCTACCTGCGCGGCGGCGGCGACCCGACGTTCGGCACGAGCTCCTTCATCCACAGCCACTACGGCGGCCAGGGCTCAAGCGTGTCGGCGCTCGCCGGCCAGCTCGTCCGTACCGACGGCATCCACCGGATCAGCGGCGCGATCGAGGGCGACGAGACCTACTTCGACTCGCTCCGGGGCGAGCCCTCCAGCGACTTCGGCTCCGACCCGTTCCTGGAAGGCACCCTCTCAGGGCTCGCCTTCAACCGCGGCGCCTCGGGCTCTGTAAAGAAGCCACCCCCGCACGCGCCCGCCGCCTACGCCGCCCACCAGCTGCTCGCCGCGCTCAAGGCAGACGGCGTGACGATCCACGGCACCTCCGGCGCGGCCTCCACGCCCCCCGGCGCCACCCAGCTCGCGCAGGTCCAGTCGCCGACGCTCACGACCCTGCTCGGGCTGACGCTGCCGCCCTCGGACAACTTCTTCGCCGAGACGCTCCTCAAGGATCTCGGCGCCCGCTTCGGCGGCGCCGGCACGACCGCCGCGGGCGCCGCCGTCGTGCGCCAGACGATCGCCAAGCTGCTCGGCTTCTCCCCCCATGTTCTCGACGGCTCGGGCCTCTCGGCCGCGGATCTCACCTCTCCCTACGAGGTCGCCGACCTGCTCGTCGAGCTGGCCCCCACGCCGATCGGGGCCGTCTTGCGCAGCGATCTGGCCGTCGCCGGGCACACGGGCACGCTCTCCGAACGCATGCGCCGCACCGGCGCCGCGGGACGCTGTCAGGGCAAGACCGGCACGCTCACCGGCGTATCCAACCTCGCCGGCTACTGCCAGACCCGCGACGGCCACCTGCTCGCCTTCGCGCTCTTCACCGACGGGATCGCCACCGCCACCGCGCACACGATCCAAGACCACATGACGATCTCGATCGCCGATTATTAGGGACTTGCCGCACGCGGCAAGTCCGGCAGGGCCACATGTGGCCCTGCCACGGACCCGCACATGTGCGGGTCCGCCGATAGGCGCATGCGCCTATCGGAACAGACGTGCCACATGTGGCACGTCTCGGGGCGGCACATGTGCCGCCCCGCCGGCGGG
>DATCBT010000046.1:0-16553 GCA_036511695.1 Solirubrobacteraceae bacterium | reverse complement strand
TTGTGCGCCCGGTGGGTGCCGTATGTAGATGCGTCAGCGCTGCTGACACATCTCTCTCTCTCTCTCTCTCTCTCTACTCCGGGTCTTCTAGGCCAAAAGCCTAGTCCTGGCGCCAAAAATGGCGCCCACCAAGATCTTCTAGCTTGCTCTCGTCGCGCCCTTGGGCGTGGCCTTTCGCGTTCTCGCGGCACGCAGCCGCTCGTGGGCGGCGCGCGCTGATGGCCACGGTTGGGCGTGTACGGATGCGCCGCCCCGGTACCCCCGGCCCGCGTGGCGGTGGTGTGTATGTGACGGAGTTGCAGCGCGCGCGGCTGCTGGACGCGGCGTTCGCCGTCGTTTCGGAGGATGGGTATCGGCGGATGACGGCGCGGCGGGTATCGGGTCGCGCGGGTGTTTCGAATAAGACGTTCTATGACCTGTTCAGCGACCGTGAAGATTGTTTCCTCGCGGCGTTTGACCATGCGGTCGAGGAGATCGCGGCGGTCGTCATCCCCGCGTGGGAGGGTGAGGATCGCTGGGATGCGGGTATCCGTGCTGGCCTCGGTGCGCTGCTCGGTTTCCTCGACGGTGAGCCCGCGCTGCGGCGGCTGGTGTTCGTGGAGGCGCTCGGAGCCGGGCCACGGGTTCTGGAGCGCCGCGCGCGTGTGCTTGAGGATCTGGGGAGCGTCATCGATCAGGGCCGCGCGGGTATGAAGGCGGGCCGAGGGCTGCCGGCATTGACGGCGGAGGGTGTCGTCGGTGCGGTGTTCAGCGTGATCCACACGCGGCTCTCGCAGCAGTCAGGGTGGGGAGGAGCCAGCAGGCCAGCGCCGCTGCTTGCCGCCCTGAACGAGTTGATGGCGATGATTGTGCTGCCCTACCGTGGGCCTGCGGCCGCGACGCGGGAGCTGTCGCGTCCAATCAGCAAAGCGGGTCCGCGCACCCTCCCGGCTGAGGGACTTGGTCTCTTGCCGGCCGATAAGTCCCGCTTTAGCGGGCCGGCCGGGCGAACGTTCGGATCCCGCGCCGGCCGGGCGGGGATTCCGTTTCGTTTGACGGTTCGCACGCACAGGGTTCTCTGTGCGGTCGCGGAACTGGCCGGCCGGGGATCTGATCCGAATAACCGCGAGGTCTCTGATGTTGCCGGGGTCTCTGACCAGGGCCAGATCTCAAAGCTGCTCGCGCGCCTGGAGGGCCACGGTCTGCTCCAAAACACCGGCGGTAGCACCCAGGGCATCCCCAGAGCGTGGCATCTCACACCCCGCGGTGAGGAGATCCTCCGCGTGGGCCAGCCCCGCAGCGAGC
This sequence comes from Solirubrobacteraceae bacterium, assembly GCA_036511695.1. Lineage (GTDB taxonomy): Bacteria > Actinomycetota > Thermoleophilia > Solirubrobacterales > Solirubrobacteraceae > Palsa-744. Next base: position 15,269 of record DATCBT010000046.1, on the reverse strand, counting down.
GCAAGACAGCCGCCCGCGTTCTCCAGAGGCCGGAGCGATGACCCGCCGTCACACGGCAGTCCTCATGAACCTTCACCCGTCATATCACCACGAGAAAGGCGCGACAGTGAGAACCACAGAGCACATCGCAAAGCCCGCCACCACGCCGAGCACGGGTTTCTTCGCGCTGCTCTCGGGTCTGCTGCCTGCCAGAGGGACTGGTGCGTCCAGAGGGGCTGGTGCGCGCTCGTGGCGGTTGCTGCCCGCGCTCCTCGTGGCGTTCCTTGCCCTCACCGTGGCCCCGGCGCTCGCCGCGGCCCCCACCGAAGTCTCGGGCGTAACGGTTGAAGACAACACCGCCGTTGTCGCCACGCCGTCGACTGAAGCGCTCGTCCGTGGGGTGCTGAACCTCAAAGCCACGGAACCGGTTGAAGGCGGGACCTACGAGGTTCTTTACAAGCAGTCGAAAACGGCGTGTGTGGGTGGCAGCAGTGCGCCTGTGCTCCCGGAAGTGGATCTGTATGTGGGGTTGCCCGAAGAACCTGCCGCGGTCGCGCTCACGGGTCTCACCCCCGGGACTGAATACACCGTCTGCTTGCGCGCTGAAAACGCCGCTAAAGAAGTGACGGTCAGCACCCCGCCCGTCACCTTCAAAACGCCGCTCCCCCCCGAAAAACCGGTGACGATCAGCCCGGCGGCCGCGATCACCGCTACCACGGCCACGTTGGAAGGCACGTTGAACCCGGGCAAAGCGGGTGAAGCGGGGACGTATGAGTTCTATGTTCAGCAGTCCGCGTCGGAATGCAACCCCGAACGCGTCGCGCCAGAACCCTCGGAAGCGATGACGGGCGCCAAGGGCCAGGCCGTCTCAGCACCGATCACGGGCCTGCAACCCAACCAGGAATACACGTTCTGCCTCGTCGCGACCAACGGGGCCGGTGAAACGAGCTCTGGGTCGCCGGTGACGCTCAAAACCGAACCCTCCAAGCCCGCGGTCGACAGCCAGAGCAGCCCCGTCGTCAAATCCAGCGAAGCGACCCTCGAAGCCCAGGTCAACCCGAACAACGAGAAAACGAGCGCCTACATTCAGTATTCGACGAGCTCGGCGGTCGATGGCAGCGGCGCGTTGACGGGCGCGACCGCGCTTACCTCCGCGGAACTCGGTGAAGGCTATGGCGACCAGCCCGTCAGTTCCGGTGCGATCGCGCCCCTGTCCGCGGGTGTCACCTACTACTACCAGGCGATCGCAACGAACCCAACGGGCACGACCGACGGCCCGGTCGAACACTTCACGACCGTCCCAACCCCCACGACCGACCTCTCCAACCCGGTCGAAGCGAGGACCGCAACGCTGAACGGGCACTTCACGCTCAGCGGGACACCCACGAGCACGCAGTACAGCTTCACGTACAACAAGGGGCCCGCGTGCAGCGGCGAAAACGCCGCGAATGAACCCTCGATCACGACCGCTGCGGTGGAAGCGGGCACCGGCACACAGGGCGCCCCGGTCAACGCGAAAACCGGCATCGAAGGGCTCACGCCCCACACCGAATACACCGCGTGCCTGATCACGACCAACCAGTACGGCAGCGAAACCGGAGCGCCGCAGAGCTTCACGACCTTGATCGCCGAACCGGGCATCGTCAGCGAGTCCGCCAGCGAAGTCACGAGCACAAGCGTGGTCTTGAACACCGAAATCGACCCCGGCGGCGGCGCGACGACGTATCACTTCGAATACATCGACCGGGCCGGCTACGAAGCAGCGCTCGCGGAATCTGCGGCGAACTCCTACGCGAAGGGCGCGAGCACGCCCGAGTCGTTGTCGATCGACGCCGATAACACGCCTCATGCCGGGGAAGCCGCGATCGGGGAACTGGAACCAAACACCGAATACCATTATCGCGTCGTCGCGACAAACTCCAGCTCCCCGAACGGGCTGGAAGGCGAAGATAAGACGTTCACGACACAGACGGCCAGCACGACCTCCACCCTCCTCGACGGCCGCGCCTGGGAACAAGTCTCCCCAATCAACAAGCACGGCGCCGAGTTCGAAGCGATCACCCGAGAAGGCGGCAGCATCCAGGCCGCCACCGACGGCACAGCCATGACCTACGTCACGAACGGGGCAACCGAAGCAAAACCCGCAGGCAACCAGAGCATCGAGTACTCCCAGACGGTCTCCGTGCGCGGGCCTTCCGGCGGCTGGCGCTCACGCGAAATCACCCCCCCCGCCACCGAACTGGTCGGCATCACCGTCGGGCGACCAGCTGAATACCGAGCGTTCTCCCCCGATCTCGCCGAAGCGGTCGTCGAGCCGCGAGCCAGTTCGGGTGCGCTCTCACCCGCCGCGAGCGAAGACTCCCTGTTCATCCGTGAAGGGCTGCTCGAACCCACAGGCGCGCACTACCTCCCGCTCATCAGCAACGAAGACGACCTCAGCGGAGCACCATATGGGAAACACCAAGAGCATGAATTCATCGTGGCGAGCGCCAACCTCAAGCACGTCATCATCAAAGCGGCCGCGGCGTTCACGCCGGAAGTGCACTCGGGCGGCTACTACGAGTGGACCGCCGGGCACCTCACCCCCGTTACGATCCTACCCAACGAAGAATTCACATACAACGCGCACATCGGCACCAACAACGGGGACCTGCGCAATGCCGTCTCCGAAAACGGGGAACTCGTCTTCTGGGAAGCCAGAATCTCGGCCACCGCACAACCGCACCTTTACATGCGTGAGGTTGGCGCGAAGAAGACCGTGCAGCTCGACGTGCCTCAGGAAGGTGTGACGCCGACCCAGCTTGAAGAAAACGAAAGGCTCCCCGAGTTTGGGTACGCGACGCCTGACGGCGAACGTGTGTATTTCAAGGATGACGAGCGCCTGACCGCCAACTCGACGGCCGAGCGTGGTAAACGATTCGAGCTATATGAATATAACACGACGACCGGGAAGCTGGCGGATATAACCCCGAACCCGGCTGGGCCCGGCAACCCGAGCATGGAAGTTCAGGGTGAGGTGATCGGCGCCACCGATAACGGCGAATACGTGTACTTCGTCGCAAACGGCAAACTCACCGGCACCGCGATCAACGGCGACTGCGGGCCGCGCGGCAGCGGCGTGACCGGCACATGTAACCTCTACGTTGAGCGCGACGATGGCGGGACGCGCTCGATCAGCTTTATCGCGGTGCTTTCCGGGGAAGACGAACACGACTGGGAGACATACGAAGGAGAACAAAGCCAGCTTGTCGGCTTGGTGTCGCGGATGTCGCCCGATGGGCACTATCTGGCGTTTATGTCTGACCGCTCGCTGACGGGCTATGACAATCGGGATGCGGTCAGCGGTCAGCGTGATGAGGAGGTCTATGAGTACGACGAGGCGACCGAACACCTGGTGTGCGTGTCGTGTAACGCGACCGGTGCACGTCCGCGCGGCGTGCTTGATCCTGGCGGCACTGGCGAGAACCAGAGTGAAGGCGTGGGGCTACTCGTAGACAGGCCGGAGATTTGGGCAGGCCGGTGGCTGGCGGGAAGCACCCCGGGGTGGACGCAACAGGAAGTCGACGTCGCCAACTATCAGTCGCGGTTTCTGTCGGATAGCGGCCGGTTGTTCTTCGATTCGGCGGATGCGCTGGTGCCGCAGGACACGAATGGTAAGGAGGATGTGTATGAGTTCGAGCCGGCGGGGGTTGGTGACTGTACGACAGGCAGCGTCACGCTCCACGAAGGGGTCGGGGGTTGTCAGGCGTTGATCTCCTCCGGTACCTCGACGCGGGAATCGGCGTTTCTCGATGCCAGCGAATCGGGGGATGACGTGTTCTTCTTGACCGCGGCGCCGCTCTCCCCGCAGGACATCGACAATGCCGATGACGTGTATGACGCGCACGTGTGCTCTAGCGCGGCGCCGTGTGCGAGCAATGCGACGACGAGCCCGCCATGCAGCACCGCGGACTCGTGCCGGGCGGCGCCTGCGGTGCAGCCCGGAGTGTTCGGTGCGCCGGCCAGCGGCACGCTCTCCGGGGAAGCGAACCCTGCGTCGCCACCGCCAGCTGTGAAACCAAGGGCGTTGACCCGAGCGCAGAAGCTCGGCAACGCCCTTCATACCTGTCGAAAAGATAAAAAAAAGACCAAGCGCGTGGACTGCGAACGTCTGGCCAAAAAGAAATATGGCGCCAAGCAAGCTAAGAAGTCTGCGCGCCGCGATCGGGGGACAGGGCGATGAATATAAACAAGAAAACCCCCCGTCCTCTGTTGCTCCTCCGTCCTCTGTTGCTCCTACCTGTCCTGCTCGCGGCGATCTTCGCCTGCTCGGTCTCCTCGGCGTCGGCGGCGCCGTCGCCCTGGTGGAGGCTCTCGAGCGTGGCCAACCCGACCGTGCTCACCCCGGGGAGTAAGGCGCGGATCGTGGTGCAGGCCGCGAACCTGGGTGATGCACCCGCTGTGGGTAGCACGGAAGACCCGGTCACGGTTACTGTCAAGTTGCCTCCATGGTTGCGGGCGGCCGGGGCAGTGGGTATCGCCGGGCCGGAGAACGCCTTCGGTAGCTATGATTTCGGGAGCGAGGGTCCGAACCTGTCGTGTCCGACGACGATGCCGGCTGAAGTTCTCGCCTGTAGCTATCCGGCGTCTTTGCCTGCGTTTGGCACGATTCAGGTGTTTGTGCTGGTCGAAGTGCTTGCCGGGGCGCCGGCGTCGGGTGGTGTTGAAGCGACGGTTGAAGGTGGCGGTGCGCCAGCGGTCGTGAACCGTCAGGCATTCGCGACGGGCCCGTCCACGCCGTTTGGTCTTGAACGCTTTGAACTTGCCCCGGAAGAAGAGGGGGGGCGTTTGGATACGCAGGCGGGCTCGCATCCTTTTCAGCTGACGACTACGGTCGGCTTGAATGAGAACCTCACGGCGAACCCCCAGGAACCAGCAGGGTACTCGGGCTTGGGGCCGGGGCTGGAATTGCCGCGGGATGTGAGCGTCAAGCTGCCGCCGGGGCTGGTCGGAAACGCGAACTTCCTGCCGCAGTGCACCGAAGTGCAGTTCAGCACGGTCATCGGCAGCGGGCTCGACCAGTGCCCCGCGACCACGGCGATCGGTGTCGCGATCGTGACCCTCTACGAACCCAGCGTCCTTAGATACATCACTAAACCGTTCCCGATTTTCAATCTGACGCCGGCGCCGGGTGAGCCGGCTCGGTTTGGCTGGATCACCGTGGGTTCTCCGGTGGTTTTGGATACTTCGGTGCGGACGGGTTCTGACTATGGGATCACGGTGGCTAGCAGCAACATCTCCCAGCTGGTCGACCTGTTGAAGGCCGAAACGGTCTTTTGGGGTGTGCCGGGTGCTGCTGAACACGCGTCCTCAAGGGGTTGGAGCTGCATCGCGGGTGGCTTGTATACCCGTGGCGCTGGTGCGAGTCCGGAATCATGTGAACAGGCGGAAGTATCGCCGAAGGCGTTTTTGACGTTACCGTCTTCGTGTGCGGGCGGGTTGCAGAGCAGCGCGGAAGCTGATTCGTGGCAGCGGACAGGTGTTTTCGGGCAGCCGATGGGATCGTCCGGCCTGGGGGCGGGTTTGCGGTTGGATGGGTGTAACCGGCTGGGGTTTGATCCGTCGATTAGTGTTGCGCCGGATGGCGAACAGGCCAGCACTCCCACCGGGTTGACTGTTGGCGTGCACGTCCCCCAGGAAGACAGCGTCGCCGGGGCCGGCCTCGCGGAGACCGACGTGAAGAACACGACGGTCACGCTCCCCGCGGGCGTGCAGCTGTCCCCGTCGGCGGCGGATGGTTTGCAGGGTTGTTCGGGCGATCCGGCCGATGCGCCGGGCAGCGCGGGCAACGAGATCGGGTTCACCGGCTTCACGGAACTCGATCCGTCCGGCGAACCGGAAGTGAAGACCGTACAGTTCTCAGATGAAGAACAGTCGTGTCCGGATGCGTCGAAGGTCGCTACGGTGAACATCTCAACGCCGCTGCTACCGAACGAATTGAAGGGCGCGGTGTATCTCGCCTCGCCGCAGAACTTCGCGGGCTTCCCCCAGGAAAACCCTTTCAAGGCGCTCGTCGCGATGTACCTGGTCGCGAAGGATCCGGTGTCGGGGACGCTCGTCAAGCTCGCGGGCAGCGTCACCCCCGACCCCGTGACCGGACAGCTGACGGCGACGTTCGAAAACACGCCGCAGCTGCCGTTCGAAGATCTGCAGCTGCACTTCTTCGGCGGCGCCCGTGCGCCGTTGGCGACGCCGGCGTTCTGTCGCGACAACACGCCGCAGTATCCGGGGGGTTACACGACGGGCGCGTCAATCTCGGCGTGGTCTGGTGCCGGTGTGGCGCCGTCTTCGTCATTTGAGATCAGCAGTGGTCCGAACGGTAGCGCCTGTCCGGGTGCCGCGCTGCCGTTCAGCCCGTCTTTGACGGCGGGCACGACGAGCGTCAACGCCGGCGGGTTCAGCCCGCTTGTGACGACGATCACCCGCGAAGACGGCCAGCAGAACATCCAGGCCGTGACGTTGCACTTCCCGCCGGGCCTGTCCGGGATCCTCGCGGGCGTCAAGCTGTGTCCGGAAGCGCAGGCCAATGCGGGGACGTGCGGGCCGGAAAGCCGGATCGGATCGACGATCGTGTCCGTCGGGCTCGGCGGCGACCCGTTCAGCGTGACCGGCGGGCAGGTGTACTTGACCGAAAAGATCGCGGGCACCCCGTCCGATCAGCCGTTCGGCCTGTCGATCGTCAACCCGGCACAGGCGGGGCCGTTCGTCTTGGATGAAGGCCGTCCGGTGATCGTGCGCGCTACCGTCGCGGTCGACCCGCACACGGCGGCGTTGACGGTCACGACCGATGACACGGGCCCGTACAAGATCCCGTCGATTCTGGATGGGATCCCACTCGAGATCAAGCACGTGAACGTCTCGATCGACGGGGTCGGCGGGAATGACAAATTCACGTTCAACCCGACGAACTGCGGCGCCCAGCAGGTCACGGGCAGCGTGGACAGCACCGAAGGGGCCTCCGCGAACGTGTCGGTCCCGTTCCAGGTCACGAACTGCGCGGCGTTGAAGTTCGCCCCCAAATTCGCGGTCTCGACCTCGGGGAAGACCAGTCGCTCGCAGGGTGCGAGCCTGACCGCGAAGCTCACCTACCCCAGCACCCCGGCGGGCACGGAGGCGAACATTGCGAAGGTCAAGGTCGACCTCCCCAAGCAACTCCCCTCACGGTTGACGACGCTGCAGAAGGCCTGCACGAACGCGCAGTTCGAACTGAACCCGGCCAACTGCCCCAAAGAATCGAAGATCGGCTACGCAGTCGTGCACACCCCGCTCGTCCCGGTCCCACTGGAAGGCCCCGCAATCTTCGTCAGCCACGGTGGCGAAGCCTTCCCCTCGCTCACGATTGTTCTTCAGGGGTATGGCGTCACCGTCGACCTCGTCGGGACGACGTTCATCAGCCACGCGGGGATCACGTCAACGACGTTCAAGACCGTCCCCGACGTCCCCTTCAACACCTTCCAGCTCACCCTTCCCGAGGGCAAGTACTCGGCCCTCGCCGCGAACGGCAACCTCTGCACGAGCAAACTGAAGATGCCAAACGAATTCGTCGGGCAGAACGGCGCGGTCATCAAACAGTCCACCCCGGTCAACGTCACGGGCTGCGCGAAGACCAAGGCCCTGACCAGAGCGCAGAAGCTCGCTAGGGCGCTGAAGGCTTGTCGGAAGGAGGCGAAGGGCAAGCAGGCTGCGTGTAAAAAGAACGCGCTCAAGCGCTACGGCCCGCTGAGGAAGGCGAAGAAAAGGAAGTAGGGCGGTCGGGAGGGGCCGGCCTGTCTCCACGGGCCCAGTGCATCGGGGACGAGCCCGTGTCGACAGCGCTTTTGGTCGAGGACGCGCTTGATGCCGGGCCACGCGCCCCGCGGCGCCGCGCGCTCGGGCTCGAAACCTTCAGCCCGACTGTCGATCAAAGACGCTCGGGCGCCAGAAGCGAGCCATGGGTTCTCACGGTTGGAGGCGCCGAGGTCGAGCCGGCGATCCAGGCCACGATGGTGGGGTAAGGGGACCGCCGGCGCATGTAGGATGGCGAGCATGGAGCTCGACCGGCAGAGCATCGAGAAGCGGGACTTTCCGATCGGCCGGCGGGGGTATGACCCCGCGGCGGTGGACGCGCACCTGAGGACGCTTGCCACGGAGGTGGAGGAGCTGCGCCACGCGCTCGAAAGCCGCGCGGGGGAGACGTTGGGCTCGAGCGCCGGGACCCAGGTGCAGGGCATCCTCGAGGCCGCCGAGGCGACCGCCGCGGACATTGAGCAGAAAGCCTCCGACGATGCGCGCCAGACGCGCGCGTTGGCCGACAGCGACGCCGAGCGCACGCGCGCGGACGCGGTCGAGCGGGCCCAGGCGCACGTCGCCGCCGTCGCCCAGGCCACGGCCGTGCTCGGCGAGCGCGTCGAGGCGATGGACGGCGAGGCCTCAACGCTCGTCGACAGCCTGCGCGCGGGGGCCGGCAGGCTCGCGACCGACCTCACGGCGGTCGAGACGAACATGGCCGAGCTCTACGACGCCGCCGCGGGGCGTGGGGGGGACTCCGCGCGGGCCGATCTCCGGCCCGCCGCCGCATCGACACCGGCTTTGGCTTCGGCTCCGTCACACCGGCCGGCGTCGGCGGCTGCAAACTCAGGCGGCGATGCGTCCGTCAGGCAGGGTCACTCGGAGTTCATCCCCGCGAAGTCGCCGCAGCCCGCCGTGTCCGTGCCGCCGCCCCCGGTTCCGCTCCCGGCGCCGGCATCCACGTCACCATCCCCCTCGCCCGAGCGGGCGGACCATCGATCCGGCGAGCCGGCGAACGGCGGCAGCGACGATCTCGACGGGGCGCGCCTGATCGCCCTGAACATGGCCCTCAACGGCGATTCGCGCGTGGCGACCGACCGCTTTCTGGCCGAGCACTACGACCTCGCCGACCGCCAGAAGCTGCTCGACGAGGTGTACGCGGCGATCGAGGGGTAGGGCAGTGCTCCCGCTCTACCGGATGGATGTCGGCTGAGGGGTTCCGGCCGGCTCAGCGCTCGTCCGGCAGACGAAGAGCCAAACCGGCTGTTTCGGCCTCGGCAGGCGTCTCGAAGGCATGGGCGACGCGGAGCTGTGCCTCGGCGTGGTCCAGGCTGCCCCAGTCGAATTGGGCGCACAGATCCTGGGCTCGGTCGAGCACTCTGATCAACGGCGTCGGGTTGACCTGACGCGACATCGCTCGCAGTGCCTGGAGGTAGTCGTCACGGAGGACGGTGGGGATGATCAGGCGCTGCTGTCCGGCGGCGGTCAGCTCGGCATTGCTCAGCACTCGGGCGACGCGTCCGTTGCCGTCGGTGAACGGGTGGACCTCGGACACCAAGAACATCGCGAACACAGCGCGCTGAAAGCCGGGGGGGAGGGTCAGGTAGCCCTCCATGCCACGCTCCAGTGTGCCGCGCACGAGCGTCGGTGAGACGAACTCGGTTTCTCCCGCGCGGTTCGGACGGGTCTTGTATTCGCCCGGCACGGCCTCGGGACGCGCGGCGAGCATCCGCGCGTGAGCCGATCTCAGCAGACCCTCGAGCGAGTCGAGGTCGCGGCGCGGCGCCGCGCCGCGGGCGATCGCGTCGGACACGAGGTCATAGGTGCCCAGGATGTCGTGTGCGTCCGCCGGTCGATCGACGGGGATTGTGCCTGCGAAGACGATCTCCTCGGCCTCGCTCACGAGAAACTCGGTGCCCTCGATGAAGTTCGAGAAGTACGCCTCGAAGAACGCGAATGGCGCTCCCATGTCAGCTGGACGCTCGGGCCGGCTGACGGGCACGTGCTCGTTGAGCGCTGCCATCAGGGCATCGAAGAGCGGCAGGCGAGCTTCGTCCCAGCCTCGCCCGGCGCGGGTGGCACGTGCGCCGGCTGTGATCAGTCTGTCGTCCCGCGTGCCGAGCAGCGCGCCGATGACCGAGCTCAAGCGAGCGCTCTGCTCCTCGGCGCTGAGTTCGGGAGCCAGCCGGTGCGCCTCGTCGCGCAGGCGCAGGAGCTCGTGCTCGCCCTGGTTGACGAGCACCGCCTGCAGCTGGTGCTCCAGTTCGGCGGGGCTCAACGTGCGGGACACGCCGGCTCGCGCGCGCGAGGAGCGCACATTGTCCAGAAACCGCCGAGGCCACGAGCTGAGGTACAGCCCCCCGGCCATAAACGGCTGGTCGTCCGTCGCCGGGCCCGGTCCGTGTCGACAGTTGAGCACGACGCCCGGCAGCCGTACGACGCGACGTTTATCCGAGCAAAGGAACACCGACCCCTCGGCGCCCGCGGGTCGTAGCTCGAAGGCCGTCCGGTCTACGATCACGGCGCGCGGAAAGTATCCCGCCGCGATCTCCCAGACACGACGGCGTACGACGTCCTCCAGCGGATCGGTCAGGTTCCGCGTGTACAGGCGCGCGGCGACATGGCGTACTTCACCTGCCTCCAGATGACGACGAATCGCCCTCGAGGTGGGAGTCGTCGAGAAGAAGACCTCGGGCTGATCGGCGAGCGAAAAAGTCGTCGTAAGACGCGACATAACGGTCATTATGACGAAATTCTCGTCGTAAGAGGGGGATAATGACGAAATAATGGACGTAAGCCGAGGGGTGGCTGCCCTAGAACCCGAACATCTGTTCGCCGCAATAGAATGACCGGCAGATGCCGGTAAGCGATCAGATCGTCGTCTCAGGGGCGCGCGAGCACAACCTCAAGGACATCTCACTGTCGTTGCCACGGGACGCGCTCGTGGTGATCACGGGGCTGTCCGGCTCGGGCAAGTCGTCGCTCGCGTTCGACACGATCTACGCCGAGGGGCAGCGTCGCTACGTCGAGTCGCTGTCGGCCTACGCGCGCCAGTTCCTGGGCCAGATGGACAAGCCCGACGTCGATTCGATCGAGGGGCTCTCGCCGGCGATCTCGATCGACCAGAAGACGACCTCGCGCAACCCGCGCTCGACCGTCGGCACGGTCACCGAGATCTATGACTACCTGCGGCTGCTGTGGTCACGCGTCGGCAAGCCGCACTGTCCGATCTGCGGGCGGCCGATCGTCGGCCAGTCGGCGGAGCAGATCATCGACCAGGTGATGGAGCTGGGCGACGGCACGCGCTTCATGGTGCTCGCGCCGGTCGTGCGCGGGCGCAAGGGCGAGTACGGAAAGCTGCTGGAGGAGCTCCGCGCCGACGGCTTCGCGCGCGTGAAGATCGACGATCGCCTGCGGATGCTCGAGGAATCGATCGTGCTCGACAAGCGCTACAAGCACGACATCTCGGTCGTCGTCGACCGGCTGGTGATGCGCCACGACCTGCGTAAGCGACTGGCGGACTCGATCGAGACGGCGGTGAGCCTTGCCGAAGGGCTGGTCGAGGTTGAGATCGTCGGCTCCGCCTCCGGTTCGGCTGTTGCGCCCGACGGTGACCGCCAGGGTACGAAGGGCTTACGGAAGGCCTCGGTGGGAAAAGGACGGGTCGAGGAGGAACGGGAGCCCGGACATGCCACCGGCGCGAAGGGCGCACGCAAGGCCGCCGCGCAGATCGTGCCCGATGAGGTTCCCGCGGAGGGCACGATCTTCACCTTCTCCGAGCGCTTCGCCTGCCCCGTGCACGGTCCGTCGCTGGTCGAGCTGGAGCCGCGGATCTTCTCGTTCAACTCTCCCCATGGGGCGTGTGAGCACTGCACCGGGCTGGGCGCGCAGATGGAGATCGACCCCGAGCTGCTCGTGCCCGACCCGTCGCTGTCGATCGCCGAGGGCGCGATCGTGCCCTGGTCGAACAGCGTGTCCAACTACTACGAGCAGGTCGGCGGGGCGATCGCCGAGCGCTACGGCGCGGACTTGACGGTGCCCTGGGAGGAGCTGCCGAGCGAGGCGCGCGACCTGTTCCTGTACGGGACGGACGAGCGGCTGCAGATCACCTACCGCAACCGCTTCGGCCGCCGACGCTCCTACGCGACGAAGTTCGAGGGGATCGTCAAGAACCTCGAACGCCGCTACAAGGAGACCGAGTCGGAGGGGACACGCGAGAAGATCGAGCAGTACATGTCGCTGCGCACCTGCCCGACCTGCGGCGGCGCGCGGCTGCGGGCCGAGTCGCGCGCGGTGCTCGTGGGGGGGACGCCGATCGATCAGTTCTGCGCGCTGTCCGCCCGCCGCGCATTGGCGTGGCTGGAGGAGATCGAGCTGTCGGAGACCGACCGGCACGTCGCGCGGCTGATCCTGCGCGAGATCTCCGAGCGGCTGCACTTCCTGGAGAACGTCGGGATCGGCTATCTGTCGATGGACCGCGCGGCCGCGACCCTCTCCGGCGGGGAGGCGCAGCGGATTCGCTTGGCGACGCAGATCGGCTCGTCGCTGGTGGGCGTGCTGTACATCCTCGACGAGCCCTCGATCGGCTTGCACCAGCGCGATAACTCGAAGCTGATCGGGACCTTGGAGCGGCTGCGCGACCTCGGCAACACGGTGATCGTGGTCGAGCACGACGAGCAGACGATGCGCGCGGCCGACCATCTCGTCGACATGGGGCCGGGCGCGGGCGAGCACGGCGGTCGGATCGTCGCGCAGGGTACCGCCGCACAGGTGCAGCGGGTGAAGGACTCGGCGACGGGGCAGTTCCTGGCGGGGACGCGCACGATCGAGGCGCCGACCAAGCGGCGCATCCCCGCGGGCTACGTGGAGATCGAAGGGGCGAGCCAGCACAACCTGCGCGACGTCGACGTGAAGGTCCCGCTCGGCGTGCTGACATGCGTGACCGGAGTCTCGGGCTCGGGCAAGTCGACGCTCGTCAACGAAGTGCTGTTCAAGTCGGTCGCCGGCCGCCTGCACCGCGCCCGCCGGCGCCCGGGCGCGCACCGGGCGATCCACGGGTTGGAGCAGCTCGACAAGATCATCGCCGTCGACCAGTCCCCGATCGGGCGCACGCCGCGCTCGAATCCGGCGACGTACACCGGCCTGTTCGACGTGATTCGCGACCTGTTTTCAAAGACTCAGGAGGCGCGCACGCGCGGTTACAAGCCGGGCCGCTTCTCCTTCAACGTGAAGGGCGGGCGCTGCGAGGTGTGCAAGGGCGACGGGCAGATCAAGATCGAGATGCACTTCCTGCCCGACGTGTACGTCCCCTGCGAGCAGTGCCACGGCAAGCGCTACAACCGCGAGACGCTCGAGGTGAGGTTCAAGGGCAAGAGCATCGCCGACGTGCTCGACATGGCGATCGAGGACGCGCTCGGCTTCTTCGAGCACATCCCCAAGGTGCGCCGCCGCCTGGAGACGCTGAACGCCGTCGGCCTCGGCTACGTGCGCCTCGGTCAGCCGGCGACGACGCTCTCAGGCGGCGAGGCGCAGCGGGTGAAGCTCGCGAGCGAGCTGTCGAAGATCGCGACGGGCCGCACCCTCTATATCCTCGACGAGCCGACGACGGGTCTGCACTTCGCCGACGTGGAGCGGCTGCTGGAGGTCTTGCAGCGGCTGGTCGACGCGGGCAACAGCGTGGTCGTGATCGAGCACAACCTCGACGTGATCAAGTCGGCCGACCGGCTGATCGACATGGGCCCCGAGGGGGGAGAGGAGGGCGGCATGGTGATCGCCCAAGGCACCCCGGAGCAGGTGGCGGCGGAGCCGATCTCCCACACCGGGGAGTTCCTCGCGGAGCTGCTGGTCCCGGCGCGGCGCGGCGGCGCGACGAAGCCGCGCGCGAAGGCTACGGCCGCTGCCGCTAAACCAAAACGTAAGTCACGCGCGAGGGTCGCCGCTTGAGCCCAGCAGAGCACGCCGCGCCGGCTTCCACAGACTCCCTCGATGCCGACCGATCGAAGATCGGCCAGCGCGAGGGGGCCGGCGAGCTTGCCCGCCAGGCCAGGCTGTGGACACAGAAGTGGCGCTGGTATGAGCGCAACTCGCTGCCCTGGAACCGCGCGCGGATCCACTGGGAGGTATTGCGACGCGAGGCGTTCGTACGCTGGCCGGTACACGGCAACGTGCTCGAAGCGTTACGCGAAGGGCGGCTGGAGCTCGGCAAGGGCGCGCTGCTGGAGCCCGGCGTGTGGATCACGGCGCCGGGGAACGCGCGCGTGCGGATCGGCGCGGGCACGTTCCTGAATCTCGGCGTGATGATCGCCGCGGAGCGGCTGGTGGAGATCGGCGATCACTGCATGCTCGCCAACGGCTGCTTCGTGACCGACTCCAGCCACCGCTACGACGACCCCGAGCAGCCGGTGCCGTGGCAGGGCTTTGCAACGAAGGGGCCGACGACGATCGGCGACAACTGCTGGCTCGGCGCGAACGTCGTCGTGACGAGCGGCGTGAGCATCGGCGAGCGCTGCGTGATCGGCGCGAACAGCGTCGTCACCAAAGACATCGAGCCGTTGTCGGTCGCGGCCGGCGCACCCGCTCGAGTGCTGAGAAAGATCGACTACGAGAGTCGCGCGTGCAAATCGGCCAGCTCGGCGGGGTCGATCGAGTAGGTGTGCTCGGGGCCGGGGTAGCGTCGGCTGCGCACGTCCTCGGTGTAGGCGGCCACGCCGGCGTTCATCTCGTCTTGGAGGTTTGCGTAGCGCTTGACAAAGCGCGCGCCGAGGCCGTCGCGGATGCCGAGCAGGTCGTGAAACACGAGCACCTGCCCGTCGGTGGCGGGACCGGCGCCGATCCCGATCACGGGGATCTCGATGCCCGGCATCAGCTCCTCGGTGACGGCGGCGGGAATCGCCTCGAACACGAGCGCGAAGCAGCCCGCCTCCTGCAGCGCGAGCGCCTCGGCGGCGATCTGAGCGGCCGCGGCCGCCGTCCTGCCCTGCGCCTTCCAGCCACCGAGGGCGGTCGCCGTCTGGGGGGTGAGCCCGACGTGGCCCATCACGGGGATGCCCGCGCCGACGATCGCGCGCGCGCGGCTGACCGACGACGGTCCGCCGCCCTCGAGCTTGACGGCCTCGCAGCCGGCCTCCTTGACCATCCGCATCGCGTTCGTGATCGCCTGCTCGTCGGAGATCTCATAGGAGCCGAAAGGCATGTCGCCGATCAGCAGTGGGGTGCGCAGGCCGCGGCGCGCGGCGCGCGCGAGCACGAGCATGTCGCCGAGCTCGACCGGCGTCGTCGAGTTGTACCCCAGCACGGTCGTCGCGGCCGAGTCGCCGACGAGCACGAGGTCGACGCCGGCCGCCTCGGCGGCGCGCGCGCTCGGATAGTCGTAGGCGGTGACCATCACGATCGGTTCGCCGAGGCGCTTCTTTTCCGCGAGCAGCGGCAGGGTCATCGGCAGGCGCCCGGGGTCTGACGGGGCTTGGACGGAAGTGTGGCTGGAC
>DATCBT010000045.1:0-5639 GCA_036511695.1 Solirubrobacteraceae bacterium | reverse complement strand
TCTCTCTCTCTCTCTCTCTCTCTCTACTCCGGGTCTCTTAGGCAAAAAGCCTAGTTCTGGCGTCTTTCGGGGCGCCCATCACGATCTTCTAGCAGGCTCCCGCCGCGCCCACACGCGCGGTGTCCGTGTTACCCAGGTGCGTCTGGGGCATCCGCTGGGTGGTGGTCGCTGATGGCTGCGGTGGGGCGTATACGTATGCGTCGTCCGGGTACGCCGGGTCCGCGTGGTGGTGGCGTGTATGTGACGGAGCTGCAGCGTACGCGGCTGTTGGATGCGACGTTCGCGGTCGTTGCCGAGGAGGGCTATAGGCGGATGACTGTGCGCCGTGTCTCTGGCCGTGCGGGTGTTTCGAATAAGACGTTCTATGACCTGTTCACCGACCGCGAAGACTGTTTCCTCGCGGCGTTTGACGAGGCAGTCGATGAGCTCGCGGCGGTTGTGCAGCCCGCGTATGAGGGTGAGAAGGAGTGGGTCGCACGCGTCCGTGCCGGTCTCGGGGCGCTGCTGGGGTTCCTTGACGATGAACCGGCTCTGTGTTCGGTGGTGTTCGTGGAGGCGCTCGGCGCGGGCCCGCGGGTGCTCGAGCGTCGCGCACGGGTGCTTGAGGGCTTGAGGAGGGCGGTCGATGAGGGCCGCGCGGGTATGAGGACGGGCCGGGAGCTACCGCCCTTGACGGCGGAGGGTGTCGTCGGCGCGGCGTTCAGTGTGGTTCACGCGCGGCTGCTCGACCGGAGCGCGGAGCCTTTGGGTGGCTTGTTGGGCGCGTTGATGGCGACGATCGTGCTGCCCTACCGCGGGCATGGCGCGGCGGCGCGGGAGCTTGGGCGTCCAGTCAGCCAAGCAGGCGCGGGCTTTGGGCCGGCCGATAAGCCCGCGCACCCCGGCCGAGGGGCTTCAGCTCCGGGCCGGTCGGGACGAAGGTCCGTGTCCTGCGCCGATTTCCGCCCGACCTATCGCACGCAGATGGTCCTCGCGGCTGTCGCGGAGCATCCGGGCGCGAGCAATCGCGAGGTGTCGGATGGGGCGCAGGTTCAAGACCAGGGCCAGATATCAAAGCTTTTGTCGCGCTTGGAGGGCCTCGGGCTACTCCGGAACACGGGGGGCCAGACCCATGGTGCTCCCTACGCGTGGCATCTCACGCCGCGCGGTGAGGAAATCGTGTCTTTGTCACGCAATAACCGAGGGGCCACCCCCTCTTTCTCAGGGGAGATGGTCTGATGAACGCTCGCTGGCTGATATTGGCTCTCCTTCTCGCCGCGTGCACCTCGACCGGCGCGCTCGCGCTCGGCGCCGGCTCCGCCGCGGCCGCGACGGAATTCGGCGAAGAAGGCGTCCATTCCGGGCAGTTCAAATCGCCGTATGGCGTGGCGGTCAACCAGGCAACGGGCGACGTGTATGTCGCCGACCAAAGAAACTGGAGGGTCGACAGGTTCGATGGGTCGGGAAACTGGTTGATGGCGTGGGGTTGGGGCGTGAACGAGGAAAGCCCCGCCGCGGAACTGCAGACGTGCACGACCCGCTGCCAAGCGGGGAAGCCGGGCACTGGCGCTGGCACGTACAACGGCGAAGGACCTCATGGCGTGGCCGTCGACAACAACGAACCGCTTGTCAACCCGTCCTACGGCGATGTGTACGTGGCCGACTGGGGAAACTACCGCGTGGAGAAGTTCGGCCCGGAAGGTGAATTCATCTCGATGTTCGGCGGCGGCGTCATCACCGGCGGCGCCAGCGGCACGGGCGACCTCACGTCCGGCTCGGAGACGATCACCTCCGTCACCACCACCAGCAAGGCGTTCCTCGAAGGCCAGACAGTCACCGGCGCCGGCATCCCACCTGCCACCAAGATCACGGCCGTCGGTAATCCGAAGAGCAATGACGCGGGGACGATCACCCTCTCCCAGCCGGCGACCGCGTCGGGCACGGGCGTCGCGCTCACCGTCGCCGAAGGCGCCGGCAACGTCCCGACCAACGAGCAGCAGACCGTCACGATCAGCGGCACCCCCACCGCCGGGACCTTCACCTTGACGTTCACGGCTCCGGATCCCTCGCCCACCGAAGAAACCACCGCCGCGATCGCCTACAACGCCGAACCCTCGGGCCCGGGCAGCGTCCAAGAAGCACTCGAAAACCTCCCCAACATCGGCGTGGGCAACGTCGCGGTCAGCGGCGCGGCGGGCGGCCCCTACACCGTCGAATTCAAGGGCCGCTACGCCGACACCAACGTCGCCAAAATGAGCGACGAATCCTTCCTCGAAGGTGGCGAAATCGAAGAATTTGGCATCGCCACAACCGTCGAAGGCCACAGCGCCCCCGAGGTTTGCAGCACCGCCTCCATCTGCCAGGCCGGTGCGCCGGGCACGTCCGACGGCCAGTTCCAATGGGCTTTTGACGGCAGCTACATCGCCGTGGGTCCCAAAGGTAACGTGTACGTGGGCGATGAAGCGCGCGTTCAGGTGTTCGAACCCTCCGGTGCTTGGAAGGAAAACATCTCGCTGGCCGGCCTGTCGAGCTTTGGGCAGGTCACGGCGCTCGCCGTCGACCCGGCGGGTGACATGTTCGTGAAGGACGGCAAGAACCTCATTCCGTCTCCTCACTACGAAGCAGGCGCAATGCCGGGCGTGCGGGAGTTCGCGCCGAACGGCACCGAAATGCTCACGGTGTTCGACGAAGGCAGCGAATCGGTCGCCGCGCTTGCCGTAGATAAATCAGGCGATCTCTACGTCGGCGATGAAAACGGTGGCTTCCACGTCTTGAAGTACGACCCGGCGGGCAACGAGCTTGCTAGCTTCGGTCTGAATACGGTCGAATTCGCCCTAGGCATGGCGTTCGCGGACACCGCGGGGCAGCTGTACGTGACCGATGCCGGCCAAGCGAGCAACGATGTCAAGGTGCTGACGCCGCCGCCCCCGGGTCCGCTGATCGAGCCGGGCAGCGATTCGGCGACGCCGAGCCGGCACGGCGAAGCGACGCTCGAAGCGACGGTCGATCCCGAGGGTCACGAAACGACCTACCACTTCGAGTACCTCACCGAAGAACAGTTCAAGGCAGACGGCGAAACCTTCGGCGCCGGCACCGTCGCCACCGCCGAGTCCGCCCCGATCACCGGAACACTCGTCGAACTCTTCGAAGATCATCTCGCGCAGGTCAAATTGCCCGAAGCGACGCTCGCCCCGGGCGTGACCTACCACTGGCGGGTCGTCGCGACCGACTCGCTGGGGCACATTACGACCGGTGCCGACGAGAGCTTCGAAGAGACGCCGTCCGCGCTGATCGACGGCCCATGGGCGACCGAAGTCACGTCGACCAGCGCGACGCTCGCGGCGCGGATCGACCCGCAGGGGGCGAGCACGAGCTATCGCCTGGAATACGGCACGAGCGTCCCCTACGAACACGTCCTCGCCGGCAACGTCGGTGCCGGCAGCGCATTCATCCCGATCAGCTACCCCATCCAGGAACTCACAGCCAGCACGACCTACCACTACCGGCTCCTCACGAACAACGAATGCATCGTCGGCAGGACCTGCACGCGGGAAGGCGCCGACCACACGTTCACGACCCAGCCCGCCGGCGCGAGCCAGCTGGCATTGCCCGATGGGCGAGCGTGGGAACTGGTCACCCCCGCGAGCACCGGAGGTACCGTGTTGGAACTCTCGTCGAGGGGGACCCAGGCTGCCAGCGACGGCAGCGCGATCGCGTATTTGGTTTCCGGTGCGCCTCTCGGCGAAAACGCGGTGTCCAACGCCGAGTACTTCAACGGCAACCAGATTCTCTCGCTGCGCGGTGCGAACAGCTGGCGAACGCAAGACATCGACCAATCGCAGGGTCCTCCCGGAGAAGGTGAATCGGCGGTGCAGCTGACGCTCGGCGGCGGAGGCTCCTATGCGCTTTTCTCGTCGGATCTGGCCTCGGCTGCTGCTTATCCGCCGCTGTTCTCGTCGTCGTCGCATTCCTCCGAAGCGTTGGCAGGGACGCCGTATCTCCGTGACAACGCGGACGGGAGCTACGCGCCGCTGCTGACGCCCGCGAATACGCCGCCCGGCACCCAACTCCTTGGTCCCGAACCGCCCTTTCATGCGAAGAAGTCGCAAGTGTACGTTCTCGCCGGCACTCCCGATCTCGGTCACGTCATCCTGGGCTCGCCGTTGAAGCTGACGAAAGAAGCCATCCCAACGGGTAAGCCAATTGCAAACGGCGCCGGCATCGGCAATCTGTACGAGTGGAGCAGTGGTCGGCTGCAGCTCGTGAACGTCCTGCCGGACGGCACACCGTTGTGTAGCGAGGGTACACCACCGTGTGACGCTACCAGCGCTCTGCCTGCTGGTACCGCAGGTGGTTTGGGTTCGACTCAGCGGACCGTCTCGAGCGACGGGCGCCGGGTGGCGTGGACGCGCGGCGACCCGTACGGCGCGGAGGAGCTCAACTACAAGGGTCTGTACCTGCGTGACATGGTTGAAGGGAAGACCGTTCAGCTCGGCGGACTCGGCGCGCGGTACCAGACGATGAACAGTGACGGCTCGCGCGTCTTCTTCCTGGAAAAGGGCGACCTGTACGAGTACGACGCCTCAACCGGCGCGCAGACCGATCTGACTGCGAACCATCCGGGTGAAGCCAGCGCGGGCGTGCAGGAATCCGTCTCGGACGTCAGTGAAGACGGCTCATACGTGTACTTCGTCGCCAACGGGGTGCTCGGCGACGGCGCCGAACACGGCGCCAAGAGCGGGGAGTGCGCGCCCAGCTCCGGATCATCCCAACAGACGTGCAATCTCTACCTGCTGCACAACAACGGCAGCGCATGGGAAGAACCGAAGTTCATCGCGACCCTGTCGAGCGAAGACAAAAATAGCTGGTATTCGCAGCACGCTGGCCCGCCGGACCTCACGCGCGTCACCTCGCGCGTCTCGCCCGGAGGCCGCTACCTCACGTTCATGTCGAACAGGTCGCTGACCGGCTATGACAACGTCGATGCCAACCCTAGTGCGTACGAGATGAAGCAAGGGGCAGAAGGAAAGTTGGAAGTAGTAGTAGATAAGGAAGGGAACCCAGTACGAGCCCGCGCCGAGGAGGTCTACCTGTATGACTCGCTCGCGGGACGGCTGGTGTGCGCGTCGTGCGATCCGGGCGGCGTGCGGCCCGCTGGCGTGTCAACCGAACGTGAACTGCTGGTAACCCGTCCGGGCGGTGCGTGGGCGGAAGTGGGGCAGCCGCACTGGCTGGCCGGGAGCCTCCCGGGCTGGCAGGTAGACGGGGGCGTAGACACCGTGTATCAGCCGCGCTACCTGTCGGACAGCGGCCGCTTGTTCTTCGACAGCCCCGAGGCGCTCGTGCCCAAGGACACGAACGGGCTGGAGGACGTCTATCAGTACGAGCCGCCGGGCGTCGGCGGCTGCGCGAGCACCAGCGCGACGTTCAGCGTGCGCTCGGGCGGCTGTGTTGACCTGGTCTCCTCAGGCACCTCCAAAGCGGAATCGGCGTTCATGGACGCGAGCGGGAAGGGCCCAGGCGGCGAAGCAGCCGAAGACGTGTTCTTCCTCGCGTCGAACCGCCTGACCGCGGCGGACACCGACACCGGCTTTGACGTGTGGGACGCGCACGTCTGCTCGGCCGCGGCGCCGTGCGCGACGCTCCCGGTGTCCCCGCCG
>DATCBT010000044.1:0-34892 GCA_036511695.1 Solirubrobacteraceae bacterium | reverse complement strand
CCGCTCGGCGCTGCAGAACGCCGCGTCGATCGCCAAGAACATCCTCACCACCGAGGCGATCGTCGCCGAGGTGCCGGAGAAGGAAGGCGGCGGCATGCCCGGCGGCGGAATGCCGGACATGAGCGGCATGATGTAAGAAGCGCCGTCTGTCGCCGGGGCGCTGCTCTACAGCAATCCCGCGGCGCAGCCGATAAGAATAGGCAGGGGGCCCGGCAGGATGCCGGGCCCTCGGCCGTTAAGCGCCTATTCGACCTCGGCGACCGACCGCGGTCCGTGCCCGACGTACTTCGCCGTCGGTCGGATCAGGCGTTTCTCGCGCTTCTGCTCGAGGATATGGGCCGACCAGCCGGCCACGCGCGCACAGGTGAACATCGGCGTGAACAGCTCCGGCGGGACTTCGGCCAGGTCGAGCACGACGGCCGACCAGAACTCGACGTTGGTGGCGAGCACGCGGTCGGGCTTGCGGGCGTGCAGCTCCGCGAGCGCCGCCTGCTCGAGCGCTTCGGCGGCCTCCACGCGGGGGGAGCCGAGCTCCTGGGATGTGCGGCGGAGAACCCGCGCGCGCGGGTCTTCGGCGCGATAGACGCGATGGCCGAAGCCCATCAGGCGATCGCCGCGATCCAGCGCTTCTTTGACCCAGCGGTCGGCGTCGCCGATCTGTTCGACTTCGTCGAGCATCTTCAGCACGCGCGAAGGCGCCCCTCCGTGCAGCGGCCCGGACAGCGCGCCCACCGCGGAGGAGAGCGCCGCGGCGCAGTCCGCGCCGGTCGAGGCGACGACCCGGGCGGTGAAGGTCGAGGCGTTCATCCCATGCTCCGCGGCCGAGATCCAGTAGGCGTCGATCGCCTTCGCGTGGTCGGGGTTGGCCTCGCCCCGCCAGCGGATCAGGAAGCGCTCGGGGATCGTCTGTCCCTGATCGACCTCCGACTGGGGTACCGGTGGCTGGCCGGCCTCACGCGCCGATTGGGCGACGAAGGAGAGGGCCATCACCGAGGAGCGCGCGAGGTCGTCGCGCGCCGCCTCGTCGGAGATGTCGATCAGCTGCTGGAAGCCCCACTCGGGTGCGAGCATCGCGAGCGCCGCCTGCACGTCGACGCGGTGATCGCCGGAGCGCACCGTCAGCATGTGCGGTTCGGCCGGCGGCAAGCCCGGTTTGAAGCGCCCGTCGACGAGCAGGCCCCAGACCTGCTCGTACGGAACGGCGCCGACCAGGTTCTCGATGTCGACACCGCGGTAGCGCAGCGCGCCGCCCGCTTTGTCCGGCTCGGCGATCTCGGTGGCGAAGGCGACGACGCCTTCCAGGCCCGACTGGACCTCACTGCTGGTTTGTACCGTGCTCATTGCACTCGCTTTCTGGGCTCGAAAAGTTTAAATGGCCCGCCCACCCCGCCCGCCTGCCGGCCGATCGAAGATTTCCTTCGATCTCCGATCGGCGGGCAAGGGCATATGGTCGCAGGTAGGCTGCCGCGAGCGGGCGATCGCCCGCGTTTCTTCATCCGAGGAGGAAGCCGGTGCCCGACAGCGCGGTGCCCGACAGCGATCTGATGTTTCGCCCGGCGATCGAGCTCGCGGGCATGGTGCGCGCGGGGGAGGTGTCCTCGCGCGAGCTGGTCGAGATCTCTCTGGCGCGCATCGCGGAGCTCAACCCGCGGCTGAACGCGTTCGTCCAGGTCGACGCCGAGCGGGCGCTGGCCGTGGCGGACGAGGTGGGCGCAGGCGACGCGCGCCCATTCGCGGGCGTGCCGATCGCGATCAAGAACAACCGCCCTGTGAAGGGCTGGCGGCTCACATACGGCTGCTCGCTGATGAGGGACTTCGTGGCCGACTATGACCACAACGTCGTGGGGCGCCTGAAGCAGGCGGGGTTCGTGATCGTGGGCACGACGACGCTGCCGGAGTACGGGATCCTGCCGACGAGCGAGGCCCGTCTGTTCGGGCCCACCCGCAACCCGTGGGATCTGGAGCGCACGCCCGGCGGCTCCTCCGGCGGCGCCGCAGCGGCGGTGGCGGCGGGCATCGTGCCGGTTGCCCATGGCAACGACGGCGGCGGCTCGCTCCGCGTCCCGGCGGCCTGCTGCGGCCTGGTCGGGCTGAAGCCCGCGCGCGGGCGTATCTCCTCGGCCCCGGAGCTGGGTGAATCCCAGCTGGGGATCGACGGCGTGCTCACGCGCACGGTTGCCGACACTGCCGCGATCATCGACCTGCTCGCGGGCTATGAGATCGGCGACGCCACCTGGGCGCCGCCGCCGGCCGAGCCGTTCGCGGTCTCCGCGGCTAAGGGCCCCGGCAGACTGTGGATCGCGGCCACGACGCTGCCGCCGGCCGCGGACGTTGTGGTCGACCCGCTCTGCGCACAGGCCGTCGGCGATGCGGCCGAGCTGCTGCGCGCGCTCGGGCACGAGGTGCAGGAGGTCGATCCCCCCTGGCAGGAGGACGGGCTCAGGGAGATGTTCGGCGCGGCCTTCTCGGTCCAAATCGCGTTGTCGATCGCCTACTCCGGCAAGGTCGGCGGACACGAGCCGACGGCCGAGGACATGGAGCCGATGAGCTGGGCGATCTATTCGATGGTCCAGCAGCTGAGCTCGGTGCAGGCCTTGGGTGTGACCGCGCAGCTGCAGCGCTTCTGCCGGCGGCTGATCACTTTTCTGGAGCCCTACGACGCGCTGCTCACACCCGCGCTCGCCGAGCGCCCGCTGGCGCTCGGCACGCTCGATACCGCCGCGCCCGATCGGATGTCGACGTTCACGCGCTCGAGCCTGTTCACGCCGTTCACACCGATCCTCAACGCGAGCGGTCAGCCCGGGATCTCGCTGCCGCTGTTCCAGGGTGAGGACGGTCTGCCGCTGGGGGTGCAGATCGTGGGTCGCCCGGCGGGCGAGGGGGCACTGCTCTCGCTCGCTGCGCAACTGGAAGAGGCGCGGCCGTGGGCGCAGCGGCGGCCGACGGGTTACTGAGTATCTATTCGCTTCAGCCGGCGCCGAGCACGGCTCGCATGGGCTGCGGCGTGACTCCCAGGCTTTCGGCGTCGGCGGCGCCGCGGCTTGAGAGCATCGGCACCTCCATCAGCTCGGCCTCATCCCAGGTGGCGAAGGCGCGCTTGCCCACCGCGGCCCCGAGCAGGCGCAGCGCGCGCGAGACGATCGGCGTGGGGATGTGCAGCAGTGGGCGATTGCGGTTCTGTGAACGTAGTACGAGCCGCACGATGTCGTTGTGGCTGAGGGTCTCCGGGCCGGCGAGCTCATAGCGTGCATGGCGAGCCTCCCCGGCGGGGGATCGAGCCTCTCCGCCGGCGGCGACTACGCCAGGTCTCTCCCCGCGCGCAAGCTGGCCGCTCTCCGCTTGGCTCTCGAGGATTGGGCTCTCCGCGTCACCCGCCGAAGCGCGCAGGGCGGCGATCACACAGTCGGCCGCGTCCTCGGCCCAGATCGGCTGGTAGAGGGCACGGCCGCGCCCGGAGACGGGCATCACCGGGAGCAGCGCCATCCGCTCCAGCAGGGTCAGCCAGGGGTCTGAAGGGGCGTACACGATCGAGGGGGCGAGCACCGTCGACTGGAGGCTCGCCTCGCGCACGGCCTGCTCGGCGAGCGCCTTGGCGCGGAAGAAGCGCGCGCGGTGGTGGGTGGAGGCGCCGAGCACGGAGAAGAACACGAAGCGCTCCACGCCGGAGCGCTCGGCCGCCTCGACCATGCGCCAGGTGGCGATCCCGTTGAGCTCCTCGATCGAGCCGCGCGGCTGGTCGCGGATCGAGGCGGCGAGGTGCACGACGGTGTGCACGCCGCGCAGCGCATTGCGGAAGGACGGCGGGTCGGTCAGGTCGCCGAGCGCGATCTGCACGCGCACGCGCTGGGCGCCCAGCCGCCTGGGGTCGCGCACAAGGCAGCGCACCTGGGCTCCTTCGGCCACCAGACGAGGCAGCAGGGCGGAACCCACTTGGCCGGTCGCGCCGGTCAGCAGCAGCATCGCCCAAAGCTAGCTGAAGTCTCGTCGCTAGTATTCGTCCTCCGCTTTAGGAAGCCGTCAACCGAACGAGAAGGAAACGAATGGCCTACGTGATCGCCGAGCCGTGCATCGGCACGAAGGACAACTCCTGCGTCGAGGTGTGCCCAGTGGATTGCATCCACCCGACGCCCGACGAGCCCGGCTACGACGCCGCTGAGATGCTCTACATCGACCCCGAGGAGTGCATCGACTGCGATGCCTGCGTCGAGGCCTGCCCGGTGGATGCCTGCTTCGCGGAGGATCAGCTGCCGGACGAGTGGCAGAAGTTCACGCAGATCAACGCCGACTACTTCGCCAACGCCAAGTAGGCCGGATCGAGCACGTCCAGGACGGGCACGTCCGCGACGGCCGCTTCGATCAGCTCGCGTAGCCGCTTGGAGTCAAAGCGGTGCGATTGCGGCGCCACGGGGTTGACCGTGAGCGCCTTCAGCGCGATCGTGCGCAGGACCTCGATCTCGAGACCCTGACGCCGATACCAGTCGGCGCCCCGGCGCGAGAGGAAGACCTTTGTCGGATCGCCCACGACGATCCTCAGCGTGCGTCCTGTCCGCTCGCTCCGGGCCGTCAGCAGGCCCTCGAGAAAGCGCTCGCCGAGAGCGCCCTGCGCGACGAACGTGCTCGCCCGCGGGTGCTCACGCAGCAGCCCGGCGATCGCCGCCGGCTCGCCGTTCAAGACAAGCTGCCGCGCGAGCGCCACCCGCTCCTCCCCGGGCACGCCGCCGTTCGGAGCTTGCGGCAGCCTGACCAGATCGACGGCGTCCTTCGTAGCCGCGACGACCCGTTCGATGTCCTCGTCAAGGACCGCGCCGGTGGCCAGCACGAGGCCGTCGGCGACCTCCGGCGAGGAGGCCGCGCGGCGGTCGATCGCGCCGTCGATCAGCACCTGCTCGGCGCCGAAGCCGGCCATCGCGTCGCTCACCGCGCGCACGTCCGCGGCCGCGCTCGGGCCGGCGACTTCGACGGCCCCTCGCTCGGAGAGCCTGGCGATGAGGACTTCCCCGAGTGGGGTCCTCACGCCGGTCTGCGCCAGCCGCTCGTGCGCGACGCCGCTCGCCCGCAAGAGCGCGCCGGCGCTCGCCACAAGGCTGCCCGCCTGCAGGCAGATCCGCGGCTTGTCGATGCGCGCATCGATCACATCGTGCTGCTCGCCGTCACGGCCGATCGAGGTGACGCCCACGAGCAGTCCCGCCCGTGCGTACTCGGCCAGGATCGCCGCGAGCGTCTCTGTCTTGCCCGTGTTCTTGGCCAGGCCGACCAGCGCCAGACGCCGCGCGGGGGCGATCAGCTGCGAAAGGGTTCGTGTCACGACAGGTGGTGGGTCGAGGTGCTCGGGCCGCGTACCCAACGCACTATTCGGCCGCCAGCCGTGCGGCCAGCTCCCGCACGATGAAGCTCGCGACGTGGTGTGGGTAGGTGCCCTTCGAGAACCCCGCGTCATAGCCGAGCTCCTTCGCCAGCTCGTTCGAGACCCGCGGCCCGCCGCAGGTGAGGATCATCTGCCGGCGCCGCCCCTCCGCCTCGACGATCTCGACGAGTTCCGTCAGGTTTGCGATGTGCAGGTTCTGCTGGGTCACGGTCTGCGAGACGAGCACCACGTCGGCGTTCAGGTCGATCGCGCGCGCGACGAGCACGCTGTTGGGCACCTGGCTTCCCAGGTTGTGCGTCTCGAACGCCCTGTAGCCCTCCAGGCCGTGGTGGCCGTGAAAGCCCTTCAGGTTGAGCATCGCGTCGATGCCGACGCTGTGCGTGTCGGTGCCCGTGGCCGCGCCGACGATCACGATCGGGCGGCCGATCCGCTCGCGCGCGAACGCTTCGATCTCCTCCTCGCCCATGTACTCGACCTCGAACCCCTCGTCGCTCAGCGACGCGTAGTCGACCGTCTGCGTGCACTCGCCGAACATCACGAAGTACGTGTACCCGTCGGTCAATCGCTGGTAGTGGACGACCTCGGGATGCTCGAAGCCCATCTTCAGCGCGAGTTCCTGCGCGGCCTTGCGCGCGGCCAGGCCGTAGGGAACGGGCAGCGTGAAGCTGAACTGCACGATCCCGTCGCCGAGATGGTCGGCATACGGCTTCACGCGCTCGCGATCGACCGCGCGGCGCGAGTCCCCGGGCGCGACGGACTGCGCCGGTGCTGGGGATGGCGAAGACGAAGTCGATGGCACGGGTGGCGTGGGCTGCTTGGGTGGGCTGGGTTGCATGGATGGCGCGGGTTGTGCGGGTGGCGCGGGCTGCGCGGGTGGCGTGCTAGACACGGCTCGGCGCCCCTCTCATCAGCTCGCTTGCCGGGTTCAAATAGCCATCCTCGGTAGCGACGATCCCCTCGATCCCGCGGCCCTCGCCGACCTGGCGGCGCACATCGCCGAACACCCCTTCGCCGAGCGCCGCGAACAGGCCGATCTCGGCGATCCGCGCCAGCAGCTCGTGCGCGCCCGCGAGTACCTCCCGGGCGCGCGTCTGCACAATGCCGCCGCGCTTGAACTCGATCTCATCGCCCAGGTCGCGGGCCGCGTCGAACACGTAGTTGACGTTTTCCAGGCCGATCACGCGGTCGTGCACGTGGGGTGTGAAGATCCCCTCGGTCGGCACGCCGATCGTCTGGATGCCCTGCCCGGTGGCGATCGTCACGAGGTTGAAGAGCGAGTCGGCGGCGTGCGTGCGGTAAAGGTTGCCGTCCATGTGCCGCGTCGGGGGCATGTACTTGACCGGGCAGTCGGGGAACAGCTCACGCGTGAGCTGTGCCTGCGCCCACTCCAGCAGCAGGCCGTTGACGATTGGCGTGTCGATCTCGAAGGCGTCGCCGAGGGCGATCTGCGCGTCCGGCACGCCCGAGTCGAGCGCGAGCTGGCGGTTGATGAACTGCGAGGCGGTGACCGAGGGCGCGGCCTCGATCGCGTCGGCGGTGCGCAAGTAGTTGTCCTCGCCGGTGTTGATCGTCACCCCGAAATAGCCGTTGACCATGCGCGAGACGCGCTGGTCGATCAGGCCACGCACAGGGTTGATATCACGGTACAGGATGCCGTAGAGCGCGTCGTTGACCATGTTGTCGAAGCCCTCGATCGCGCCCATCGCCGCGATCTCCGGCATGCACAAGCCCGAGCAGAAGCTCGACAGCCGCACGTAGCGGCCGTTCGCTTCAGACCAGTCGTCAAGCGCTTCGCGCATGATCCTGAAGTTCGCCTGGGTGGCGAACGTGCCGCCGTAGCCCTCGGTTGTCGGACCGTAGGGCACGTAGTCGAGCAGGCTCTGCGCGGTCGAGCGGATCACCGCGACGATGTCTCCGCCGGCCTCGGCCACCGCGAGGCCGTGGACGACGTCCTCGTACACGTTGCCGGTGGCGGTCAGCACGTAGCGCAGCGGCGGCGGGCGCTCGCCGAGGCGCTCGCGCAGCTCGCGGCGCTCCTCCATGCGCGCGCTGATCCGCGCCAGGCTGCGCTCGCACTCGCGCGTGATTCGCGCTCTGATCGCGCCATCTTGCGCGCGCGGCAGCGCGCACAGGTCGAGTGCGCCCGAGTCCACCGCCGCGGCAATCTGCTGGGGCGAGCGGCTTTCGTCGTCGAGCAGCGCGTTGCCCAGCCAGTAGCCGATCCCCTTGCCCAGCTCGCCGTGGTCTGCGACGTGATCGACGAGCACGTTCGGCAGCGGCGCCTCCAGCTCGTTGGCCCCGTCCACGCCAAGCAGGCGCGCGACGGTCCGCTCGACCGACACGGTCGTCTTGCCGGCGATCTGCGCGCCGACCTGCCCGGCGATCTGGGCCGCGGCCTCGCGGCAGGAGGCGATCACGCCGGGGTCGAGGTCGAGCTTGGATCTGATCCCGCCCATCCCGTTCATCGGAAATCCCGCACGATCGGGAACGGGATCACCTCGCGCAGCGTGTCGCGTTCGGTGAGGATCATGATCATGCGGTCGACGCCCATGCCGCCGCCGGCGGTGGGCGAGTAGCCGTACTCGATCGCGCGCGCGTATTCCTCGTCGTTGGGATGGGGCACGTCCTCGTCGTCGATCATGCGCCGTTTGCGCTGGTCGACAAAGCGCTGCCACTGGTCGACCGGATCGTTCAGCTCGGTGTCCCCGCTGACGATCTCGATGCCGCCGATCACCGCGTCGAAGTGCTCACCGAGCTCGGGGTGAACGGCGTGACGCTTGGTGATCGGGAAAGGCTCCAGCGGGAAGTCGAACACGTGCGTGGGCTGGTTGATCGTGCTCTCGATTTTCTCGGAGTAGATGTCCGCGACCACCTCCGCCCAGGTGGCGGCGGGATCCATCGGCTTCTCCAGCACCTCCGCCAGTTGGTCACGCGTGGACGCCATGAAGTCCAGGCCGAAGCGCTCCTGGATCAACTCGCGCATCGTCACCCGCCGCCAGGGCTTTGCGAGGTCGATGTCCTCGCCGTTGCGCTTGATGAGGGTGCGCCCGAGCGCCTTCTGCGCGACGTCGCGGAAGATTTCTTCGGTGACGGTGGCGACATCGTTGTAGTCCGAGTAGGCGCACATGAACTCGATGATCGTGAACTCCGGTGAGTGCTTGGGAGAGATGCCCTCGTTGCGGAAGACCTTGCCCATGTCGTAGACGTTCTCCATGCCGCCGACGATGCAGCGGTTGAGGAACAGCTCGACCGAGATCCGCAGGTAGAGGTCGCGGTCGAGCGCGTTGTGGTGGGTGGTGAAGGGCCTTGACCCGGCGCCGCCCGCCAGCGGCTGGAGGGCCGGGGTTTCGATCTCCACGAAATCGCGCTCGGCCAGCCATTCGCGGATCGCAAGGACGATCTTGTTGCGCGTGATGAATAGATCCCTGGTCTCCTGGTTGGCGATCAGGTCGAGCTCGCGGTAGCGGTAGCGGGTGCCGGTGTCGACAAGCCCGTGGTGCTTGTCGGGCGGCGGGCGCAGGGTCTTGGTCAACAGCGTGAGCTCGACCACGCCCAGCGCCAGCTGGCCGCGCTGGGTCACATACACGCAACCGAGCACCCCGACGATATCTCCGATATCGAGTGAGAGGATACGGTCATAGGTCTCCTGCCCGAGCGAGTCGACACGCACGACGACCTGGATCGAGCCGGACAGGTCGCGCACATCCAGGAAGGCGGTCTTGCCATGCCCGCGGCGTGAGATCAGGCGCCCGGCGATCTGGTAGCGCAGCTCTGGATGCTCACCGTGCTCGAGCTCGGATGGGTCATGAGCGGCGAGCACGTCGGCGATCCGCGTGCGTGTCTCCCACAGCGTAACCGCGGGGTAGGGGTCGATCCCTTCGGCCCGCAGCCGTTCCATCTTTGCGCGCCGTTCGTCGATCTCGACTACGCCGTCTTGCGGCGTCTGCTGCTGGGCCGCTACACCGTCTTGCGGCGCCTGCTCCTGCTCTTGCTCCTGTGCGGGCATAACGACGATCCTCTCAAGTGGGTTGCGCTTGTCAAGCGATCCAGCAGGATGTCTCTAGCGCCCCGCGATCGCTGACCGGATAGCTGTCCGAAAACTCCTCTGGTCGCGTACCGTGAGCACTGGGCAAGAATCTCGGAGTTTTCGGACGATCCTCAAGCCATTGGCAGCGACATGCCCGCCGGTTTTCGCTCGGCGGGAGGATCCGGAGCCCGCCCACCCGCCGTGGCGGCAACCTCGACCAAGGGCAGCACCGGCAGTACCGCCGGGCGAGCCATCGCGATCAGCCCGCGGGCGGCCTGGTGGATCGCCTGGGAGGCAGGGTCGCCGGGATCCTCGAGCACCAGCGGGGTGCCGCTGTCGGCGTGTTCGCGCAGCGGCATCGTCAGCGGCACCTTGCCCAGCAGGGGCACGTCGAGCTCGTCCGCCAGCTCCTTGCCACCGCCCTCGCCGAAGATCGCAAAGCGCTCGCCGCTCGGGGTCGTAAAGCCGGACATGTTCTCGATCACCCCGCCGATCTCCAACGAGACCTTGTGCGCCATCTCGGCGGAGCGGCGCGCGACCTTCTGCGCGGTCGCCTGCGGGGTGGTGACGATCACGAACTTGGCCTGCGGCAAGAGCTGGGCGAGCGTCATCGACACGTCGCCGGTACCTGGAGGCAGATCGATCAGCAGGAAGTCGAGCGCACCCCAGTCGACGTCCTGCAGGAACTGAGTCAGGGCCTTGTGCAACATCGGCCCGCGCCAGACCACCGCGGCGTCCTCCTCCAAGAAGAAGCCGATCGACATCACCTTCACCCCATGTGCCTCCAGCGGCAGGATTTTGCGCTCCGCGGAGACCGGCGGCCTGGTCGAGCCGAGCCCGTACATGCGCGGGATCGAATAGCCCCACACATCGGCGTCGAGCACGCCCACGCGCTTGCCCTCGCCGGCGAGCGCCGCCGCGAGGTTCGCGGTCAGCGTCGACTTGCCGACGCCGCCCTTGCCGGAGCCGATGCACAGCACGTTCGCGACCTGCGCGAGCGCCCCTTCCGGCAGGCTGCCGCGGCCGAGCTTCTGCTGCAGTGCGGCCTTCTGCGTGTCGTCCAGCACATCGAAGTACACGTTGCAGTGGGTTACGCCCTCAAGCGCCAGGACGGCCTCGGCGACGGCCGTCTGGAAGTGGCCCTTGATCGGGCAGCCCGGCGTCGTCAGCGAGACGGTCACGTCGATCACCCCGTTCGCGCCGATCTCGATCGAGCGCACCATGTCGAGCTCGACGATCGAGCGGTGCAGCTCGGGGTCGATCACGACCTCCAGCGCCTTCCTGATCTCCGTCTCGGTGGTCATGCGGCCCATTGTGGCAAACCTGGTCATGTAGTCCGTTAAATGACTCCGGGGCGGAGGGGACCGCCCCGGAGTCGAGGGAGGAGAGGTTGCTACTACTGCCGGCGGGATATGAGGCCGGCAGACTCTCCCGATCCCGGCCTCTCCAAGCCGGGGCGGGGGAAGGGGTGCTTAAACCATCAGACGAGGTTGAGGATGCGCTCCTGAACGCGATTCGGCAGCTCGCTGACGTTCTTTGCGACGGCGTCGCGACGCTCCTCGAAGCTGCCGACCGTCTTCTCCAGCTCACGCCGGCGCTGTCGCAGTTCGCGCTCGAAGCGGACGCGCGCTTTGCGGACCTCGCGCTCGAGCCGGTTGCGGGCGGTGTTGCCGCGGCGCTCGAAGCGGCGCAGCTGGGCCTGAGCCTTGGTCGTGGAGCCGTAGCTGGAGATCGCGTCGTTGACCGTTGAGAGGACCCGGTCGCGGGCGATCAGGGCGGCGCCGACGGGGATCAGGACCGCGCGCTCGGTGTAGTCGCCGAACGCGTCGACGGTGTTACGTGTCGCGGTCTCGGTCTGACGGATGGCCGACTTGGTCTGGTGGACCGAGCGCGTCCGGGCCGACTTGGCCTTGGTGGCCTTGGCCTGGGTGCTCTGGCTGCGCGCACTGGCGGACGAGCCACGGCGGGCAGCGGTTTTGCGGGCAGAGGCTTTTGTTGCCGGTTTGCGGGCTTGGATGCTGCGGGGGGAAGTTGTGGTGTCGGCGGTTGCCATTGGAGCGGGTCTCCTGTTCTGTCCTCAAAGAGAGGACCGGTACGTTTGTTCGTGCTCAAGGTTCTCGGTGAGATTATCACCGAACACATGTTTGTAACCCGCTGGAGTCGGATCGTTACAGAGATACCTCAGCCAGGGGTAAAGACCCTGTGAACAAAGCGTATGAGGTGAGCTAGCTTGTAACAGGAGGAACATGTGTTCGAGCCAGCCAGGTGCCTGGCGACTCGAGCTCGGCCGTGCTCGGCAGCATCTCCGGCCCACTCCAGGCCCGCGTCAGCGCGCGCGGGCCCTCCGCTTGCACGACCGCGTCGCAGAAGCGCTTGCCGACCTCGTACTGCTTCAGCTTCAGCTCCAGCCCCAGCAGGCGCTCGAGCACCCGCCACGGCAGCCCCCGTGTTTCCCGCCGGCGGGTCAGCGCGGCGCGCAAACGCGGCAGCGACGGCAGCACGTCGGCGCCGACCGCGTCCATCGTGTGCTCGGCGTGCCCCTCGATCAGCGACATCGTCGCCTGCATCCGCTCGATCAGCTGCCAGCGCTCATCGCCGAGCGTCAGGCGCAGCAGTTCGCCCCGGCGGGCGCGCTCGAGCAGCTCGCGCAACTCGGCCGGATCGGGCAGCTTGGGCAGCCGCTGCCAGGCGGGCTTGCCGTCGTCGTCCTTGACGCGGCCGTTGCCCTCGCCGTCCTCTGGCCCTTTCCCGGCGAGCGAGATCTGCAGACCGTCGATCAGCTCTTTCAGCATTCCTCCCAGATAGTCGCGCAGCCACGGCGCGCCCGAGAACTGGACGGCGTGGGTGACCTCGTGGATCGTCACCCACTCCACGAGCTCGTCGCGGTCCACCCCCAGGTTGCGCGCGGCCTGCGCGAGGTTCGGCGCGAGCAGCAGCAGGCGCGGCGGGACCGAGGCGTCCAGCAGCGCGAGGTCGTACTGGCCGAGCACCCGCTGGGAGAGCACGCCGGTCAGCGCCCCGACCTGGGCGCCGAGCAGATACCCCGACGCCGTGCGCAGCGGCCCCGACAGCACGCCGCCGATCCCGCCGGCGCCGTCCATGCGCTCGGTGAGCGGGTCCAGCAACGGGCGCATCGTCTTCAGGTTGGCGGCGATCCACGCCGGCCGGTCGACCGCCTCCAGCGCAGGCAGCTCCGCGGGGAGCTCAAGGCCGGTGTAGTCGCTCACGCGCGCGGCAAAGTCGCGCGCGAGCGGCTGGACCGACTCGACCGAGCGAAGACCGGCCGGCACGCCTCCGGCTCGAGCCCGCCCACCCGAGCCGGCGATCAGCTCCCCGATCCGCTGGGCAAGACCCCAATCGATCGCATCCGCGGCCATCCTCAGAGCGTAGGGCCTTTCATCGCCTCGCCCGGGAGCGACTCCGGCGCAGGGCCTTCCATGGCCTCGCCCGGGAGCGTCCAAAGCGCGGGCCCTTCCATCGCCTCGCCCGGGAGAGACTCGTATCCTTGGTCTGTGTCCGTCTCGAAGACCGTCCCCGCCACGCCGCCGGGCGACTCCGTGGGCGAGGAACGCGGGGCGGCGGCTTTCCGCGAGCGCTCCGAGGTGCGCGATGTGCTGGCCTGGATGCGCCTGCTCGTCGACCCGCAGGATGCAGCCGCGGTCGTGCGCGCGCTCGCGCGTCCGCCGATCGAGTTGCGCCAGGTCGATCTCGCGCGCGTGATCGCGCTCGCGCGTCGCCGTAAGCTGGACATGGTTTCGGCGCTCACGACCGCGATCGAGTCGCCCCAGGTCCCGCCCGATGCGCGCGAGCGCGTGCAGCGTTTCCTGCAGCTGCGCAAAGCGGCGGCAGAGGCCCTGGACGCGGGACGTCCGGATCTGCTCGCGCGCGTGGTCCTCGGGGTCGAGGGGCAGGATCGCGAGGAGGACCGATCGAAGCTCGACGGGCAGCCCAGCGACGACGCGCCGCAGGAGGCGCTGCTCAAGACGCTGCGCATGATGCGCGAGGAGGTGCTCGCGAGCGTCGCGCGGATCGGCGGCCGTCTGGGCGAGCTGCGGCTGGACACCGACCTGGACATCTCGCACGGGGTGGTTCGCTACCTGGAGCTGCTGAAGCTCGCCGCCTTGGTGCAGCGCCCGGCCGGGCAAGGTGTGGCGGAGGCGCTTTCAGACATCAACGCCCGCCTGCTCGCCGCCACAACCCCGCTGCAGCGCGAGATCTTCCAGACATCGTCGCTTGACGAGACGCTGCTGGCCGACCGCTCGGAGGTCGGCGGACAGGACGACCGCGCCCGCGCGCAGGCGATCGCCCCGCGCGAAGCGTCCTCGCTCGGGCCGTTCCTGCCGCGCAAGGGGATCGGCCTCGCGCTGTCGGCCTCTGACATCCAGACCTACCTTGGTTGTCCGCTGCGCTACAAGTTCGCGCGCGTCCTGCGCATCCCGACCGAGCAGACGGTCGGGCAGCGCTTCGGCATCGTCGTCCACCAGGTGCTCGAGCGCTACCACTCAGACGGTGGCGAGACGCTCGCGCAGCTACTTGACCTGCTCGACGCCAGCTGGCGCAGGGCCGGCTTCGGCGAGAGCGAGCGCGATCGGGAGTTGCGCCGGAAGGCTGGCAGCGCGCTCACGCGCTACCACGGTCGGCTGCACGGACAGGCCTCGCAACCGGCCTGGTTCGAGCGCTCCTTCGATTTCCGGCTCGGGCCCCACCACCTGCGCGGCCGCGTCGACCGCGTCGACCGCCTCGCCGATGGCGAGGAGGAGCAGTACGAGCTGATCGACTACAAGACCTCCCGCCCGAAGACCGTCGAGGCGCTGAAGGACGACGTGCAGCTGTCCCTCTATGCGCTCGCCGCCCGCGAGGCCTGGCAGCTGGAGTCATCGCGGCAGGCCTACTACTACGTGCTCGACGACCTCAAGGTGCCCGTTCCGCGCTCAGAGCGCGACACCGAGTCGGTCAAGGACATCGTGCTCGAGGTCGGTGAGGGGATCCTTGGCCAGCAGTTCGAGCCGACCCCGTCGCACGCCGCCTGTTCGATCTGTGACTACCGCATCGTCTGCCCCGCCGCCGAGCGGTAGACCTATTTACCCTCGGCCCCGCGCTGGCGCAGGAAGCGCTGAAATTCACGCGCGAGAATGTCACCTGAGGGAACGTCCTCGGGCGCGAGCTCCTCCTCTTCGCTCTCCGCGGCCTGCTCCAAGCGTTCGACGAACGCCTGGATATCCGGGTCGCTCTGCACCGCGAGGCCCACCTGGCGCTCATAGTCGGCGGCCGAGACCTCCAGATCGGAGACATCCACCGAGACGCCGATCAGGCTTTCCACCTTGCGCACCAATGCCAGCGCCGCCTTCGGGTTGGTGGCGGCGGCGACGTAGTGGGGGACACCCGCCCACAGGCTTGCCGAGGGCAGCCCCGCATCCAGGCAGGCGCTGTGCAGGACGCCCACGATCCCCGTCGGCCCCTCGTAGTTGGAGGGCGAGAGGCCCAGGCGCTCCACCAGCGCGGGGTCGGACGCGAATCCGGTCATCGCCACCGGGCGGGTATGGGGCACATCAGCGAGCAGCGCTCCCAGCGAGACGACCATCTGCACGCCGAGCGCTTCGGCCAGCTCGACGATGTGCGCGCTGAAGGCGCGCCAGCGCAGCGACGGCTCGACGCCCTGGACGAGCACGAGGTCACGTGGCGCCCGCGGCGCGAGCGCCTCGAAGACCTCCACCGTCGGCCACACGATCTCTCGCCCCTTGCCCTCGGTGAGCTGGATGCTCGGGCGATTTGCCTGGAAGTCGTAGAACTCCTCGGAGTCGATCCGCGCGAAGCGGCGCGCGTCCAGCGAAGCGGCGAGGAAGGAGACGGCGCTCGAGGCGGCGTCGCCGGCGTCGTTCCAGCCCTGGAACGCGCACACCATCGCAGGGGCCCTGAGGCCATCCGGACGACGGTCCCAGATCAGGGGCTGCATCCGAACCACCGTACATCATGGGTAGATGACTCCTCTCAGCAGCGGCTCGCAAGCGGACGTCCTCCAAACGGGCGTTACGCCGGCCTCGCACGGGGTGGGCGGGCTCTCATCTTCGCGGACCGCCTCGCCCGCGGCTCGATCCGAGGATGTCCAGATCGCCACCGTCCGTTCCGATCAGGAGATCGACGGCGTCTTCGCGTGCATCCGCAAGGAACGTCTCCTCTCGCGCGCGGGCACGCCCTACCTGACGGTCGAGCTGCGCGACAGCACCGGGACGATCATCGCGCGCGCGTTTCGCGACGCCGACCTGCTCGCCGGGCGCTTCGAGCGGGGCGAGCTGGTGCGGGTGCAGGGGCGTGTGGAGCGCTTTCGCGATCAGCTCCAGATCGCGCTGCGCACGATCGCGCGCGCGGACGACGAGGCCGACCCCGCCCGCTTTCTGCCCGTCGCCTACCGCGACCTGGATGAGCTCGAGGGCTTTCTCGAGCACCTCGTGCGGGAGGTCTACGACCCCGGCCTGAAGGCGCTGCTGGAGCGCCTGCTCGGCGACCGCGCGCTGCGCGCGGAGATCCGCCGCGCGCCCTGCTCGCTGCCGGCGCTTGGATCGCTTGGATCGGACTCCCGCCCGGGCTCTCCTCGAGCGGGCGCGGGACGTTCCTCCTCGCATCATGCCTACCTCGGCGGCCTACTCGAGCACACCGTCGCGGTGGCCACGATGGTGCTCGAGCTCTGCACGCTGCATCCGCGCCTGGACCGCGATCTGCTGCTGAGCGCCGCGATCGTCCACGACCTCGGCAAGACCCGCGAGTTCACCTATGGCGCGGAGATCGCGCGCAGCCCGGAGGGGCAGTTGCTGGGCCATATCGAGCTGGGCTTGCGCCTGCTCGCGCTCCACGCCCCGTCGACGCTCAAGGACGAGCGCCGGCTCGCGCTCGAACACTGCGTGATCCTTCACCACGGAGCCGACGCGGCCGCCGGGGCGCGCTTTGCCTCCGGCGAGGCGCTCGCGCTCTACCGCCTGAACGCGCTCGACGCCCAGGTGAAGGGCGCCCTGGAGCACGGGATCGGGCGGTAATCGATGCCCGGCGGCCCGTGGGCGCTCAAATGCCGGTAGGGCCTGGGCAAGCCCGGGTAGTGATCCCAAAACTCCGTATCCGCAAACTCCGATCTTCCTCCTCAGTGGGCGCCGGGCGCGATCTGGGGAGTTTCGGATAAATACTCAGATACCCTGGTCAAGGGGCGCCCTCGGGATGCCGATAAACAGGCGATGCGTGATGCCACCATGTCGATAGTCGAGTCGCCTGTGGAACCCGCGGAGGAGATCACGATTGCGCGCGGGGAGAACGGGCTGTACCCCCCGATCCGCTCGGGCCGCTCGGCGCGGATGATCGGCGAGGTGATCGTCGACCTCGGCTATGCCGACCGTGAGACGGTCGAGCAGGCGGTGGCGGCCGCCCGCGCGCAGGGCAGGCCCACGGGCCAGGTGCTGGTCGAGCGGGGCGTCCTGCGCCACGACCAGCTCGCACGGGCCGTGGCCGAGCGCTTTGGCCTGGACTTCGTCGACCTGTCGGTCTACGACCTCGACATGGGCGCGGTCAACTTGATCCGCGCCGAGACCGCCAAGCGCTATCAGGCCGTTCCCGTCGGCTATGCCGACGACGGCGCCCTGCTGCTGGCGATGGCGGACCCCACGAACGTGCTGACGATCGACGACGTCGCGATGATTACCGGCCGGCGCGTCAGGGTCGCGGCGGCATCGGTCGAGGATCTGAACCTGCTCCTCACGCGGCTCGCCCAGATGGACGACTCGATCGAGGACATCGTCGACGAGGATCACGAGGCCGACTCCGAACCCGACATGCTGGCCGAGGAGGCCGACCGCGACGCCCCGGTCATCAAGCTGGTGCACTCGATCGTCGCCCAGGCTATACAGCTGGGCGCATCGGATATCCACGTCAACCCCGAAGAGGGGGACACGCGCGTCCTGTTCCGCGTCGACGGGGTGCTATCCCCAGCCGCCACGATCAAGCGCAGGATGGCGATGGGCGTGGTGTCGCGCATCAAGATCATGGGCGATCTGGACATCTCCGAGAAACGCATACCGCAGGACGGCCGCTTTGCCCTGACGGTCGACGGGCGGCGCGTGGACATCCGCGTGGTCACCCTGCCGCTCGTCCATGGCGAGGCCGTCGTGATGCGCATCCTGGACGGGGGCGTGAGGGTCGAGGGGCTCGAGGCGCTGGGAATGCAGCTGGCGGAGCTCGACCGCTTCACCGGCGCGATCAACAAGCCGAACGGCGCCGTGCTGGTCACCGGGCCGACCGGCTCGGGCAAGTCGACGACGCTGTATGCGGCGCTGAACGTGCTCAACGACGGCGAACGGAGCATCCTCACGATCGAGGACCCCGTGGAGCAGCGCATGCCGGGCGTCAAGCAGATGCAGATCGCCCCCAAGGCGGGGGTCACGTTCGATGTCGGGTTGCGCTCGATGCTGCGCGCCGACCCTGACGTGATCATGGTCGGCGAGATCCTCGACCGTGAGACCGCCCACATCGCGATCGAGGCGGCGCTCACCGGCCACCTCGTGCTCTCGACTTTGCACACGCGCGATGCGCCCAGCGCGCTGGGGCGGCTGATCGACATGGGGATCGAGCCGTTCCTCGTGTCCTCGGCGATCGACTGCATCGTCGCCCAGCGCTTGGTACGGATGCTCTGCAAGCACTGCAAGCGCCCGCAGAAGGTCTCGGAGAGCGTGCTGGCCGAGCATGGCCTGCCCGGCGCCGAGCCATATGAGCCGGTCGGGTGCTCGCGCTGCGGCGGGTCGGGCTATCGCGGCCGGGTGGGGCTATACGAGGTGATGTCCGTGAGCGAGCCGATCCGCGCGCTGATCCTCGAGCGAGCCTCGGTCGACGAGATGGTCGCGATCGCCGTCGGCGAAGGGATGCTCCGCCTGCGCGACGACGGGTTGGTGAAGGTGCGCGAAGGGCTCACCTCGATTGCCGAGATCGAACGGATGACCTCCAGCCTGCTGTAGAGGGATCCCCCGGTGGGAAGCCTTTTTTTTGGGAGACCACTCCGCCTCGTGACCCGCATCGCGGCCACGGCGACCGGTCCCATCGCGACGTTCCGCCAACGGGTTTCGCAACGGGGCCAGAATCTGTCGCTCAGGCGGCGAGCGAGATCAGCCGGGGAGCAGCAGCGAGATACGCAGCGGGCCTGCGGGGAACGCAACGCCAGAGAACGAGTACGCCTGGTAGGAGCGCCCGCGGTAGGCGACCGCACCACGGTCGGGGACGCTTGCCGGTCCGGGATTCAGCGTCCCCATCACCTGCCTTGAGCCCGTTCGCATCAGCACCTCGGCGCCGGTGAACAGGCGCGCCAGCTTCAGATAGCCGGCGTCGTCCTGGATCGCCATCGTGAAGTGCCCGACGACCCGTCCGCCGCTGCGCAGCGTGCCGTGGACCGGGGCGAGCACGAACGGTCCGCCGAGGTCGATCAGCAGCCGTGCGCCGATCGTGACGCGAACCCGCACGACGTGGATGTGCTGGCCGAAGAAGCCGACGATTGCGGCTCTGGCCGCCGTCGCATCGCCGGCGGCCACCGCGCGCTGGAAGCCGGTGGAGTTTTCGATGTGGCGCAGCGTCGCGGTCACGTCCTTGCTGTGGAGCTCCTCCTGGTAGATGCGTTCGCCGACGTAGCCGAGCGTTTCCACACGGGTCTGGGCCGGTGAGCCGGGGCAGGAGATCGTCGCGGACGGCACGAGCAGCACGATCCGAAGCGGGCCGGACGGGTAGACCGCGCCGGGGAGCGTGAACGACTGGTAGCTCTGACCGGCGAGTGTCAGCGGTCCTTCAGCGGGGGCGCCCGTGGGCGGGGCGCCGCCGATCGTGCCGGTCAGTCGATGGCTGCCGGCGAGCAGCAGCACCTGCGCGCCGGTGACCTGCTGGACGACCTGCAGGTAGGCGTGGTCGGACTGGGTCGAGAGGACGAAGGTCGCGGACGTGCCCGGGATCGAACCGTGGACGGGCGCGATCGCCGGCCCTGAGCCCGCCTGGGCGAACACGCGCCCGCCGCGCACGACCTCGACGCGGACGATCTGGTTGAGCAACAGCGCTCGCAGCGCGGCGCGGGCGGCGGCGGAGTTGCCGCTGTCGATCGCGCCGGCGAGGGCGCTCGAGCTCTGCACGCGATGCACTGCCTGCGCGACGTTGCCGCCGGTTGCGGCCTCGTGGTAGACACGCGCCGCGACCGTGCCGAGCGTGCTCGCGACCGTGGCGGCGCAGCTCGCGAGCGTGGGCGCGGGCGAGGTCGTGGAGGCGGCTGAGCGGGAGGCGGCTGAGCGCTCGAGCGAGCCATTCGCGGGGAGGGCGGACGCCGTCGAGGTGCCGTGGGTTGCCTTGGCCGAGCCACAGCCAACGAGCGCCACAGCTATGAGGCCAGACAGGAGCCGGCCGAGGCGCCGGCTCCTGCTCAGAATGAAGGAGGCTCTCCCGCGGGATGTCATTCCCCACAGGTTAGGCCTGTGCGGGCGAGCCCGCGCCGGCTAGGACTTTCTTCTTGGCGACCTCCTTGCCTACCCTTCTTCGGAAGTAACATTGCATGCGTGCCGGCGCGCCGGGGGAGATCGATTGTGGCTGCGGTCGCGCTTGCAATTGCGATCGCGACGGTCGCCTCGGCCCAGGCACAGGCGCGGTCTGTCAGCAGACGGCGGGGGGCCGCGCCGCGCGAGTACTCCTGTCCGATCTTCCCCGCGAGCAATTCGCTCAACCGGGATATCTCCCATGCTCCCGTCGATCCCAACTCGGCCGCCTACATCGCCAGCATCGGGATCACCGGCCATCTGCACCCCGACTTCGGCGCCAACCCCAGCTACGGCATCCCCTACACGGTCGTCGGCGCTCATCAGTCGAAGGTGCCGATCAAGTTCACCGAATACGGCGAAGAATCCAATTCCGGTCCCTATCCGATCCCCCCAAATGCGCCGGTCGAGGGAGCGGGCGAAGAAGGCGATCGTCACGTGCTCGTCCTCCAGGAAGGCAGCTGCAAGCTGTATGAGCTCTACAACGCCCAGCGCACTCCCGGCGGCTGGGACGCCGGCTCGGGCGCTGTCTTCAACCTGCGCTCAAACGCGCTGCGCCCCAACGGCTGGACCTCCGCGGACGCCGCCGGGCTGCCGATCTTGCCGCTGCTCGTGCGCTATCCCGAAGTCCACGCCGGCCGGATCGACCATGCCCTGCGCGTGACCGTCCAGCGCACGCAGGCGGGCTTCATCCATCCCGCCACCCACTTCGCCTCCTCCAGCACCGATCCCTCCCTTCCCCCGATGGGGCTGCGCCTGCGCTTGAAGGCGAGCTTCAGCCTGTCCGGCTTCCACGGCGAGTCGCTCGTCGTGCTGCGGGCGCTCAAGCGCTACGGCTTGATCGTGGCCGACAACGGCTCGTCCTGGTACATCACCGGCGCGCCCGATCCGCGCTGGAACGACGAAGACCTGGAACAGATCAAGCAGGTCCCGGGCTCCGCCTTCGAGGCGGTGCAGAGCGGACCGATCTTGCATATGCACTGAGGCGGTGCACGCGCGGCACAACCGCACACCGGCTGAGCCGGTGCACGCCCGGATCCTCCCGGGGCTAAGCCTGGTGCTGGTGCTCGACTGGGGCGGGGGCCGGAGCTGGCGTTGGTGGTGCGGCGACGGGGGCCTGCGCGGGGGCGGGCTGCGCGATTGGAGCCGGCGGCTGCTGCTGGGCTTGGGCCTGGGTCAGCGTCGGCTGCTGCTGCTGAGTGGTATCGGACTGCGCGCCGGTGACGGAGTCCTTGAACTCACGCATGCCGCTACCCAGCGAGCGACCGATCTCAGGCAGTCGCTTGGCGCCGAACACCAACAACAGAATTACGACCAAGAAGACTATATGGAGTGGGTTATCTAGTCCCATTACCACAAGTCTACGACTTCTTGGCGCCTCCGGATCATTTTTTCCGCTACCCCTCATCCACCCGCTTCCCGCTCGATCGCGCCCACGCTGCTCTGACTCTGCTGGCCGAGCGTACGTCGCACCAGCTGTGCCGCGATCAAGAGCATCAGCAGCGCGAACGCGGTCTTGAGCACGGCTCCTGACAGCACGTTCGCCAAGGCAACGCCCGCCGCCGCGCCGACGATCGAGACGAGGCCCATCCGCAGCGCGTCCGGCCGGCAGACGTTTCCCCGGCGGTCCTGTGCGAGCGCGCCGACCAGTGCGACCGGGACGATCGCCATCAGCGACGTGGCCTCCGCCTGGTGCTGGCTCAGGCCCAGAAAGATCACCAGCCCCGGCACGAACAGCACACCGCCGCCCAGGCCCAGCAGCCCCGCGAGCACCCCTGCAGCCAACCCGATCGCGATCGCGCCGATCATTCCAGCAACAGCTCGGCCGCCGCGGCCACCAGCACCGCCGCGAACAGGAGCGCGATCGAGCGGGTCGCCAAACGTCGCTGCAGCCACGTGCCGATCATCACGCCGCCGACGGCGGGCACGCCGATCAGCAGCCCGTCGAGGAACTCGAGGTTGCCATACGCCGCCTGCACCGCCGTCGCGAACGCTGCGATGAACACGATCGTCGCCAGCGACGTCCCCGTGGCCTCACGCTCGCCGTAGCCCAGCCACAGTAGGAGCAGCGGCACGATCACCGTTCCACCGCCCACTCCGAACAGCCCGCTGAACAGGCCCGCGGCCGTCCCAATCGCCATCAGCTTGAGCGTTCGCTGCCGCGAACGATCGCCGCTCCTCACGATCTCCTCAGCGAGCACGTGCGA
Organism: Solirubrobacteraceae bacterium; assembly: GCA_036511695.1. Classification (GTDB taxonomy): domain Bacteria; phylum Actinomycetota; class Thermoleophilia; order Solirubrobacterales; family Solirubrobacteraceae; genus Palsa-744. The sequence continues at coordinate 12,761 of DATCBT010000044.1, read as the reverse complement.
TCTGAAACCAGTCAACCACCGTGCGCGCCATACTAAAGGTCGTGTCCCCCGCTGCCACGCTCGTGGAGGCGCTTGAGCCGCTCCGCTCCGACCCCGCCCGCGCAGCGGTGCTACTCGATATCGACGGCACCCTGGCGCCGATCGTCCGGCACGCCGCGGATGCGCACGTTCCCGAGGCGACGCGCTCGCTGCTGATCGAGATCGCCAAGCGCTACCAGCTTGTCGGCTGCGTCAGCGGCCGTCGCGCGGCCACCGCCCGTCAGATCGTCTCGATCGGAACGATCGCCTACATCGGCAACCACGGCGGCGAACTCCTGCGCCCCGGGGCGACTCGACCCGAGATCGACCCCGAGGTCGCCGCCTGGACCGAGCGCGTGCGCCGGTTCGCCGCGCGCGTCTATACCGCCGAGCACCAGCGGATCCGTGTGCGCAGCGAGGACAAGGACGCGATCGCCGCGTTTCATTGGCGCGGCGCCCCCGACGAGCCCGCCGCGGCCGCGGCGGTGCAGGAGATTGCGCGGCTCGCGCAGGAGGAGGGCCTGGCGGTCCACTGGGGGCGCAAGGTGCTCGAGGTGCGCCCGCCCGTCGGCCTCGACAAGGGTCTCGGCATCGCCGCGCTGCTTAAGAGCCCACCCGCGCCGCCGGTTGTGACCGCGCTGTATGTCGGCGACGACACCACCGACCTCGATGCCTTCCGCGGACTGCGCTCGCTCGTCAAGGCGGGAACCCTGACGACCGCCATCTGCGCGGCGGTCAGCTCCGACGAAGCCCCCCCGGAGCTGGCCGCGGAGGCCGATCTCCTGCTCGACGGCACGGGCGGCGTGCGCGGCCTGCTCGAGGCCCTGCTCTAGGCGCCGCTCGTGCGCTTCGTCGACTTCCTCAAGACCACCGTCCTGCTCAGCGCCGGCGCGGCCACCGCGCTGGCCGCTGTCACGATCCTCGCCGCAGGGCAAAGCTCCGACACGCTGCTCGCCCCGATCGCGGTCGGCTGGTGGGTGCTCGCCGCGCTCCTCGGCCTGCGCCTCGGCAGACGAGCCGAGACCAGCCCTCCGATCGCGCGACTGCTCGCCGGCGCCAAATCCACGACCACGCTGCCCGAGCACCATCCCGGCGCGATCCTGCTCAACCGGCTGTGGCCGCTGCTGCTGTTCACGCTCCTCGCGGGTGGCCTGGCCTTCCTCGCTCCCCAGATCCCCGGCATCGCCGCCGGCTTCGCGATCATCTGGGCGCTCGCCTGGCGGCGCCAGGACGCCGCGGTGGCCGCGATCGAGGAGCGCGACGGCGTGTGCTTCTACGTACGTCGCACATCCCCCGTGCGGCCGATGGCGCTCGAGCGCGCCCCTGGCTTCAAAGCGCTGCGTCCCGAGCGCGTGAACGGCGCCGTCACCTAGTGAACGGGCTCGTCACCTGATGGCCGCGACGCAGGCGGTTGACGTATTGATCGTCTCGCTCGGCTCCACCGAAGGCCTGCGCAGGGCCGACGAGGAGCTGGCTGGGTCGTTGCGCCGCGCCGGGGCAAGCGCAATGGTCGCCGCCGCCGCGCCGCCCCGGCAGATGCGCACCTTCGCCCTGACCGACCTGGGGTGGGCGCTCGCCGCCCGCCGTGCGGCCCGCGCCGAGCTTGCTCGCCATGCCCCGCGCGCGGTGATCTACTCGAGCACCACCGCCGCGCTGCTGTGGCCGCGGCCGGGGGCGATCCGCTTCGACGCTACCGCCGCCGGCAACCGGCCGGGCCGCCACGGACTGTGGCAACGGCCGCTCGAGCGCCTGCGCCTGGGCCACGCGCCGCTGCTGCTCCCCTGGAGTGAGAGCGGCCTGGGCGAGGCGCCCTCCACGGCTCGGCATGGGGATCGCGCGCTCGTGTTGCCAGTAGCGGTCGAACCCTCCCTGGCGGGCGATCGGGATGGGTCCCCGGTGGGCGATCGCGACGGTGGGGAGGAGCCCGTCGACGGGCCGGGCGCCGAGGTGCGGGACATCGCCGCGATCACCTACGCGGCCAACCCCACGAAGAAGGGGCTCGACCGCGTGCTGTCGGCCTGGCGGGACGTGCGCGCCGAGCGGGCCGTGAGGGACGTGAGGGACGTCCTCAGCGTGCGCGCCGAGCGGGATGTGCGGGCCGAGCAAGCCGGGCGCCCGAGCGAGGCCGGCGATGAGCTGCTCATCGCCGGCGCCTCGGCGGCGGAGCTCCAGGGCGCCGGGCTGCTTGTGCCCGGCGAGCAGGGTGTGCGAGTCGTGGGCCGGCTCTCCTCCGAGGAGTACCGCGCGCTCCTGCGCCGCGCCCGCGTGTTCGTTTGCGCTCCCCGCCGCGAGGACTACGGGATCGCCCAGCTAGAGGCGCTCGCCGATGGTTGTCTGCTCGTCACGACAGCCGCCCCCGGGCCCTACGCGGCGCTGCCGATCGCCCGCCGGCTCGACCCGCGGCTCGTGGGCGAGGATCTGCGAGGGGCGCTACGCGTCGCTCTGGATGACCCGCCTGCCGACTACGCGCGGCGCGCGCGAGCGGCGCTCCGTCCGTTCAGCCGCGCGGCGACGGATCGGGTGGTCGCCGAGCAGCTACTGCCGCGCCTGCTTGCGTAGCTTTTGCAGCTCCGGCCACGGCCGGGTATTGGCCACGTCAGCCGCGCTCAGCCATGCGCGGCGCGCGGTGGCGATCCCCCAGCGCATGTTCTTGAGGGTGTGCGTGCGGTGGGCGTCGGAGTCGATCAGGATGCGCACGCCCGCGCGCGCCGCGCCGCGCGCGTTGATCGCGGAAAGGTCGCGCCGGTCGGGGTTGGCGTTGATCTCGAGCATCGTTCCCGTGCGCGCCGCGGCCGCGAACACCGCCGGCAAATCGACCGCATAGGGCTCGCGTCGCTCGATCAAGCGGCCCGTCGGATGGCCGATCGCGTCCACCAGCGGATGCTCGATCGCCGTGATCATCCGCTCGGTCATCGCCTGCTCGCCCATCCCGAAGGCCGTATGCACGCTGGCGATCACCCAATCGAGCTCGCCGAGCAGATCGTCCTCGTAGTCGAGCGAGCCGTCGGGCAGGATGTTGACCTCGCTGCCCGCCAGCAGCTCGATGCCCGCCAGCTGCGCGTTCGCCTCCCGCACCAGCTCGATCTGCCGGCGCAGCTGCTCGGGTGAGACATCGTCGCCGAAGCCGTGCGTCGCCGAGTGATCGGTGATCGCCAGGTACTCGTAGCCCAGCTCCCGCGCGGCGAGCGCCATCTCCTCGATCGTGTTCTTCCCGTCCGAGGCGACCGTGTGGCTGTGCAGGTCGCCGCGGATGTCCTCCAGCGCGATCAGCCGCGGTAGCCCCGATGGCGCCCCCTCGTTGTCCCTGTGCTTGCCGCTCCCGGCCTTGGCGCTCTGCCGCGCCGCCTCCAGCTCGCCGCTGTTCTCCCGCAGCTCGGGCTCGATGTAGGCGAGGCCGAGCAGATCGTATACCTCCTCCTCGCTCGCGCACGTACGCATGGCGCCGGTCGTGTCGTCGCGGATCCCGTACTCGGAGACGTGCAGCCCGCGCCGCACCGCCGCTTCGCGCAGCGCGGCGTTGTGCGGTCCCGAGCCGGTGAAGTGCTGCAGCAGGTTGCCGAGCTGACCGGGCTTTGCGATTCTCAGGTCGACGCCGAAGCCCGAGTGGGTGCGGCCCTTGGCCCCGGGCTTGCCCGCGGAGGACACGCGCTCGATCTCCGGCAGTCTGGAGAGGCTCTTCGCGAGCGTCGTCGGCTTGGTTGTGGTTGCGATCAGGTCGATGTCCTTCACGCTGTCGGCCATCCGCCGCGCCGATCCGGCCACCTGCACGTGCGTGCCCTGTCCTCCGAGCTCAGTCAGGCCGGCGGCGAGCGTCTCTCCCAGCTCGAGAGCGCGTGGCAGCAGCAGACGCCCCGCCGTCCGCTCGGGAGGGTGGGCGGGCATTCGATCCAGTGCCGCCAGCACGCTCGTCTCGAACTTTGCGCCGAGTCCCTTCACGGTACGCAAGCGCTGCGCCAGCGCCGCCTCTCGCAACTTCTCGGGCGAGTCGATTTCCAGCTCCGTGTAGAGCAGCCGCGCGCGCTTGGGCCCGAGGCCGGGCAGTCGTGTGATTTCGATCAAGCCGGGCGGAAACTGTGCGCGCATCCGCTCCGTCGAGGGGGTGGTGCCGGTGTCGAGCAGCGTGATGATCTTCTGCTGGAGGGTCTCGCCGATCCCCTGAAGCTCGGTCGCTCGGCCCGCGCGGGCCAGCGCCGCGACCGACACGGACGCCTCGCGAATCGCCTTGGCCGCATTGCGGTAGGCCAGCACGCGGTGCACGATCGCCCCGTCGAGCTCATACAGATCGCCCAGCTCCTCGAGGGCTTCGGCGATCGCGGTATTGGACAGCTCGGGCTGGGCCACCACAGCAGGGTACGTGGCCGCGCCGCTGCTCCGGTGGGCGGCCGGCGCTCGGTAGCGTCAGTAGGCCGAGCAGCGCCGGCACACTCTAGGGTACGGCGATCCATGACCGGCGAGCCCTGGCTGATACTGCCCACCTACAACGAGGCCGAGAACGTGCAGGCGATCATCACAGCCGCCGGCGAGGTGCTCACCGGCGCCTCGCCCGACGGGTTCCGCGTGCTGGTCGTCGACGACGGCTCGCCCGACGGTACCGGCCAGATCGCCGATCGCCTCGCCGCCGAGCACGACTGGGTGGAGGTCCTCCATCGCGCCGAGAAGAACGGCATCGGCCCGGCCTACCTGGCCGGCTTTCGCCACGCGCTCGACCACGGTGCGGGCTATGTGATGGAGATGGACTCCGACTTCTCTCACGACCCAGCCGACCTCGCCCGGCTGCTCGCGGCGGTAGCAGCGGGCGCTGACCTGGCGCTCGGCTCGCGCTACGTGCCCGGCGGCGGCGTGAGGAACTGGGGCCTGTTGCGCCGCCTCATCTCCGAGGGCGGCTCCACCTACGCGCGCCTGGTGCTGGGCCTGCGCGTGCGCGACCTGACGGGCGGCTTCAAGTGTTTTCGCCGCGAGGTGCTCGAGGCGATCCACTTCGACGGCGTGCGCTCGCAGGGCTACGCCTTCCAGGTCGAGCTCACCTACCGCGCCGTGCGAGCCGGCTTTCAGGTGGTGGAGGTGCCGATCGTCTTCAAAGACCGCGAGCGCGGTGAGAGCAAGATGTCCTGGCGGATCGCCGCCGAGGCGATGTGGCTCGTGCCGCGGCTGCGCTTCGGACGCCAGCCGGCCTCACGTCGGCAGGAGAGGATGCCGATCAACAATTAGATGGATGCCTCAGCCTACGCGTTCGCGCACGGTGTGCGTCAGACACGCACGACGCTTCGCTCCTGGCAGCGGACCCCCGGCGTCGTGCTGGGGCGGTGGGTCGCCGGCTCGGCCTTGGCCGCCACCGGCCTACTGTGCGCCGTGTGGGTTGTCGCATCGCTCGACCACGGCTACCAGCAGATCCTCTCCCTCGAACCCCCGTTCGCGGTCGGCGATGGCGCCGATGTGCTCAGCATCCTGCGGCGCAACATGCTGGTGCTCGCGCTGCACGCGATGGCGTGTGTCGCGGGGTTCATCGCGGGCAGCTCGCTGCCGCTGCAGGCCGAGCACCACCGCGGCGTCTCACGCTGGGTGCACGAACACGGCGGGCGGATCGCGATCGGCTTCGTGGTCGCCGCCACCGCCTTCTCGCTGTGCACGCAGGCCTACGTGCTCGGGCACACCCTCGCAGGTGTCTCCGGCTTCCTGGGAGTCGCACCCGGCGTGCTGCTGCTGGGGTTGCTGCCGCACGCGATCCTCGAGCTGATCGCGTTGTTCCTGCCGCTGGCAGCGTGGATCATCGCCAGCCGGCGCGGGGATTGGGATCAACTGCTGGCCGCCACGTTCGTGACCGTCGCGGTCGCCGTGCCGCTACTGATTATCGCCGCCACGATCGAGGTCTACGTCTCTCCGCACCTGTTTACCGCGCTCACCCACATCCACCCGCCGATCGTGCGCACCTCCGGCGGCTGGACCGTCACCATCCACTGACAGGCCGGGCTTGGAGGGTCACGTTGGAGGACGGTATCTCAGCTTGAAGTCCCGAGCATTCAGGCCCTATCCAAGATTCCTTCACGGAGATCAATGATGCTGTCATGGGTAGCCGTGAAGGGATCAATGTTTCAAAGATGCCAGCTCGCTGTTTTCGATGACCGACTGACCGCCTGGCCATTGGAGGGGTTACTACACTTTGTATAGTGGTTGGGTAAGAGGCAAGCGATAAATCAAGGAGACACCCATGGCAGGCACTCTTAATGAAGTAACCGACACCAACTTCCAGGCCGAGGTGCTTGAGTCCGAGGGTCCTGTGCTGGTCGACTTCTGGGCGCCTTGGTGCGGACCCTGCCGGGTGGTCGCGCCCGTGCTCGAGGAGATCGCCTCCGAGCGGCAGGACCTGCGCATCGTAAAGCTCAACATCGATGAGAACCAGCAGACGGCGGCCAACTTCCAGGTGCTCTCGATCCCGACGCTGATCCTCTTCAAGGGTGGCCAGCCGGTCAAGACCGTGATCGGCGCCTATCCCAAGAAGAAGCTGGAGGCAGAGCTCGAGCCGTCGCTAACCGCGGCCTGAGGCGCGAGGGCACACTGCGCGGAGCGGCGTCCTCGGTCGCTCACGTGCGTAGCACGCCGCGCTTCCTGCGTCCTTGCTCCGCTTGGCCCTCGCGCCTCAGGACGGGCGCAGGGCGATCGCCAGGGGCAGGTCGTCGACTTCGGTCTGCTCTGAGTAGCAGTTGCTCGGGGCCTCCGGGTTCTCTCCGTCCAGGCTCAACCCGATCGTCAGCGTCTCGCCGACCAGGTAGTCGCGGTGCGCCTCGGCCGCCTCGATCAGGGCTGGGGGGCCCGCCAGCCACAGCTCGATCCGATCCTCGACCTGGAGCCCCGCGGTCTTGCGCGCGTTCTGCACGGCGTGCACGATCTCGCGCGCCTGCCCCTCGGCCCGCAGGTCCGCGTCGATCGTCAGGTCCAACGCGACCGCGTGGGCGCCCTCGCGCTCGACCGAGTAGCCCGCGGGGGCCTTCATCGTCAGGATCACGTCGGCGGCCGAGAGCGTGTGCTCGCGCCCGCCGACCGCAATCCCGATCGTTCCGGCCCCGTCCTCGCCGCGTACCGCCGCCGCCACCCGCGCCGGGTCGAGTGCCGCGATCGCCTCGGCCGCGCGCGGCATGTCCTTGCCGAACAGCGGGCCGAGCGTGCGGTAGTTGGCCTTCACCTCGTACTCGCTCAGCTCCTCGGCCGCGGCGACGAAGCGCATCCGCTTGACGTTCAGCTCCTCGCGCACGACATCGGCCAGCCGTTCGATCGCTGCGCGCTCGCGCTCGTCGGCCACGACAACCGCCTCGCCCAGCGGCTGGCGCACCTTGATCTTGGCCTTGCCGCGCGCGCCCAGCCCGAGGCGCACCGTCTCGCGCGCCAGCGCCATCGCCTGCTCGAGCTGCTCGTCGCGCGCCGGCAAAGAGTCGTCCGCGGGGAAGTCGCACAGGTGCACGCTCGCGAGCGTGCCGTCGAGGTTGTCGTAGATCTCATCGGCGATGAACGGGCACAGCGGCGCCAGCAGCTTGGCCACCGTCAGCAGGCACGTGCGCAGCGTCTGAAACGCGGCCGGATCGCCGTCCCAGAAGCGTCGTCGCGAGCGGCGCACGTACCAGTTCGACAGCTCGTCCACCAACCCCGCGATCGCCCGTCCGGCGGACGTCACGTCGTAGGCGTCCAGCCGCTCCGCCACCAGCTGGGCCGTGCCCGCGGTGCGCGACAGCGCCCAACGATCGAGGTCGTCGGTCAGCTCAGCCTGCTCCGGCGCCGCGGCGAGGACGGAGGCATTGGCTTCGGCGTAGAGGGTGTAGAAGAAGTACGTGCTCCACAGCTGCTTCAGAAACAGGCGCACGCCCTCGCCGATCGTCTCCGCCGAGAAGCGGTATCCGTCCCAGGGCTGCTTGGAGGTGAAGAAATACCAGCGGAAGGCGTCCGCGCCGTACGTATCGAGCACCTGCCACGGCTCGACCGTGTTGCCCTTCGACTTCGACATCTTCTGGCCCTCCTCGTCGAGGATCAGACCGAGGCAGACGACGTTCTTGTACGGCGCCTGGTGGTCGAAGGGCGCCTCCTGGCCCAACAGCGTCGCGACCGCCAGCAGCGAGTAGAACCAGCCGCGCGTCTGGTCCTGGGCCTCGCAGATGAAGTCGGCCGGGAAGCGCTGCGCGAAGGTGTCCTCGTGCTCGAACGGGAAATGGTGCTGGGCGAACGGCATCGCGCCGGAGTCAAACCACACGTCGATCACCTCCTGCACGCGGCGCATCGTCTGCCCGCAGGGCTCGCCGCCGCGCTCGCCATCGCCTTCGACATGCGGACAGGGAAACTCGACCTCGTCGACGAACGGGCGATGATGGTCAGCGAGGGTCGTGCCGGAGCGCTCCTCGAGCTCGGCGAACGAGCCGATCGTGTGCACGTGCCCCTTTCCACAGCGCCACACGGGCAGCGGCGTGCCCCAGTAGCGCTCGCGTGAGAGCGCCCAGTCGACGTTGTTCTTCAACCAGTCCCCGAAGCGGCCCTCCTTGACGCGTGGAGGGTGCCAACTCACCGTTTCGTTCGCCGCCAGCAGCTCCTCGCGGAGCTTCGTCGTCACGATGTACCAGGAGGATTTCGCGTAGTACAGAAGCGGCGTGCCGCAGCGCCAGCAGTGCGGGTAGGAATGCTCGTAGGCCTGCTCTCTCAGCAGCAGGCCCCGGGCGTCGAGGTCCGCGATCAGCTCTCTCGTCAGCTCGGGGTCCTTGACGAAGCGACCCTCGTAGGAGTGCCCGTCGAGGCTGCGCACGCGAGCGTCGTACGTGCCGTCTGCTCTGACCGGGTTGTAGAGCGTGTCCGGCTGCGTCGGGTCAAACGGCACCTCCGGGGCTGCGCCCGCCACGCGATAGTCGTCTTCGCCGAAGGCCGGCGCGAGGTGCACGACGCCGGTGCCCTCCGCGGTCGTGACGAAGTCCCCGGCGATGATCGGATATCCGCCCGGCTCGCGGTCGCTCAGCGCGAAGACCGGCCCGCTGTAGTGCTTGCCGACGAGCTCTCCGCCCGGGAACCGATCGAGGATCTCGACGTCCTCTCCCAGCACCTTCTCGACCAGCGCCGCCGCCAGGACCAGCGTGTCCTCGCCCGCTCGCGCCCTGACGTACTCGACCTCCGGCGCGACCGCGACCGCCACGTTGCCCGGCAGCGTCCACGGCGTCGTCGTCCAGATCAGCAACGCGTCGCCCTCTTTCAGGGGGCCCGCCCCTTCAGCCTCGGGCAGGCGCACCGGCAGCCGCACGTACACCGACTCCTCGACCACGTCCTTATATCCGAGCGCGACCTCGTGCGAGGACAGCGTCGTCTCGCAGCGCGGGCAGTACGGCACGACCTTCCGTCCCTCGTACAGCAGCCCCCGCTCGTCGATCTGGGCGAGCGCCCACCAGACCGACTCGATATAGCTCTCATCCAGCGTCCGGTAGGCGTCGTCGAGATCGAGCCAGAAGCCGATCCGCTCGGTCAGCCGGTTCCACTCCTCCAGGAACGTGAACACCGACTCGCGGCAGCGCTCGTTGAACTCGCCGATCCCATACTCCTCGATCTCCGCCTTCGATTTGATCCCGAGCTCCTGTTCGACCGCGATCTCCACGGGCAGCCCGTGGCAGTCCCAGCCGCCCTTGCGCTCCACCCGATAGCCGCGCATCGTCTGATAGCGCGGGTAGATGTCCTTGAACACGCGCGAGAGCACGTGATGGGAGCCGGGCGGCCCGTTGGCGGTGGGGGGCCCCTCGTAGAAGACCCACTGCTCCGCGCCTTCGCGCGCGCGCAGCGACGCGGCGAACACGTCGCGCTCGCGCCAGCGCTCCAGCACCTCCAGCTCGAGCGCCGGCAGCTCCTGGCGAGCATCTACCGCGCGGTGTGGGATCAGCGTGTGTTTCTCGGGGGCCGTCACGGGCGGCCCATTGTAGGTGCGGGCTACGCATGCCAGGACGACCCCGCGACCTACGATGGCGGAATGAGGCTGCGTCTCTACCACCATCCTGACGGTGCGCGCGTCGCCTACCGCGAGTTCGGCGCCGGCCCGCCGCTCGCGCTGCTGCACTCCGCGATGCTCTCCCACAAGGAGTGGGAGCCCGCCGTCGAGCATCTCGCCGATCGCTTTCGCGTGGTGCTCCCCGACCTGCCCCTGCACGGCGATTCCGAGGACCGGCCGCGCCATCCGTACACGCTCGACTGGTTCGCCGAGGTGATGTCGGGGTTCGCCGCCGACGTGCTCGGGCCCCATCCGCTGATCGGCGGCCACGACGCGGGCGCGGAGATCCTGCTGCACGCGATCGCCACCGACCGCCTGCGCCCCGCGCGGCTGGTGCTGATGCCCAGCCGCCTGCACGCGCCGCCGCGCCGTGCGCGCACGCGCACCGCCTGGCGGCTGGCCGCCGCCGCCGGGTCCGTTCCCGGGCTGGACCGCCTGCTCACCTACGCCGCCCGCGCCGCCTTCACCCCCGAGCGAGGCCAGCGGCTGTCCGCCCGCGCGGACCCCGCCGCGCGCGATCTCGTGCGCCACGCCTTCGCCGACGTCCCCGGCAACCCCAGCCTCGCGCGCTCGTGGGCCAGGTGCGCACGCTCATGGCCGCGCGGGGCGCAGACCCAACTGCTCGAGCTCTACCCGCGCCTGGACATGCCGGTGCTCTTGCTCTGGGCCGACCGCGACCGGCTGCACCCGCTCGCCGCGGCCGAAGAGGCGCTGGCGCTGCTGCCCAACGGCCAACTGCGAGTGCTCCAGAGCACAGGTTTCCTGATGGCCTACGACGACCCTGTCGGGCTAGCGCGGGAGCTCGCCGCGTTCTGCGGGTAACGTCTTGGACGCCGTTGGTTCGGCACGGCGGGCACCGCCCTCTATGGATAACGTCCCGGGGCGATCACGACGAACGCCCGCCCAGGCCCCGGCAGGGGCCCCTTAAATCTTTGTTCGCTTTCTGAAAAAGGAGACCTGCATGACCGACAAGCAGCTGTGGGGTGCAGAGACCACCAAGGCCGTCGCCAACTTCCCGATCTCGGGCGAGACCGTCCCCGTGTCGGTCGTCCGCTGGCTGGCGCGCGTGAAGGGCGCCGCCGCGCTCGTCAACGGCGAGCTCGGCCTGCTTCCCAAAGCCACGGCCGCGCGGATCGCCAAAGGCGCCGCCGAGATCGCCGCCGGCAAGCACGACGCGCAGTTCCCGATCGACGTCTTCCAGACCGGCTCCGGCACCTCGACGAACATGAACGCCAACGAGGTGATCGCCGCGCTCGCCGGCGGGAAGGTGCACGCCAACGACCACGTCAACATGGGCCAGTCCTCCAACGACGTCTTCCCCTCGGCCGTCCATCTCGCCGCGCTCGACGTCGCCCAGAACGAGCTGCTGCCGGCGCTCAAGCAGCTCGAGCGCGCGTTCGCGCGGAAGGCCAAAGGCTTTCACAACGTCGTCAAGTCCGGGCGCACCCACCTGATGGATGCTGTGCCTGTAACGCTCGGCCAGGAGTTCGCCGGCTACGCCGCCCAGCTCGCGCTCGCCCAGGAGCGCGTGCGCGCGGCGCTCGAGCACGTCGGCCAGATTCCGCTCGGGGGCACCGCCACCGGCACCGGGCTGAACACCCACCCGAAGTTCGCCGAGCGCGTGCGCGCGCGGCTGAAGAAGGAATCGGGCCTGAAGCAGATCGCCGCTCCGTTCGACCCGTTCGAGGCGCAGGCCAACCGCGACGCTTTGGTCGAGCTCTCCGGCGCGCTGAAGGTGATCGCCGTGTCGCTCACGAAGATTGCCGGCGACCTCGCGCTGATGGGCTCCGGCCCGCGCGCGGGCATCGGCGAGATCCGCCTGCCGGAGCTGCAGAAGGGCTCCTCGATCATGCCCGGCAAGGTCAACCCGGTGATCCCCGAGGTAGTCCTCCAGGTCTCAGCCCAGGTGATCGGCAACGACACCGCGATCACGATCGGCGGCATGCAGGGCCAGTTCGAGCTGAACGTCCGCATCCCCCTGATCGCCCGCAACCTGCTCCAGTCGCTGCACCTGCTCGCCGCCACCTCGCGCGTGTTCGCCGAGAAGTGCGTCGACGGCATTGAGGTCAACCGGGCCGGGACCGACGCTTCGGCGGGTGCGACCCTGGCGGCGGCCACTGCGCTCAACGGCGCGATCGGCTACGACAAGGCAGCGGTGATCGTCAAGCGCGCGACCGACTCCGGGCGGCCGCTGCGCGAGATCGCGCTCGAGGAGGGGGTCGACGCGAAGCTGTATGACGCAACGATCGACCTGCGCAAGATCGCCCGGGGAAATCAGGGGTAATCGCCGTGTTTGCGGTTGAGGCTTGACAGATGGCTTCCTATGTGGTTAACATCGATAGGCGAGGTGCCCTCTACATTGGGGGCATGGAAATAGATCGGGTTTGGGTTGGTCTTCTGGATCGATTGCAAGCGCTTTGTAGGGGATGTTGGGGAGAGGGCCGGATCGCATGATGAGGGGTTGTTTTCGCGTGAGTCCTTTGGGGACAGATGTGATGGGTTTGGTTGCGGTCGAGGGGCTGCCCGTATGTAGATGCGTCAGCGCTGCTGACACATCTCTCTCTCTCTCTCTCTCTCTCTACTCCGGGTCTCTTAGGCAAAAAGCCTAGTTTTGGCGCCCGTCGGGGCGCCCACCACCTCCTTCTAGATCGCTCTTCTCGCGGCCATGTCCGCGAGTTTTCTCGTTCTTGCGGCACGTCGCCGCGCGTGGGCGGTGAAGGCTGATGGCTGCGGTGGGGCGTATACGTAT
>DATCBT010000043.1:0-27673 GCA_036511695.1 Solirubrobacteraceae bacterium | reverse complement strand
ACCCAAACCTGATCTATCGTGCCCGACACCCCACCGGGATGCCATTGCTTATCTAACGTACCCCCACCTGGAGCAAATGTCAAGCCCCAACCTGCCCGACCACCCGAGAGCCCCCAGCAGCGCGCTTACTCTTGGCTTCTCGTAGCAGGCCTTTGAGCCCCCGGCGAGCGCTAAACTCTGCGCATGACAGTGTCCGTTGACTTCACGATCGCCTTCGATGAGCCCGACGAGGACGGCTGGATCGTCGCCCGTATGCTGGAGGTCCCCGGCGCGCTCAGCCAGGGCCGCACCCGCGCCGAGGCCCGAGTCAACGTCCTGGACGCCCTGTCCACGGTGCTTACGCCAGATCAGGAGCTCGCCGGACAGACCCATAAGGAGTCTGACCTCGAGCATCTGCGTTTCATCGCCGCGGCGTGAAGCGGCGCGAGTTGGAGCGACACCTCCGCGCGCACAGCTGCCTGGACCCTTCAGCTGCCTGTGGCCACGGCCTGGGCTCCGATCGTGCCCTGGACCTCCTTCCCCTTGGATGTGAGCGTCCAGATGTTGCGCTCTCCCTTGGCGTGTCCCCGTCCGCTGTTGTGGGTCAGCCCGAGCTTCTGGAGGCGCGCGAGGAGCTTTGAGATCTGCGCCGGATCGGAGATCCCCGCGTGCTCGGCAATCTCGCGGTTGCTCCCCCCAGGCAGAGCAGCCACGGCGGAGAGCACGCGCAGCGTGCGATAGGTGATGCGTATGTCGAGCTCCTCCAGCGCAGAGCGCACGCGCAGGCGCGGCACGCGGCGCGTTCTCGCTGTAGGACGCCCGAGCTCTCTGGCCGCCGCCCCCTGGCCGAGATACGGCATGACGACGATCGCCATCAGCGGGTTCAAAAGCTCCGGCAACGGCCGGCCGTCCGGGTCGATCATCCGCGCGTGCAAAACATTGAACACCGCGCCGACCACACCCTCGGCGGTCAAGGGTGGCGGTCCTTTGCCCGCTTTCACTTCCGAGCGTCCCTGATCAACGATGTGGCTAAGGGTTGCGAGCCATTGCGCACGGCGTGCGAGGACCCTGGGCCCGGCGCCGAGCGCGTCGACCACGACAAGCGCTCCCAATAGTGGCTCATCCCCGATGAACTCAAGCACGCGCGACAGGCCGCCCCTGACCTGCTCCCGCCAGCACCCCCCAACCTCAAACGCCGGAGCGGCGACCGCGGCGATCCGGGTAACCGTGTCGTCGAACACCGCGAGAAAGCAGTCTTCGCGGTCGGCGAACAGGTCATAGAACGTCTTGCGCGAGACACCCGCCCGACTCGAGACGCGCGCCGTGGACATCCCGCGATAGCCCACCTCGGCGACGACCTGCGCCGCCGCCGTGAGCAGTCGCGCGCGCTGCAACTCGCCCATCGGTGACCCCACCGCGCCGTTAAGGGACCGCGGAGTCACGGCAGGTGGGGATACCAGGGGAGGCTTTGTTCCAGCTACGCCACGTTTCCGATCGGCGGCCCTCGCGTTGTTAGCTTGCCCGCCAGATCGCCCCTCGACCGGACGGGATTTGACGTGTAAACGTTTCATCCGCTGTCGGCCGATCGAGAACCGTTACTTCTTTTTCCTCTTGACCGGGCCGAACTGCTTGTGAGCCCGCTTCTTGCACCCAGCGCGCTGCTTCTTCACTTTCTTCGCGCACGCCTTCAACGCCTTCGCGAGCTTCTGCGCCCTGGTCAACGCCTTCGGTGTGGTCGTTTTCTTGGGGGGTGGCGTGACCTTCGGCGTCGTGGTCGTGCTGGTCGTGGTGCTCACGGGCGCTGCCGCCGACGCGGTCGTGAACGTCTGATCGGCCCCGTAGCTGGTACCACCCGCGTTGTTCGTCACCAGACGGAAGTGATAGGTCACGCCAGGTGCGAGGCCTGAGATGCCCTGCGTGACGCTCTGGAAGCCGCTTCCGGACCCGGCGTCCGCGCCGGGCGCGGGCACGCTCGTGCTGTAGTAGGCGGTCGTGCCGTATTGAAACCAGTAGCTCGTATCCGCACCCTGGGGGTCAAGGCTGCCGCCGAGCGTCGCGGTGCTCTGGCCGATGCTCGTGGCCTGCCCCGTCGACACAGCGGGTGCGGTCGTGTACGTAGTGAACATCTCATCCGCGCTGTATTCGGTACCGTCGTTGTTCGTGACGACCAGGCGGTAGTGATAGGTCGTGTCCGGCGTGAGCCCCGAGATGTTCGCGTTCACCGCCTGCCCTAGGACGCTCGCGCCAAGTGTACCCGCGGGCGTCGAGTTGCCATACGCCGTGCTCGGCCCGTATTCGAAGTGGTAGCTTCCGGTGACGCCCTGTAGATCGGCGGACCCCGTTACCGTCGCGCTGTTTGGGCTGATATTTCCTCCCGAAGCGTCGGCTACCGCGACCGGGGGCAACGCGAGCGTCGTGAACGTCGCGTCTTCGCCTGTCGCGCTCTGGCCCGCGGGCGGGCAGTTGAATAAGCAGGGTACGTTGTAGGCGACGAGCTGGTAGTGGTAGGTCGTGTTCGGTGTAAGGCCCGTGAGCAGGGTCGAGATGGGGGTGTCGCTGGAGATGACACCGGCTTCCGCGGCGGGGCTCGGCGTTTTCCCTCCCGGCGTGCCGCCAACTCCGTATGTTTTGTCTTCGCCCCAGTTGAAGAAATAGTACGTTTTGGCGCCCATGCCGTCCAGGACGCCGGAGAGCGTTACGGTCGTGTCGGTGATTTCCGATGGTTCGCCGGTGGTCGCGGTGGGCGCCAGCGCATCGGTGGTGAAGTGTTCGATCGGGACATCTTCTGCTTGACCTGTCCCGTTTTCGGCGACGACGCGGTAGTAGTAGGTGGTGTTTGGTGTCAGGCCGCCGGCGATGGTCTGGCTCACAGACTGTTCGTTCAAGCCTGAGCCGATGTCTTCACCGGGGGGCGCGGGGATGGTGCTCACGCCGCTTGTGAGGAATGGTTCTGTGCTGTACTGGAAGTAGTAGTGGGTGTCCTGGTTCTCCGGGTTGATATTTGCACTCAGCGTCGCACCCGTCTCTGTGATCTCAAAGAACGAAGCCGACTCGCCATTGACCGTGGGTGCTTGGCCAAGTGTCGTGAGCGTCTGGTCCGCTCCGTAGGTCGTACCCCGTGCGTTGGACGCGACCAGCCGGTAGTGATAGATCTTGCTGGGCTGCAGGCCGGTCAGTTCGGCTTCGGCCGCACCCGCGTTCGGCGTCGCCTCGGTAGTCGAGCCATTTGCGTACGTAGTGTCCAAGCCATAGTCGAAGTGGTAGCTGTTGGTGGCATCGCCCGGAGCGATCGTGCCCTTCAGCGTCGCTGTGGTCGCACCGGGACTCGGCGCGGAGACGCCACTGACACTCGGCAGCACCGTGGTCGGACTGAAGATCACGACGTCGTTCTTGTTGTGATCTGAGGCATAGACATCTCCTGAGCCCTGGCTGACACCGACACCCGTTGAGCTTTCGACGAACGGGATGAAACCGGTTGGGTAGAATGTGTCGCCGAACTCAGCCAGCAGGGTCCCGGTAGGGCCATACTGGAGGAAGTGGTAGCCCGATCCCGAGGCGTCGCCGACATAGACATCGTTGCTCACCAGGCTCACCGCGATCGACACAGGGCCGCCGTTTGCATCAAGCGCGTACTGAAAGGTACCTGCCGAGTTGAACTTGTCGACCAGGCCTGCGCCGCTATCCACGACATACACGTCGCCCGCCGCGTCGAGCGCGATACCGCTCACTCCGCCGAAGCCGTGAGCGGCAATACTGCCGTCGAAAGCCCCGTCGCAAACACCGGTCGCCGGATTGATCTTGACGATCCGGTTGTTGCCGGCGTCGGCGACATAGAGCTCTCCCGAGCTCGGATCGACCGCTACGCCGCTGGGATTAGAAAACGTGCCCGGGCAGCTCGGTTCGCTCCCGTTGACCTGACCCAGGTAGTTCCCGGAGGAGTCGAACTCCTGCACCCGGTTGTTGACGCTGTCCGTCACATAGACGTGATGCGGCGCAGCCGGGTCTACCGCAATCCCAGC
The DNA here is from genome assembly GCA_036511695.1 of Solirubrobacteraceae bacterium. GTDB lineage: Bacteria > Actinomycetota > Thermoleophilia > Solirubrobacterales > Solirubrobacteraceae > Palsa-744. Next base: position 23,675 of record DATCBT010000043.1, on the reverse strand, counting down.
CGGACCGCGAACGCCGAAGACTTCCTGAACACCGAACTGCCCGGGTTCTGCACCACGCGTACCGGCCTTGCATGTGTCGAGCGAGGCAGCTGTGCAGACGTTTGCTTCCGCTAGTTTCCCTTCGGTCACCTTGGTTTCATCGACTTCCTTGCCGAATGTCAGCACGAATTCACCCAAGGGCCCGAGCTTCTCCACGCGGGCGTTGGCGCTGTCCACGACATACACATCGCCGGAGAACTGGTCGACCGCGACGCCCGTCGGCGATGTGAACTGGCCTGCGCCGCTGCCGAGGCCGCCGAACCGGCTGCTGAAGCCGAGCCCAGTGGCGGCCTGCGCCATACCGCCACCCAACGCCAAGACCAGCCCGCACGCCACGACCAAGACAAAGACAAGCCGCGCTCGCTCAAGCGAAGCTCTATACCAGCTCACAGATATTGCCGTCCTCATGACGTGCCCCTCCCCTGTCCGGCGTGACGGCCGCTGGCCTTATGAGCCCTCGCGGCCCTCGCCTTCTTCGCCTTCTGCTTGGTTTTCTTCTTCTTCTTGGCCTGCTTGGCTTTCGTGCAGCCAGTCACTCCGATCCTCGTGGCCTGCTTGACCAGCACGCCGTTCTGGCCAGTGATCGTGGTCGGCATCAACAGCTTGCTCTTGCAGAGCGTGCCGTTGGCTGCCAGCGCGGAGTGGAAGCCCTCGGGTAGCGTGAGCTGAAACCCTGAGATCGGAACATCAGGGATCGCGGGGAACGTCGAGCTCGTGATCCCAGTCTTCGAGATGAACGTTTCGCCGGGGAGCTCGATCGTGACGCCTTCGCCCTGCAACACAATGATCAATTCCGGGAACTTCGCACCACCATGAGAGACGAAGTACGCCGGACCCGACAGCGCCGAGGCCAACACCGGGGTATGCGCAACCGCCATCCCCACAACCGACCCCGGATCACACGCCGCCGGGTTCGCGAAGAAGACGCTTTCGGGGCACGCCTTCTGCAGCGTCGTCAGACGCGATGGGAGCTGCTTGGGCAGTTCGACCCGCAGCGAGTGGGTCGCCGCTTCGCCAGGCTGCTGGGAGTAGCGCACGGTCAACGACGCGCCAGCGGCCCTAGAGGTCGCGCCTTGGGTATCGACCGTGAACGACGGCTTGAACGGCAGCGCGTTGCAGCCTGAGACCTGGAACGGCGCGGAGATCGCGGCGGGCGTGCCACCGAGCGACGTGATCTGTCCACTCATCGACAGCGGACCGCAGTTCGTCGGGTTGAACGTGAACCCGGGCCGGTCAAACGTCAACGTGACTGCGCGGACATCGAGCGGGACACCATCAATGATCGACGGCAACGGGTTAGAGATCGCCGTCAAGCTCCCGTCGTTGTTGACCTGGATATTGACCAGCACGACGACGTTCCCGAGATCATACGGGCCCGCTACCGCCGGCACTACAACCGACAGGGCAAACGGGTAGCCACCCGTGCCATACGCCAGATACGCCGTCCCGGGGACCGTCAACGGGTCCGACCCCGGGCCCGCGGTCGCGCTCACCGACCCGACCCTGCTCGCCGCCGGGCAACTACCCGCCGCGGCATCCGCCGCCCCACAGACCGCGACCGAAGAGACGTTCCCCAGCAACCCGGCTGGTAGACGCGTCGTGATCTGCCCCAACGGCTGCATACCATCCCCGCGACTGAAGCTCACCGTCAACGGCGATAGCGCTCCCGCCTGCCCGGACGCGGGCGAGATCCCCGCGGCCGGCGTAAACGGCAGCGTCCCGGGACACGACGCGCCGTTCCCGTCATAGCTCGTCAGGAACGTCGAGCTGTTCGTCGCCGCAGCGTTACCGCTATACGGCGTAAACACGCTCGTGGTCGTGTTCGGCCCACACGTCGAAGGGTTCACCAGCGTCGCGTTCTGCCCACCATTGAAATGCAGCCGCACATCATTGAACGGCAACTCCGGCAGATTCAAGAACCTGCCCGTCAGCTGGCCCGTGACCGGGTCCGCGACCACACCGGAGACGAGCTTCACGTCCTGCCCAAAACCCTTGAACTCGACAAAGATCCGGAACATCTCACCCGACGCTGGATCGTTGTTCAACGGGACACCCAGATACAGCTTCCCCATCAACGGCGCGGACAGCAGCGGCGTGACTACTTCCACCGTCCCGATCTGCGACGCCGCCGGACACACCGCCGGCGCATCGGACTTCGCGGCGAACTGTTCGTCAGAACAGCCCTCGAGGCCGTTCGACGCCGCCGACGGCGAGATCACCAACCCCGGAGGCAACGTCACGACCGTATCCCTCAACTCCGAGGAGCCCTGCCCATACGGATCATTGTTCTGCGGAATCGACAAATCCGCACCAAACCCCGTCGGGGCGCCCGCCTGCGTCGAATCCGGCGCCAACGACAAGACCGGCGCAAATGGGACCGTCCCACAGTCAGTCGGCAGCGGAGCGGCAAAGCTCGCGTCCGTGAACACATCAGGTTCCTCATACGTGTTCACCGAGAAAGACGTCACCGGTACTTCCGAGCAACTCGTCGGGTTCTCGACAAACGGCAACCGCGGCGCATCGCTCGCACAACCAAATTGATTAAATTGACCAGTAAACTGCACGCAACTCCGCTGGGCGTTATGACTCGGGTCAGAAGGCACAGCCCACAGCGTCAGAGTGCTGTCCAGCAGGGTGACGCCTTCCGGGCGTGGGATTTCCGGAGCCGACAGTGTCACCGCGTAACCGTCAGCAGCATGCGCCGTCGCAGTGATCAGCTGCTGTCCCTTGACGGCGAAGGCATCCACTTGGAGTCCGATCATCACTGCCTGGTCAGGCGATGTGGCCAAATTATATAACTGTGCAGCAAAACGCCTCGTTTGGTCTGGCAGTACTTCTCCCGACGGCGCCGGGTTGCTAGTGGTGCGGATGGTGCCGGTTCCTATCTGCGTGTCTGCCGGGCAGCCCAGTGCCCGGAACGTCGAGACCGTGCACTGCGGGACGTTCTGCGCGATCCCGACCAAACCTGGAGGCAGCACAAAAGTAATATCATTTGGAAGACCTCCAGCTGGACCCACTGAACCCCCTGGATCGAGCGTCGTTTGAAACGAGAAGGACGCGGTTCCATCGGAGTGCGCGCCCGCGACAGTACTCGCCGTCGAGGCAGTGAATTCGGTGATGGTCAGCGCAGCACGGGCTGGGGGAGTGCTTGTCATGCACACCAGGGCGGCGATGAGTGACACAGCGAGCGTGGCCAGATATCGAACGGCGAATGGGTGCAGCTTACTCATCGATTTGATGTTCATCGCTTGCCCTTGCCCTTCTCCGTTGTGGTGGCGTACCGCTTCTTAGCTCGCTTGACGCACGCAGCTCGCTTCTTCTTAGATTGTTTTTTACAGGCTTTCAGCGCCTGAGAGAGTTTCTGTGCCTGCGTTAACGCCTTCGCCGCAGAGCCGCCGGCCGGCTGGGATGTGTCCGCAGGCAACGACGCCAGTTGGAAGCCAGGCGGCGTCAGATTCGCCACGTAGCCCGGTACCTGCGGACTCGTCGGATTGGAGTTACTCGTAGCCGAACCGCAACGTTCCATACCCGGAGGCGGGCCAGGGTCACCTGGCGTGCAGAACGGAAAGCCACCTTCGACCCGCGCATCGTAGATGTCTGACTGACCAGCGTTGAAATCCCATGGTACAAGCGCATCGTTAGCGAAGAAGAAGACGTCTTGAAGTTCCCCGCCGGTGACGGTCTGCACCGCGTATTCGTTTAGGCTGCCCGCCGGTGAAAGCTGAGTGGTATGCCCGCTGTGCCATTCATCGATTACCTGGGGAAGCTGACGACCGGCCACTTCTTCGGCCGGCCGCGCGTTATAGACGACACGCTGTCCATCGTTGGATACCCCACCAGATACGTAAGGCTGCCCGCACGTACTCACTACTAGGCAGCTAACGCTGTCAAGTGAGTAGATGTCTGCGGAGCCACCAGAAGCAATCACGGTGGGTACCTGGTCCGCGCTGAACTCGTAAAGATCGGGCTCAGGATTGTGCGCCAGCTGACTCGTCAACCCGACGACGTAATGACCATTCTCAGAGATAGTGACTGTCAGCGGGCCGAGGTCGGTGACTGAGGTCAAGCGCGCCGCAGGTGCGCTGGGCGATGACACATCCCACTCCCACAGACCCTGGTCTGTGGTGAACAAGATATGGGTGCCGTCCTTGCTCGTGCCGACATAGCTCACGTTGGTTTGATCGCTAGTACACGAGACGCAGGCGACACTTTTGGTGTCGCCCGGCAGCGGCAGGCCGCTTTGAGGGACGCCTGCCTGCGTGCCGATGGCGTAGATCTGGCCACCGCCGCTAGTGTCCTGCGCGACCAGTGACTGTTTCTCCAACACGTAGGCAGTGGATCCGTCGGGAGCGACCGACAGCAGCGTCCCGCCAGAGGGGCCGGCCAGTATCGGATCTGCATAGATTTCTCCACCAGTCTGCACTAACGGCCCACTGGTTAACATGCTTATGTTGGCCGGGTTCGGCATCAGGATGGGGTCCCCGTCCGGTAGAACCGTCGGAATACTTGTCACGTTCGGGCTGACGCACGACGGGCCCAAGGGAAGGGCGGGTCGAGCCAGGCCATCGATGGAGCCGGCGTTCCAAATGTACGTCGTGGCTGATGTGAACTGGCTCTGAAACTGGTTGCCGGGGCCGCCAATACAGTTATCTTGGGATGCGAGCCGGATCGTTGACCTGAACGTCACCACTTCGAGGTTCGGTGAGGCGGAGAGCTCTTGGAACGGACCATCGTTCGTCAGGCTTTCCAGGGTCTCGTTTTCAGGAAGAAGCAATTCGCCGTGCGTAACGAGCTGCGGCGCGAAACCCCCGTCAGTACTGACACGGTAGATGCTGAAGCCACGCTGCTCGCCGAGTGCGGCCTGCTGCGGGTTGGCGAAGGCACTTGGGTAAAGCGCCAACTGAGCGAGAACCAGGGCCGAGGAGCCGTCAGCCGAGGCCCCGAGAACAACCTTTACAGTCCCTCCCGGCAGGCCGGGTATCTGGATGCTGGAAGGTAAGAGATCTCGTGTGCTCCAGCCAGTCGACGTACGAATACTGCGGAAGGGATCCCACGCCCCGGCATCCTCAACCGCCCCGGTCCGGGGCGGCGTCGCCGTGGAGTTCCAGAAGACATCTTCGCCGCTCCCCTGCACATCCAATGCGCCACGCAACTGCTGAGCAAGGCTACCGTCTGGTGCGACAAAGGGGTCGTTGTTGAACGCTACCTCTATGAACGCTGAATGGGCTACTTCTTCTAGGGAGTCCGTTCCCACCGGTGCTCCGGCGTCAGCCGGTGAGACGAGCTCATACGCGCGGCAGTTCGGAAGCTGGGTCGAGTCGCTTGCCACGCGGTACGGTTCGTTGGGGCAGGGTTCGGCGGCGAGGGCGGCAGACGGGAGCGCAAGCGCGAACAGGGCACCTGCCAGGATCGGCAACAGCGCAAGACAATGCGCGCGCGAGGACAATGACATTCTCATCGAACCGTCTCCTCCAGGAAAGAGGGGAGGGCCCCTCGTGGGTTGTATGGCGACACGCGCGAGGGCGCGGAACGGTAGGTGCCGCCGGGTCCGCGGAGCGCACAGGTAACCAGCGACCTGTGAGCGGGCCGAGAACGATGAACACCGCGCCTGGGGGCGCGGTGTATGCCGGCTAGAAGATGGTGGCGGGCGCCCCGACGGGCGCCGAAACTAGGCTTTTTGCCTAATAGATCCGGAGTAGAGAGAGAGAGAGAGAGAGAGATGTGTCAGCAGCGCTGACGCATCTACATACGGGCAGCCCCTGGGCCGCAACCGTCCCCATCACATCTGTCCCTTGTGGACTCACGCGAAAACAACCCCTCTTCATGCGATCCGGCCCTCTCCCCAACATCCCCTACAAAGCGCTTGCAATCGATCCCAGAGGATCAACCCAAACCTGATCTATCGTGCCCGGCAATCCACTCGGGATGCCATCGCTTATCTAACGTACCCCCACACGGAGCAGATGTCAAGCCCCAACGGTAAGGGCCCGCCCTGACCGTAGGTGATCGGCTCTGGGGGGAGCCGTTTCTGCTCCTTCTCCGCGTTCAGCTCGTGACGGCGCCCGTGGCGGCAGAGCCGACCAGCCGCGCATACTTCTGAATCGCCACATCGACATGCTCGTCCGCGCGCGGCCCCGGGGTGTAGGTAAGCAGGCGTTCGGCGATCTGCTCGTCGGAGAGCGATACATCGATCCGCCGCGAGTCCACGTCGATCGTTATCTGGTCGCCGTCGCGCAGCGCCCCGATCGGTCCCCCGCGCACGGCCTCGGGCGCGATGTGGGCGGCCATGAAGCCGTGGGTGGCGCCGGAGAAACGCCCGTCGGTGATCAGCGCGACGCCCTCCCCCAGGCCCTCGCCCTGGATCGCGGCGGTGACCGAGAGCATCTCGCGCATGCCCGGTCCACCGGCGGGGCCCTCGCCGCGGATCACGACCACGTCGCCCTCGACGATCTGTTTTGTGAGCACGGCCGCCATCGCGGCCTCCTCGCCGTCGAAGACGCGCGCGGGACCGGTGTGCCGGCGGCGCTCGTGGCCGGCGAGCTTGACGACGCAGCCGTCGGGGGCGACGTTGCCGCGCAGGATCGCGAACCCGCCGGTCGGCTTCAGGGGATCGTCGAGGGGACGCACGACGCGCTGCCCGTCGGTCTCGCGCGCCTCGGCCGCGTGCTCGCCGATCGTGGCGCCGGTGACGGTCGGGGCGTCCGCGTGCAGGACGCCCGCTTCGAGCATCCGCTTGAGCACGAGCGGGACGCCGCCCGCCTCGTAGAGGTCGGTCGCCACATACCGCCCGCCGGGCTGCAGGTCGCAGAGCAGGGGCGTGCGCTCGGAGATTGCGTCGAACTCGTCGATCTCCAGCGGGACGCCCATTTCGCGGGCGACCGCCAGCAGATGCAGCACGCCGTTGGTCGAGCCGCCGCTCATCGCGACCGCGGCGATCGCGTTTTCCAAAGCCTGCTTGGTGATGATCTCGCTCGGGCGCTGTCCGCGCGCAAGGACGTCCATCACCAGCTCGCCGACCTGGACGGCCACATCGAGCTTGCGCCCGTCCTCGGCCGGCACCATCGAGGAGCCGGCCGGTGAGATGCCGAGCACCTCGAAGGCCATCGCCATCGTGTTGGCGGTGAACTGCCCGCCACAGGCGCCCGCGCCGGGCGAGGCGACCTCCTCCAGCTCGTGCAGCTCCTGCTCTGAGATCTTGCCCGCGGCGAAGGCGCCGACCGCCTCGAACACCTGCTGGATCGTCACGTCCTCGCCCTTGTAGTGCCCGGGCTTGATCGAGCCGCCGTAGAGCATCAGACCGGGAATATCGAGGCGCGCGAGCGCCATCACGGTACCGGGGATCGTCTTGTCGCAGCCGGAGATCGTGACCAGCGCGTCGAAGTGGTGCGCGGAGGCCACGAGCTCGATCGAATCGGCGATCAGCTCGCGCGAGACGAGCGAGGCGCGCATGCCCGCGGTGCCCATCGTGATCCCGTCGGAGATCGCGATCGTGTTGAGCTCCATCGGCGTGCCACCGGCGGCGCGGATGCCCTGCTTGACCTTGGCGGCGAGCACGCGGTTGTTGAAGTTGCACGGCATCGTCTCGATCCACGAGTGCGCCACGCCGACGATCGGCTTCGAAAGGTCCTCGGCGGAGTAGCCGATCCCGTGCAGGTACGCGCGCGCGGCGGCCCGCTCGGGGCCCTCGGTCAGAGCGCGGCTCTTGTGCCGGACGTCGAAGCTCACGCGTGCACAGTATCGGCGCGGCCGAGGCGCTCGCGCTCCCAGCGCGTCAGGCGCTGCAGGTCGCGGCGCACGCGGGCGGGATCGACCTGACGGCCGGGGAGGTGCATGTTGGCGTCGGCGACCAGCCGGCGCTCATCGGCGGTGAGCGCCATCCACTTGGCGAGCACATCGTCGGAGTCGGGCAGGCGGGAGCTGCCGTAGGGGCGTGAGGGGTCGGGGAAGGCGACGCAGTACTCGCTCAGCAGCGCTCCCGTCTGGGGCAGGTAGGCGACGATCGGCTTGTGCGGGTAGATCAGATACGCATAGGTCGCCTGCGCCCCGGTCGCCGCCGCCCCACGCTCGTGCTTGCCGAGGCCGCCCCAGACGCGCAGAAACCCCAGGTCTCGGTACATCGCCCAGTCGCGCTCGTCGATGCACGAGCGCAGCAGCGCGCGCGCCCGCAGCTCGGCGCGACGCTCCCGGCCGGGGTCATAGCTCCTCGACGTTGAGAGACGCCGGCGCTCAGACCAGCTCTCCCGCCCGCGGGCGATCGCGTCCTTGAGCGTCGGCCGGAGCAGCTCCCAGACGAGCACCACGAGGATGACCGCACCGGTGCCCAGCGCGAGCGCCATCGCGGCTAGAGCGTCGCCCGGGGGGCGCCGCCGGCGGCGCGCGGGAAGAAGATCACACGCTCGGCGTCGCGTGGCACCTCGGCGAAGCTCTTGACCAGCTCGGCTTCGCGGCGACCATCGGGCGTCCCCGTCGGCACCGCCGCCCACATGCCGGCGTCGAGCTCACGACGAAACGCCTCGATCAGCTCGCGCTCCTGCTCGGGCACCTCGACATCCCCCTCCGCAAGCACGATCTCGCCATGACCGGGCTTCATCCGCAGCAGCTTCATCGTTCCCCGATTATGGCAAACGCGCGTCACGCTGGCGACCTTTCGATCGGGCCGCCGTAGGAGGAAAGCCTTTTTATGGAGACCCCTACCGGGGTCAGGAGCGGGCAGGTCCGTTCATCTCAGACGCACGCGGCACAGACCAAGGGGCAGGTCCGTTCAGCTCAGACGCACACGACACAGACCAAGGGCAGGTCTGTTCAGGTCGAACGCAGGCCGCGCAGACCGAGGACGTCGACCGGCCCGGCGCCCGCGCCAATATCGCGTAGCCCATTCGCGACCGCCGCTCCCGCGAGGGCACGGGCCGTGCGCGCGGCGTCCAAGGGCGAGCGCCCGAGCGCCAGCTGGGCGGCGAGCACGGAGGAGTGGGTACAGCCAGAGCCGTGCGCAGCGCCGTCGGGGTGGCGCTCACCCTCGATCTTGACTATGGCCCCGTCACCGGTCGAATCGAGGAAAAGATCTACCGCGCGCGCTCGGTGACCACCCGTGAGGACCACGATGCGAGGGCCGAGCGTGAGCAGCGCCCGGGCCAGCGCCTCGGCTTCCTCGTCCTCGTCGGCCGCGGGTGCTTGCCCCTGGCCGGCGGCCGCGGCTGCCTGCCCTGCCGTCTGCGCGCCGGGCCCAGGCGCGTGGGCTGCGCGCACGGGCCCAGCGGTGGAGCCCGTCTGCGACAAGCTCCCGGCGCCCGTCCAACCGGCGAGGAAGCGCGCCTCGGGCAGATTCGGCGTGATGACGGTCGCGCGCGGCAGGATCTCCTCCACCAGCGCCCGCTGTGCATCGGCGTCTAGCAGCCGCGCGCCCGACTCGGCGACCATCACCGGGTCGACGACCACGGGCGTGCCGGCGGGCAGCTCGTCCAGCGCACGCGCGACCGCGAGCGTGGCCGCGGCCGTACCGAGCATCCCGACCTTGACCGCGTCCACGCCGATGTCCCCCGCGATCGCGCGCACCTGCGCGAGCACGATCTCGGGCGGCACGGGATGAATTGCCTCGACGGCGAGCGTGTTTTGCGCGGTGATCGCGGTGATCGCGGACGTGCCGTGCACGCCGCAGCGGGCAAACGCCTTGAGGTCGGCCTGGATGCCGGCGCCGCCACCGGAGTCCGAGCCGGCGATCGTCAACGCGACGGGGGTTCTGCCCATACGCTAGGAGCGGCGCGGAAAGATCGTGTAGCTGCCGATCGCGGTCACGAGCAGGCGGCCGTCGTCGTGGCGCACCTCGCTGCGCATCACCGCCGTCGTGCGGTTGCGCCGATCGAGGGTGGTGCGACACACGATCTCGCCCTCGGTCGCGGTCTGGATGTAGTTGATCGCGATGCTGATCGTCGCGATCCGCTCCTGCTCGGTGGTCTGCACCCACAGCGTCGAGCCCATGCAGTAGTCGACGAGCGCGTAGGTGACCACGCCCGAAAGCAGGCCACCATTGTTCATCAGCTCCGGCCGGATCTCCAGACGAACCGTCTGCGGATCGTCCCAGCGCATCCCCATGAAGCTGCTGACGCCGTCGAGCGACCGCGGCCCACCGGCGGACCGATGCGCCTGGTCGGCGGCAGGGTCGACAGAGTGCTCAACAGAGCGGTCGGCGGAAGGGTCGGCGGCTGCCGACCCGGAGGGCTGGGAGCGGGCGGGTGAGTCTGTGGAGGTGTCGTTCATGCGAGCAGAGGCTACGCGAGCGAAGCCGCCCGCGCACGGCCGGGCACAGCTCCGATAGGCAAGCGCTCACCGTCTTATCCAGTCCTCGATCCAGTCGCCGCACAAGCGCCGGCGCTGTTTCTTTACGGCTCGGGCACCAAATCGGCACAGACAAGCGTCTTACATCAGATTTTCCGCTTTAGCGTGATCGATTATGCGCTCGGACGGTCCCTCGCTCCCCTCCACGACATCACGCGGCGCGGCGCAAGGGACAGACCTGCGTGGTGCGCTGGGCCGCCGCGGCGAGGAGCTGGCGGCCGGCCACCTCCAGCGGCTGGGCTTTTCTCCGCTCGGGCGCAACGAGCGAACCCGCTACGGCGAGATCGACCTGATCGCCTTCAACGGGCACACGCTCGTGTTCGTCGAGGTAAAGACGCGCCGCGTGAGCGCCCAGAGACAGGGCATTCGCCCCGACCAGCAGCCCCTGGTTTGGCTGCGCCCCCGTCAACGCGCGCGTCTGCGCCGACTCGCCGCCGCATGGCTGCGCGACGAGAAGCACATTCGCCCCACCGCCCACACGATCCGCTTCGACGCGATCGGCGTGATCCTCGACACCAAAGACCGCCTGATCCGCCTCGACCACATCGAGGGGGCGTGGTGAGGGCTGGTCGGTTTGTGATCGGCTCTGCCAAGTCCAAGGCAAAATAGGTGCTCGGACCGTGAGAACCACGCAAGGGAGATCCCGGGTCAGTGTCCTGGAGATTGCGCCGGGACCAGGGGTCGAAGCCTTCCGCATCGTGCAAAGCGGCGATACCTTGACCTTGTGGGCCGACCCCGTCAAGCTACGTGACGTAGCAACCGATATTGAGATCGTCAGCTGATGAACCATGAGTTCTTACGTAATTCTTGACAGCACGGCCAACTTAGTCGATTCGTTCGACCAGGAGCAAGAGGCACGACTTGCCCTGGAGAGCATCGTCCGGCAGGACCCTGGGTCGGCAGATAAGTACGCATTACTGACGTATGACGACGACGGCCATCCACTCGGCAAGGCACTTATCGGGTCGGACCTTGGCGTCCACGCGTAGCCCCCTCGCGCGTATGGGGCGGCCTCCTCAGAGCGCTAGCTGCTGGTAGGCGAGCGAGCGGAAGGACATCCGGTGCAGGGGGGAGACGCCCTGGCGGAGGATCGCCGCGCGGTGCACGGGCGTCGAGTAGCCGACGTGCTCGGCGAAGCTCCAACCGGGGTGCAGCGTGTCGGCGTGGTGCATGTAGCGGTCGCGCGTGACCTTGGCGACGATCGACGCCGCCGCGATCGCCGCGCTGGTGGCGTCGCCGTTGATGACCGCGCGCTGGGGGCGCTCGAACTCGGGGACCGAGAAACCGTCCAGCAGACACGCGACCTCGCCCGAGACGCCCGCGGTCACGCCGCGGATCGCGTCGCGCAGCGCCGCAAGGTTCGTCTTGTGCAGCCCGCGCGCGTCGATCCCGCTCGCGCAGCGTGAGACGACGACAACGCGCGAGGCGCTTTGCAGCACCAGTGGATAGAGCTCCTCGCGCGCCTCGGGCGTGTGCTGCTTGGAGTCGTTCAGCGCGCCCAGCGCACGCAGCTCACGCGTGGTGAGCGCGTCATAGTCGAACAGCACGCCCGCCGCGACCAGAGGACCCGCGAGACAGCCCCTGCCGGCCTCGTCGGCGCCCGCCACCAGCCGCACACCGAGACGGCGGTCGAACGCGAACAACCTTTGCCCGCTCGTGGCGGCCCTTCTACGGCGCCGTGCCGCGCGGGTGGGCTTAGAAGATGCCGATCCGGTCAGGGGGCCAGTAGGTGGCGATGGCTTCGCCGATGATCCACCCGGTGGGAACCGGTCCCCAGAATCTGCTGTCGTCGGATTCGCCACGGTTGTCCCCCATCATGAACCAGTGACCGGGCGGAATCGTGATCGGCACCGGAAAGTTGCACTCTGGGCTCGGGCCGCACTGCCTGATGTAGGAGTCCGCCTCGCGCTTGCCGTTGCGGGTCACGTGCCCTTCATGGATCGAGATCACGTCGCCGGGACCCGCGACGATCCGCTTGATGAAGTTCACGCTCGATTGCACGGGTTCCGGTTCTGAGCAGGCCGCGCCGCCGAGTTTGACGATGTGCGGCGTCGGCCCGCACACCTGCTTCTGGGCTTCCTTCGGGGGGTGGAAAACCGCGATCTCGCCGACGTGGGGAGTGCTGAAGTGCATGCCGATGCGGTCGACCAGGACGCGCTGGCCGACCGCCAGCGTCGGTTCCATCGAGCCGCTGGGGATGCGATAGGGCTTGACGATGAACGCCTGGATGCCGAGCGCGAGACCGAGCGCAACCAGCACGATCACGACCAGCTCGACAATCGAGCTCGTGGCCGACTTCGCGCGCTTGGTCTTGGCCGTCACGCCGCGGTATCGCCGTCGGGAGTGCCCCCCCGGGCGTCACTGACATCGACGGAAGACCCGCCGTCCTCCGCAGCCTCATCCTGCTGATCGACACCCTCGGCGGCTTCCGGCGCCACCTCCGTGTCCGCTGCCGGCTGGACCAAATCCGATCCGTCGCCCGCCACGTCCTCCACCGGGGTCGGCTGCTCCGCGGCCTCCGTCGGGCTATCCGTACCGGCCTCGGGCGTACCGGCCTCGGGCGCCTGGACCGCCGGCGTCTGGGTGTCCTCCAAGACTGTCTCCTCCGCGGTCATGCCATCCGCATCGGTCGCGCCGCCCGCCTCGTGCAGCAGGCCGGGTTCGATCGTCTCCTCCGGACCGGTGTAGCGGCGCTCACGCACACGGGCGCGCTTGCCGACGCGATCGCGCAGGTAGTAGAGCTTCGCGCGGCGCACATCGCCGCGCGCGGCCAGCTCGATCCGCTCGATCTTCGGCGAGTGCACGGGGAACATCCGCTCGACGCCGACGCCGAAGGATTGCTTGCGGACCGTGAAAGTCTCACGCGCGCCGTGTCCCTGGCGCTTGATCACCACGCCCTCGAAGATCTGCACGCGGCGACGAGTGCCCTCGATCACCTGGAAATGAACCTTCACGCGGTCGCCCGGCGCAAAGTCGGGAACGCGGCGCAGTTGCGCGCGCTCGATGGTTTCGATGACGCTGCTCATAACGGTAAAGGAGTACGTCCTGATGACCCGATGAAGTGATCCCAAACGGGGTCTTCGGCCGACGCGGGGAGCAATGGTAGCGGACGCCCGACCCACGCCGCCTCACGCACGCTCGCGCCGGACGGGAGAGCCGGTTCTCGGCCGGTTTATCTCGCCCAGCGCTCTTCCCACTCCCGCCCGGCGCTCTCCCCACTCCCGGCCGCGCTCTCCCTACTCCCGGCCGCGCTCTCCCGACTCCCGGCCGCGCTCTCCCTACTCCCGGCCGCGCTCTCCCTACTCCCGGCCGCGCTCTCCCTACTCCCGGCCGCGCTCTCCCGACTCCCGGCTGCGCTCTCCTTGTTCGCGGCCGCGCTCTCCTCGTTCGCGACTGCGCTCGCGCCGCCATTGGCCGATTCGCTCGTGATGGCCGGACAGCAACACCTCCGGCACACGCCAGCCGCGGTACTCGGCGGGGCGTGTGTAGTGCGGATACTCCGGGTCGCCCCCGAGCGCGGCGCTGAAAGACTCCTCGACCACCGAGTCCTCGTGCCCGAGCGCGCCGGGCAGCTTGCGCAGGACCGCATCGCACACGACCATCGCCGCCAGCTCACCGCCGGAGAGGACGTAGCTGCCGATCGAGATCTCCTCGCTGGCGAAGTGCTCGACGATGCGCTCGTCAAAGCCCTCGTAGCGTCCGCACAGCAGCGTCAGGGCGGGCTCGGCCGCCAGCTCATCGACGAGACGGTCGTCAAGCGCCCGCCCGCCCGGCGCCAGCGCGATCACCCGGCGTTGCTCGCGCAGGCGCACCGGATCGACGCCGTAGTGGGCGCGCAGCGCGCTGTCCATCACGTCTACGCGCAGCACCATCCCCGCCCCACCGCCGAACGGCGTGTCATCGACCTGACCGCCGCTCAGCTGGGTGTGCTCGCGGAAGTTCACGCACTGGAAGCTCGTGCCCGCCGCGAGCGCGTTGCTCACGTGGCGCTGAGCGGTGAACCACTGAAACCACTCGGGGAACAGCGTGAACACATCGATCTCCATCACTGCCCCCCAACCTCGCCGGTCTCGAAACTGTCCTCCCCGGCCTGCGGGCCATCATCGCCGGTTTCCAGGCCGACCTCCGTGATCTCTGAGCGATGCTCCCCGGCCTCCGGGCCGCGCTCACCGGGGCCGGCCTCGCCGAGGAAGGCCAGGTCGATCTCGATCAGCCGTTCCTCGACCGCCATCCGCCGGATCGCGTCTTTCACCATCGGCACCAGCAGCGGCGCGGGTGGGTGGGATCCGGTCGACTGGGATCCGATCGTCTCGCGCCGTACTTCCAGCGCCTCGCACGAGGGCAGCTCGATCATCCGGTTGACCGTGCCGACGCGCCGCTCGCCGTCCACCACGGCACAGCCCTCGAGCTCATGCGCCCACCACTCGCCCTCGGCCAGCGCCGGAGCTTGCGGCTCCTCAACCGTCAGCGCCGTCCCCCGCAGCGCATCCGCCGCGGCGCGGTCCTCGACGCCCTGCAAACGCACGATCGGACGCTGCTCGGTCCCGGCGCGGCGCACGATCGCGGCGCGCCGTCCCGCCACCGTCACGCTTGTCCCCAGGATCAGCAGCCGTGGACGGGGGCTCGTCACATAGAAGCTCCCGTCCAGGCCGTGTGCGCGTCCAACGCGACCTGCCTGCAGCTCAGGTGCCGAATCGTCCTCCGTCGCCCTCGCCCCTGTATCCGACCTGTTGGGTGGGCGGGCTCCCATTCGCACCGGCGCCGCGCATCAATCGACGATGTCGAGCAGCACGCGATGCCCCTCGCCCGTCGCCGCGGCTTTCACGACCGTGCGCAGCGCGTGCGCGGTGCGCCCGCCGCGACCGATCACCTTGCCGTAATCCTCGTCGGCGACGCACAGCTCGAGCACGATCGTGCCGTCGTCCTCCTCGAACTGCTCGACCGAAACCGCATCAGGCTCGTCGACCAAGCCCTGGGCCAGGTACTCGAGCAGCTCCTTCGGGGTCTCGCTGGACATGCGTGCGCTGATCGAGCCCTCGCGGGTCATCCTGTCCGTATTGCGCAGCTAGGGGTCCGCTGGGCAAGCGAGGCAAGGACGCAGGGAGTGTGGCGTGCTACGCACGCGAACGACCGAGGACACAGCATCGCGCAGCTCAGCGGGCTCCTAGCTGGCTCTCGATTCCCTTGATGCGCAACAACTTGCGCACCGTGTCAGACGGTTGCGCGCCGCGCGCCAGCCAGCTGCGCGCGCGCTCCTCGTCGATCACGATCGTCGACGGGTCGGTCTGGGCGTTGTAATGGCCGATCGTCTCGATCACGCGGCCATCGCGCGGGGAGCGCTGGTCGGCGACGACCACGCGCCACATCGGGTCCTTCTTGCCGCCCACTCGCGTGAGCCTGAGCCTTACCGACACGTTTTCCTCTCGATATCTTTTCCTGTTGCGCACAGAGCTTAGACGGTGCGCCCGGCCGAAGCCCGCCCGCTTAGGCGCGGCCTGGTTGGAAACGTGCGGCTGCGGCGACCGTGCGCTCGCGGTCCAGGGCCTCAGCGCGCGTTTCGCATCAGCGCGCCGATGTCCGGCGTCTTGCCGCGTCCCACCTGTTTCATCACTTTCCGCATCTGCCCGAACTGCTTCACAAGGCGGTTGACCTGCTGCACGCTCGTGCCCGAGCCGCGCGCGATCCGCAGCCGGCGCGACCCCTTGATCAGCTCCGGCTTGCGGCGCTCCTCGGGGGTCATCGACAGGATGATCGCCTGAATCCGGTCGAGCTCGCGCTCGTCCACCTTCATGTTCTGCAGCTGTGCCCCACCCAGCCCGGGGATCATCCCGAGCAGGCTGCTCAGCGGGCCCATTTTCCGGATCATCTTCAGCTGCGCCAGGAAGTCGTCCAGCCCCAGCTCGTTGCGCCGCAGCTTGCGCTCCAGCTCGATCGCCTCGCCCTCGTCGAACTGACGCCCAGCCTGCTCGATCAGGCTCATCACGTCGCCCATGCCGAGGATGCGCTGGGCCATGCGATCGGGGTGGAAGCGTTCGAACTGCTCGAGCTTCTCGCCGGTCGAGGCGAACAGGATCGGCTTGCCGGTGACCGCCTTGACCGACAACGCGGCGCCGCCGCGCGCATCACCGTCGAGCTTGCTCATCACCACGCCGTCGAACTGAACGGCCGCGGCGAAGCGCTCGGCGACGTTCACCGCGTCCTGCCCGGTCATCGCGTCCACCACAAGCAGCACGTCATCCGGTTTCACCGCCGCGCGGATACCCACGAGCTCCGCCATCAGCTCCTCGTCCACATGCAGGCGTCCAGCGGTGTCGACGATCAGAACGTCCTTGCCCTCCCGCTTCGCGCGCTCCAGCGCCCAGGTGGCGATCTCCACCGGGTTGCGGTCGGTCCCCTGCTCGTAGACCTCCGCCCCGGCCTGCGCGCCGACCTTCACCAGCTGCTCGACCGCAGCCGGGCGGTAGACATCGCATGCCGCCACCGCCACCGTCGAGGAGTGCTCCTCGCGCAGGTAGCGCGCGAGCTTCGCCGTCGCGGTCGTCTTGCCCGAGCCCTGCAGCCCCGCCATCAGGATCACCGTCGGCGGTCGCGGCGAGAAGCTCAGGCTGGGTGGGGCATCGATCCCCTCTCCGCGGGTGGGTGGGCGAGCGGGCGGGCCTCCCATCAAATTCGTCAGCTCCTCCGCGACGATCTTCACGACCTGCTGACCGGGGTTCAGCTTGCCGATGACCTCCGCGCCCATACAGCGCTCTTTGACCTGGGCGGTGAACTGCTTGACGACCTTGAAGTTGACGTCGGCCTCCAGCAGCGCCAGGCGGATCTCGCGCATCGCGCCGTCGATATCCCCCTCGGTCAGCGTCCCGTGGTTGCGGACGCCCGCGAGCGTCCCCTGCAGCTTCTCGGCGAGCGAGTCGAACATGGGCCTGATTCTCGCAGCCCGCGGCACACCCCGCCCGCGACGGGCGGGACAGCGCCTCGGCTAGCTATCGCGGGCGGGCGGGACTGAAGCTCGATCGATCGGGGGAGCGGGCGGGCCGCCGGGCGCAGCCTTACCGGCGTCCGCTCGGCCGGAGAGCGCCTCGCCGATACCGCCGAATGCCTCGGCGAACTCGGAGGGAATCACGAACACCTTGTTCGCGTCCCCTTCCGCCAGCTGCGGCAGCATCTGCAGGTATTCGTAGCTCAACAGCTCCCGGTTCGGTTTGCCCTCGTGGATCGCTTTGAAGACCGTGTCGATCGCCTTCGCTTCGCCCTGGGCACGCAGGATCGCCGCCTGGCGCTCGCCCTCGGCGTCGAGGACCGCGGCCTGCTGGGCGCCCTCGGCGGTAAGGACGGCGGCCTGCTTAGCGCCCTCGGCGGTAAGGATCTGCGCCTGCTTCTCGCCTTCCGCCGTCAGGATCGCCGCGCGCCGGTCGCGCTCGGCGCGCATCTGCTTCTCCATCGCCGTCCTGATGTCCGCGGGCGGATCGACCGACTTGATCTCCACGCGGTTGATCCTGATCCCCCACTTGCCCGTCGCCTCGTCGAGCACCACACGCAGCTCGGTGTTCACGTTCTCGCGCGCGGTCAGCGTCTCCTCCAGCGTCAACCCGCCGATCACGTTGCGCAGCGTGGTCACCGTCAGCTGCTCGATCGCCTGCAGCGGGTTGGCGATTTCGTACGTCGCCGAGCGCGGATCGTTGATCGTGAAATACAGGACCGTCTCGATCCCCACGACCACGTTGTCGTCGGTGATCACCGACTGCGGCGCGAAGTTGACGACCTGCTCGCGCAGGTCCACCAGCGGCTTCACGCGATCGATGAACGGCGTGAGAATCGTCAGCCCAGGCTCGAGCGTGCGGCTGTAGCGACCCAGGCGCTCGACCACCCCGGCCCGGGCCTGGGGAATCACGCGAATCGTGCGCGCCGCCACGACGAGCGCGAACAGGACCACGATTGCGACGATGATGAGCGGGACCATGAGCTGTTTCCTTTGTTTGCCTTTTCGCGGTCAGTGCATCACAAGCGCGGTTGCGCCGCGTATTTCGACCACCTCGACGCGCTCGCCCGCGTCGATCACCTCGTCCTCGTCATAGCTGCGCGCGGTCCACACTTCGCTGTCGATCCTCACGCACCCGACGCCCTCCTCGTTGGCGATCCGCTCGAGCACGAGCGCACGCTTGCCCACCAGCGCCGCCGCGCCGGTGCGAATCGACGGCGGCAGTCGCCGGTGGCGGCGAGCCACCGGGCGCAGCGCCCCGAACACGATCCCCGAGGCGGTAAGGAACACGACCGCGGACAGCGGCGCACCGACACCGAGCAGGGCCACGACGGTGGCCAGCGCCGCCCCCAGGGCGAACGGCGCCAGGTAGAAGCCGCCCTGATGCATCTCCCCCAGGCCCAACAGACAGGCCACAGCCAGCCAGATGATCCAGATCTCCATACCTCCAGGTTACCCCTCGGCGATCGTTACCCTCGGCGATCAGTGCGCGAAATCCTCGGCGATCGTTGCCCTCGGCGATCAGGGCGCGGCATCCTCGGCGATCAGGGCGCGGGCGAAGTCCTCCGGATCGAACGGCCTCAGATCCTCCACCGTCTCACCCACCCCGATCAGCTTCACCGGCAGCTCGAGTTCGCGCGCGATCGCCAGCGCGATACCGCCCCGCGCCGTGCCGTCGAGCTTTGTCAACACGACCCCCGTCACCTCGGCCGTCTCGGCGAACAGCTTCGCCTGGCGCAAACCGTTCTGGCCGGTCGTCGCATCGACGGTCAGCAGCGTCTCGTGCGGCGCGCCCTGCAGCTGCCTGCCGATCACCCGGCGCACCTTCCCCAGCTCGGCCATCAGGTCGTCCTGCGTGTGCAGCCGCCCGGCGGTGTCCACGATCACCACGTCAACCCCCGTGCTCTGGGCCTTGGCGATCGTCTCAAACGCCACAGCGCCCGGGTCCGAGCCCGCCGGCCCGGTCACGATCTCACAACCGGCTCGCTGCGCCCAGCCTTCCAGCTGCTCGCTCGCCGCGGCCCTGAACGTGTCGGCCGCCCCGAGCAGCACCGTGAGCCCCAGCTCGTTGCGCAGATGCCATGCGAGCTTGCCGATCGTCGTCGTCTTGCCCGTGCCGTTCACCCCGACCGCCAGGATCACCGTCGGGCTCGAGCGTACGTCGATGCGACCATCACCCACCCGCGCCGTCTCGGCCAGCAGCTCGATCAGCCGCTCGCTCAGCGCCTCACCGCCCGCGAGAGCGCCCTCGGCGACCTCCGCCTCCAGCGTCGCCACGACCGATGCCGTCGTGCTCGCGCCGACGTCGGCCATGATCAGCGCCTCCTCCAGCCGTTCCCACGTGTGCTCGTCGAGCGTCCCCCACAGGGTTGCCTGGATCTCTCCGCTCAGCGCCTGCCGCGTCTTTGACAGGTTCTCGCGCAGACGGTGAAATACCCCGCGGCGCTTCTCCGCGACGGCGGCAGGCGCAGCCTCGCGGCCGCCGCCGGCCTCGCCGGTGATGAACAGATCGTTCCAGTCGCGGGCCACGGGCCGGGCGACGATAGCAGCGGTGAGTTGGGCGACCTCGACTACCTGGCGGCCCTCGCCCACGTGAACACCACGCGACCTCCGCACGCAGGGGCCTACCTCGGCCACCTGGGATCTATGCGACCTCGGCTACCTCGGGCGCCTCGCTGGGTTGAGCCTGGATGGGTGCTGCGTGCGTGGGTGGCGCGTTCTCCTCAGCGGGCAGCCTGCGCGAGAGCACCTTCGATACGCCATCGCCGCCCATCGACACGCCAAATAGCCAATCGGCGGCCTCCATCGTGCGCTTCTGATGCGTGATCACGATGAACTGCGCGCGGTCGGCGTAACGGCGCAGCAGCGCGAGAAAGCGATCCAGGTTCAAGTCGTCGAGCGCGGCCTCGACCTCGTCGAGGATGTAGAACGGGCATGGCCTCGCCAGGAACACCGCGAACAGGAACGCGAGCGCCGTCATCGACTTCTCCCCGCCCGACAGCAGCGACAGGCGCTTCGCGGACTTGCCCGCGGGCGTGATCTCGATCTCGACACCCAACAACTCATCCCCGGCGAGCTCCTCGCGCTCGGCCTCCGCCTCGGCTGCCGCCTCCGCCGCCTCCTCGCCACCCTCGTGCCCAGCTCCGTCATCCGCCCCGCCCGCGGGCAGTGGCTGCCCGCCGAGCACCGCGCGTGGCGCCTGCTCGTCGCGCACCAGCCGCAGCCTGCCCGAACCGCCGGGGAACACGTCACCCGCGAGCTCCTCGAAGTTACGCGCCGCGGCGGCGAACGTCTGCTCGAAGGTCTCCTGGATCTGGCGGTCCGTTTCGCGGATCACCGCTTTCAGCTCGCGCAGCGCCGTCTCCAGATCGGCGCGCCTGCCCTCGAGCTCCTCGACATGCGCCACCGCCTCCGCATACTCCTCCTGCGCCAGTGGATTGACCGGACCCAGCTGCTCGCGCCGCCGCTGCAGGCGCTCAACGCGGGCGATGAGCGCCTCGGCCTGCTCCGGCGCCAATGCCTCCACGCGCTCGCCTCGCGCCTGCTCTGAAAGCTCCAGCAACCCGGCCACCGCCTGCGCCTCCTGCGCAGCCTCCTGCGCCTGGTCGCGCAAGCGCTGCGCGGACACCTCGGCGCTCGTCACGAGCTCGCCCGCGCCGCGCAGCGACGCCTGGATCTCCGCCTCCTCGCCGGCGCAGGCGCGCAGCTCGCCGGCCATCTCCTCGCCCGCGGCGCGATCGAGCGACAGCTGCTCCTCCAGCTGTGCCACCAGCTCCTGCACCGCCTCCCCGGCGCGCTTCAGCACCTCGGTCAACCGCTCCGCCACCGGCGCCAGCAGCACGTCGGCGGCGTGCTGGGCGCGCAGGCGCTCCACCCGCGCGAGCCGCTCGACCCGTTCGCGCGCCACGCGCTCGGCCTGGCGACGCTCGGCCGCCAACTCGCCCTCCAGCTGCGCCTTGCGCACGGCCAGCGGCCCCTGCTGGGGCGCCGCCTTGCGCTGTTCGATCAGCCACTCGGTACGCCGTCGCGCCTCGCTCGCCTCCGAGCAGTGGCGCTCGGCCTCGCGCAACGCGGCTTCGGCCTGCACACGCGCCTCGTCGGCGGCGCGCAACTCCTCCAGCACCCGCTCGGAGGCGCCGCGCGCGGCGTGCTCGGCCTGCGCTGCCTGCTCGCTCGCCTCGATCAGCCGGTCGCGTTCGTTGCGCCGTGCCAGCACGCGCTCGGCGCCACCCTCGGTCAGCTGGCGAACCTCGCCCCATGCCGCGAACCACACGCGTCCTCTGCGCGTAGCGGCGATCCCGGCAAAGTCCCGCGGCAGATCCTCCAACCGCTCGACCACCCAGGCCGCCGCCAGCAGACGCTCGGCCAGCTCCATGACCGCCTGTCCTCCGCTCACCAAATCCAGCAGCCGCTCCGCGCCCGTCACCGGCGGCGTACCCCCGTCCGCCGCGGCCTCGCCGCGTTGCGTCCCGCTCGCCCCCGCCGCCCCGAGGTTGGCCAGCAGCGCGCTGCCACCGTCGGGACCCGCACGGTCGAGCAGCGCCTCGGCGCCGGCCACATCCGGCACGAGCGCCGCGCTCAAGCGCCCGCCCAGCGCGGCGGCCAGCGCCAGCTCATACCCGTCGCGCACGCTCAGCTCCTCGCTCAGGGCCTTGACCGAAGCGTCCTCGCCATCGCCGACACGCGCGTGGCTGCGCAAGAATTGGTTGGCCACCGCCAGCTCCGCGCCGACCCGCGCGGCCTCGCGGCGCGTGTCCTGCGCCGCGCGCTCGGCCGCCCGCAAGCGCTCGCGCGCCTCCTCGGCCAACTGATCCGCCCGCGCGCGCGCCGTGCGCGCTCCCTCCAGCTCGCCCTCCAACTCCGCCACGCGCGCCGCCTCGCGCTCGCGCGCTCCTTCCAATCCCTCGATCTCGCGTTCGATCTCCTGCTCGCGCCTGCTCTCGATCTCGGCCAGCTCCCCCTCCAGCGCCTGGATGCGCTCCTCGCTCGCCCCCCTGGACCCGCCGTGCTCCGCCTGCTCACCCGGGCCCGTCCTCTCTGTCCCATCCTCGCCCAACTCTCCCTGGCCCATCTGCGCCAGCTCGACCTCAACGCGCTCGATCCGCCGGGCCAGCGCCAGCCCGCTCGCGCCCGCCTGCTCGGCGCGCAAACCCAGCCGCTCGCGCGCGGAGCGCGCGTCATACACGCGACGGGCCAGCGCGTCGTGGCGCTCGGCCCGCTCGGCCAGCGCCCGCTCGGCCTTCCCCCGCCGCTGCACCACCGCCTGCAAGCGCGCCTCGATCTCCGCGCGCGCGGCGCGCGCCTGCTTGACCTCGGCCTCGGCCCCGTCCAGCTCCACCCCGCGGGCGCGCAGCGCCTCCCGCGCGAGCTCCCAGCGGGCTTCCAGCATCTGGCGCTCCAGGCGCTCGTGCAGCTCGGCCGCCTCGGCCTGGCGCTTGAGCGGACGCAGGCGCGTGCGCGCCTCGCGCTCCACGTCCAGCGCGCGGTCGAGGTTCTCCTGCGTGCGCTCCAGCTTCAGCTGCGCGCGCCGGCGGCGCTTGCGGTGCTTGCCCAGCCCCGCCGCCTCCTCGATCAGCAGCCTGCGCTCGCGCGGCTTGGACGTCACGATCGCCTCCACGCGGCCTTGGGAGACGACCGAGTGCGTCTCCTTGCCCAAGCCCGTGTCGGACAGCACCTCGATCACGTCCGTCAGCCGGCAGCGGGCGCCGTTCAGCTTGTATCCGCCCTCGCCCGCACGATCCAGGCGCCGCACGATCGAGATCTCGCTCAGCGGCAGGTCGACGGTGCCGTCGGAGTTATCCAGCACGATCTCCACCTCGGCGGCGCTGCGCGCCTGCACGCCGTGTCCCCCGCCGAAGATCACGTCCTGCATCGACTGACCCCTGACCGCGAGCGGCGACTGCTCGCCCATCGCCCACAGCACCGCGTCGGTCACGTTCGACTTGCCCGACCCGTTCGGCCCCACCACGACGCTCACGCCCGGGCCGAAGTCCATGTGCGTGCGGTCGGGGAAGGACTTGAAGCCCTTCAACGTGAGTGACTTTAAGCGCATACACACCTGGCCATAAAGAACCCACATGAACACGCAGGGCAAGCTGGGCAAGGACGCCGGGAGCGTGGCGTGCTACGCACGTGTGCTGGCCGATCTCTGATCGGTAAGGACGCCGATCCAGCGCCGCCATGCGTGCTCATAGGGCAACCTCTGGTTGCTGGGTGGTGAGGTTGTTCTCGTTTTCTTTCCGAGAGAGGGAGATCTCGCTCGACCGCTGGTTGAGCGAGGCCTGAGACTCAGCGCACATAGCTGACCACCACCGGGAGAGCGCCA
>DATCBT010000042.1:0-28074 GCA_036511695.1 Solirubrobacteraceae bacterium | reverse complement strand
GGGATGATCACGTCGTCGATGTAGCCCCGTTCAGCCGCCACGTACGGGTTGGCGAAGTGCGCCTTGTAGTCGGTGATCAGCTTCTCGCGGCGCGTGTCGGGCGTCGGCGAGGAGGCGATGTCGCGCCGGTAGATGATGTTGACCGCGCCCTCGGGCCCCATCACGGCGACCTCGGCGCCCGGCCAGGCGTAGTTGAAGTCGGCGAGCATGTACTTCGAGGCCATGACGTCGTAGGCGCCGCCGTAGGCCTTGCGCGTGATGATGGTGATCTTCGGCACGGTCGCCTCGGTGTAGGCATAGAGCAGCTTTGCGCCGTGGCGGATGATCCCGCCCCACTCCTGCGCGGTGCCCGGCAGGAACCCGGGCACGTCGCAGAACGTGACGATCGGGATGTTGAACGCGTCGCAGGTGCGCACGAACCGCGCGGCCTTGCAGGACGAGTCGATGTCGAGGACGCCGGCCAGCTGCGCCGGCTGGTTGCCGACGATGCCGACCGCGTAGCCGTTGAGTCGCGAGAAGCCGCAGACGATGTTGCGCGCGTAGTGCTCGTGGACCTCGAAGAACTCGCCGTCGTCGACGATCCGCCGGATCACCTCGCGCATGTCGTACGGCTTGTTCGGGCTGTCCGGGACGATCGAGTCGAGCTCGGGATCGGCACGGAGCGGATCGTCGGTCGGGATCACGCGAGGCGGTGTCTCGAGGTTGTTCTGGGGGAGGAATGAGAGCAGGTAGCGGGTGTCCTCGATGCACGTGTCCTCGTCGTCGGCGGCGAACTGGGCGACGCCGGACTTGGACGAGTGGCTCATCGCCCCGCCGAGCTCCTCGAACGTCGGCTCCTCGCCGGTCACCGTCTTCACCACGTCGGGCCCAGTGATGAACATGTGCGAGGTCTCCTTGACCATGAAGACGAAGTCTGTGATGGCGGGCGAATAAACCGCGCCGCCGGCGCACGGACCCATGATCAGGCTGATCTGCGGGATCACGCCGCTGCACTTGACGTTGCGCACGAACACGTCGCCGTACGCGCCGAGCGAAACCACGCCTTCCTGGATCCGGGCGCCGCCCGAGTCGTTGATCCCGATCACGGGGCAGCCGATCTTCGCCGCCAGGTCCATGATCTTGCACATCTTCTCGGCCATCACCTCGCCCAAACTGCCGCCGAAGACCGTGAAGTCCTGGCTGAACACACACACGCGACGTCCGTCGATCGTGCCGTGGCCGGTCACGACCGCGTCGCCCCAGGGCCGGTTCTTCTGCATCTCGAAGTCCAGCGTGCGGTGGCGCACGAACGTGTCAAGCTCTTGGAAGGAGCCGGGGTCGAGCAGCTTCTCGATCCGCTCGCGGGCGGTGTACTTGCCCTTCTCATGCTGCTTCTCGACTGCCGCCGCAGAGCCCGCGTGAATCGCCTCGTCGCGCAGCTCCTGGAGATATGCGAGCTTCTCCTCGTAGGTCTCGGGGGCCTTCTCGCGCATCGGCCGGCGATTGTATGCGGGCTGGCTTCGCCCCGCGCGCTACTAGGCCCGCGAGAACGGCCTGTGGTGGGCGCTCCCGAGGCTGTCGAGCGCCGAATCGAGCACGCTCGCCACCGCCGGCGGCCCGGGCCCGGAGCTGGGCGATTCGGACTCGGGTTCGCCCGGCGCGGGTTCAGGCTCCGGGGCGTACAGCTCGGGCTCCGGCCGCGCGGCGTCCAGCTCGGGCTCCGGCCGCGCCGACCCGTATGCCGCCGCCGAGAGCTGCCGGGGCTCAGCGGACGCTGCAACCTCCGGAGCCGATTCCGTGGACGCCTCCGACTCGATCGTCACCTCGACCGCTCGCCACCGCCACAGCCGCCGCGCCAGGCGGGCGAACAATCCCTCGGACACCGCGGACTCGGGTATCTCCTCGTTGACCGCCTCGGGCTCCAGCTCGGCTAGCTCCGCCTCGGCCTCCGGCTCGGGCTCCAGCTCGGCTAGCTCGGGCTCGGCCGCCTCGACGGCCGCGGTCAGGATCACCCGCGTCCCCCATCCCGAAGGCTCGAGCCTCACCGTGCCGCGCACTACGTCGCCCTCCCAGGCAACAGCGGTCTCCGGCTCGAGCCTCGTGATGCGGATCTCGCCGAACTCCCCAATGTGGCGAGCCAACGACGTGGCTTTGCTGCATTCCGCCCATAGCTCGGGCCGCGATTTCACGAGCGTTCGGCTGGCCTCGTGCTCGATCATGGGTCGTGGTTTCGCCCGCCTTCGCGCGACTCCTCCCGGAGCCACCGAGCGGTCGTCGGATTGCACGCCGGCGCTTATGGGCCCGCGGCGGCGGCGCGGCTGGCCGCGCGAGAAGGCCGTTCACGCACGTGTCGATCGCGAACGCGACCACCCCGAGACCGTGCTAAGAGCGGCACGGTCTCCCGTTCCGCCGCATGAGGTGAACTCAGGCGCCTGAGCGCGTCGCCATCAGAAAGACGGTGACCACGACAACCAGCTGCATCAGAGCGCCGACGACGCCGACCCGCCTCAGCAGCACGTCGTACTCCGGGCTGAACGTGACGGTCGCGGTCGCAGCGCCCGGACGCGAGCTGGAAACGGCGGCGGCGGCCAGGTCGCGCGCTCGGCCAGGTCGGCCAGCCGCCCCTCACAGGGAATCATGAATCCGCCTTCGAGTCCCCCAAGCACGACGACGGCCGCGAGACCCCATTGCACGTAGGTCGCGCTCCATTGATGCAGGTTCGAGGCGAGGTAGACGCCGGCCAGCAGAACGATCAGGAGCGCCGGATTGATCAGCCGCCGGCCGACCACCTGTTGCATCCGGTGAAACCACGGCAGCGCGCGCGAGTCCATCCGCGTACCGACGATCGCGAACAGTGGATAGGCGAAGGTGACGCCGAAACCGATCACGACGGCGAGGATGTGCACCGCCAGCACCAGGTCCGAGACGGCGACGTCCGAAGCGAGCAGATCAGTACCTGGGCCGATAGTCGCCGAACACGTCGCGCATCGCGGCGCAGACGTCGCCGAGCGAACAACGGTCCTTGAGTGCCTCGCGCAGCACCGGCAGCAGGTTGTCGCTCCCGCGAGCGCACGCTCGGATCTCCTCCAGGCGGCGCTCCACCAACTCCTGGTCGCGGTCGGTCTTGAACGTCTTCAGCCGCGCCAGCTGCTCCCGCTCGGACTCGGGGTCGACGCGCAGGAGGTCCGTCACCTCGGGAGAGTCCTCGACGAACTTGTTGACGCCGACGACGATGTCCTGCTCGGTCCGATAGCGCTCGTGATAACCGAACGCCGATTCCTCGATCTCGGCGGTGATGAACTCGATCGCCTGCACCGAGCCGCCGAGTTGGTCGACCTTGTCGATCAGCTCCTGGGCGCGGGTCTCGATCTCGTCGGTCAGCGCCTCGACGAAGTAGGAGCCGGCGAACGGGTCGACGGTGTCGGCGGCGCCGGACTCGTAGCCGATGATCTGCTGGGTGCGCAGGGCGATCTTGGCGGCGCGCTCGGTGGGCAGCGCCAGCGCCTCGTCAAAGCCGTTGGTGTGCAGCGACTGGGTGCCGCCGCAGACCGCGGCGAAGCCCTGGAGGGCGACCCGCACGATGTTGTTCTCCGGCTGCTGGGCGGTCAGCGTGACGCCCCCGGTCTGCGTGTGGAAGCGCAGCATCGTCGCCTTCGGGTTCGTCGCGCCGAAGCGCTCTCTCATGATGTGCGCCCACATCCGCCGCGCGGCTCTGAACTTCGCGACCTCCTGGAAGACGTTGTTGTGCCCGTTGAAGAAGAACGCCAGTCGCGGCGCGAACTCGTCGACCGAGAGGCCCGCGTCGATCGCCGCCTGCACGTAGGCGATGCCCGAGGAGAGCGTGAACGCGACCTCCTGCACCGCCGAGCAGCCCTTCTCGCGGAAGTGGTAGCCGGAGATCGAGATCGTGTTCCATTTCGGCACGTTCTCGTGGCAGTACTGGAACAGGTCGGTCGTCAGGCGCATCGTCGACGCGGGCGGGTAGATGTAGTTGCCGCGCGCGATGTACTCCTTCAGCACGTCGTTCTGAGTGGTGCCGCGCAGCTTCTCCGACGGCACGCCCTGCTCCTCGCCGACGAGCTCGTAGAGCAGCAGCAGGCAGGCGGCGGGCGCGTTGATCGTCATCGAGGTGGACACCTGATCCAAAGGAATCCCGTCGAAGGCGGTGCGCATGTCGTCGATCGTGTCGATCGCCACGCCGGTGCGGCCGACCTCGCCGAGGCAGCGCGGGTTGTCGGAGTCGAGTCCGAGCTGGGTGGGCAGGTCGAACGCCATCGACAGGCCGGTCGAGCCCTTGGAGAGCAGATAGCGGTAGCGCTCGTTTGACTCCTTCGCGGAGGCATAGCCCGCGTACTGGCGCATCGTCCAGGTCTGCTTGCGGTACATCTCGCGGTGTACGCCGCGCGTATAAGGAAACTCGCCGGGCTCGCCCAGTTCGAGTTGCTCCGGCAGGTCCGCCTCGGTGTACAGCTCGGCGATCTCGATTCCCGAGTCGGTAAAGCGACGCTCATCATCCGGCCCGACGATCGGGGCGACCGTCAGATGCTCTTCGGTGGCGGACACGAGGGGAATGATAAGGATCTACATGGGACGGAACGCTCGATCGGGCTGTTTTTGGTGACGAGCGCCAGGCGGTGAGCGAGGAAAGGCGTAAGCCCGGCCAGGGCTGGGCGGCGAAACGAGCGCTTTCGTCACAGGCCCATCCCCTCCGGCCACGGCCACGGGTATCCTGGCGCAAGTGTCTACCTGCCTAATCACCGGCGGCGCCGGGTTCCTGGGTTCGCATCTGTGCGACGAGCTGCTCGCGCGCGGCCATCGGGTGATCTGCGTGGATAACCTGGAGACGGGCTCGCTGGCGAACATCGAGCACATTCGCGAGCCGGAGCGGTTCGTGCACCTCGGGACGGACATCATCGAGCCGTACTTCGTTGACGAGCCGGTCGACTTCGTCTATCACCTCGCCTCGCCGGCCTCGCCGATCGACTATCTGCGCTTGCCCCTGCACACGCTCAAGGTCGGCTCCTACGGCACGCATCACACGCTCGGGCTGGCGAAGGCCAAGCGCGCCAGGTTCTTGCTCGCATCCACGAGCGAGGTGTATGGCGACCCGCAGGTGCACCCGCAGCCCGAGACCTACTGGGGGCACGTGAACCCGATCGGCCCGCGCGGCGTGTACGACGAGGCCAAGCGCTACGCGGAGGCGCTGACGATGGCCTACCACCGCCAGCAGGGCGTGGACACGGCGATCGTGAGGATCTTCAATACCTATGGCAACCGGATGCGTCCGCACGACGGTCGCGCGATCCCGACGTTCCTGCGCCAGGCGCTGGCCAACCGTCCCCTGACGGTGTTCGGCGACGGCTCCCAGACGCGCTCGTTCTGTTACGTGAGCGATCTGATCCGGGGAATCATCGCGCTGGCGGAGTCCGGCCACCACGAGCCGGTGAACATCGGCAACCCCGACGAGTTCACGCTGCTACAGCTCGCCGAGACGATCAAGGAGCTCACGGGCTCGACCTCGGAGATCATCTACGAGGCGCTTCCCATCGACGATCCGAAGCAGCGCAAGCCCGACATCACGCTCGCGCGGGAGCTGCTCGAGTGGTCGCCGGAGATCTCGCTGCGCGAGGGCCTGAAGCGCACGATCGAGGCCTCCGGCATCGAGGTTCTCGTCGGCTGAATCGCCACTCGACCGCTACATCTGCGAGTCTGAGGCGTTGTGAGTAGCGAGATGCAACGTTCTTCGGGAACGTCCGCTCCATCCGCCCCCCGCACGTCTTCGCCCCCGCGCGAGCGGGAGGTGCTGTCGGAGGCAACGGCCCGCAGGGAGCCCTCCGACCGCGACATGCGCAGCAAGCGTCCGCCGGCGATGTCGTTCCTGCTGCGCCTGGCCACGGCTCGGCGCCTGGCGCGCGTGCTCTCGCTGCTGGCGCTCGACTTCGTCGGCGTCGCGCTGGCGATCTTCACGGCGCTGGTGCTGAAGGCCGCGGTGCTGGGTCATGTGGAGACGAGCTCGGCGTTCGAAGAAACCAGACGGATTCTCGCCTTCGCCTACCTCGTGACCGCGCTCTTGTTCGCGCGCTCGGGGCTGTACGCCGAGCGCGCGCAACGTCCGGGGCTCTCGCGGATCGTCGGGGCGCTGTTCCAGGTGGCTTTCATCGCGCTGCTGTTCGCGGTCGTCAGCGGCGAACACTTCTCGAGCTTCTACATCTTCTGGGGCTCGCTGGGCTTCGCGCTGCTGTACGTATCGTCGCTGCGCGGCGCTTACGAGTGGCTGACCGGCGTGCTCCTGCGCGCCGCCGGCTACCGGCGCCGCGCGGTGCTCGTGGGAACGGGCAAGCACATTCGCGATCTCGCCCACGCGCTCGCGGACGCGCCGCACTCGCCGATCGAGGTCGTCGGGTTCCTCTCGCCGAAGACGCTGCCCGCCAACGGCCTGCGCTCCCTGGGATCGCTCGCGAACCTGGAGGACGTGCTCGGCAGCGAGCGGGTCGACGAGGTGATCATCGCCGACCCTGACTTCCCGCAGGTCGAAGCGGTGGAGCTGGTCGACCAGTGTCACCGGCATGGGGTGCGCGTGCGTCTGGCGCCGTCGACGATGGAGATCCTGATCCACCGCGCGGAGTTCGTCCCGGGGCAGTCGGTACCGCTGTTCGAGCTGAGCTCGCCCGTGTTCGAGGGGGTCGACTTCGCGCTGAAGCGAGCCTTCGACCTGGTGGGCGCGACGCTGCTGCTGATCCTTCTCAGCCCGTTGCTGGCGCTGATCGTGCTCGCCGTACGTTTCTCCTCACGTGGGCCGATCGTGTTCCGCTCGACCCGCCGCGGGATCGGTCAGCGACCGTTCGCCTGCCTGAAGTTCCGCACGATGCACACCGACGCCGAGCAGCGCCAGGCAGATCTGGAAGAGTTCAACGAGGCATCGGGGGCGCTGTTCAAGATCCGCGATGACCCGCGCATGACGAGGCTGGGGCGGGTGCTGCGGCGCTACTCGCTGGACGAGCTGCCGCAGCTGGTGAACGTGCTACGCGGCGAGATGTCGCTCGTCGGCCCGCGTCCGCTGCCCGAGCGCGACTACGAGATGCTCGAGGACTGGCACCGCAAGCGCTATCTCGTCCTGCCCGGGATCACCGGCCTGTGGCAGGTTTCAGGCCGCTCCGAGCTCGACTTCGACGACCTCGTCCACCTCGACTTCATCTACCTCGAGCGCTGGTCGCTGGCGCTCGATCTCACAATCATCCTGAAGACCTTCCCGGCGATCTTGATGCA
Organism: Solirubrobacteraceae bacterium; assembly: GCA_036511695.1. Taxonomy (GTDB): domain Bacteria; phylum Actinomycetota; class Thermoleophilia; order Solirubrobacterales; family Solirubrobacteraceae; genus Palsa-744. Next base: position 20,829 of record DATCBT010000042.1, on the reverse strand, counting down.
ACGCGGCGCTTATTGATCTATTCGCCTGTGGCGAACGGGTGCCCGCCCGCCGGGGGACCTGTCCCCCTCCCGTTTATTAGCGCGGCGCTTACTGAGCCTGCCCACGCACGGGCGCTCCGGCCGCGCGAGGGCGCTTTCGTAGACACGCCAAGTCGCGCGTCCGACGTCCTGCCAGGTCCATGCGGGCGGAGCCGGCGACGGCTGAGAAGCCGTGTCGGCCGCAGGATCCGGCGCCTCCGGGATCACGACCACATGCACGCGCTCGAATCCAAGCGCGGCGACGGCTTCGTCGGCGAGCGCCTCGGTGGGAACGATTACGTGGGTCGCGCGCTGCACCGCGAGATGGCGCAGGCGCAGGTGGATACCGCCACCGCGCAATCGCTCACTGAGGCGGGTGAGCTGGCCGAGCTCGTGGATGGTCACGACCATCGGGCACGGGCTGTGCAGCATCGCGCCCTGCATCCAGGGCGCGTGAAATACGTCGTATGCCTTGCGGGGGCGATGCGTCTCGACGATCTCTCCGCGCGTGGGGCCCGTGTCGCGCAGCGCGTCGAGCAGGCAGCGGGAGTAGCGCCCGACTCCGCGCGGATCGGCGGCGGGACGGCTGTCGAAGGCGACCCTCACGAGCGGCTCCTCGACTCGGCGCTATGGGTCAATTTGTCCCCGGGGAACGCACGCAGAGCAAGATAGACGGTTCGGGGAGGCATGTGTCGAGATGACAGCCGGACTGCACTTTTTGACGGCCGGAAGATCGCATTTTACGCGGGCTGGGCCGATTCGGGACACTAACCTTGCGCGCAGTATGCCCGCGAGCGAGAACTACCACGAGGCTCTGTGGGAGGGCGTGCCCGAGGGTCTTGAGCCGGTCGACTTCGCGCGGCGCCGCGGCTTCCTGCTGAGTCACGTCCGCAAGGGCGTGAGGGTGCTCGACGTCGGCTGCGGCGAGGGGCGCTTCGCCGCCGAGCTCGCGCGTATGGGGGCCGAGCCGGTGGGGATCGATGTCGCCGCGGAGCCGCTGCGGCGCGCGCGTGCACGCCATCCCGAGCTCGATCTGCGACAGGTGCGCGCGGCAGCGGCCTGGCCACTGCAGGACGCGAGCTTCGATGTCGTGTGGGCGGGCGAGGTGATCGAGCACGTCGCCGACACCGCCGGCTGGCTGTCGGAGGCGCGCCGCGTGCTGCGCTCCGGTGGGACTCTGCTGCTGAGCACGCCAGATCACGGGCGCTTGGAGATGCTGCGCTGGGCGCTCGCGTCGCGTGCCTTCGAGGCCCGCTTCGACCCCCGCGCCGATCATCTGCGCTTCTACACGCGTCGCGCTCTCAGTGAGCTGCTCGCGGACTTCGGCTTTCAAGACGTCGCAGTGCGGCGCGCCGGAGGGCTGCCCGGTGCGCGGCGAGCGCTGCTGGCGAGCGCACGACGGTCACGCTTTTGATCGCAGCCGGTGAGCGCACCAGGCCTTTGACGCCCGCGGGCGAGCGCACCACCGCCACCTTTTTGACGGGCGCCGCTGCGGCGGCGCGCAACGCCTGGAGGTAGGCGTTCTGGATCGCAAGCAGGCCAGGATCGTGTTCGATCGTCGTGAGCGGCGCGACCGCCTCGGGGTTCAGGTAGACGGCGGCACGAAGCTCGTTCAGCGCGGCCGTCGAGTCGCCAGTCCGCAGGTCATATTCGCCGAGCGCCTGCCACGTCTGCGGGTTGGACGGCTGCAGGTGCACGGCTCGCACGAGCGTGGCCCGCGCGAGCGCGCTCTGGCCGGCGTGCTGCTGGATCGTGGAGAGGGTGAACAGGGCTTCCGCCGAGAGCGGGTCGTAGTCGATCGCGGCCTGTGCGGCCGAGCGCGCGCCGCCGGGATCGCGCGCGCTCAACGCCAGCGCTTCCTGCGAGGCGTCCGCGGAGCGCTGCGGCTGCCACTGCGCCCAGGCGGCGAGCAGCGCGGCGATCACCGCGGCCGCGGCGATCCCCACGCGCAGCGGGCCCGTCTCGCGCAGAGAGAACAGACGGAGCTCCGCCGCTTGATCCGCCGGTTGAGCATCCGCAAGCCCTGCGCGCAGCGGCCCGTGGCCGGCCAGCCAGCCTGCGCAGAGCAGGGCCACACAGGCGTCGCCGGGCACGAACCAGGTCCAGTCGACCGTGGAGTGGACGCCGAACACGACCACGAGGCAGAGCATGCTGAGCATCCCGATGCGCTCGGGGCTGTAGGCACGCTGTTCGCCGAGCTCCGGTCGATCTCCAAGAGGGCGCCAGCCGATGCCTTGCCAGCCCGTGCGTTGCAGCTCGCGCCAGCTCGTCCAGCGCCGGTTGAAGGGGTGCGTGGCGCGCCCCGCCGCGGCCATCCAACTCGCGAGCAGGGCAAGCGCGAGCGCAAGCCCCACGAGACCCAGGTCGGCGAGCGTCTGGACGACGAAGCCGTGGGCGTCCTTCGCTTCGAGGTCCTCCGTGCGATAGCGCAGACGGGCCGTTCCGTAGGTCCGCGCGCCGGTGCCGAGGGCGGGATGAGCCTGGAATATCTTCAGCGCCTCGTTCCAGTAGCGCGCGCGCACGCTGCCGATCGCGGTCAGGCGACCAGGCGTGTTGGGGGGGACGGCGGCGTGGGGGTTGGTGAGCGAATGAAAGCCGTGGGAGATGGAGCCGCTAAAGCCGCGGTGGCTGGCGGCGAGCGCCCCCGCGAAGGCGACCACGCCAAGCGCCAGGATGCTCAGCAACAGCGCGCCGGCGTTGCGACGCGTCAAGCTCGAAGGCGGCCGCCGGCCGGTGAAGAAGCCGATCGCCACACCGGCGAGCGCGAGCACGACGAGCATCGCGACCAGCAGCGCGCCGAGCTGGCGCCCGGCGAGGACGCGCGCGTGCAGCGCGACGCTGTCGGCGCTGAGCGCGTGCCTGGAGAAGTCCCACGCCACCACCAGCCCGGCGCCGACGGCGCCGGTCAGCAGCACGGTGGCGCCGCGCAGGCGCAGTGGCACGATGCAGAACCAGAGCGCCAGACCCACCGCCAGCGCGATCAGCGCGCCGCGCGAATAGGCCAGCATCAGCGTCAGCAGCAGCAGCCCGATCGCCGGATAGGCCAGCGCGCTCAGCAGCGCGTGCCCGGCGCGCCGCGCTCCCAGCCACATGCAGCCGATCACGCCCATCGCGGCCGTCAGGCCGGTCGCGTTCCAGTAGCCGTACGGCGCCTGCAGGCGCGCGTAGATGTCGTGGGTATCGAGCCCCGCGGGGAAGACCTTCGTGAGCAGCGCGTAGCCGCACACCACCACGGCCGCCAGCGTCACCCCGCCGAGCACCGCGGGCCAGCGCGCGGGGCCCGCGCGGGCGAGCACGACCGCGGCGCCGAAGACGGCGCTGTAGGCGAACATGCGCCCGGCGTCCTGCCAGCTCGCGTCGGGCTGTACCGACCACACCACCGACAGCGCGCTCAGCGCTGTGAACGCGAGCAGCAGCCCCACCGGCCACAGCCCGTACACAGCTCTTCCCCGGGGCGTCAGGATCACCGCGCCGGCCACGACCAGGCCACAGCCGAGCGTGAGCGCGATCTCCATCGTGGTCATCTGCTGGACGGGCGGCAGGCCGCCGCCGGCGAAGAAGGTGATGAAGCAGAGGATCGCTGCCGTCAGCAGCGTCAGCCCCCACAGGGACGCTCGATCTCCGGTCGGCAGGCGCCAAGACCACCGCGGGTGGGGACCGGGTCGTCGTCCCCGCCCCTCGGGCTCGTCACCTGGCGCGGGCGCGAGGCCCACCGGTGCGGCGGGATCAGCCGTGGTGACGGTCGCGGACACGGTTTCGGAGCACGCCACCCGCGAGCGCCAGGGCGCATGCGAACAGGAATGCCAGGATCGCCAGCAAAGAGTTGGGCAGCGAGCTGAAGGCCGAGGCGATGTTGGCGTGCACGACGCCGGGACGGATGACCTGGTTGCCGAGGAGCAGCGGGGCGGACCCGCTGCTCGCCGCGCGGTTCAGAGCTTTGCGCTCAGCCGGCGTGGCGGGTGCGGTGGCCGTCGCGCCGGCCCCGACGGTTGACCCGGGGCCGCCGCCCGCCGATCCTCCGCGCGAGCCGGCGGCTGCCAGCTCGGCCTGGTGGATCAGGTTGGCGCAGCCGGTGTACTCTTCGCTGCTCGTTTCCAGCTCCTTCAGGGCCTTTTCATAGTCCTTCTGGGTGAAGCCGCTCAGCGATTCCGCGTGCGTGCACCTGATGATGATCTTTTCGCCGATGTCGGCCCGGGCGGGCGCGGCGGCGATTGTCAGCAGCACTGCCAGCAGCGCGATCGGTAGGGCAAATGCTCGCGTTGGGATGGCGATTCTCATGGTTGAGCGGAATAACGCTACCAACGCCCCCGGAAGGGGCCGCCGGTAGGCACAGGGTGGCCGGTCGTTGCGGCCGACTGCCCGGAGAGCCTTAACCCGACTGCCCGGGCCCGTACAGAGAACCTTAACGTCTCTGTGACAGGTCGAGGCTTGCGAGCGCACGCGAGAAGCCCTCGGCCCAGGCGTCGTATGTGAAGGCGCGCACGTCCTCCGCGCCGGCCTCGCCCAGGCGTGCCCGCAGGTGGGGATCGGCGGCCAGCGCACTGATCGCCGACGCGAGCGCGTCGCGGTCGCCGGCCGGCACCACCAGGCCGTTGCGCCGATCGCGCACCAGGCCTCCGGCGGCGGCCCCGACGGCGTCGCTGGCGATCACCGCCAGCCCCCGGCTCATCGCCTCATTGATCACCAGGCCCCAGGGCTCGCGAAACGTGCGCGTCGCGATCGAGGGCAGCACCAGGACATCGCAGGCCGCGTAGATATTGCGCAGCTCAACCGCGGGAACGGGATCCAGGCAGAGCACACCGTCCGCTCCCTTGCCCGCCGTGTCGGCTCCCTTGCCCGCCGCACCGCCGGCCTGGGCCCAAGGGGGGCTGGATCCCACGCCGGCGAGGACGAGCGCGGCGGTTGGGGCCATAAGGCCCGTTGCGTGCCAGGCCTCGATCAGCACCCTCACACCCTTTTCCCAGGCTGGGCGACCTACAAACAGGAACTTCGTCGCTGCTTGCCCAGGCCACGCTCGAGCGCGCGGCGCGGCGATCTCGAGTGAGCTCCAGAAGTCGTTGTCGACGGCCTGGGGGGCGACGTGCACGTTGCGCGCTCCGCGCGCGCTGACATAGGCGCTGACGTGCGGTCCATAGGTCACAACCGCGTTCGCGGAACGGTACAGACGCCGCAGCGCGAGGAAGCTGAGCGCGTGTGCCGCGCTGCGCGGATGTGCCCAGAGCGAGGTCCACAGGATCAGCGGCAGGCGCGCGCGACGCGTGCCCGCCCAGGTCGCGCCAAGCGCGATGCGCCCGCCGCTGGAGCAGACGACCGCGCGATAGCGTCCGCTCGCGGCGAGCGCCGCCGGCTCGTGCTGGCGGACGTATCGGTGCGGGAAAGCCAGGTCGTGGCGGCCGAGCTCGACCCCGCCATGCTTGGCGGGACCCCCGAACAGTGCAAACTCGACGTTCTCGACCTCGTGCAGGCGTGCAAAGGCGCCGACGCGATCCGGCGGGGCATGTCCGGTGACGAACAGGACGGGCTTCATCTGGATATAGGGGGTGTGGATGTAGGGGGTGTGGGCGTCATCGAGGGGGCGAGGGTGTCATCGCAGTGGGTCGCCGGCAGCGACGGCTGAGCGTCTCATCGCAGCGCGTGCTCGTAGGCGGCGAGTGTCTGCTCACCGCAGCGCTCCCAGGTGAAGTTGGCGGCGACGGTCGCGCGCGCGCGCTGAGATGCCTCGCGCAGCCGGTGGGTGTCGGACAGCAGCTCGTCGATCCGCTGGGTCAGCCGCTCGATGTCGCCGGGAGGCACGAGCATGAAGCCGTCGCCGGCGGCGGCGATCTCCTCCGGCCCGGGCTCGCCGCGGCAGCCGATCGCGGGCAGCCCGCCGGCCATCGCCTCGATGTAGGCAACCCCGAACGCCTCCTCGGTCGAGGGCATCACGAACAGCGTGCAGCGCCGCGCCTGCTCGATCGCCTCCGCGGGCGCCAGCTGCCCGTGGAACTGGACTCGCTCGGCGACGCCCAGACGGACGGCGAGCCCTTCGAGCGCGACTCGCTCGGGACCTTCGCCGACGATCTCGTAGCGCAGCGTCGGATGGCGTTGGGAAAGCACCGCCAGGGCGCGCAGGACGTCGGCGTGGCGCTTGCGTGCGACCAGATGCGCGACTGTCACGATCGATGGGCCGGGCGGGCCTCCGATTCGGATGGCCCGGCCCCCCAGCCTCCCCGCTCCCGGTCCTCCTCCGGTCCCCGGCCCTGCTCCGATCACCGGTCCCCCCGCGATCCCAGAACCCACTCCGATTCCTGCTCCCGCTGCGATCCCGGCAACCCCTGCGATTCCGGCTCCCCCCGAGATCCCAGCTCCCGCTGCGATTCCCGCGCGTCGCGACGGATGCGCCGCCGCGGGCAGATCGGTGCCGAGGTGCACCACACGCGTCTCGCCGGCGCCATGGGCGCGGGCCAGCTCGGCGATGCCCCGGCTGTTGGCGAGCACCAGCCGCGCGGCGCCCAGCCCGCGTGCCACCGCTGCGGCCCCCGCGGCGCTGCCGGTCGGCGGTGGGGCGGCCGTGTACAGCACGTCACCGCCGTGCACGGAGACCACCAGCGGCACGTCCACCGATCGCAGACTGGCCAGCGCGCGCCGCGCGGCGTCGCCGGCCGGCACCGCGTTGTGGGCATGGACGAGCTCGAACTTGAACGAGCGATGCAGCCTGCGCAACGCCAGCCCGAGTGCCGGCGCGGCCCATGCTCCCCAGTTCGCGTACGAGCCCGAGCGAGGCGGCGAGATATAGGAGACATAGGAGATCTCGAGGCCGTCACGGGTCTGCTTGCGGGGCTCGCGCACGAGCCCCGCAAGCGCCCTCACGGCGCCGCCCGGTCCGGCGGCGAACGAGGCGCGTGGGGGGATCAGGCGGTGCAGGACCAGGACGCGCACCTCCGCGCCGGCGTCGCGCGCGGCGAGCGCCTGACGGTGCGCCCAGACACCCAGCACCGAGTCGCCCTGGCGCGGGTAGAACTCGGCTACGACAACGACCTTTGGGGTCGCGCTGGATTGGTGCGAACCCTTCACCAGTGGCGGTGGGTGGTCAGGGTGCGCTGGGTCTCACGCGCGCTCAGGTACGGCCGCTCGGCGAGAAAGGTGCGCGCCTCGGCGATTGCCGCCTCGCGCGAGTAGGCCGCGGCCGCGGGCGCCGCGCGGTGACGGATCGCGACCGCGTCGATCACACCGCAACGCCAGCCGTGCTCGTGGGCGAGGGCCGCCCAGTGGGCGTCCAGTCCCCAGCCCATCCGCAGCTCTGGAAACGGCAGCAGGGTAGGGAAGGTGGCGGCGGCGAAGGCGGTGATCGGCCCGATCTCGACGAAGGGGGTCTCGCGTACGACGCTGAACGTGCGGCGACGTGTCAGCGGCCAGGCCGCGTGGGAGTTCAGGCGGTGCGCCGGTTGGGCGAGATCGAGCGAGAAGCGCTCAGCGAGGAACAGGAAGCGGTCGAGAAAGCCGCGTGGCAACAGCACGTCGTCGTCGACGAGCAGCAGCCAGTCGTGGTCTTGTATCGAAGACCCACTCACCCCATCATCCACCCGAGCGGTCAGCAGCCGGTTGAGGTTCTCAAACTTGCCGAGTTCCCCGGGCGGGCTCATGTACAGCTCGACCTCGTGGCGTGAGCGCAGCAACTCGGTGCGCATCCCTCGCGCGAGCGCGCGGTGCTCAGGGCGCTCGATGCCAAGCACGAGCACCTTCCGCGCGGGTGGATCGCGGCGCGCGGCGATCTTCAGGCGCAGCCGCCGCCCGCTGGCCAGCTCGAAAGCGTCCACCGCCTCGTCCTGCACGCTGCGGCGGACCCCATCGAGACCTCCGACGGTGCCGCTCGCGCCGGAGAGGAAATCATCGTCCACGTTCGCTTGCGCGGTCTGCCCCCGCGGGCTCTCCCGCAGGCGACCGGCGCTGTGCGCGACCATCACCAGCCCGGCGGGGCAGCGGCGACGGAGCACATGCCCGAGACAGCCGGCGAGCGTGAGCAGCTCAGATTTGCGCGATGGCGCCTCGCCACGGAAGTCGTCGAAGCGGCGACTGGCGCGCCCACGCGCATAGGCGGCACGGGCGAGCGAACGTAGGTGCGCGTCCGCGCCGGCGCGACGATGCTCGAGCGCCGCGGCCGCGACGTACAGAACGCGGGCGTCTGGCGTGCCGGCGCGCAGGCGATCCTGCCACTCCTGCTCGTCGCCGCCGTGCTCGAGCGCGACCTCGAACGGGCCCACCCGCTCGAGCGCGGCGCGGCGGATCGTCATGTTGGCGCCCCAGGCGTAGCGCGCATCGGTATCCACCGCGCCCAGGTTCAGCGAGGTGATCGGCGGTCCCTCGCGCCCGCAGGTGCGGATTCGAGCCCACCCGCCCCGACCTTCCAGGCGGGGTTCGATCGGCCCGGTGAAGACGTCTACCTGGGGATGCTCCCGGGCCGCGTCGAGCAGCGCTCGGAGCCACCCCGGTCGCACCCGCACGTCGTCATCGACGAATACCACCAGCTCACCGGTCGAGCGCTCCACGCCCGTGTTGCGCGCGACGTTCAGGCCGAGTGGCCCGGAGTGGGGCTCATAGCGGGCGCCGAGGCGCTCCACCAGCGCACGCGTCGTTTGCGAGGGCCCGGCGTCGTCGATCACCAGCACCTCGACTCCGGCGCGATCGGCTTGTGGCACGATCGAAGCGAGCGCAACCTCCAGGTAGGCGTGACGCGCGCGGGTGGGGATCACGATCGATGCGGATGGAGTCATGGCCGGAACAGTCTAGGTTGGGTGCACGGGCGGACCCAACGGTCGAAGATCGGCCGGCACGTCTCGCGAAGATCGGTAGCGCTCTCGCAAAGATCGGCCGGCGCGTCTCGATCGGAATAGGCTCCCGCCCACGAGATGGTCCTGTTCCTGCATAACCGCTACCGCACCACCGGCGGGGAGGAGCGCGTAGTCGAGGAGCTGTTGGCGCTGGTGCGCGAGCAGCTGGGAGAGCAGGCGGAGCTGCTGGATCGGGACTCGGCGACCGTGGGCCGCAGCGGCGCGGCGGCGGGGCTGCTGCGCGGGGGATTGAAACCGGAGGACGTAGGCCGCGCGGTGCAGCTTACCGGTGCCCGTGTGGTCCATGCGCACAATCTCAATCCGACGTTCGGCTGGCGTGCCCTGGCGGCCGCGCGCGAGGCTGGAGCGCGTGTCGTGCTGCATCTGCACCAGTACCGGATCGTGTGTGCGATCGGCGTGTGCTTCACGCGCGGGGTGGAGTGCACGCGCTGTCACGGGCGCAACACGCTGCCGGGCGTGCGCCTGAACTGCCGTGGCAGCCTGGGAGAGGCGGCGACCTATGGCGCTTCGCTGGCGCTCTGGCAGCGCCGTCTGGCCGAGCAGGCTGACGCGGTGATTGTACCGAGCGTGTTCGCGCGCGAGCGGTTGCGCGCGCTCGGCGCGCCATTGCCCTGGGAGCGTGTGCACGTATTGCCCCCGCCGGTGCGTGAGCCTTCAAGCGTGTCGCCTGCCGCGTCGAAGTCTTACGCTTTGGTAGTCTCGCGCTTGGCGCCGGAGAAGGGGGTCGACGTCGCGATCGATGCATGCCGGGAGGCAGGCATCGAGTTGGTGATTGCCGGCGAGGGCCCCGAGCGAGAGGCTCTACAAGCACAAGCCGGCGACTCAGACGTGCGGTTCGTCGGTCACGTGGACGACGCCGAGCTGGCCGCATTGCGCGCCGGTGCGGCGATTGCGCTTGTGCCCTCGCGCTCGGCCGAGACCTTCGGCTTGGCGGCGGCCGAGGCGATGGCGGCGGGCCTGCCGGTGGCCGCTAGCCGCGTTGGCGCGCTCGGAGAGCTGGTCGACGAGCACGGTCTTGTCCCGGCCGGAGATGCGGGCGCGCTGGCTCGGACGATCGGCCGCCTGGCTGGAGATCAGGCTGCGGGGGCTCGGGGATTGGAGCGAGTTCGCGCCCTGTGCGCACCGGAGGCCGTCGCGGGAAGGCTGGCGAGAATCTATGAGGCCGCCGGGTGAGCTATACAGATCTCCAGACATCGGCTTCGCCACTCTCAGTCCACTCATCCCAGGCGTCACGGTAGGCGTCCTCGAGACCGCTGAGGCGCAGTGCGTCGATCGCCTCGCGGATGACGGCCGAGCGCGATCGGGATGCGTGTGTGGCGGCGTACTGATCGAGAAACGCGATATCCCTCTCAGGCAGGCTCAAACTCACCTTCATGAGCAGATCTTAAACCGTTTGATTACGGTCAACGCGCTTCTGGATGTTCGTGAAACATAAGCTGCGGGCGTGGACACACCGAACCGTCACGCCCTGATCACCGGTATCACCGGCCAGGACGGATCATTTCTGGCGGAGCTGCTGCTGGAGCAGGGGTATCGCGTGACCGGCATGGTGCGCCCCGCCGCGTCGGGGCAGATGCTGTCAGAGCGACCCCTGGGCTGCTCCGAGCACTTGCGCCGACGGCTGGAGCTCGTGGAGCGCGACCTGCTCGATCCCGCGGGTCTGCGCGACGCGATCGAGCAGACCCGGCCGAGCGAGATCTATCACCTGGCCGCGCCCTCTTTCGTGCCCGCCTCCTGGGAACGACCGCACGAGACGATGCGCGCGATCGTCGGCTCCGCCGCCGCGATCTTGGAGGCGGTGCGCGAGCTCGGCCCGGACGCGCGCGTGTTCGTGGCCGCCTCCGGCTCGATCTTCGGTGAGGCGCCTGAGAGCCCGCAGCGCGAGGACACGCCGTGTCGGCCGACGACGCCCTACGCGATCGCCAAGCTCGCCGCCCACCAGCTGGTGGGCGCGCTGCGCGCGCACGACGGTCTGCATGTGAGCTCGGGGATCCTCTTCAACCACGAGTCCGAGCGCCGTCCCGAGCGGTTTGTGACGCGCAGGATCACCCGCGGCGTAGCTGCGATCGCGCTTGGGCTGCGCGAGGATCTGACGCTCGGCGATCTGGGGGCGGTACGCGACTGGTCGTTCGCCGGGGACTTTATGCGCGGCGCCTGGCTGATGCTCCAGCAGAAGCATCCTGATGACTACGTCCTGGCGAGCGGCGTGCCGCATACGGTCGCGGAGTTTGCACAGGCGGCATTCGCATGCCTGGACCTTGACGCCGAGCGCTACCTGCGCGTCGATTCCGCACTGGTACGGCCCCCGGAGCGCACGGCTAACGTGGGCGACCCGAGCAAGGCGCGCGAGCGCCTGGGGTGGGAGCCGCTGCTTTCCCTCCCCGAGCTGGTCGAGCGGATGGTCCGGACCGACCTGCGCTCGCTGGAAGCGGAGATCGGGCCCAATAAGCCATAGACTGCCCGGTTCCTTGACGACCGTTGGTGTGATCGGGCTGGGCTATGTGGGTCTGCCGCTGGCGGTGGCGTTCGCCGGGGAGGGCTGTGATGTGGTGGCGGTCGATCTCGATGCGCGCAAGATCGAGGCGATCGAGGCGGGGGAGTCCTATATCGAGGATGTCTCCTGCGAGCTGCTGCGGGAGGTTGCCGGTCATATCCATGCCACCTCCCAATACGCACAGTTAGCGAAGGCCGATGCGGTCCTGATCTGTGTGCCGACGCCACTGACGCGCAACCGCGAGCCCGATCTGGGGCCTTTGATCGACTCCACGCGCGCTTTGGCGGAGGTCTTACAGGCGGGACAGCTGGTGGTGCTCGAGTCGACGACCTACCCGGGCACGACCAGGGAGCAGGTGGCGCCGCTGCTCGAAGCGTCGGGGCTCGTCGCCGGCCGGGATTTCCATCTGGCGTTCAGCCCGGAGCGTGTCGATCCGGGCCGAACGGACTTCACGTTGCGTAACACCCCGAAGGTTGTCGGTGGGTTGACGGAGCGGTGCGCGGAGCGCGCCGAGGAGATCTATGGGCTGGTGTGCGATCAGCTGGTGCGTGTCTCCAGCCCGGAGGCGGCGGAGTTGTGCAAGCTCTTGGAGAACATCTTCCGTTCGGTGAACATCGCGCTCGTGAACGAGCTCGCGATGCTGACCGACCGGATGGGGATCGATATCTGGGAGGTCGTCGAGGCCGCCGCGAGCAAGCCGTATGGGTTCATGCGCTTCGAGCCCGGGCCGGGGATGGGCGGCCATTGTCTGCCGGTCGACCCGTTCTATCTGAGCTGGCGCGCGCGCGAGTTCGACATGACGACGGAGTTCATCGAGCTCGCGGGGAAGGTCAACCAGCAGATGCCCTACCACTGCGTCGCCAAGGTCGAGCGCGCTTTGAACGACGCCGGCCTGCCGGTCAAGGGCGCCCGAATCGCGGTGCTCGGCGTCGGCTACAAGCCAGGCGTCGGCGACGTGCGCGAGTCGCCCGCGCTGAAGATCCTCACGCTGCTCGCGGCGCTCGGCGCCGAGTTGCGCTACCACGACCCGCACGTGCCCTCGCTGCCCGAGTTCGATCTCTCGAGCCAGCCGCTCGAGCAGGCCCTCGAGGACGCCGACCTCGCCCTGATCGTCACCGCCCATCCCAGCGTCGACCACGACTCGATCGCCCGGCATGCCCGTCTGGTGCTCGATCTGCGCGGCGTCACACGCGGCACCTCGGCCGAGAACGTGATCCGCCTATGAGCGCCGGTCACACACGGCACCTGAGCGCGCCGGCCACACACGGCACGTCGGCCGGGAACGTGATCCGCCTGTGAGCGCGCCGATCACACACGGCACGTCGGCCGGGAACGTGATCCGCCTGTGAGCGCGCCGAGCGCCGATCCACGCGCGCCCGGGTTGATGCTCGGGGAGGATGTCCAGATCGGGGCCGGCGTGTCGTTCGGCGCGCACGTGGTCGTGCACGACGGCACGAGAATCGGCGACGGGTGCGTGATCGAGGACCACGCGGTGCTGGGCAAGCGCCCGCGGCTTGCTCCCGGCTCCTCGGCGGCGGGCGAGGTCAGCCGGCTGGAGCTGGCCGAGGAGGTCAAGGTCTGCGCCGGAGCGGTGGTCTTCGCCGGCGCCCGGGTCGAGCAGGGGGCGATCCTCGGCGATCAGAGCTTCGTGCGCGAGCGCACGCGGATCGGCCCGGGCTCGGTGATCGGGCGGGGGAGCGTTCTCGACAACGACGTCTGGGTGGGCGCCGGTGTGCGCGTGCAGACGAACGTGTATCTGACCGCCGGAACCGTGGTCGAGGACGACGTGTTCGTCGGTCCCGGCGTGACCACCACGAACGACGACACGATGGGCCGTCACGGCCCCGAGGGTGGGCGGGGTTCGTTACATGGCGCCACGCTGCGGCGCGCGTGCCGCGTCGGCGGGGGCGTCGTGCTGACCCCCGGCGTGGAGATCGGCGAGGAGGCGTTCGTCGCCGCCGGCGCGGTGGTCACCCGCGACGTCGCTCCCCGAGCGGTGGTCGTCGGGGTGCCGGCCCGCGTCGTGCGCGAGGTCCCGGACGAGGACCTGCTCGAGCGCTGGCGTTAATGACAGCAGGGAAATCTTCCGGCGGTCGCTCTTCGCGCTTCCCGGGGCACAGGTGCAGGGCCAACGGCTGGGCACAGCTACCTGGCCAAGGCGCCGTGAGCGTAGCTGCGCCAGTCGCGCGGGTAACGGATTTCAACAGCGATCACCGGGCGGCGTAAAGCGCGAGCCAGGCGAAGAGGCTGGTGGTAGCGGCCATGGTGCGAAACATATTCGGGTTTGTTTCCGGATCGGGGATCGCTCCACCCCACCAGCTCGAGAGCCACAGTCCGTGTCCGCTGCTGGCGTTCGTCGCCGCTGCCGCCGCGTTGACCTCGGCCAGTGTCAGCCAGTATTGCTCGCCGGTCGCCTGCCCGTAGGCCATCATCCACTGCATGAAGATCGCGTCGTACTCCGGCCCGTAGTTGTATTTGTAGCCATAATCGTCGACGTGCTGCTCGGCGAGCGTGGCCGCCACCCGTCCGGCCTGAACGCAGTAGCTTTCTCCCTCCCCATCCTGGCACAGCAGGTACTGTGCGTAGATCAGGGGCGCCTGCACGTAGTCGTTCACCGATTCCGGCTGGTTGGGCTTCTCGAGGTAGAGTTGGCGTTCGTCGCCGTTGTCGTTGGCGTTTGCCCAGTCGACATACATCTTCACGTCTTCGAGCTGCCAACGTTCGTGGTCTTCGCCGTAGAGCAGAACGCCCAAGAGACTGTCGGAGGCGAGAGCGGGCCCCGAGTGGTAGGGGTGGCTGGTATTCCACCACATTCCCCCGCCGTCCTTGTCCCAGCCACGGGCGGCGATGAAGTGAAACGCGCGCTGGGCGTCGTAGAGCCAGCGGCCCTCATGGGTGGCTTTGTAGGCATTGAGGAATGCGAGCCCCTCCCAGCCGTTGTCATCAAAGAATGTCTGAACATTTCCCGCACGGTCTCCCGGGTAGGGGGCGTAGCCGCCAACCGCGCTGTCCCAGTAGCGCTCGTTGGCACGCGCGAAGCGCTCTACGAGCGCCCGGTGCGCCGATGAGGGTAAGGCTATAGCGAGCGCGTCGACAGCCTCAAACATCGGCACCTCGCCCCAGATGGTAATGAGCGGATACGGTCCATGGGTGCAGCCGAGGTATTCGCAATACCAGCCGCCGTGTCGCCAACGCGCAGCCTGCCCCACCCCGGCTTTGGTGAGCTGCCCGTAGTCGAGCAGACGCGGAGACGGAAGTTCGACGGGCGGTTTGCGCCACGGGGTGAGCGGCTGGAAGCCGCCGAGCCCGGCGCTGTCTTCGAGGGACGTCGCCGCATACCGAGCGACCGGGGGCAAGTGTCCGGCGCTCCAGTCGGTCTCCGTCGCCGACGCTCCGCAGGCGAAGGTGAGCGATGCCACCGCGAAGGCCGCGGCGACGGCAGCGCATATCCTCATGGCCAGCCTCCGTGTTGTCTCTTTCGCATCCTGCCCCCTATACATGTTCGCGGCCGGATCGCTACACGGCGTAGGGGATGATCGTCGCGTCGCTGCAGCCGATCAGCTGGTAGTGACGGTTTTGGGGCAGCTTGGGCAGGACGATCGTCTTGTGCCCGGGCCCGTTGCAGTGTACGACCCCGTGGCCGTAGACCAGCAGGACATGGTCCTCGCCCGCCCCCGTCCAGATGTAGTTGGGGCCGTGGCTTGAGTAGATCCAGTCATTACCCGGCCCACCGTAGAGGTGGTCGATTTGGCTTTCTGGCTGTCCAGAGGGCTTGTAGTCGCCCCAGATCACATCGCCCGCTGGGCCGGCGTGGATCGTGTCGTTGCCGTTGTCGCCGAGCAGTAGGCTGTGCCCGATGCCTTCGGGCACGAGGTTCCCCGGCGTGTATTCGTACGGGCAGGGCGAGGCTCCTGGGATCACTTCATGGCAGCGGGTGGGCACATCCGGCCCGTTGCCCATGAAGAACGTGCCGCCGCCGCAGCGTGTGTAGCTGTGCAGACCGTCGCAGGAGTAGCTCGGGTCGGCCCCGTCGAAGGGGTCGTGGCCCGGACGGCCGTCGAGCGGCCGGTTCTGGTCGCGCTTGTTCATCAGAGTCATACCCGTGATCGCAGGCCAGCCGGCATGGCTGGCCTCCGCGACGTGCGCCCTCGGAGCGCGCGACTCGGCCGGGCCTGCGAGCGCCAACCCCACCAAAGCGAGCGAGCAGAGCAAAGCGGCCAGTAAACGAGATGTCGACGAAGGGTTCACTTGCGGAAATGCTACTGGCTCAAGCTGACCTAGGAGCCTCCGGCCAGTCACCGCTCAATGTAACTGGACAGTCGGTGTTCTCGATCGCCTTCAAGAAGAATGGCACCGCCAGCGGTTATTTCGAAGAGAGCCTAACGTACCCATTACTCTCGACCCAGTCCGAACCACTCAAGTGCTCCGGCAAGGTGTCATTCACCGCCAAGCTGGCGTAGCAAACGCTTTACATAGATAAGGTGCTCGCCGCCACGACCTCGTCCACCTGCTTGCGCGTCAGCACCGGGCTCAGCGGGATCGCCAGATGCGTGCGGGCGGCCTGCTCGGTGGCCGGCAGCTCGACCCCGGCGCCCCACTCGCGCATCGCGGCCTGGCGGTGGACGGGCGTGCGGTAATAGGCCTTGTGGCCGACCTCGGCGGCGCTCAGCGCGCTTTCCAGCCGTTGCACCTCGGGGTGGCTGACGACGTACAGATGCCAGGCGGGCGAGGCTCCGTCGACGGGGCGCGGCAGCTTGACGAGCTCGCCGAGGCCGGCCTCCTCGTAGTGCCGCCCGGCCGCCCGGCGGCCGTCGGCCCAGCCGTCGAGGTGGGGCAGCTGCACGCGCAGAATCGCCGCCTGCAGCTCGTCCAGGCGCGAGTTGTAGCCGAGGAGCTCGTAGGTGACCTTGTCGTGGGAGCCGTGAAATCGCAAGGTGCGCGCGCGCTCGGCGACCGCTTGATCGGAGGTCGTGATCATGCCCCCGTCGCCGAAGCACCCGAGGTTCTTCGAGGGGAAGAACGAGAAGGTCGCTGCTGCCCCCAGCGCGCCGGGGCGCCCGGCGGTCGAGCGCGAGCCGGCGGCCTGGGCGGCATCCTCGAGCACGGGGACGCCGAGCGCTTCGATCGCGGCGACCTGAGCGACGTTGCCGAACAGGTGCACGGCGATCACGGCCTTCGTGCGCGGGGTGAGCGCCGCGCGGACCGTCTCGGCGGTCACGCAGTACGTATCCGGGTCGATGTCGCAGAACACCGGCGTCGCCCCGGTCGGGGGGATCGCCTCGGCGGAGGCGTAAAACGTGAACGAGGGCACCACGACCTCGTCGCCGGGGCCGACGCCGAGCGCGCGCAATGCGATCGTGATCGCCTCGGTGCCGTTGGCCACCGCGACGGCGTGCTCGGCGCCGCAATAGGCGGCGAACTCGTGCTCGAACGCCTCGACCTCGGGCCCGAGGATGTAGCGCTCGGAGTCGAGCACCCCTGCGACCGCCGCGCGCAGCTCCTCGCGCAGCGGAGCCAGCGCCGTGGAGGTGTCGAACAGTGGTATCAAGCGGTCACGCAAAAATCAGACGACACAGGCAATCGAGGCCGGTTTCTACAGGGTCCGACGAAGCTATTTCCTTCCTCGCATCCCATAAAAAATCCCTTGCGATCAATTCGGCTTGAGCAGCTGTAGATCCGAGCGGGTCATCAGCCGGATCAGCTCCTCGAAGGAGGTCCGCGGCTTCCAGCCGAGGTCGCGCTCGGCCTTCGCGGGGTTGCCGATCAGGTGGTCGACCTCGGCCGGGCGCACGAACGCGGGGTCGATCGTCACGTACTGTTCGAAGTCGCCCAGGCCGGCCTCGTCAAACGCCACCTCGCAGCACTCGCGCACCGAGTTGGCCTTGCCCGTGGCGATCACGTAGTCCTCGGGTGTATCCCGCTGGAGCATCAGCCACATCGCTTCGACGTAGTCCTTCGCGTAGCCCCAGTCGCGTTCGGCGTCGAGGTTGCCGAGGCGCAGCTCCTTGGTCAGCCCGTGCTTGATCGCGGCGGCGTGCCAGGTGATCTTGCGCGTGACGAACTCCAGGCCACGACGGGGGCTCTCGTGGTTGAAGAGGATTCCACTTGTCGCGTGCAGGTCGTATGACTCGCGATAATTAACGGTAATAAAATGCCCATACGCCTTGGCCACGCCGTAAGGCGAGCGCGGGTAGAAGGGGGTCGTCTCGGTCTGGGGGACCTCGAGCACCTTGCCGAACATCTCCGAGGAGGAGGCCTGGTAGAAGCGCGCCTCGGGGCAGACTTCGCGCATCGCCTCGAGCATGCGTGTAACGCCGACGCCGGTGAACTCGGCGGTGAGCGTCGGCTGCAGCCAGGAGACCGCCACGAACGACATCGCGGCGAGGTTGTAGATCTCGGCCGGCTTGGCGGCGCGCAGCGTGTCGACGAGCGAGCGCTGGTCGAGCAGGTCGCCCTGGTGCAGGGTGATTCGATCGCGCAGGTGCTCGATCCGGTCGAACTTCTCGGTCGAGGCGCGGCGCACCATACCGTGCACCTGATACCCCTTCTCGAGCAGCAGCTCAGCCAGGTAGGAGCCGTCCTGGCCGGTGATCCCGGTGACGAGCGCGGAAGGAGGGTTTGTCATGCCGGGGACCCTATCGAGCCGCGTTCTTTGTCATGCCGCGGACCCTATCGAGCCGCGTTCCCGGATCCACTCCACAGTCGCGGCGATCCCGTCCTCGACCTCGATCCGCGCCTGCCAGCCGAGCAGCGCGCGCGCCTTCTCAACCGATGGCCAGCGGCGGGGGACGTCGACGGCGAAGCTCGGCAGATGCTCCAGCGCGAAGTCCGCGGGGTCCTCGCCGCAGGCCACCCACACGATCCGCGCGATCTCGGCGACGGTCAGCTCGCGCGCGGCGGAGATGTTGAAGTCCTCGTTCAGGCCCGCGGGCGAGCTCATCGCGGTGACCACCCCGTCGGCGATGTCGTCCACGTGTGTCAGCGTTCTCGTCTGCTCGCCCGAGCCGAAGATCTGCAGCGGGCGCTGCCCGGCGAGGACCTTTGCGATCAGGTCCGGCACGGCATGGGCGATCCCGGGTTCGGGATCGGGCGCCTCGCCCGGGCCGTAGGCGTTGAACGGTCGGCAGATCGTGTACCGCAGGCCGTGCTCGTCGTGGGCGGCGCGGCAGTAGACCTCGCCCGTCAGCTTCGAGAAGCCGTAGGCGGACTCCGGCGTCGGGCAGTCCGGCATGTGCGCCTCGGTCGTCGGAAACTCGGTTGCCCGCTCGAACACCATCGAGGAGGAGACATAGGTGAAGCGCTCCACCTGCTCGTCCAAGGCGGCCCTGATCACCGCGTTGTAGAGCGCGTTGTTGACCTCGGTCAGCGTGTGCGGCAGGCGGTGGAAGTTCGCGATGCCGCCGACGATCGCCGCCAGATGGATCACGTGCGTGCAGCCGTCGATCGCCGTCTTGGCCTCGCTCAGGACGCGCAGGTCGCCGGTGTGGACCTCGCAGCCCTCCCGCATCCACTGCGGCGCCGAGCGCTGGTCGGAGACCCGCACCTCATATGCCGGATCGGCCAGCAGGCGCCTGACGACCGCCGCGCCGATCGTGCCCGCGCCGCCGGTGACCAAGACACGGCTCATGGCAGTTGGGGGGTGTTGCTTTGGGATCGTCCGCGCGGGTCTGTCCGGTCCGTCGGCCGCGGGGGCTGGCCGAAACGGGGATGCTCGCCGGAGGCGTGCGTCTCCCGGCTTCGGTCCTCCTGACTCGCCTCCGAGCGCGCGGCGCCGACCGTGACAAGTACCCGGCTCATGCGTTCGTCGCGCTAAGGGTGGCCAGCTCGGAGGCGTAGGCGAATACCTGGCCTGCGCCCCAGCAGTCCCAGGGGTCCACCACCAGGCAGTCCCCGCCCGCCCGTTCGGCGATCGCCGCGAGCGTTCCCCGATCGCGGAACTCGGAATGGTCGGCGGCCACGACGACCGCGTCGGCGCCGTCGATCGCCTCCTCCAAAGAGGCCGTCGGCGTTGGCACGTGCGGGTCGTGCACGACCACGTCGGCCAGCTCGCGCTCGAGCAAGCGGACGAGCTTGTGCGCGAGCGAGTCGCGCTCGTCGTCGGTGTCGGCCTTGAACGCCAGCCCGAGCACGGCCACCTTGCGGCCCGAGAGCGAGCCCAGTCGGCGCTCGATCCCCTCGACCAGGAACAGCGGCACCGACTCGTTCACGCGCGAGACCGCCAGCAGCATCCCGGGCGCGTGCGAGCGCTCCTCGGAGAAGGCGAAGTCCTTGCGCAGGCACGTCCCCGCGGTCAGCCCGGGCTGGGCGATCCCGCCGCGCGGGTAGTCGCGGTTGATCAGGTCGATCACGTCGAACACGTTCGCCTCGTGGCGCTCGCAGTCCATCATCAGCAGGTTCGGCAGCGCGAAGTTGGTGTAGCGCAGGATGTTCGCCCAGATCTTCGCCAGCTCGGCCTGCACGGGGGTGGTCTGCACGATCGGGGCGCCGAAGGTCGCGAACAGCTCCGCGGCGACCTCGCCCGAGCGCGCGCCGACGCCGCCGACGATGCACGGCAGCGTGTCGATCTCCTCGAGAAAGCGCCCGGCGGCGATCCGCTCGGGCACGTGCGCCACGAACACGTCTTCGCCAATCTGAAAGCCGCGGTGCTTGGCCAGATAGCCGGCCACGAACGCGGTCGTTCCCGGTGCGACGGTCGAGCGCAGGATCAGCGAGTGCCCCGGCGCGAGCACCCCCAGCAGGTCATCGAGCGCCGAGCGGATGTCGCGCATGTCGATCTCGATGTGCGAGAACGACGGCGTCCCCAGCGTGATCACGATCTGGCGCGCGCGGGCGGCGTCGGCGACGCGCTCGGAGAGCTCCAGCGAGCCGATCCCGTCCCCCGGGGAGGTCCCGTCCGCCCGGGGAGTCCCGTCCGCGCCGGCCGTCACCCGGTCGAGCAGATCCTGCGCGCCGGCCTCCTGAAAGGGCATCCTCCCGTCGCGCACGGCCGCCAGGCGAGCGGGGTCGTTGTCGACCCCGACCACCCTCAGGCCGCGGTCGGCAAACGACAGCGCCAGGGGCAGGCCGACGCGGCCGAGGCCGATCACGGAGACGTCGGCGGTCGTTTCCAGGGCGGGCATCGAGGTCAAGAGGTTAGCGACGGCCTCGCCCTATGAACGGCGCTCGCGCAGGTACTGACGCGCGAAGCCGGCGACGGCCTCGCCCTATGAGCGGCGCTCGCGCAGGTACTGACGCGCGAAGCCGGCCACGAAACGGGGGTTGTAGCGGGCGTAGCGTCGCCACAGGCGCCGCGGCTCGCGCGCCAGGCGGTAGCTCCACTCGAGGCCGTTGCGCTGCATCCAGGCCGGTGCCTGGGGAACCAGGCCGGCGTGGAAGTCGAACGCGGCTCCGACCCCGACGAGCAGCGGCGCCGCGAGGCGCGGTCGCATCCGGGCCATCCACAGCTCCTGCTTGGGCTGCCCTGTGCCGACCCAGACCACCGCGGCACCC
>DATCBT010000041.1:0-11313 GCA_036511695.1 Solirubrobacteraceae bacterium | reverse complement strand
GTGACGATCGCGTTCTTCGACGGCTATCTCAAGCACAGGCCTGGGGCGCCGGCACGACTCGTCTCGCTCGGAAGCGTCCCCGGGACGGCGTCGCTACTCGCCGAACCCTAAGAACATTTCACCCGGCTAAACCCGCGAGGTGTCGCTGCCGCTGTCTGGATGCACGCAGATCGGGGCGCACACGTACGTCGTGCGCTCGCTCAAGGAGACGAGCTTCACAGGCGAGCCGCTGACCATCTGGCTGCTGACCGCCGCGTAGTCGCTGGGGACAGTCTCGACGTCGGCTGTGGACCCGGTCTAGGAGCCACGCTCGATGATTGACCCGGCCGGTGGCCGCCCGGTTATCGCCGCGTTTTCGCAGTCGCGCACGCACTTGCGGTAGATCGTGTGGAAGCCGAGCAGTTCGGGGACAGTGACGAAGCGGTAGCCGCGGGCGCGCAGCGTCCGGATGATGTCGGGGTAGGCGGCGAGTGTCTGCCCGCGGGGGCCGCCGCCGTCATGTGAGAGCACAATTGAGCCTGGCCTGACCTGAGCGAGCACGCGCTGCTCGATCGCGGAGACGCCGGGGAGGGTGTAGTCGCTGGGGTCGACTTCCCACATGATCGTGGTCAGGTGGAGCGATGCCGCGGTGCGCAGGACAGAGCTGTCGTAGTCGCCGTAGGGAGGGCGGAACAGGCATGGGGTGTAGCCGGACTGGCCGCGAATCGCTCCGATCGTGCGCTGCAGTTGACTTTGCACACCGCCGGCTGTGACGAGATCCGGATGCGTGTAGGTGTGGTCGCCGAGCGCGTCACCGTTGCGCAGCTCTTCGTGCAGCGTGGCCTGGTAGCGCGCGGTGACCTGCTCGCCGATCGTGAAGAAGGTCGCCACCGCGCGGTTGGCCTTCAGCATCCGCACGAAGCTTGGCGTCAGCGGAAACGGACCGTCGTCGAAGCTGAGCGCCACCTCCTTGCGTCGGGGACCGTGGCTGTAGGCGACTGCGGGCCCGGTCCGTACGCAGCCGATCGCCCGATAGCGCACCGGCAGCGGTGCGGAAGGTCTGAGGGGATGTCTTCCGGTTGGCGCATGCGCCAACCGGCGGACCCGCACATGTGCGGGTCCGAGCAGGGCCGCATGCGGCCCTGCTGGCCACGTCGCATGCGACGTGGCCGAACTGCTTGCCGAGGCGAATGGTAGGAGCGCCATCGTGAGCGCGAGCGCGCCTCCGAGAATCAAGAGCCTCGACAGCAGCAAGCCCTGGCGTGCCAGGCGACCGACGGTCGTCATCGCTCAGACACCCCCGGCGCCGGCGAGCTCGAGTGCGGGCGCCTGCAAGCATGGCGCCTCGTGGGCGCAGACCGCATCGTCGACAGCCACCGAGGAGCTGCAGTTGAGCGCGGGTATCGAACCGGGGTTCTGGCAGGTCACCATCCGGCAGACGACCGCGGTGGTGCCCGCGATGTGCGTGTTGCACTGGCCGTAGCGGAAGACGTTGCAGTTCACACGGCGGTTGGCGCAGCTGTTGTTCGCGCACGTGCATCCACCCGGGAAGGGACGTCCGGGGATCGCGTTGCAGTCCACGTAGTAGCGCACGCCCTGGCTGGCGCACAGCTGGCGACCACGGTAGTCGGTGCACATCCACCAGCCCCCGGGAAACGTCCCCGACGGACACTGGTTGAGACCATTGTTGATCTCACAGCAGAATGCGGTGTAGCCGTCGGTGCACTCCCCGCCACTACAGCTGGACGGAACGATTACCGCAAGCGCCGAACCGGGGTAGAGCAGGTAGCGCACCGGCGCGATGCAGAACGCTGAGCCCGCCACTGCGATCCGTACGAGCGCCGAGCGCCGCGAGATGTGCTCCTCGAGAAACCCCGCCGCAGCACCCACCAGACGTTCACTCGCCGGGGCAGCCGTCGGAGTTTCGCCGTCGGTGAACACAAGCCTCCAGATCATGGTCCCGGCGCACGCCACCGCCAGCACGACGACCGCTGCGCCGGGCTCGGTTCGCACAAGTTCGATCAGGCTCGGCGGTGACCCGAGCGCCACCACGGCGGCACCGGCGGCCGCCACCAAGTTCACGACGACGTGCGCGCGGCCCGGCGGCCGGTCCTGCCACTCCCCGAAACAGCCGCAGCCCTCGTCGTGGCCCTTCCGCGCGAGCAGCCAGGCCGCGAGCGCCAAGCACGCGAAGAAACCCGCCAGGACGATGCCCGACACCCCGCCCGGCACGATAAGCGCCAACACGGCGATCCCCAGCTCGGCCGCCGCCAACACGCGGGCCGGCCCAGCCGTCGCGGGCGCTCCCAGCGCCACCAGCGCACGCCGCACCGGCTCTGGATGCCGGATCTTCGACACGCCCGCCCACGCCAGCACAACCGCGAGCGTCGTGAGGAAGCCCGTCCCGGCCAAGACGGCGATCGTCATCGCGGGGCCTCAGCGCCGATCCCTACCAGATGGCCAGATCCCTCGATAACGGTCTCCTGAACCACTCGCCAGGCATCCTACGTGAGACCGTCCGGGAACGCCGACGATGCCCGCCCCGTTCGCCTCCGTCGTTCGCCCGGGAGCTGGAAGGAGCGTCGCTCGCCACGCGCGAACAGTGGACAGGCGCTCTACAGCTGAGCTACTCCGGCGCGAGTGCGATCGCGTGCTTGAGCGTACCGTGGCCGTTGCTGGAGGCGACGGGCGTGTAGTCCGGCGCCACAACCGGCTCTTGGGCGTTCAGGCGCCGCTCGAACTCGCCCAACAGCACGCCGAACAGCAGGTGCCGCCAGGCGGACTGGGCGAAGGCGCGGGGGCTCGTACGCAGGGCCGGCAGTTCCTTGCGCGCCGGGTGCAGGCGGTCGGTGAGGGCCGTCAGCGGCCAGGTGAGGACGTTCTCCGCGCTGGCGACCACCGGTCCGCGCGCCCATGAGGGCAACGGCAGGCGCGGCGCGAGGTTGGCGTATGCGGCGCCGAACAGCGCACCGTTCTGCAGGTGCAGGGCCCAGCCGGCCAGCGGCCAGGCCCATCCGCGCGTGAGCGCCTTGCCGAGCAGGGCGACGTCGTCGAAGTCCGATTCGAAGGCGCGCTTGTCGAGCGGCATCTGCGCCGCCCACACGCCGGCGGCCAGGGCGCCGGCGATCGCTCCCCGGAGCGTTTTACCGTAATCGATTTCCATCGTCGGTCAACTGTAACGGGGCCCGCGCGCGCGGTGTATCCCAAGCGTATGGATCATCTGCAGATCGAGCGAGCCGAGGCCGCCGAGACGGGCGAGCGGGCGGCAAGCATGAGTGGTTTTCGCGAGCACGCTCTGAGGAGCGGCGTGAACCCGATCCTCTACTGGACGCTGCGGGCGATTCTCGTGCCGTTCTTCCTCGTCTACTTCCGCCTCGCGCGCATCGGCCGCGAGCACCTGCCGCGCACCGGCCCGCTGCTGCTGGCGTCCAACCATCGCAGCTTCCTCGACCCCTTCGTGATCGGCGCGCTCGCGCGCCGTCCGGTCTACTACATGGCCAAGCGCGAGCTGTTCGAGAAGCGCTGGCAGGCGTGGGTGCTGAACTGCCTTGGCGCCTTTCCCGTGGATCGCGGCGCCGGCGACAGCGAGGCGATGGAGACCGCTCGCGCGATCCTCGAGCGGGGCGACTGCGTGGTGCTCTTTCCCGAGGGGACCCGCGTGCGCCCCGGGCCGCTCGCTGAGCCGCGGCGTGGGGTCGGTCGCCTGGCGCTCGAGACCGGCGCGCCGGTCGTGCCGATCGCGGTGATCGGCACCGAGGACGTCCGTCGCGGCTGGCGCGTGCGCCCGCGCAAGGTGCGCCTGCGCGCGGGTTGCGCACTCCGCTTCCCGACGGTCGAGCAGGCCTCGCCCGCGCTCGCGGCGGCTGTCACCGAGCGCATCTGGGCGTGCATCTCCCTGCAGTGGGATTGGCTTGGCGGCGCCAAGGCTC
This sequence comes from Solirubrobacteraceae bacterium, assembly GCA_036511695.1. Taxonomy (GTDB): domain Bacteria; phylum Actinomycetota; class Thermoleophilia; order Solirubrobacterales; family Solirubrobacteraceae; genus Palsa-744. Next base: position 7,405 of record DATCBT010000041.1, on the reverse strand, counting down.
CCTGCCCACAGGTCTCCGAAGAGGCCTCCACGCGCGAGCTGTCTCATGCTGCCTGAGCGTCGCCCAATCGGCGCCGGGCGAGCTGCCTCATGCCGCGTGAGCGTCGCCCGACCGGTGCGGTGCACGGGTAGTGTGCGATGAGTGAGCGAGCAAGTCAGCGAGAAGTCCAAGGAGCAGCTCGATCGGGAGTTCTCCGATCTCTACCGCGCGCATCTGCGCGACGTCTACAGCTACGCCTACTACCGCGTCGGCAACCATCACGACGCCGAGGATCTGACCGAGCAGACGTTTCTTCAGGCCTACCGCCATTTCGAGCGCGCGCAGCGCGAATCGCGCGGACGTCCGCTGCGCCCCTGGTTGATCCGCATCGCGCACAACCTCGCCGCCAACCTCTACCGCGACCGCTCGCGCAAGCCGGCGACGCCGATCGACGAGGCCGGCACGCTCGCGGCGCCGCACACGACCGAGCAGCTGGTGGAGGGGCGCGAGGAGCTGACCCGGGTCCTGCAGGGAGTGCGCCGGTTGCCGGACGATCGACGCGAGGCGCTGATCATGCGCTTTGCGCTCGGCATGGACAACCGCGAGATCGCGCGGACGCTCGGGCGCTCCGACGGCGCCACGAAGGTCCTCATCCACCGCGCCGTCAAGCAGCTCGAGGGGCTCGTCAGCGACCCGGGCGAGGAGGACTCCGATGCGTGAGGCGCTGGGAAAGACTCCGATGAGTAAGGCGGTGGGAAAGACTCCGATGAGTGAGGCGCTGGGAGACTTCGAGGGGCTGTTACCCGATGAGTGAGGCGCTACCCAATTTCGAGGGGCTGCTGCGTGAAGCGCTCGCGCCGGTCGAGCCGCCCGAGGATCTGGCCCTGCGCCTGGAGAGCACGCTCACGAGCATCACCGAGATGGCTGCCGATGAGCTCGAGGCATGGGAGCTCTCGGCGATGCGCGACCCGCGCAACTGGGCGCGCCCGGCGGCCGCGCTCGTGGTGGGCAGTGGCGCGGGGGTCGCGCTGGTGCTCCTACGCGCCCGCCGGCGCGCGCACAGCTCGCCCGGTGGTCTCAACGGCGCACGTGAGACGGCCGAGCGCACCGTCCGCGACCTCGGCCGCGAGACGCGCAAGCTGCTCGGCGAGCGCTGACGCCGCCTCGGCGTAGAGCCGGGGCAGAAGCCTGGAAGAGGAGGCTCCGTGCAGTCGCCCGGCGCCGAGATAGGCTATTTGCCCGGACATGGCCACCTGCTATCGCCACCCCTCGCGTGAGACGGGGGTCTCGTGCTCGAACTGCGGGCGGCCGATCTGTCCCGACTGCATGACCACCACCCCGGTGGGAATGCGCTGCCCGGAGTGCTCGCGCGAGCGGACGCCGGTCAAGACTCTGCGTGGCACTCCTCGCCGGCCCGAGGTCACGATCGCGCTGATCGTGATCAATGTCGTCGCCTTCCTGGCGGAGGGCAACATCACGTTGAGCGGTCAGCCGACGAGCAAGATCTACGAAGAAGGCGCCCTGCTGGGGAGCTTCCACGGACTCCCCACGTTGGGCGTCGCCCATGGCCAGTGGTGGCGGATCGTCACCAGCGGCTTCCTGCACGAGAACATCATTCACATCGGCTTCAACATGTACGTCCTGTACATCCTCGGCCAGATGCTGGAGCCGGCGCTGGGGCGTCTGCGGTTCGGGACGATCTACGCGGTCTCGCTGCTGACGGGCTCCTTCGGCGCGCTGCTCGTCACGCCCCACTCGCCCACGGTCGGCGCCTCGGGCGCTGTGTTCGGGGTGATGGGGGCGGCGGCAGTCGAGATGAGGGCCCGTCAGATCCCGATCATGCAGAGCGGCGTCGGCGGGCTGATCCTGCTCAATCTGATCATCAGTTTCACGCTCCCCGGCATCTCCTGGGGCGGGCACGTCGGCGGTCTGATCGGCGGCACGGCGGCGGCGCTCCTGCTCCAGCTCGGCGCGCGCTACCGCGCGCAGGCGCTGGCGCTGGCCGGTTGTGCGGCGATCGGGGTCGCGGCGTTTGCCGGATCGATCTTCGTCTCGAATGCGACCGCGGTCAATGAACCGGCGCCTCCGGTGCAACTCCTCGAACCCGGTCAGTGAACCGCGGGCGGATGGGTGCTCAGCAAGAACGAGATCGAGCGACGGCTCCTCGCCCCAGGGCCCGGTCGACGGTGGCATCGCCTGGAGGGCTTACCCTATCCGGATGACCGTGCTGAGCGACCAGGAAGTCGAAGAACGTCTCGCGCACGGCGAATGGCGCCGTGACGGGCGGGCGATCGTGCGCGAGTGGGCGCTTGCGGACTTTGCGGCGGCGATCGCGTTCGTCAATCGCGTGGCTGCGGTCGCCGAGGCGGCCAACCATCACCCGGACATCCTCGTGCACGGCTGGAACAAGGTGCGGTTGGAGCTCTCGACGCACTCGGAAGGTGGCCTGACCGAGGCGGACTTCGAGTTGGCGGCGCGCATCGACCTGCTCGCGTGAACGGCCTGAAGCTCATTTTCGCGATCGCCCTGGTGGCGGTCAACGCGTTCTTCGTGATCGCCGAGTACGCGCTGGTGCGCTCGCGCCGGGCGCGCCTGGAAGTGATGCGCGAGGAGGGAGCACGGGGTGCGGCGCTGGCGCTAAAGCAGCTGGAGAGCATCAACGATTACATCTCGGCCGTCCAGATCGGCGTGACGATGACCTCGATCGCGATCGGCGCCCTGGGCGCGCCGGCCCTCGCCGAGATCCTGAAGGAAGCGTTCGGCGCCACCATCAGCCATGGCGTGTCTGTGGCGATCTCGGTGGTGCTCGCCTATCTGATCGTCACCGCCGTCCAGCTGGTGGCCGGCGAGATGGTCCCCAAGTTCTATGCGATCGATCGCGCGGAGGCTGTGGCGCGCCGTGTGGCGCGCCCCCTGCAGGGGTTCAGGGTTCTCTTTCACCCGGTGATCGTCCTGCTGACGGCCCTCTCCACCCGCATCCTGCGAATGCTCGGCGTCGACATGACCCGCGCGCAGGAGGGGGGCTCGCCGGATGAGCTCAAGCGTTTGATCGCCGAGTCACACGCCGGCGGGCAGATCGACCCGGGCGAGGCGGGGATGCTGACGGGCGTCTTCCACCTGCACGAGCAGGAGGCCCGTCAGGTGATGACCCCGATTCCGGCGGTGATCACGGTCGACGTATCCCAGGACGTGGAGACGGCGCTGAAGCTCTGCATCTCGACCGGCCACACACGGCTGGTCGTCACCGAGGAGGAGAATCGCGATCGGGTGCGCGGCCTGGTGCACGCCAACTCGCTGGCTCGCATGCTGATGGAGAAGGGCTCACATGCGACGCTCGAGCCGCTCGTGCACGACGCTCCGATCGTGCCCGAGACCAAGCCGCTTGACGATCTGCTCGCGGACCTGCAGCGTCAGCGCACCTCGCTCGCGGTGGTGGTGGACGAGTACGGCCGGGTGGTGGGGATCGTGACGGTCGAGGACATCATCGAGGAGGTCGTGGGCGAGATCACAGACGAAACCGACCCCGCCGCCGGCGAGGTCCGTCAGCTCGCCAACGGCGACTGGTTCGTACGCGGTCATGTGGCGGTGACCGATCTGGCCGACTATGGCCTGAATCTGCCGGTCGACAGCGACGCGTACAACTCCGTCGGGGGTTTCGTCTTCGCGGAGCTCGGACGTCTACCCCAGCGCGGTGACACGGTCAATGCGGATGGCTTCTCAATCCGGGTGGAGTCGGTGCGCGAGAACCGCATCGAGGCGGTGCGCATCCGCGAACGCCGTTCCGTGTCGCCGCGCGAGGGGCTGGACGTGTAAGACCAAAACAGCAACCCGGACACGAAGAGCCCAGACACACGTCCGGCCCGCGGGAGGCAAAGAGCCCAGACACACGTCCGGCCCGCGGGGGGAGCGGGCCGGAGCGTGTGCACTGGGAGGAGGCGGGTGTGCGTGCGACTTACTGCGTCGCAGCTACCAGTATCGCCAGTTGCATGAAGGCCAGCTAAAAGCCTGCTCAGGCGAGATAAATTCTCACGAAGGGCGCATAAGGATGCGCAGAAACCTCCCCTCCGACGCATCGGCGTTCCCTCTCAACACGCGCCGAAAGCCGGTTTCAGGAGACGTGGAACCCACGCCGGCGCTTGCGCCCCAGGGCGCCGTCGGCGACCAGCTGCTCGATGCGGGGCGGGATCGTCTCGCCGATCGTCTCGCCGATCGCGATCGCGACGTCGAGCCCGATCAGGTCGAGCAGCGCCAGTGGGCCCAGCGGGTGTCCGGCGCCGAGTCGCATGCAGGTGTCCACGTCGGCGGGGTCCATGCCGGTCTCTTCGAGCAGGCGAACCGCGCTGAAGAGATAGGGGAAGAGCAGGCGGTTGACCACGAACCCGGGCATATCGGGGACCTCTACGGGTGTCTTCTCGAAGGTCTCGCATAGGGCGAGCGCTCGTCGGCGTGTGTCCTCGCCGGCTGTGCGCGGGAAGACCAGCTCGACGAGCCGCATCTTCGTGACCGGGTTGAACACGTGCAATCCGAGGAATTTCGCCGGCCGCCCACTTGCCTGCGCGAGCCGCTCGATCGAGAGCGATGAGGTGGTCGTGGCGAGGATCGCCTTGGGGTCGAGGATCGCGTCGAGCTGCGCGAGCAGCCCGGCCTTGACGGCGTGGTCCTCGATCACCGCCTCCACGACGAACGTGGCCTCGGCGAGCGCTCCCGGCTCGGTCGTGATCCGAACGCGCTCCGGATCCACCTCGGCGTTCAGGCGGCTGAGGGTTCGCTCGATCGCGATGCGCGCGCGCTCGGCCGCCGCCTGCGAGCGGACGAGCAGAAGCACCGGACCCGACCCACCCCCGTGGCGGGCCGCGGTGGCGCTCAGACCGCAGGCGATCGAGCCGCTGCCGACTATCGCGAGGCGTTCGTCCACGCTGCGCCTTCCTCTCGTCTTTGGCTGTGCTCTTTGCTCTCTGGGGCGATCGTGTCTGGGGGGATCATGGTTCCGCGCGTCGGTCGGGAAGGCGATCACAGGGCGATTGACTGACTAGTCAATCTAGGACGTGTGACGCGATAGAGTAAGGGGTGTAGGAGCCGGGCATCTTCCAGAAGCGCTCCGAATCTTCCAGAAGCGCGCGGGTTCCTCTCAACTCCACCATTCCCGGGCAACAGATCGTAGGAGGACTTCCACCATGAGGCAAGCAGAGGGCCGCGAGGTCGTGATCGTCGAGGCAGTGCGCACGCCGATCGGCCGTGGGCACAAGGAGAAGGGCTACTACAAGGACACCCATCCGAACGCGCTTTTGGGCAAGGTCTACGGGGAGGTGATCGAGCGCGCCGGCATCGACGCGGCTGAGGTCGAGGACGTGATCGCGGGCTGTGTGCAGCAGTTCGGCGAGCAGGGCTTCAACATCGCGCGCAACGCCTGGCTGCAGGAGGGCCTGCCGATCGAGACCCCCGGCACGACGGTCGACCGCCAGTGCGGCTCGGCCCAGCAGGCGGTCAACTTCTCCGCGGCGCTGATCGCGGCGGGCGTGCATGACGCGATGATCGGCTCGGGCGTGGAGCACATGGGCCACCTGCCGTTCGCGGCGGGGATGAAGACGCAGGAGGACTTCGGCTTCGCCTTCACGCCGGAGCTGATGGCCAAGCACAACATCATCGGGCAGGGACTCGGCGCCGAGATGATCGCCGACCAGTGGGAGATCTCCCGCTCCGAGCTCGACGAGCTGGCGGTGCGCTCGCACCGGCTGGCCCACCAGGCCACGCAAGAGGGCCGCTTCGAGCGCGAGATCGTGCCGATGACGGTCGACGGCCAGGAGCTCGTGACCGACCAGGGCATCCGCCCGGGCACCGATCTGGAGACGCTGTCGCAGCTTAAGCCGGCGTTCAAGCCGGACGGCAAGATCACCGCCGGCAACGCCTCGCAGATCTCCGACGGCGCGGCGGCCGTGCTGCTGATGAGCGCCGAGAAGGCCAAGGCGCTCGGGCTGACCGCCCGCGCGCGGATCGTCGATCAGACGACCGTGGGCTGTGACCCGGTGAAAATGCTCGAGGGGCCGATCCCGGCGACGCGCAAGATCCTCGATCGCAACGGCATGAAGATCGACGACATCGACCTGATCGAGATCAACGAGGCCTTCGCGCCCGTGATCGCGGCCTGGCGGCGTGAGCACAACCCGGACATGGACCGCGTGAACGTCAACGGCGGCGCGATGGCCCTGGGTCACCCCCTCGGCTCCACCGGCGCGCGGCTGATCACAACGCTCCTGCACGAGCTCGAGCGCTCCGACAAGGAGATCGGCTTCGTGACCATGTGCTGCGGCGGCGGCCTCGGCACCGGAACGTTGATTCAGCGCGTCTAGATCATCCAGCGCCTCTGGCGCGTGAGAGCCAAGCGAGGCAAGGACGCAGGGAGCGTGGCGTGCTACGCACGCAAGCGACCGAGGACGCCGCGTCGCGCCGGCTATCACGCGCCAGACGGTCCCCCGCCGGTCCAGTTGACTGCAACCGGCGGGAGGGCCAGCAGCGCGGCCCACGTGGCGGCTTCGGTCTTGCCGGTGGGCGCGATCGCGTGCGCGGACTGGAACGCGGCGAGGTTGGCGGCGGTGGTCGCGTCGAAGATGCCCGTCGTCGCCTGGCCCGCAATCGCGGTGGCGAGGTGCTCCTGCATCCACAGCACCGGGTCGCCGCGGTTGCCCTGCGTCAGTTCGGTGTAGCCGGGGTTCGGGGTGACGCTGGTCAGCGGCGCCAGCGGTTCGGCCAACGCCGTCCAGCCACTGCCAGGTGTTTCCTGCCAGTCCCACCACGACAGGCCGCTCGCACCGTAGTCGACGGCCTCCTCACGGAAGCGCACGAGTTCGGCGCCGGAGGGGTGGTTGTAGGTCTGGCCGAGCGGGAAGATCGGGCGGCCGTAGACCCGGTTTGAGATGTAGGTGTTCGCGTAGGCGGTGTCGACCGAGTTGCCGATGTCCTTCCAGTACATCTGGGGCGCGTTGAACTGCGCCCCGTTCGGCCCGAGGAAGACGGAGTAGGGGAAGGAGCTGTGGTCGTAGACATAGGGGAACGACGCCAGCCCAAGGGGGTAGGAGGGCCCGATCTTGGCGCGCAGGTCGGCGATGTAGGTCTGGGCCGCGCCGTAGCGCCCTTCGTATTCGCCCTCGGCGTCGATCAGGAGGCAGTCGGCCCCGTTGGCGACCGCCTCGGCGCCGAGGTTCGCCTCGCCGGCGGGGTTCGTCCCGTAGACGAACTGCCAGGCGCACACTTTCAGCCCGTTGGCGTGCAGCTGCGCCACCAGTTCGGGGCTGAACTGGCTCCAGTAGTTCGACGACCCGTCGGAGCTCTTCACGAACACCGTCGCCACGTCGGCCGCGTGCGCCTGGGCGACGATCGCGGCGAGGTTGCCGCCGTCGGACTGGCTCACGTACCAGATCCACATGCCCTG
>DATCBT010000040.1:0-43911 GCA_036511695.1 Solirubrobacteraceae bacterium | reverse complement strand
CCGCCGAGCGCGGTGACCGCGCCGACGGCGGCGAGCACCTTCAGGCGGCGTCCCAGCCGGTCGAGGTGGAGCACCTCCCAGCCCTCCTCCACGGCGATCCGCCGCAGCTCCGCGTCGGGGTTCACGACCACCGCGTGGCGCACGGCGCGCAGCATCGGCAGGTCGGACTCGGAGTCGGAGTAGGCGTAGGAGGCCTCGAGGTCGATCCCGGCGCGATCGGCCAGTTCGCGCATCGAGAGCACCTTCCCCCCGCGGTAGTTGAACGGGCCCGCCGGGCGGCCGGTGTAGCGGCCCTCGACGATCTCCGAGCGCGAGCCGAGGCCGCCGTCGAAGGCGAGCACGTGGGCGAGCAGGTCGGCCATCTCCTGAGAGGCGGCGGTGAGGATGTAGACGGGCACGTCCGCGTCCTGGTGGGCGTAGGCGCGCGCGAGCATCTGCGGGTACAGGCGCGGGAGCACGCCCGCGAGCACGCGCGGGGAGAGGCGCTGGAGATCCCTCACGCGCACGCCCGCGATCATCTCCCCGACGCGCTTTCTGACCTCGTCGGCGCGGTCGTCGGTCGAGCCTCTCAACCGGAAGCGCAGGTTCTCGTAGACGTCCTTCGCGAGACGGCGCCGCGAGATCATGCCGGTCTCGTACGCGGCGCGGGCGAAGAAGATGCCCGAGGAGCCGGCCATCAACGTCTTGTCGAGGTCGAAGAACGCCGCCGGGCGCAACGAGCGGTCGCCATTCTCGCCGGCCGGCCGATCCACGACTTGGTCCTCTCCTCCGGCCGGCGCGCTCATGGTCGAGGCAACGTTCAGACGCGCAGGATCAGCGCGTCGCCCTGACCGCCGCCGGAGCAGATCGCCGCGCAGCCCAGACCACCGCCGCGGCGGCGCAGCTCGAACACGAGCGCGCCGAGGATGCGCGCGCCGGAGGCGCCGATCGGGTGGCCGAGGGCGATCGCGCCGCCGTTGACGTTCACGCGGTCCTCGTCGATGCCGAGCATCCGGATCGAGTTGAGCGTGACCGAGGCGAAGGCCTCGTTGATCTCCCAGATGTCGATGTCCTGCGCCTTCAGGCCGGCCTTCTCCAGCGCCTTCTTGGCGGCGCTCGCGGGTGTCGTCGCCAGATAGGCGAAGTCGTTGGCGCTCTGCGCGTGGGCGACGATCTCGGCGAGTGCCTCCTTGCCGTTCGCGCGCGCCCACTCCTCAGAGGAGAGCACCAGCGCACCCCCGGCGTCGTTGACCCCGGGGGAGTTGCCGGCGGTGTGCGAACCCTCCTTGCCCGTCAGGCCGGGCAGCTTGGCGAGCGCCTCGAGCGAGCTGCCCCGGCGGGGCGCCTCGTCGATCTCAACGACGGTGGGGTGGGCGGGGTCCTTTCTGTTCTTCACGCTCACCGACACGATCTCCTCGGCGAGCCTGCCCTCGTCGGTCGCCTGCAAGGCCAGCTCGTGCGAGCGCAGCGCCCAGCGGTCGAGGTCGGCCCGGGTCATCTCCAGCTCGTCGCCGATCTCGGTCGCCTCGACGAACATCTGCTTGCCCGAGAACGGGTTGGTCAGCCCGTCGTGGACCATCGCGTCGAGCGCCTTCACGTCGCCCATGCGAAAGCCGAAGCGCGCGCCCGGCAGCAGGTAGGGGGCACTCGACATCGACTCCATGCCGCCGCCAACACCGACCTGCATGTCGCCCGCGCGGATCGCCTGGTCGATGATCACCGACGCACGCAAGCCGGAGGCGCAGACCTTGTTGATGGTCTCCGAGGAGACCTCCTTGCCGATCCCCCCCTTGATCTGCGCCTGGCGCGAGGGGATCTGCCCCTGGCCGGCCTGCAGCACCTGGCCCATGACGACGTGATCGACCTGCTCGGGCTCGACCCCGGCGCGCTGCAGCGCCGCCTCGATCGCCACGCCCCCCAGCTCGGTGGCGTCCAGCGATGAGAGCGAGCCGCCCATCTTGCCGATGGGGGTGCGGGCGGCACCGAGGATCACGGTCTTGGGCATGGGATGCGGACGCTCCTGGGTCGGGGAAAAAGGACGAGAGACCGGCAATGCTAGCGATGCGGATATCTTGCTCAGGCAATGCAGGTATCCGCCACCACCCAATCCGCGAACGACTTAGACGCCGATACGGTCGCAGTTGGCCTATTCGAGGGGGAGCGACTTGCGGGCGACCTGCCGGCGGAGCTCGGCAAGCTGGTCGAGTCCGGCGAGGCCAAGGGCTCGTTTAAGGCGCTTGCACTGACCCACGCCGAGGGCAAACGCTGGCTGACGGTCGGGCTCGGCCCGCGCAAGGACTTCACCCCCGAGCGCGCCCGCGTCGCGGCCGCCGTCGCGCGCGAGCGTGCCGGTGAGCTGACGACCCGTCGGCTGTGCTGGCAGGCGCCGATCGAGCCCGATGTGGAGGAGCAACGATCTGTCGAGATCGTGGAAGCGCTCGTGCAGGGGACGATCCTGGCCGACTATCGCTTCGACCTGCACAAGTCCTCGCCCGCCGCCGAGGAGGACACGCCGAAGCATCTGGAGCGGCTGCTGATCGGGATCCCGGCCGCGGGACCGGTGAGCGGCGATGAGGCCGAGGCCGCCGTCGCGCGCGCCGCGACCGTCACCGAGGCGGTCAACCGGGCGCGCGACCTGCAGAACCGGCCCGGCAACGACCTGACCCCGACGGCGCTCGCCGAGTACGCGCTGGGGCTCGCCGCGGAGATCGAGTCCCTGACCGTCGAGGTGGAGGGGCGCGCCGGTATCGAGAAGCTCGGCATGGGCGCCTTCGCCGCCGTCGCTCAAGGGTCCGCGCAGGAGCCCGCGCTGATCGTCCTGCGGTATGAAGGGGATGGGACTCCGGCGGACTCTGGATCGGATCCGCGCGCGGTGGGTGGGCCTTTAATCGCCTTCGTCGGCAAGGCCGTGACGTTCGACAGCGGCGGCATCTCGCTCAAGCCGGGGGCGAAGATGGCGGAGATGAAGTTCGACATGTCCGGCGGCGCCGCCGTGATCGAGGCCGTCGCGGCGATCGCCCGGCTGAAGCTGGGAGTGCGGATCGTGGCGGTCGTCGGCGCCACCGAGAACCTCCCCAGCGACCGTTCGGTCAAGCCCGGCGACATCGTGACGGCCGCGAACGGGAAGACGATCGAGGTCAACAACACCGACGCCGAGGGCCGCCTGGTGCTGGCCGACTGCCTCTGCCACGCCGTCTCGCTCGGGGCCGAGCGGATCGTCGACCTGGCCACGCTCACGGGCGCGGTGATCGTCGCGCTCGGCTCGACCTACGCAGGGCTGATGTCAAACGACGAGGAGCTCTCAGAGCGCGTCACCGCGGCGGGCACGAGCAGCGGCGAGATCGTCTGGCGCCTGCCCCTGCACGAGGAGTACAACGAGCTGATCGCGGGCAAGTACGGCGACCTGGACAACGCTCCGGAAGCGCGCAAGGCGGGCACGATCATCGGCGCCGCGTTCCTCGCGAACTTCGTCGGCGAGACCCCCTGGGCGCACCTCGACATCGCGGGCTCCGCCTGGGATCTCGGCCGGGCCTACGTCGGCAAGGGCGCCTCCGGCTACGGCGTGCGCCTGCTGGTCGAGCTGGCGCGCTCTTACAGCTAGGACGATCGCTGCCGCTCGCCTACCAGGGCGAAGGCTCGTAGTCCTTCAGGAAGCACCCGTGGATGTCCTCCCCGGACTCACCGCGGACGATCGGGTCGTACACGCGCGCGGCGCCGTCGACGAGGTCGAGCGGGGCGTGGAAGCCGTCCTCGGCCAGGCGCATCCGCATCGGGTGGGGTCGCTCGTCGGTGATCCAGCCGGTGTCGACGCTCGTCATCAGGATGCCATCGCTCAACAGCTCCTCTGCGCTCGTGCGCGTGAGCATGTTCAGCGCGGCCTTGGCCATGTTCGTGTGTGGGTGCCCGGGGCCCTTGTAGCCGCGGCTGAACTGACCCTCCATCGCCGAGACGTTGACGATGTAGGTGCGCCGGGCCCGCGCGGCGGCCAGCGCCGGGCGCAGCCGGCTCACCAGGATGAAGGGAGCGGTCGTGTTACAGAGCTGCACCTCGAGCAGCTCCAGCGGGTCGACCTCGTTGACCCGCTGGATCCAGCTGTTGACTGGGTGCAGGTCCGGCACCAGGCCCCCCGCGTCGATCGCGCTGCCCACCGCGATCCGCTCGGCGGAAGCCGATCCGACGGAGAGCGCCAGCGCCGTCAGCGCCTGGGGCGTCGGCGTCCAGTGCTCGCGGCCGGAATCGGTGAGCTCCCCCCGATTGGTCTCGACCCCGCGGCCGGGCTCCGCGAGCTCACGTTGACCGGGCTCGACCTCTCGGCCGAATCGGCTCAGGCGGGGGAGCGGCCCGTCGGGCAGCGACGCGCGCTCGGCCGCGATCAGCGGCGCGTAGGCCGCGGCCGAGCGGCGAACGGTCTGGGCGGCGTTGTTGATCAGGATGTCCAACGGCCCTCCCGCGCTGACCGAGTCAGCGAGCGCCACGACCTGCGCGGGGTCGCGCAGGTCGATGCCGACGACATGCAGACGCTCGAGCCACTCGCCGCTGTCTGCCATCGCCGTGAAGCGGCGGATCGCGTCGTTTGGAAACCGCGTCGTGATTGTCGTCTCGGCGCCGTCGCGCAGCAGCCGCAGGGCGATGTACATGCCGATCTTCGCCCGCCCGCCGGTGAGCAGGGCGCGCCGGCCACTCAGGTCTGTCCGTGCCTCGCGTCGCTGGTGGTGCAGCGCCGCGCAGAGCTCACAGAGCTGGTGGTAGAAGGCATCGACCGCGTGAAAGCGGGTCTTGCAGACATAACACGCGCGGGCCTGAAGCAGCGTGCCCGCCGTCGCGCCACGCGCGCGCGAGACGAGCGGCAGCCCCCGCGTCTCATCGTCGATCCGCCCAGGCGCGCCGGTTGCCGTCGCCGCGGTCACCGCCCGATCGTTCGCGAGCACCGCCTCACGTCGTTCGACCCGCCGCTGCCGCTTGACCGTCTTATACAAGCCCGCGGTCGCCCGTTGCACCGCGAGGGCGTCGGGGTGCTCGGCCGGGAATGCCTCGACTTCGCCGAGGACGCGCAGGCAGACCTCCAGGTCCGCCGGGTCGATTTCCACGACTACGCCGCCTCTTCGCAATCCACACGCATCACACGCATCATTATCGTCGGGGCACAGCGCGTTACTTCGGGAGGGCGATATGGGTGGTCGCGGTCGAGGTCGGCCGATCGCGATCGTCGGGGCAGAGCGCGTCACTTCAGAGGTCTGTGACAATGCCGCCGTGGACTTCGACCTCTCCCCCGATCACGAGCTGATCCGTCGCACGGTGCGCGAGTTCGCCGAGGGCGAGGTCGCACCGGTCGCCGAGGAGCTGGATCGCACGAAGTCCTTTCCCTACGAGATCGTCCGCAAGCTCGGCGCGCTCAACCTGATGGGGATTCCCTTCCCGGAGGAGTACGGCGGCGGCGGCGGCGACACGCTCGCTTACGCGCTCGCGGTCGAGGAGCTCACGCGCGTGGACTCTTCGGTGGCGATCACCCTCTGCGCGCACACCTCCCTGGGGACGCAGCCGCTCTACCTGTTTGGCTCAGAGGAGCAGAAGCGCGAGTGGCTGCCCAAGCTGTGCTCCGGCGAGCGGCTCGGCGCGTTCGGCCTGACCGAGCCCGAGGCCGGCTCGGACGCCGGGAACGTGCGCACGCGCGCGCAGCTGGAGGACGGCGAATGGACGATCAACGGCGCCAAGCAGTTCATCACCAACGCCGGCACCGACATCTCAGGTCTAGTTTGCATCACCGCCGTCACGGGCGAAGGCACGAACGGGAGCGCCGAGAAGGAGATCTCGAACATCATCGTCCCCAACGGCGCCCCCGGGTACGAGCAGGGCGAGCCCTATCGCAAGATGGGCTGGAACGCCTCGGACACACGCCCGCTCTCCTTCAGCGACTGTCGCGTCCCCGAGCAGAACCTGCTCGGCCCGCGTGGCGCCGGCTTCAAGCAGTTCCTCCACATCCTCGACATCGGCCGCATCGGCGTCGCCGCGATGGGCGTCGGCCTCGCCCAGGGGGCGCTCGACGAGGCGCTCGCCTACGCCAAGCAGCGCAAGGCGTTCGGCAAGTCGATCTCCAAGTTCCAGGCGATCCAGGGCAAGCTCGCCGACATGTCAACCGAGATCGAGGCCGGCCGCCTGCTCGTCTACAAGGCCGCCCGCGAGAAGGACGCCGGACGCAACTTCACGCTCACCGCCGCCCAGGCCAAGCTCAAGACCGGCCGCCTGGCCGTGCGCTGCGCCGAGGAGGCCGTCCAGATCCACGGCGGCTACGGCTTCATCGAGGAGTACCCCGTCTGCCGCTTCTACCGCGACGCCAAGATCCTCACGATCGGCGAGGGCACCGACGAGGTCCAGCAGATGGTCATCGCCCGCGCGCTCGGGGCCTAGCGGCCCGCTAGGATCGGCGCCCGGCTTGGCGGTGGCGCGCTAGCGGGGCTCCAACACGACGAGCGGGATCTCCCGCTCGGTGCGCTTCTGGTAGTCGGCGTAGCCACCGTAGGTCTTCAGCGCCATCGGCCACAACCGCTTGCGCTCCTCGGGGTCGGCCACATGCGCGTGCACCTGCCGGCGCTCCGAGCCAATCTGCATCTCGGTGTCGGGGTTGGCTTTCAGGTTGTAGAACCAGCCCGGGTTCTTCGGATAGCCGCCCTTCGAGGCGACCAGGACCACGTCCTCGCCATCGCGCACGTACACGAGCGGGCTCGTTCGCAACGTAGCGCTCTTCGCGCCCACGTGATCGAGCAGCAGCATCGGCGGCGCGCCGGGGAAGCGATGGCCGATCCGCCCGCCGGTGGCGCGGTAGAGCGCCGTGTGACCCTGCATCGCGCGGCCCAGCAGCCCCCAGTTGTTCTCCACCCAGTTCAGATAGTCCATCGCGGCCTGACACTACCGGGCTCGATCCCCCGCTGCCGAGCCCAGCTTGACCGAGCCGCCCGCTCGAGCGCTACGGAGTCGCCCCGCGCTCCAGCAGCGTGGTCGCGGCGCTCGCGGGGTCCAGGCGGCGCTGGACCACTTCATCCAGCAGGCGTCTGAACTCGGCGTCCTCGCTCAGCTCCTCTTCCAGGCGCCTGCGCATGCGCGCGCTGGCGATCGCGAGCACCTCGTTTTGCAGGTTGCGTCGGCGGCGCTCCTCCAGCTGGCCCGCGGCGAGGATGTGCCCGCGGTGCTCCTCCAACCGCTCCACCAGCTCCTCGATACCACTTCCCTGGGTGGCCTCGGTCTTCACGATCGGCACCCGCCAGCGCTTCGCGGCATCCTCCGGCGAGCGATCGAGGTTGGCCAGCGACAGCACGCCCCTGATCTCGCGCACCATCGTGTCCGTCAGCGGATGGTCGGCCTTGTTGATCACGATCACGTCCGGGATCTCCATCACCCCGGCCTTCAGCGCCTGGATCGAGTCGCCCGAGCCGGGCATCAGGACCAGCACGATCGTGTCGGCGTGATCGATGATGTCGATCTCCGCCTGACCGACGCCCACCGTCTCCACGAACACGTCCTCGCGCCCGGCGGCGTCAAGCAGCAGCGCCGCCTGCAGCGCGGCCTCCGAGAGGCCGCCCAGCGCGCCGCGGTTGGCCATCGAGCGGATGAACACGCCCTGGTCGAGGAAGTGCTCGGAAAGGCGGATCCTGTCGCCGAGCAGCGCCCCGTGGGTGAACGGCGAGGATGGGTCGATTGAGAGCACGCCGACCGTCCTTCCGGACGCGCGCCTGGCCTTCGTCAACGCGCCGATCAGCGTCGACTTGCCCACCCCCGGCGGCCCGGTGAAGCCGACCACCGCCGCTTTGCCCGTATGCGGATAGACCTCTTTCACCAGCTCCCAGCCCTCCGGACGGTCGTCCTCGACCAGCGAGATCCCGCGCGCGAGCGCACGGCGGTCGCCGTCGAGCAGTCGCTGCGCCAGGGTCGGATCGGTCATCGCGGGCGCAATCATCGCAGGGCAGGGGTCCGTCGAACCCTTACGATTCGGCGACGATGGAGCCGCTGCTTGCCGAGCACCCCAGCGAAGCGCCCGTCAGCGCGATCCGGCGTGCCCCGGCCCCGCCGCGCGGCGGTCCGCTCGCGCTGCTGCGGTTCATGCGCGCCAACCACATGCTCAGCCGCTCCTACCTGCACCTGCTCGCGCGCTTCCTCCTCCTGAAGCTGCGCCACGGCAAGCGCCTGCAGACCGACGGCATCTGCTTCATCTGTCCCGGCGTGCAGCTCGAGATCGGCCGCCATGCGACGCTGCGGATCGGCCGCTGGGCGTGGCTCGGGCACGGCACGAAGATCCGCGTGCACGAGGGCGAAGTGTGGATCGGCGCGAAGACCGTGATGGGCCAGGAGTGCACGATCTCCGCCTTCCAGCACGTCTCGATCGGACGCGAGTGCATCGTCGCCGACCGCGTGATGCTGATTGATTTCGACCACGGCGTCGTCGAGGTCGAGCGCCCGATCCGCCTGCAGGGCATCTACAAGCGCGACGTCCGCGTCGGGCACAACGTGTGGATCGGCTACGGGGCGTGCATCCTGCGCGGCGTCACGGTCGGCGAGAACGCGATCGTCGGGACCAGCGCGGTCGTCACCAGGGAAGTGCCCGCCAACGCCGTCGTCGCCGGCTCCCCCGCGCGCGTCATCCGCATGCGCGAGGAGCCCCGCTCGATGCGCTGGGAGTAAGAACCTGTTTCAAAAAGATCGTCACGTCTGGATACTCACCTGGACACTGCGCTGACCGATCGAGGATCAATGGGATCCTCGCGATCGGCCAGCCACGTGACGTCTCGCCCGTGCTGGCCGATCCCGGACGATCGGTAGCACGCCCTTCACCGCCCCGCGTCGCCCAGCTTGGTCCATGCACGTCCCAGCCGCACCGCCTATTTTGAAACAGGTTCTAAAAGCCTCGATCACAGCGCGAGCAGCGTGGCGCGATCGGCGTAGGGCGCGAGGTTGCGCAGCCCCTCATCGCTCGCCTGCGGACCCTCGGCGAGCGCCCGCGCGAGCGCCTGGCGGTGGCCATCGAAGCGCTCGCGCGCATATGGCGCCGCCATCCCCCGCGAGATCATGAAAGCCCAGTCGCTCGCCTGCAGCGCCAGCAGCTCACGCACCGCCGCCACGCCGGCGCGCGCGCCCGCGGCCAGCACCTCCAGCTCGGCCGCGCGCGTCGCGAACGCCAGCTCGGCGACCGGCGGACCCGACCACGTGGAAAGGTCGCCGTCCTTACCCCAGCTACTCGCCTCCGATTCCTGCTCGCAGCCAAGCGGGGGGTGAAGCGCCCCATCATCCGGCGATGCCTCGCCGCCCGGCGGTAAACCACCGCCCAACAGCACGCCGTCCTTAAGCGGCGCCGGCTCCAGTCGCTCCAGGGCGTCGTCCAGGCGCACGAGCTCGAGCCCCTGTCGTGAGCACTCCTCCACGACCGCCTCCAACCAGGCGATCCCCTCGTACCACCAGTGGCCAAACAGCTCGGTATCCAGCGCGCACACCACCAGACCGCCGCCGGGCAGACCATCGCCCTCGCGGCGCAGGCGCTCGCGCGTGCGGGCCACGAAGTCAGCGGCGTGCTCCTTCGCCAGGGCGCCCGCGCGCGCGGGGTCGTAGGCCTCGCGATCGTTGCCCCAGGGGTTGTGGTGGTGGACGGTGTGGTGGTGGTAATCGCGGTAGGAGCCGGCGGCCGGGTAGCCGCCGTCGCTCCACACGAGTTCCATCGTCGCGCGGTCGATCGGCACGAGCGTCACGCCCGACTCGCCCACCAGCGGGCGCAGGTGCTCGCGCGCGCCCAGCCCGAAGCGGCTGGTCAGCTCGACGCAGGTGGCGCGCACCCCGGCGTCGGCCAGCGCCGGCTCCAGCCACGACGCATGCGCGCACTCCGGCAGCCAGAAGCCCCCCCGCCAGCCCGCTGCCCCGAAACGGGCGCGGTGGGCCTCGACTCCAAGCTCCACCTGTGCCCGCAGGCCCACATCGGTGGCGAGCAGCGGCAGCACGGCGTGCGTCGCCGCGGAGGTCCACTGTGCGTGGGGCGCCAGCGAGCGCACGAGATCTGCGCCGCGCTCGGTAAAGCGCGCCAGCGCCCGCTCGTAGTCACCCCACGCGCGCTCGACCTCGCGCGCGAGCCGCTCATGTCCCCCCGCGCGCAGTCCTTTTGCATCCTCCTCGTGGGTGGTGCGCCGCAGCTCCTCGACGAAGGCGCCGAAGCGCTCCCCCACCCCCGGTGCCTGCAGCTGATCGCACAGCACCGGCGTGAGCGACAGCGTGAGCGGCGCGCCGGCGTCGAGCAGCTCGAGCAGCGGCAGGTAGCAGCCGGCCATCGCCTCCCACAGCCACTCCTCGCCGAACGGCCATGTCCCGAAGCCCTCGACGTAGGGCATGTGCGTGTGCAGCACGATCGCGAGCGCGCCGCGCGGTTTGTCGCGCGGCCTGCCGGTCAAGGGCGGCACACCGCGATGAAGTCCAGCGCCCGCTCGAGGTCGGCCTCACTCGCGGGGGCACCGCCGCCAACGGCGGGGGTCAATGCGAAGTCCGACGCGGCGATCGCGGGTGTGAACCATCCGTAGAAGCGACCCGTCAGGCCCAGCCGCGGATGCACCGCATCCCAGCCCACCTTCAGCGCCAGCTCGTGCCAGCGCAGCTTCCGCGCGTGGAACAGGCCGTACATCTCGACCGTCGCGAAGCGCTCCGCGCAGAGCGCGCGAAACTCGCCTGCCTTGTACTCATGCACGTGCCAGGGGTTGTCCGAGCGCTCCGCTCCCTTCGGCGCGAGCGTCAGCACGTTCGGCGTCGAGACATACACGGTCCCGCGCTCGCCGACGATCGAGCGGTAGTGCTCGAGCACCGCGCCCGGATCCTGCAGATGCTCGATCGTCTGCAGGAACACGACCGCGTCGGCCGGCTCTGAGAAGCTCTCCACCAGGCCGCGCTCGAAGCGCAGGTTCGCGCGGCGGTAGCGCAGCCGCGCATGCTCGTGCGCCTCGGGGTTGGCATCGACGCCGACCACGCTCACGGCGCTCGCGGCGAGTACATCCGCGCCGTAGCCCTCGCCGCAGGCCATGTCGATCACGCGCTCTCCGGCCACGCGCGCCGCGATCCACTGATAGACCGCGAGATGGCGGCGGAACCAGTAGTTCTCCTCGGGCACGTCCGGCAGCGTGCGCTCCCCTGTCAGCGCCAGCGGCGGCACGCCCGCGGGCTGGTCGCGCTGCTCGTAGAAAGACGCGGACACGGCGCGCGAGTATATGGTGCCGCCCCGTGCCGCCCCTCCTCAGCGCCGAGCAGATCCGCGATGCGAACACGCGCTATCACGATGTGGCGGCCGATCACTACGACTCCAAGTGGGGCATCGACTTCGGCGGGCTCGGCCTCGAACAGGTGACCGCCAAGGTCCACAAGGCGCTCGGCCGCCCACCGGCCCACTATCCCCGGTCGCTGGAGATCGGGGCGGGAACTGGCTACTTCACGCTCAACCTGCTCCGCGCCGGCCTGATCGGAGAGGCCACCTGCAGCGACATCTCGCCCGGCATGCTGGCCACCCTGCAGGCCAACGCGCAGAGCCTCGGACTGCAGGTGCGCACCGAGCCCGCCGACGCCGAGCGGCTGCCGTTTGCCGATCAGAGCTTCGACCTCGTGCTCGGTCACGCGGTGCTCCACCACCTCCCCGACCTGCCGCGCGCGTTCGCCGAGTTCGAGCGCGTGTTGGCCCCCGGCGGCACGCTGCTGTTCGCCGGCGAGCCCTCCCGCTACGGCGACCGTCTGGCGGGCGTGCCCAAGCTGGCGGCCGGCACGGTCGCGCCGTTGTGGCGCCGGGCGATCGGCGCCCGTGCCCTGGCGAGCCACACCGACCAGGTGGCCGAAGCAGCGCTCGAGCGCGTCGTCGACGTCCACGCCTTCGCCCCCGCCGAGCTCGCGCGCCTGGCCCGCGAGGCCGGCTTTGCCGAGGTGCGCGTCAGCGGCGAGGAGCTGCTGGCCAACTGGTTCGGCTGGACCAACCGCACGCTCGAGGCCACGGCCGAGCCCAGCGACGTTCCCTGGGCCTGGCGCCAGTACGCCTACCGTGGCTACCTGCTGCTGCAGGAGCTCGATCGACGGCTGCTCGAGTCGCGGCTGCCGGCGGCGATTTTCTACAACCTGATGATCGCCGCCCACAAGCCAGATGGCTAACGCCCCGGGGCACTTCTAGCCTGGTCGCACATTCGAGCGGAGGGAACGCAGGTCGTAGACTGCGCCCATGCCCGACCGACTCCTCCGGGGCTTTCCGCTGTTTCCCCTTCCCCTCGTCGCGCTGCCCACCGAGAGCGTGCCATTGCACATCTTCGAGGACCGCTATCGCCGCATGATCGAGGAATGCCTCAAGGCCGAGCGGGAGTTCGGCATCGTGTGGCTGTCCGAGGAGGAGCTCAAGGAGATCGGCTGCGCGTGCGAGATCGACAAAGTGCTCGAGCGCATGCACGACGGGCGCCTGAACATCCTCGCGCTCGGCACGCGCCCATTCCGCCTGGTCGAGCGCCAGGACGACCTCCACTACCCCGCCGGGGCGATCGAGTTCCTCATCGATGAGCCCGAGCAGCCCGACCTCGAAGCGGCACAGAGGACCCACGAGCTGTACGCGGAGCTGGTCGAGCAGGCCACCGACCAGCAGCTGGAGGAGGACGATCTGCAGGCGATGGACGCCTACCGGATGGCGGCCACCGTCGAGTTCGGCCCCGACGCCAAGCAGGAGCTGCTCGAACTGCGCTCGGAGAACGCCCGCATGCGCCTGCTCGCGCTCCTGTTCCGCGCCGCGATCAAGCGCCTGGAGCTGGTCGAGCGCGCCCAGGCCCGCGCCCGCTCCAACGGCAAGGTGCGCTTCGGCTGAGCGCGCCTCGGCTAAGCCCCCTGCTGGGGCAGGTGGCAGACCTGCTGGGCAACTTCCAACACGAGCAGCGCCAGTTCACGAAACACTTTGGGCTGTCCAGGTGAGTTGTCACTGAAGCGGACAGTCCCGTTTTCGTCGCGCAGGTAGTAGCTGAGCACCGATCCCGAGCCGGCGGGCAGCGACATGTGGCTGGAAGCCTGTTCGTGCAGTTCTTCCTGGATCGCCCGCGCCCTGACCAGTTGCGGGTCGCTCAGTTTCAGCGTCCGGCCGTTGTTGCAGCGCACGCCCCCTTCTTCGTTCACGAGCAGCGTCAACCGCGCCCCCGGTCCGCTGCCGGTGCGCTGGACGATGAACAGGTCGGGGGCCACGATGCCGCCGCCACAGCCCGCGAGGAGCGCCACCAGCGCGAGCGCACCGAGCGCCGCAGCCCCACGCCTCACGCTCGCACCGCCACGCCGCCGCGGCGGGGGTCGCCCGCGCCCTCGATCGCATCTCCTCGGCGCAGGACGGCCTGAACGCCGCCGAAGAACAGGTTGAGCGCCCCGAACTCCACCACCCGCGCGCGCGGGTCCGTCGGGGAGTCCGATCCCGGGTCCGTCGGGAGGTCCAACCCCGGGCCCACCGGAGAGCTAGACCCCGGGTCGGTCGGGGAGTCCGGCCCGAGCAGCTCCTCGAGGTCGATCCCGGGCTCGGTATAGAGCGTGCCGTCCTCGATGTGCACGCGCGGCGCGTCGACCGCCGCGCGCGCCCCCAGGCCATGGTCGACGACGCCGACGATCGTCTGTAGCAGCGCCGAGCGGATGCGGTTGGAGCCGGCGCTGCCCAGCACCAGCTCGACCTCCCCACCGATCGGCGATCGACGGGATCGTCGATCGGCCAGCATCACCACCGTGGGGGCCATCATGCTCGGCATTCTCCGTCCGGCGGGATGGCGGTGAAAGCCGAGCGGGTTCAGGTCCTCCTCGCCCATCACGTTGTTCAGGTGCATCCCCGTGCCCGGCACCACGACCCCCGAGCCCTCGCCGTTACTGCAGGTGACGCTGCATGCCCGTCCGTCCGCATCGAGCACCGAGATGTGCGTCGTCGCCCCCAGGCGCGTGGCGAGAAAGCGCTCGAGAAAGCCCTCCTCGCTCAGCCCTTCGACGAACTCCGGCGTGCGCTCGGTCTGTGCGGCCGCCATCGCCGCCACCACGCCACGCAACCGCGGCGGCGCCGAGCCGCGATCGAGCAGCGCCAGCGCGTAGGCCAGCAGCGTCCCTCCGGCCGAGGGCGGCGGGTTGGTGAGCACTTCGCGGTCGCGATAGCGCACGCGCACCGGCTCGCGCGCGAGCGCACGGTAGCCCGTCAGGTTCTCGCCGCACAGCGCGCCGCCGCGCGCCTGCAGCCAGTCGCACACCGCCGCCGCGATGTCACCTCGGTAGAAGGGCTCCGCACCCTCCTCCCCCAGGCGGAGGAGCGCATCGCCCAGCTCGGGGTTGCGCAGCAGCTCGCCCTCCTTCAGCACATGTCCATCCGGCGCCCACAGCGCCGCGCACTCCGGCGTGGAGGTCAGCAGGTCGGCGAGGATCTTCGCGATGTAGGCCTGCCCGGCGTTCAGCACGACCCCCTCCTGAGCGAGCTCCGCCGCCGGCGCCGCCAACTGCTCCAGCGGCACGCTTCCCCAACGCCGCACCGCCTCGCACACCCCCGCCGGCGTCCCATACACGCCGCAGGAGGCAGGCCCGATGTGAAACACCTGCGCGGCATCCCCGAAGGACACATCCACCGCCCGCAGCTCGGCCGGCGGCGGCCCATCCCCCGCGCCGGCCGCTTTGCGATCGGTCGGCGCCTCCACAAAAAAGTCCAGCAGCGCCGGCGCCTCGCCGCCCCCGGCCACAAGCATGTACCCCCCGGCGCCGAGCCCCGTCAGCAGCTGCTCGGCCGCGAACGACGTCAGCATCGCCCCGACCGCCGCATCGACCGCGTTACCGCCTTCCCGCAGCACCCGCGCACCGGCCTCCGCCGTCAGCGGATGCCCTGCCGCCACAACTCCTTTGTCAGCCGTGCTCACAAGAGCGAGTATCACAAGCACTTCGGCATCGCGAGCGCCCGGACAAACACGACGCGTCCTGACGTGCGTCAGTCGAGCCAGTCAAGGACGCAGTGAGCGAAGTGTGCTCTGCACACGAGCGATCGAGGACGCAGGATGGCGAAGCGCTGACGCGCGCCAGGTCAAATATTTGGGATGAACTCTGGGACTTCTAGTTCGTCTAGCGCACCGCTACGCGGAGCGGGCGGGCGGCTGGCACCGGTGCGGCGCACACGTGGCTCGCCCGCGGGCTCATTCAAGCGGCTGACGCTCTTGCGCCGGCCCTCCTCGCCGTAGCCGGTCGCCACGACAGTCACCCAAACCTGGTCGTCGAGCTTGTCGTCGACCATCGCGCCAAAGATGATGTTCGCGTCGGGGTGGGCGGCCTCGGAGACGGCCTTGGCGGCCTCGTTGACCTCCCACAGCGACAGGTCGCGCCCGCCGGTGATCGACAGCAGGATCGAGCGTGCGCCCTCCATCGAGGTTTCCAAGAGAGGCGAGGCGACCGCCTGGATCGCGGCTTCGGTCGCGCGGTGCTCGCCGCCGGCGCCCATGCCGATGCCGAGCAGCGCGTTGCCGGCCGAGGACATGATCGTGCGCACGTCGGCGAAGTCGAGGTTGATCAGGCCCGGCAGCGTCACCAGGTCGGAGATGCCCTGCACGCCCTGGCGCAGCACGTCGTCGGCGACCCTGAACGCCTCGACCATCGCGGTCTGCTTGTCGAGCACCGCGAGCAGCCGGTTGTTGGGCACCACGATCAGCGTGTCGACCTCGGCGGCCAGCGCGCTCACGCCGCGCTCGGCCTGCTCGCCGCGGCGAGAGCCCTCGAAGCCGAACGGCTTGGTCACGATCGCGACCGTCAATGCCCCAAGTTCGCGCGAGATGCGTGCCACGACGGGCGCCGCGCCCGTCCCTGTGCCGCCGCCGGCGCCGGCCGTGATGAAGATCATGTCCGACCCCTTCAGCAGGGCCTTCACGCGGTCGTAATCCTCCATCGCCGCCTGACGCCCGACCTCGGCGTCCGAGCCCGAACCGAGGCCGCGGGTCAGCTCCGCGCCGATGTGCAGCGTGACGTCCGCGGTCGACTGCTGCAGCGACTGCAGGTCGGTGTTGACGGCGAGGAACTCGACGCCCTCGACCTCCGCCTCGACCATCCGGTTGACCGCGTTCACGCCGGCGCCGCCGACACCGACGACGCGGATCACCGGCTGCCCGACCGGCCCGCTCGAGCCCTGGCCGCTCGCGGCCTGGTGCTCGCGGTGATAGCCGTCCATCACCGGACGCGTCGGGTGCTCCAGCACGTTCTCGGGGATCTCCGAGGAGAAGGCGTGGCGCAGGCGCTCGCGTGGCGTCGCGACACGCGCCTCGGAGGAATCCTCGACCTCGGCGGAAGCGCTCAACGCGGGGTGCGGCAGGCCGCTCTCGCGTGGGTGGGTCGGCGGTGGCGCGGTGTCACGGCTCGGCGCCGTGTCGCGGCGCGATGCCGCTTTGCGACTTGGCGCGGAGTCACGGCTAGACGCGGGGTCGCTGCTCGGTGCGGAGTCACGGCTCGACGCGGGGTCGCGCCCGTCTGACTGCGGCCCGTCGGAGTCCTCGCCTTCGGTCTTGCGAAACAGCGCCGCAAGCGGGCCTTCGCGCATGCTCGCCCGTTTAGGATTTGCCATTCGCGAGAACCTCCTGCGCGAGTTGCCGATATGACTGGGCGGCCACGCCGTCGGGCTCGTACTTGAGCACCGACATGCCCTTCACGGGCGCCTCGGCGAAGCGCACCGTCTTGCGGATGCGCGAGGCGAAGACACGGTCGCCGAAGTTCTCCTCGAGGATCTCGATCGCCTCCTTGGCGTGGATCGTGCGCGAGTCGACCAACGTTGGCAGGATACCCTCGATGTCGACGCCCGGGTTGAGATTCTCGCGGATCATCGCGAGCGTGTTCTGCAGTTGGATCAGACCGCGCATCGACAGATACTCGCACTGCACGGGGACGATCACCTTGTCGGCGGCCGTCAGCGCGTTGATCGTCAGCAGCCCCAGGCTCGGCGGCGTGTCGATGCAGATGAAGTCGTAGTCCTCGAGGATCGGCTCGAACGCCTTCTGCAGCGAGCGCTCGCGGCCGATCATCGTCGACATCGCGATCTCCGCCCCGGCGAGGTCGATCGAGGCGCAGGCGACGTCGATCTCGCGCTTGCGGATCACCTCGCGCAGCGAGACTTTGTGGACGAGCACGTCATACATCGATTTGTCGAGCGTGTCCGGGTCGATGCCCTGGGACATCGTCAGGTTGCCCTGGGGGTCCATGTCGACACACAGCACCCGATGTCCCTCCTCCGCGAACGCGGCGGCGAGGTTGAGCGTGGTAGTTGTCTTGGCCACCCCGCCCTTCTGGTTGGCGAAAGCGATGACCTTGGCCTTGCCGTTCACAGGAGGCTCCTACTCGATTGGAAAGCCGATCGGGGGGTTATTCGCATGTGAATGCGCGATTCCTGCATGTATATGCGCACGAGCGCGGATGAGGACTTTTTTTGGGAGACCAGCTCGCCCGCTCCCGCAGGTGGGTCCGTGACACCGGCCACCACGCGCCTGGGTCGAGACCCGGGCGGCGCAATCTAGGATCAGGCAATGCCCAAGCGCTCTCCGGATCTCGTGCAGCGCCTGCAGGGCAAGCGCGTCTGCGTCTGCCTCGGCGCCGGCGGCGTCGGCAAGACCACCACCTCGGCCGCGCTCGCGCTCGGCCTGGCCGCGCGTGGTGAGAAGGTCGCGGTGGTGACGATCGACCCGGCGCGGCGTCTGGCCGCCGCGCTCGGGCTGGGCGAGCTGTCGGGCGAGCCCCGCCAGATCGATCCGGAGTTGCTCACCGCGCAGGGCGTCACGCCACCGGGCGAGCTGTGGGCGATGGCACTCGACGTGAAGCTCACCTTCGATCAGATCGTCACGCGGCTCGCGCCCGACCGGCGCTCGCGCGAGGAGATCCTCGCCAACCCCGTCTACCGCGAGCTCTCCTCCGCGGTCTCCGGCGTGCAGGAGCTGGGCGCGATGACGAAGCTCTACGAGCTGCATCGCGAACACGACTTCGACGTGATCGTGCTCGACACGCCGCCCTCGCGCAACGCACTTGACTTCCTCGACGCCCCGACCAACCTGCTGCACTTTCTCGAAGGGCGGGCGCTGAAGGTGTTCCTCGCCCCCGGCGGGCTCGCCACGCGCTTCCTCGGCCGCGGCACGAGCCTCGTGTTCTCGATCTTCGCCCGCGTGACCGGGGTCGACATGTTCGCCGACTTATCAGGCTTCTTTCGCTCGCTCACGGGCATCATCGACGGCTTCGGCGAACGCACCCGCGGTGTGGCCGAGCTCCTGCGTGAGGAGAGCACGAGCTTTCTGATCGTCACCTCGCCCGAGCCCGAGCCGGCGCGCGAGGCGGTGTTCGTCGCCGAGCGGCTCGCCACGCTCGGGATGGCCCGCGGCGGCCTGATCGTCAACCGCGTCCATCTCCACGGACTCGATGGGCACTCGACCGAGCAGGTCCAGGCGCTGCTCGCGGCCGAGCTCGGCGACTCGCTCGCGCGGCGCGCGGCTCACAACCTGGCGGACTTCGACGTGCTGGTCGAGCGCGACCACGACACGATCGACCTGCTGAGCCGAAAGCTCGCCGAGGACGATCCGGTGATCGTGCCCTACCTGGACGAGGACATCCAGGACCTCGCGGGTCTAGCCCGGATCGCCGAGCACCTCTTCGCCTGACGGCGAATCGGCGCGCCTGACGGCGTCCTTACCGATCGGAGATCGGCCAGCACACGTGCGGCACGCCACGCGGGGTGGGCGGGCTTCTATTCCTGGTCAGGCACCCCGATTCGCTCGTCAGGTGTGTGACGCTCAGATCGACAGCGCGCTCTGTGCGAGGCGCTCGAGCGGGTCCTCATCGAACTCACCGTGCCGCGCGTGCGATGCGTCCCGCGGATCGACCTCCCGCGGATCGACCTCCGCCGCGGTGACCTCCTCGGTCTCCGGCGCCGTCAGCAGCTCGTCCGCGAGCAGCACGAGATTCGCATCGAGATGGCCGCAGATCACGTCCCGCAGCAGCGCCCGCAAATGGTCGGCGACGTCGCGTGCGAGGAGCAACCCGGCGGTGTGCTCGTTGGCGGTGCCGGCGATCACCGCGCGCTCCAGCGCCTGCGCCTTGGTCATCCGCTCGGTCAGCTTCACGCGGTCCTCCGGCGTCGCGCACAGCGCCGCGATCCGCCCCGCCAACAGGCCGCTCGACGACCCCTCCGGCTCGAGCAGCGCGCGCAGCGCCAGCAGATGATCGCTCAGCGCCTCATACGCGCTCGCCTGCTCGCAGCCCAGCTCGAAGCGCCGCAGCGCCCAGGCCAGCTCGTTGCCGTGCGGGGCGCGGCGCGAGACGAGGTTGCAGAACGCGCGCAGCTCGTCCTCCTGCTCGCTGCCCACCAC
Source organism: Solirubrobacteraceae bacterium (assembly GCA_036511695.1). Taxonomy (GTDB): domain Bacteria; phylum Actinomycetota; class Thermoleophilia; order Solirubrobacterales; family Solirubrobacteraceae; genus Palsa-744. The sequence continues at coordinate 24,583 of DATCBT010000040.1, read as the reverse complement.
CAGCATCCCGTGCGGCCGCCCGCCGGCGCCGAGCGCCACCGGGTTCCAGCGCCCGCCGGCGCCCGTCACGCGCGCCCACGCGAGCGCGCCCAGCGTCACGCGGCCATCGCCGAACAAACGCAGCGCGCGCAGCAGATCCTTCAACACCTCGCGACCGCGCGCGATCGTCTCCTCCACCTCGCCGTCCTCGACCGTGAAGACCACAAGCAGGTGATCCCCCTCAGCGCCGTCGGGCACGCCGCGCAGGCTCCCCGGCCGGGCGATCGTCAGGCCCTTCGTCAAGGCAAGCTCCTCCGAGGCGACCGTCAGCCCGTGCAGCGTCGCCAGCAGCGTCACCTCGCTCGCGCTCGCGCCCTCCGAATGCTCGAGCCTCGCCAAGGCGGCCTCCAGGCGCTCTTGGTGCTGGGGCGCGTCCGAGCGATGATCGAAGTCCGTCCGCTCCTCGAACACGTCCTCCAGCAGCAGCCGCAAGGCCGCGCCGGCGCGGGCGTAGGCCTTCATCCGTCCCAGATCCGCTCCCCCGCCCATGCTCACCAGGTAACGGTCGAGGCCTTCGAAGTCCACCAGCAGCCTTACCGCCTCGGCGTGGGTGGGCAAGCTCGCGAGCTGCGCGGCGCGCTCCTCGATGAAGGCGCCCGTCAGCGCGCGGTAGCAGTACAGCCTTGCGGCGCTCTCACCGCGGCGCGCCGGCTTCTCGGTCAGCTCGAAGCCGACCTCCGCGCCCCCGTCGATCTCCGCCTGCAAACGGTCGGCCGCCTGCGCCACGAACTCCGTAAGCGCTGTCTCGAGCTGTCGTGAACGCATCCTCCGCTCACTTCGTCCTCGCCACCCCCGCTCCTGCTCGGCCTGGCCCTCCGCAGCCCGTCTTGCAGGCGCCCGGCTTCCGTCTTGCAGGCCGGGTGGCCCTACGCAGCCCGTCTTACAGGCGCCCGTCTTCCGTCTTGCGGGCCGCGTGGCCTCGCAGGCCGCGTGGCCTCGCCGGGTGGCCGGGGCCTCGTGGCCGGGCCACGTGGCCGCTACGCGATCGCGAGCGCGGCCCGCTCCACGCGCTTGGCGCCCACCGCGGCGCGCCCGGCTTCTCCCAGCCACTCTTCGCCGTAGGCCCGCATCCCGTCGACGATCGGCAGCAGCGCCAGCCCCTTCTCGGTCAGCGCATACTCCACGCGCGGGGGCACCTCAGGGAAGGTGTGCCGCTCGACGATCCCCTCCTCCTCCAGCGCCCTCAGCCGCAGCGACAGAGTACGCGGGCTGATCCCCTGAAGCGAGCGCTCCAGCTCACAGAAGCGCGAGCGGCCATCGGCCAGGTCGCGGACGAGCAACAGCGTCCACTTGCCGCACACCACTTCCGCGGTCCGACACACCGGGCATGTTTCCTCGACGGCCATTCTCCCCGTCACTTTACCAAATGAAGTAACGCTCCCGCGCTTCTACGCAGGGGATGAGCGGGTGTTGCGAGCGCTTAGCGCCGGGCACGCGCTCGGTCCGGGCCCCTGCCGGGGTCGACCAAACGGCGTTGGCTCGTAACTCGAGCTCCTACGCGACGGTCAGCCGCGGCCTGGGGCCTGATCAGGCCTACGCGACGGTCAGCGGTGGCCTGGGGGCCTGGCCCGGATCGTCGGCCGGGTCGGAGTTCGTCTCACGGCGTGACTCCGCGGCCGCCACGTCCTCCATCGTCGTTCCCCTGCGTCCGTCCGCCTGCATCAGCAGCTTGAAGTCCGACGGGTTCGACGCCACGTGCATCGCCTCCTCGAAGGTCACCCGCCCGGCCTTCACGTGGCCGAACAGCGCCTGGTCGAAGGTCTGCATGCCGTAGTAGCCGCCTGAGGCGATCACCTCCATCAGCTTCCCCGTCTGCGAAGGGTCGACGATCATGTCGCGCACGCGACCCGTCATCCGCAGAATCTCACACACCGCCACGCGCCCGCCGTCGGCGCCCGGCACCAGCCGCTGGGAGATCACGCCCTTGATCGTGCCCGCGATCATGCTCCGCGCCTGGCCGTGCTGGTGCGGGGGAAAGAAGTCGAGCATCCGGTTGATCGACTCGGGCGCATCCACGGTGTGGATCGTCGACAGCACCAGGTGCCCGGTCTCGGCCGCCGACAGGGCGGTCCGCACGGTCTCCTCGTCGCGCATCTCGCCGACCAGGATCACATCGGGGTCCTGGCGCAGCACGCGCCGCAGCGCGCGCTCGAAGGAGGTGGTGTCCATACCGACCTCGCGCTGGTTGATCACCGATTTCTTGTCCGTGTGCACGAACTCGATCGGGTCCTCGATCGTCACCACGTGCTTGCTCGTCGTTTCGTTGATGTGATCGATCATCGCCGCCAGCGTCGTTGACTTGCCCGAGCCCGTCGTCCCCGTCAGCAGGATGATCCCGCGCTCTTCGTCGGCCAGATCCTTTACCACCGAAGGCAGCGACAGCTCGTCGATCGTCGAGATCTTGTGCGGGATCGCGCGGCACGCCAGCGAGATCGCACCGCGCTGACGGAAGGCGTTGATCCGGTAGCGCGCCACGCCCTCGATTTCAAACGAGAAGTCGACCTCGTGCTCCTCGCCGAACTCGTGCAGCTTCGTCGGATCGTGCAGCAGCTCGTGCAGCGTCCGCTCGGTGTCCTCCTCGCTCAACACATCCGCACCCGGCTCGGCCGCCAAGTGACCGTGCACCCGGTACAGCGGCGTGCTGCCCACCTTCAGGTGCAGATCCGAGCCCTCGCGCCTGACGAGCTCCTTCAGCGCCTCTTGCACATCGAACATGCCCTCAGATCGGCAATCCCCCGGTGGGCCTTGAATGCCGAGGGAGGCCGTGGACGACACTCACCCCCTGACGAGCGGATCGGGGCTACGCACGCGAGCTGGCCGATCGGAGATCCCGTCGATCTCCGATCGGTAAGGACGCAGTCAGGCGGTTCGAGCCGCCGTCAGGCCACGTCTCTCAGCTTTTGTGCCTCCGCAAGGGATTGCAGCTTCTTCAGCGACTGGTTCTCGATCTGCCTGATCCGCTCGCGCGTCACGTTGAACGTGCGGCCCACCTCGTCGAGCGTCCGCGGGTGCTCGCCGCCGAGGCCGTAGCGCAGCTCGAGCACGCGCCGTTCGCGATAGCTCAGGTTCTCCAGGGCCTCCCGCAGCGCCTCCTTCGTCAGGATCTCCGCCGCGCGCTCGTACGGGGACTCGGCGCGCTCGTCGGCGATGAACTGCCCGAACTCCGACTCCTCCTCGTCGCCCACCGGCTTCTCCAGCGACACCGGCGCCTGCGCCGAGCGCTTGATCGAGTCGACCTCCTCCGGGTCGATGCCCGTCACCTCCGCGATCTCCGCGGCGGTCGGCTCGCGCCCCAGCTCGGTCACCAGCTTGCGCTCGGCGCGACCGATCTTGTTCAGCTTCTCCACCACATGCACCGGGATCCTGATCGTCCGCGCCTTGTCCGCCAGCGCGCGCGCGATCGCCTGCCTGATCCACCAGGTCGCGTAGGTGGAGAACTTGAAGCCCTTGCGGTAGTCGAACTTCTCCGCGGCCCTCACCAGCCCCAGCGTGCCCTCCTGGATCAGGTCCAGGAACGGCAACCCCTGATTGCGGTAGTTCTTCGCGATCGACACGACCAAACGCAGGTTCGACTCGACCATCTTCTGCTTCGCGTCCAGATCGCCGCGCTCGATCCGCTTCGCCAGATCGACCTCCTCCTGCGCCGTCAGCAGCCGCACCTTGCCGATGTCCTTCAAGAACAGCTGCAGCGAGTCGGTCGTCATGTCCGGCTTCAGGTCCAGCGTCGCTTTCGCTTTGCGCCGCCCGCGCTTGTCCGGCGCGCGCTCGACCTGCGAGGCGGCGGCCGTAGCCGGATCGATCTCCTCGACGAGCTCGATCTCCGATTTCTCCAGGAACCCGTGCAGCTCCTCGATATCCGACTCATCCAGGTCGATCTCCGACAGCGCCGTCGAGATCTCCGCGTAGGTGAGCACGCCCACCTGCTGCCCTTTGGTCAGCAGACCCTTTACCTCATCGAGCTCCTGCAGTTCTACTACTGACATCGATTTCCGTTCTTCTATCGCTGGGCAACCCGGGGGCGACCGCTCGGACCACGCCGGATTCTGGCTGAGGACGACACTCCATCGGACACTACGGCCGAAGCCTGCCCAACGTTACAACTCGGGACGTATCTCTCTAGACCCTATGCTAACGCGCAATGAGCGATTCATCCAGCGGCAAGAGGGCAGCTGGCGCCAAAAAGAGCGCCAAGCGCGAGGATGCGCACGCGTCCGATGGCGTTCTCGCCAACCTGCCCCGCACCCGCCCCCAGCGTGCCAGCGCGCGGCGCGACGCCTCACGCCTTGCCGCCGCGCAGGCGACCTCGCGCGGACCGGCGGTCACCGAGCCGGCTCCTGCCGCCATCGCGCGCAAGCGGACCCCGGCGAAGGGGCGGCCGGCAAAGGCTCCGGCGCAAGCTCCCGCGGGCAAGCACCGCAACAGCACAGCCAAACGGAAGAGCACAGCCAAGCGCCTGCAAGACCCCGCGCCCCGGCAGGGCTTCGAGTCCGAAAGCGACTCCCTCCGCGGTCCCGTCCAGCCGCCGGGCAGGACAGACCTGCTCGCCTCGGCCGCGGAGCTTGCCGGTGAGCTCACAAAGACGGGCCTCGCAAGCGGTGGACGCCTGCTCAAGGACGTCCTCTCGCGGCTGCCGCTCAACTGAGGCGCCGCCGCTCGAGTCCGCCCGCCGGCCCGCGGCTGCGGCGATCCAGGGCGGTGGTCATAACTCCGCGCGGGCCGCGCCGCCTCGATCATCGCGATCTGTATACTGCCGGCCACGCCGAGCTTCCGTGACCCAGGTTGCGGAAGACGGGGGACCCAATGCGGATCGATGTGATCCGCGGGGGCGAATCGGCCTCTCTTGGCCGTAGCGCCGTCTTTTGACTGCGCGAGCCCGTCAGCTCACCCCGTAGGCGCGACAAACGATGCGAACCAGATTCACAACGATCCTGCTCGCCCTGCTCGCTGCGCTTTTCTGCGCCGGCGTGCTCGCCGTGGGCGCATTCGCCGACACCGGTGGCGCCATCAGCCCGTCGGCCCCAGGCGCCGGATCGACGCCCGTCTCCACCGCGCCGGCCAAAACCCACAAGACCGCGATCGCCACCTGGTTCGGACCCGGCTTCTACGGTCAGCAGACGGCCTGCGGGCAGACCCTGACCCCCGCCACCGTCGGTGTTGCCAACCGCAAGCTTCCCTGCGGCACGCTCGTCAAGGTCACCTACCGCGGCCAGCGCCTGACCGTGCCGGTCGTCGACCGCGGCCCCTATGCCAACAACGCCGCCTGGGACCTGACCGCGGCCGCCGCCCAGGCGCTCGGGATCGAAGAGACCGTCCGCATCGACACGCTCGTCGTCGGCGCCGCCCCCAACACGCCCTCCCTCGGCCTGCCCCCCGTCTCGCCCGCCGCCGCCCTCACCGGCGGCGCCGTCGCGGGCTGAGCCGACCGGCCTCGCCCAGACTCGCCTCGCCCAAGCCACCGTCCTGCCCACAGGCGGCTGTTGCCCTCGACCTCCCTTTCCCTGTCGCGGCCTACCGACCTAGGCGGATCGCGATCTACGCGGATCGACCGGCCGTCCTGGCGGCGTAGAGCGCCACATCCGCATGCGCGGCCAGCTCCGAGGCCTGCCGTCCGTCCTCCGGGCAGACGGCGATCCCGATCGCCACCTCCACCGGCGCCCCACGATCACTCGCCGCGGATCGCACCGCGCGCGCCAGCTGCTCCGCCAGCATCCGTGCGCCGCTCCCGTCGGTCTGCGGCGCCAGCAGCCAGTACCTGCCGGGGCTCTCACGCGTAAGCGAGTCGGCCGGGCGCAGCGCTCGCGCGAGCGCGTCCTCCACCTGGCTCGTCAGGCGCGAGCTCTCGCCCGCGGGCTCGGCATGACCCGGTCGCCCGATCTCCACGAGCTCGACCAGCAGCACCGCAAATGGGGATTCATCCTGCGCGTGGCGCTCCAACCGGCGGCCGATCGCGCCAATCCAGGCGGCCGGTCCGCCCTCTCCGCGTTCGTCGCGGATCTCGATCTCCGACGGCTCCCCCGGCGCCAGCTCGTCGACGAGCACAGCCACTGACAGCGGCCCCTGCGGTGCGAACGGTCCTCGCGGCGGGGTCGGCTCCCCCGTGGAGGGCTCACCCCTGGAGGGCTCTCTCGTGGCGGACTCGAGGTCTGACGTACGCGCGGTGCGCGACTCCGACACACGCGCGGTGCGCGGCTCTGGCTCCACCGTCGCAGCAGGCGTCTCGCTCACATGGGCATCCGCGCGGGCCAGCGAGACGACGGTGGCAGCGACCTCGCCAAGGCGCTCGGACAACTCGGTGACGCGCTGCCTGCGTGGGTCGGCCAGCTCCTCGTGCAACGTCTCCCACAGCGTCTCGCTCAGCGCCTGGGCCGCTCGCGCCGCTCGCGCAAGACGTTCGGCCAGGCGCGGATCCAGGAAGTCGTCGCTCACAGACCTTGAATATCAGCAACTTCGGACACGGCGCGCCCGGGCGCAGAGATAGCCTGCAAGCGATGAAGATCGCGACGATCGTCAACCTCGAGGACCGTACCTCCGAAGACGAGCGCACGGGTGCGGTGCGCTCGATCCAAGCCGCCGACCTGAGCCTGCCCCAGGCGGCGCTCGCAGAGCTCTGGTCCCCCCTCTATCTGGAGCGTCTCGCCCGCACCTACTGGCGCTTTCTCTCGCGCGTCACGCTCGGTCTGGTCCGCGTCCACTACACCGCGCACGAGCGCTCGATCGTGCTGCTGCTGCCGGCGCTGAAGCTGATCACCTTCGCGGCGCCCGAGTACGAGCTCGAGCCGCTGCGTGGGCTCGTTCGCTGGCGCATCGCGCGCGGCCTGCTCGTCGCCAGACGCGGGGGCGAAGGCGGCGGCTATCTACAGATCGAGGTTCGCCGCCCCGCCGGCGCGGCGGCGACCCCGGCCGGCCAGGCGGCGCCGTATGCGCGCCTGCACGTCGAGATCGAGGTTGCCGGCTTCTACCCCGCGATCGCCTCCCGGCTCGGCCGCCGCATCTACGGCGCGACGCAGTCCAAGATCCACGTGATCGTCACGCACAGGTTCCTGCGCTCGCTCGCGCGCCTGGACCTGGCCGAGTCACGGGTCGGGCGCTTTGAGTCGAGTCGCCAGTAGGACGGTTCGAGCCAAAGTGGGAGTGGGGCGTTCGCAGTGGGGCGTTCGGGCTGCGTCGCGACCAGGACGCTTCGAGGACTCCTAAAGCACTTCGAGTCCTAAAAACGGTCGCCGCCGACCGCCCTCAGCTTCGCGCGGTCGTGCGTGGCCCTGATCCGCCGGATCGTTCCCGAGCGCGTGCGCGTCACCAGCGACTCCGTCGTCGCGCCGCCGGCGCTGGGATAGCGCACCCCCTGCAGCACATCGCCGTCGGTGATCCCCGTGGCGGAGAAGAACACGTCCTCGCCCGCCACCAGGTCATCGCGCGTGAGCACGCGCTCCAGGTCGTAGCCGGCCTCGAGCGCCGCCTTGCGCTCGGCCTCTTCGCGCGGCCACAGGCGCCCGAGCAGCTGCCCGCCGAGGCACTTGACCGCGGCCGCCGAGATCACTCCCTCGGGGGTGCCGCCGATCCCCCACAGCAGGTCCACCGGTGAGCGCTCGGTGACCGCCAGCAGCGCCGCCGAGACATCGCCGTGGGCGATCAGCCGCACGCGCGCGCCCGCCGCGCGAATCTCTTTGATGCCCTGCTCGTGGCGGGGGCGGTCGAGCACCACCACGATCACGTCGCCGATCGCCCGGCCCTTGCGCTCGGCGATCAGCCGCACGGTCTCCGCCAGCGGGCGGTCGAGGTCGAGCAGGTCCGCGATCTCGGGCGCGCCGGCCATCTTCTCCATGTACACGCACGGTCCCGGGTCGAACATCGTGCCTCTGCTCGACAGCGCGATCACCGCCAGCGCGCTCGGCATCCCGTGCGCGGCTAGCGTCGTGCCCTCCAGCGGATCGACGGCGATGTCGACCTGCGGCGGCGAGCCGTCGCCGATCCGCTCGCCGTTGTAGAGCATCGGCGCCTCGTCCTTCTCGCCCTCGCCGATCACCACCACGCCGTCCATCTGGACCGACTGCAGCATGTAGCGCATGCCGTCGACCGCGGCCTGATCGGCCGCCTCCTTGTCGCCCATCCCGACCAGCGGCGCCGCCGCCAGCGCCGCGGCCTCGGTGACGCGCACGAGCTCCAGCGCCAGATTGCGATCGGGTAGTTGTGGTGTGGAATCCATGTTCAAGGTTTGCGCCGGGACGTCTCTACAGGCCGGAAACCTACACGAGCCTCCAGCCGACTACGATCGTGTCGTGAGCGACCCTGCCCTCACGGTCGAGGTTCACCTCCCCGACGCGCTGCAGCCCGTGGTCGCGGACAAGCTCGCGCGGGCCGCAGAGGAGGATGTGGCCGGCAAGCTCGCGCGTGGAGATGCGACGCTCTGGGGTCCACCGAGCACGCCGGAGATCGCCGACCGCCTCGGCTGGCTGACGATCGCCGAGCGGATGCGGAGCGAGGCCGGAGATCTGGAGGCGTTCGCGGCAGCGGTCGCCGCCGACGGCCTGCGCGACGTGGTGCTGCTCGGCATGGGCGGCTCCTCGCTGGCGCCGGAGGTGCTGCGGCGCTGCTTCGGTCGACTCCCCGGTCGACCGGTGCTGCATGTGCTCGACTCGACCGACGCGGCCACCGTTCGCGCGGTCGAGCAGGCGATCGATTTCGAGCACACGCTGTTCCTCGTCTCCTCCAAGTCGGGGGGCACGATCGAGCCGCTGTCGATGTTCGCCCACTTCTGGGCACTCGTCGGCGAGGGCTCCAACTTCGCGGCGATCACCGACCCCGGCTCGGGTCTCGAAAAGCTTGCGCAGGAGCATGGCTTCAGGAAGGTGTTCGCGGGCGATCCGAACATCGGCGGGCGCTACTCCGCGCTGTCGGCCTTCGGCGTCGTGCCCGGCGCGCTGATCGGCGTTGACATCGATGCGCTGCTCACGGGCGCCGGGGCGGCCTGGCAGGCCGGCGTCAGCGACACCTCCACCGGGTCGGCCGGCGACGGTTCCGAGCACCCCGCGGGGGTATGGCTGGGCGCCGCGCTGAGCGCGCTCGCGACCCGCGCCTCCGGCGGCGGTGCCCCGGGCCGCGACAAGCTGACGTTCGTGATCTCCGCGTCGCTGCCCGGTCTCGGGCTGTGGCTGGAGCAGCTCGTCGCCGAGTCCACCGGCAAGCACGGCAGGGGCATCCTGCCCGTCGCCGAGGAGCCGCTCGGCGAGCCTTCCGTATATGGCGAGGACCGCGTGTTCGCCTACCTGCCCGACCTCGGCGCCCCCGACCCCGCGCTCGACGCCCGCGTGCGGGGGCTCGCCGACGCCGGGCACCCCGTGATCACGATCCCCACGCGCGGCCCCGGAGACCTCGGGCGCGTGTTCCTGCTCGCGGAGATCGCGATCGCGGTCGCGGGCTGGGGCCTACAGATCAACCCGTTCGATCAGCCGAACGTGCAGCAGGCCAAGGACGCCACCAAGCGCGTGCTCGCCGAATACGAAGCCCGGCAGGAGCTGCCCGAGGCGCCAGACGCGGACGCGGCCGCGCTGGGCAGGCTGCTCGGCGATGCCTCGCCGCCGGACTACGTGGCGATCATGGGCTACGTGCAGCCCTCGCCCGAGTTCGACGCCGCCATGGCCGAGCTGCGAACGGTGATCAGAGACGCCACGAAGGCCACGACGACATTCGGCTACGGCCCCCGCTTCCTGCACTCCACCGGGCAGTTTCACAAGGGCGGGCCGCGCACCGGGCGCTTCCTGCAGCTGCTGCACGACGGCCCCGAGGACGTGACGATTCCCGGCAAGTCCTACACCTTCACCACGCTCAAGAACGCAGAGGCGATCGGCGACCTGGACACGCTGCGGAAGTTGAGCCCCGCCCCGCCGGCGGAGCGGATTCGCCTCGGCGGCGATGACCCCGCGAGCGCTCTGCGCGCGCTGACCACGAGGATCAAGGAGGTGTTGCGATGACGGACGCTACGACCCAGGACTCTGTGACTCAGATCGGCTTCGTCGGGCTGGGCAAGATGGGCGGCAACATGGTGCATCGCATCCGCCGCGACTCCGTGCACGAGGTCGTAGCCTTCGACTTCAACGAGCAGGCGGTCAAGCAGGCGGTCAAGCACGGCGCCGCCGGCGCGTCCTCGCTGAGAGACCTCGTCAAACAGCTTGCGCCTCCGCGCCTGGTGTGGATCATGGTGCCCGCCGGCGAGCCGACACAGGAAACGGTGGACAAGCTCGCAAAGCTGCTCGACCCGGACGACACGATCGTCGACGGCGGCAACTCCAAGTGGACCGACGATAAGCGCCGCGCCAAGGAGCTGAAAAAGCAGGGCATCAACTACGTCGACGTCGGCACCTCCGGCGGTGTCTGGGGGCTCCAGGTCGGCTACTGCATGATGGTCGGTGGACCGCCCAAAGCGGTCAAGCGCCTCGCTCCGATCCTCGACGTGCTCGCGCCCGAGACCAACGCGGCCAGCGTCGCCGCGATCGGTGAGCGCGGGTGGCTGCGCTTCGGCCCCTCCGGCGCGGGGCACTACGTGAAGATGGTCCACAACGGCGTCGAGTATGGCCTGATGCAGGCCTACGCGGAGGGCTTCGACGTGTTCGACTCCTCCGAGTACGAGCTCGACAACGCCAAGATCGCGCACCTGTGGGGACAGGGGTCGGTGGTGCGCTCGTGGCTGTGCGAACTGGCCGCGCGTGCGTTCGAGGCCGACGGCAACGAGCTTGAGAAGATCGAGGGCTACACCGCGGACTCCGGCGAGGGCCGCTGGACGATCGAGGACGCCACCGCCCACGACGTGCCCACGCCGGTGATCACCGCCTCGCTGTACGCGCGCCTGTACTCGCGCGGCAACGGTGACTTCACCCACCGCGTGCTCGCGGCTCTGCGCAACCAGTTCGGCGGGCATGCCGTGAAGAGCGCGCCCGGCGGCGGCAGCAGCGGCAGCAGCGCTAAGCCGAAAGCGGCAGCGGAAAAAAAAATCGGCGGCGCGACCGGCGCGAGCAAGAGGTAGATGAGGCGTGGCGCTCGGGATCAAGCCCCACCCGCCCGAGAGCCCGCTCGCCGGCGAGGACGAGAATCCACTCGTCGCGGGGCTCGAGCGCCTGCCGGTCTCCCCGACGACGCTGGTCATCTTCGGCGCCACCGGCGACCTGGCAAAGCGCAAACTGCTGCCCGCGCTCTACAACCTCGCGCACGAGGGCGCGCTGCCCGAGCGCTTTCACCTGGTGGGCGTGTCGCGCAGAGAGAAAACGCACGCGGACTACCGCGCTGAGTGCGAGCAGGCGATCCGCCAGTTCTCCCGCCGCAAGCCCGACGAGGATGTCCTTGCGGGCCTGCTCAAGGACGCAAAGTACGTCGCCGGAGAATTCAACGACGACGCCGCCTACGCCGAACTCGAGCGGGTGCTCGACGAGTTCGAGCGAGACGCCGGGGAAAAGCTCAACCGCACCTTTTACCTAGCGACCGCCCCGAGCTTCTTCCCGCTGATCGTCGCGCAGCTGGGCGACCGCGGCCTGGCCCGTGATGAGGCCCCCACCCAGCGCGAGGCACGGGTGGTGATCGAGAAGCCGTTCGGCACCTCACTGCAGGAGGCGCTCGAGCTCAACCGTGAGGTTCTGAGCGTGTTCGAGGAGGCTCAGGTATTTCGCATCGACCACTACCTCGGCAAGGAGACGGTCCAGAACATGATGGCGTTCCGCTTCGCCAACGGCATGTTCGAGCCACTGTGGAATCGCAACTACATCGATCACGTGCAGATCACCGCGGCCGAGGACATCGGCATCGGCAGCCGCGCCGGCTACTACGACCAGACCGGAGCGCTGCGCGACCTGATCCAGAACCACATGCTCCAGCTGCTCTGCCACGTGGCGATGGAGCCGCCGGTGAGCTTCACCGCCGAGGAAGTACGCAACGAGAAGGTGAAGGTCCTGCACGCGATTCACGAGCCCACGCTCGAGCAGATCCCGGAGATCGCGGTGCGCGCCCAGTATGCAGCCGGCCACTCCGGCGGGGAGGATGTGCCGGGGTACCTGCAGGAGGAAGGCGTGCGCGCGGGATCGACGACTGAGACGTTCGCCGCGCTGCGTCTGGAAGTGGACAACTGGCGCTGGGCGGGCGTCCCCTTCTACCTGCGCGCGGGCAAGCGCCTGGCCCGCAAGATCACCGAGATCGTGATCACGCTCAAGCCCGTCCCTCACCTGGCCTTCAGCCAGGACGGCTCACTCGGGGTCCGGCCCAACCAGCTGGTGCTGACGCTGCAGCCGAACGAGGGTGTAACGCTGCAGCTCGGCGCCAAGATTCCCGGCACCCGCATGGTCATCCGTCCGGTCAACATGGAGTTCCTGTATGGCACCTCGTTCATGTCGCAGTCGCCGGAGGCCTACGAGCGGCTGATCATGGACGCGATGCGTGGCGATCCGACGCTGTTCACCCGCAACGACGAGGTCGAGGCGCAGTGGCGCATCTGCGACCCGATCCTGCGGGCATGGTCGCAGACGCCCGGCCCGCAGTCGGATGGACGGGCAGACGGACAGACGGGCGGGCAGATAGACGGGCGGACGGAGGGCCCGGCAGACGGACTACCTCAATATAAGGCGGGCTCGCAGGGGCCGCGCGAGGCGAACGAGCTGTTGCTCGACGGCCACAGCTGGCGGGCCATCTGATCCGATGGGAGCCGTCAGCGATGCAGTTTGGAGCGCACAGGGGACGACGCCCGACGCGATCGAAGCGGCGCTGCGCGAGCTGCTGGCCGAAAGGCACGCCGAGAACGGCGGCTACGTCCCGGCGCGCGTGCTCAACATGGTGGTGTTCGTCGAGCGCGAGTGGAGCGGCGAGATCGCCAACCGTCTGCGCGGCGTGGGCCGCTATCACGCCTCGCGCCTGGTCGTGCTCTCCTACGACCCCAAGCGCACGCGCCTGGATGCGCGCGCGAGCGTCGCCGCCGAAGACGACCCGAAGCCGGGCGAGCTCGTGCTGCTGCACGAGACCGTGATCGTCGAGCTCGGCGAGCGCCACCTGGACGACCTGCTGAGCATCGCCGACCCGTTGGTGGTGAGCGACCTGCCGACCCTGCTGTGGTCGCCCCACGGGCACCGCGAGGAGGCCGACGCGCTGCTGGAGCTGGCGCAGGCGACGCTGATCGACTCGATCGACGAGCCCGTCTGGCACGAGGCGATCGAGCGCGCGTGCATGCTCTCCGAGCAGGCCTATGTGGTCGATCTCGCGTGGCTGCGGTCCACCCCCTGGCGCGAGCGGGTCGCGACGGCGTTCGACCCCGCGCCGATGCGCGCGGAGCTGGGCGCGCTGGACGCGGTGACGGTCAGACACCATCCCGTCTCGACGATCGCGGCGATGCTGTTCATCGGCTGGCTGGCCTCGCGCCTGGGCTGGGAGCTCGACCGCTCGGAGCTCGAAGAGCGGACGGCCGGCGACGGCGTGCTGAGGGGCAAAGCGAAAGCCCAGGGCAAAGACATCGAGCTGCGCCTTCAGGCGACGCCCGAGCTGCGGGTGCCGGGCTTGGAGGGAGTGCAGCTGAGCAGCGAGTCGGGCCTGCAGGTGCGCCTGGATCGCGGCCCGGGCGGTCTGCGCGCTTACCAGCGCGACGAAAGGGGCAACGAGCGCGAGTGGACGATTCTCGGCGCCTCCCGAGGCGAGGCCGGCATCCTCGGCGAGGGCATCCGTCAGGCGCTGCTGCGCGACCCCACCTACCGGCCCGCGCTACGGGCCGCGCAGGCGATGCTGCCGTGAGGCATACCATCAACCGATGACACGCCTGACGACATTCGCCGACGCCGAGGCGACGGCCGTACGGGCCGCGGAGGAGATCGCACGTCAGGTGCAGCGCGCGCGCGCGGCGCGCGGCGTCGCCCACCTCGCGCTGTCCGGCGGCTCGACGCCGGCGCGCACCTACGAACTGCTGGCTACGGCGCTGCCCGACTGGGACGGCGTCGAGGTGTGGTTCGCCGACGAGCGCTGCGTCCCGCCGGAGGACGAGGAAAGCAACTACCGGCTCGCCGACGAGACGCTGCTGCGCCCAGCCGCGATCGATCCCGCGCGCGTCCACCGCATGGAGGGGGAGCTGGGGCCCGAGGCGGGCGCGCGGCGCTACGCCGAGGCGCTCGGCGAGCACGTCTCGCCTGCCGAGGAGAGCTCGTCCTCCCTGCCGGTGCTCGACCTGATCGCGCTGGGCATCGGCCCGGACGGGCACGTCGCCTCGCTGTTCCCAGGAGCGCCCACGCTGGACGCCGGCGAGCAGGCGATCTGCCTGGGCGTCCACGCATCGCCGAAGCCACCACCGGAGCGGATCACGCTGAGCCTCGCGGTGCTGCGTGCCGCGCGGCATTGCCTGCTGCTGGCGACCGGCGCGGGCAAGGCCTACGCGATCGCCGCGGCGCTGGCCGAGCCGAGCCGGCAGGTACCCGCGAGCCTGCTCAGGCGCGAGCGTTTGAGCGTGATCGTCGACGACGCGGCCTCCCCGACGCCGGCGCCACGATGAACCAGTCGGGACATAAAGTCGTACAGTAGGAATCGGCAAAGCCATGGCCACGACCGCCACCGCGACCCACAACGCCGCCGCGCCAAGCCCACAGGAGGCGATCGCCGACCTGGTGCAGGCGCGCGAGCGCACGCTCGCGCTGATCGCCGGGCTCAGCGACGAGGACCTGGAGCGCGTGCACTCGCCGATCATGAGCCCGCTCGTGTGGGATCTCGGCCACATCGCCGCCTATGAGGATCTGTGGCTGGGCCAACGCCATGCGGGGCTGGAACTGCTGCGCCCCGACCTGGCGGAACTCTACGACGCGTTCGAGACGCCGCGCGCGGTGCGGGGCGAGATCGAGGCGCTCGGAGCGGCCCAAGCGCGGGAGTATCTGGCGGCCGTCCGGGCCCGGGTAGCCGAGGCGCTCACCCAGCAGGGCATCGGCGACGGCGCCGTGTACGAGATGGTGCTGCGCCACGAGCTGCAGCATTCCGAGACGATGCGCCAGACGCTGGCGATCGCCGAGTTGCTGCCCGACGGCGAGCGCGCGAAGCTCGACGCGCCGCTACGAGGCCTCGATCCCACCGAGGAGTGGGTGGCGATCCCGGCCGGGCCCTTCGCGCTGGGCGCCGGGCCCGAGGGCTTCGCCTATGACAACGAGCGTCCGCGTCACACCGTCGACGTGGCCGCCTTCCAGATCGCCCGCCA
Source organism: Solirubrobacteraceae bacterium (assembly GCA_036511695.1). Taxonomy (GTDB): domain Bacteria; phylum Actinomycetota; class Thermoleophilia; order Solirubrobacterales; family Solirubrobacteraceae; genus Palsa-744. The sequence continues at coordinate 9,354 of DATCBT010000040.1, read as the reverse complement.
GCCGGTGCGCAACGGGAGCTGGATGCACTTCAGCGAGGGCGGCGGGTATGAGCGGCGCGAGTGGTGGTCGGCCGAGGGCTGGGCCTGGAAGGAGGAGTACGACATCACCCATCATCCAGCCGTGGCGACGGGTGGGGCGGGCGGGCCTCAATCACCCGTCTGCCACGTCTCCTGGTTCGAGGCCGACGCCTTCGCCCGAGCGCACGGTGCGCGGCTCCCCACTGAGGCGGAGTGGGAGAAGGCGGCGACCTGGAAGCAGGGGATTGAGGCGGTCGGCCTGGTGTGGGAGTGGACGGGCAGCAGGTTCCACGGCTACCCCGGCTTCAGCGCATACCCTTATCGCGAGTACTCGGAGGTGTTCTTCGGCGAGGACTACCGCGTACTGCGTGGCGGCTCATGGGCCACCCATCCCCGCGTGGCTACCCTGACCTTCCGTAACTGGGACCTACCACAGCGCCGGCAGATCTTCGCCGGGCTGCGCCTGGCGCGGGACGGAGTCGAGGCATGACGCGACGCATTCAGACCGACACCGAGCCGCGCCGCCCGGCGCGGAACGCCGAGGGAGCCTGATGGAGCCGATCGCAAACCCCGAGGAGACGATCCAGATCGATTCGCATCTGGATGGGAGCGAGGAACGCTCGCTGGCGGAGGACGTGCTCGATGGCCTCACGCGGCCGTTCAAGGAACTGCCGCCCAAGCACTTCTATGACGCGCGCGGCGCCGAGCTGTTCGACCAGATCTGCGAGCTGCCGGAGTACTACCCCACTCGCGCCGAGCGAGCGATCCTGGAGCGGACGGCGACCGAGCTGGCGGCCTTGACGAACGCCGTCGAGCTCGTCGAGCTCGGCTCGGGCACGGCCGCGAAGACGCGCGTGCTGCTCGACGCGTTGCACGGGGCCGGGACGCTGAAGCGCTATGTGCCGGTGGATGTGACCGAGAGCATGGTGCGCGACTGCGCGGAGACGCTCACCGAGGAGTACCCCGGTTTGCGGGTGCATGGGGTGATCGGCGACTTCGAGCGCCACCTCGACCGTGTCCCGCCGGCGATCGGGCCGCGGATCGTCGCCTTCCTCGGCGGCACCGTCGGCAACTTCCAGCCGGGCAGCCGCCGTCGCTTCCTGCGCTCGATCGGCCGCCTGCTCGGACCGGAGGATCACCTGCTGATGGGGACGGATCTGGTCAAGGACCAGGAGGTCCTGGAGGCCGCCTACGACGACGCGGAGGGCGTCACCGCGGAGTTCAACCGCAACGTGCTGCGGGTGGTCAACCGCGAGCTGGACGCCGACTTCGACCCCGAGGACTTCGATCACATCGCGCTGTTCGACACGCGAAACGAGTGGATCGAGATGCGTTTGCGCGCGCGCCGCGAGCACACGACGATGGTCCGCGCGCTGGACCTGCCCGTGCACTTCCGCGCAGGTGAGGAAGTACGCACGGAGATCAGCGCCAAGTTCACGCCCGAGCGACTCGAGAGCGACCTCTCGTCCGCGGGCCTGGAACTCGTGCGCTGGTTCACCGACCCGGACGAGCTGTTCGCGCTGACGCTTTCACGGGTGACCACCGCGGGATAGCCGCACACAGCCGGAGGGCATCTGTAGGCTCTCGTCGCGATGCAGATCGAGGGCAGCTCAGCAATCGTTGTCGGCGGAGCCTCGGGGCTCGGCGAGGCCACCGTGCGCGCCCTGCACGCGGGCGGCGCGATGGTGACCGTCGCGGACGTGAACGCCGAGAAGGGCGCCGCGTTGACATCCGAGCTCGGCTTGGAGTTCGTCGCCTGCGACGTGCGCGAGGAGGGGCAGGTGCAGGCGGCCGTGGAGCGGGCCGCGAATCGCGAGGGCGGGCTGCGAATCGCCGTGTGCTGCGCGGGGACCGGTTGGGCGCAGAAGCTCGCGGGCTCGAAGGGGCCGCACCCGCTGCTGCCGTTCGAGACGATCTTGCAGATCAACCTGATCGGCACGTTCAACGTGCTGCGCTACGCCGCCAGCGCGATGATCGCGAACGAGCCGGGCGAGGACGGCGAGCGCGGCGTGTGCGTGAACACCGCCTCGATCGCCGCCTACGACGGGCAGATCGGCCAGATCGCCTATTCCGCCTCGAAGGGCGGCGTCGTCGGCATGACGCTCCCCGCCGCGCGCGACCTCGCGCAGTACGGGATCAGGGTCAACACGATCGCCCCCGGCCTGTTCGACACGCCGCTGCTGGCGGCGCTGCCGGAGGAGGCCCGCGAGAAGCTCGGCGCCGGCGTCCCCTACCCCCCACGTCTCGGCCAGCCGCCCGAGTACGCACACTTGGCCTGTCACATCGTCGAGAACCGGATGCTCAACGGCGAGACGATCCGGCTCGACGGCGCGCTGCGGATGCCGCCGCGCTGAGCGGGCGCGGATAGCCGTGCCGGCGGAACAGCCGGTCGCAGACAATAAGGTTCACTCAATGCCCGTCGTGCGATAGAATTGAAACCGTGAGCCCTCGTACCGGCACCCCCTTGCTCTCGTCCGGCCACGAGGCCGAGTGGGCCGTCATCAACCGCGAAGAGGCCGAGCAGATGCGGGCAATCAACATGGCGTTGACCCCGGCTCAGCGACTCAACCAGGGCCAGAAGCTCTCCAAGCAGGCGGTTAGGCTACTGGCTGCATCGATCCGCGCCGGCCATGCCCCCAGACGAACCTTCTGGTCCTGACCTCGACGGCGTCGTCTCTGACGCCAACGCGGTGGGGATGGACTATGTGGTGATTGGCGGATTCAGCGTGATCTACCACGGCTACATCCGGGCCACCAAGGACTCAGACCTGCTCGTGGGTGACGGTCCCGACACCGATGCCGCGGTGCTGCGCTTCTTGGAGCGAGTGGACGGCAAGCGGCTGCGCGACGACAAGGTTCTCACGCCTGAGGATGTCGCCGACGCACCGAGCCTGCGCATCAATAGCCGCCACGGCATCATCGACATTATGCGCGGCGGGCTGCCACCGCTGGATTTCGACACCGTCGCCGAGCGTGCTGAGGCAACCGACTGGGGCGGGCAGACGGTCCGTGTCGCTGCACTTCAAAGCGTAGTCGGCTTCAAGCGCCTCGCTGGGCGACCCCAGGATCGGACGGACCTCGAAGAGCTGGAGGGGATCTACGGCGAGCTGCCGCTCGAGCCGATCCCCGGGCTGGATACGTAGCGATTGCGATCAAGCCGGCGAGCCACTGCCGTCCGGGTGGTTGATCGGAGCTTGCTATTGCATCTTGCCGGGCTGCCCAAGCAGTCGCCGGCAGCGTGCGGCGCGCTCAGCGACCAGCTCGACCAGCTTGCCGGGGAGCTTGCGTTTGAGCCGCTTGACCTGTTGTGTGCCGGCAGCGTCCGCGAACGCGTCAGGCGCGCGGTCGGCGAGTTCGAGCACACGATCAAGGAGAGCGCCGGCATCGAGATCGAGATCTCTGGCGGCCACCGGCCAGGGGTTGTTGTAAGGCAACAGACGATGGTCTCCGCCGATCTTCATCGCCATCCGCAACTTGCGTTCGTGCGTGTCGTACGGCAGCGCGGAGGCGATGTCATAGAGCGGCGCGAGACGGACCTGGTTGCCCGCCAGCAGCAGCGAGTAGTTCTTCGCGTGGGCGTCGGTACCGGCGATCAGCCAGTTCCAAGCGAGCGCATCGGCAAAAGCCCAGACCGCCGCCTGTGCGACACGCGGTGGCATCGCGCGGCGTAGAAGCGCCGCTATCTCCCTCGCCCCGGGGCCGCCTTCGTTCTGATACTTCTGGGCCGGCGGGACCGCGAGCGCCTGGCACAGGTCCTCTTGGTGCACACGGATGACACGCTCGGCCGCGAGGCGCCGGTCATAGCGGGTGACCACCACCGCGGTCTGCTCAGCGAAGCCTGCGATCTGGGTGCGCGCCGCGGTCAGCCCGGCACGGCGCGCCGCGTCCAGGCACAGATGCTCGTTCAAATCGTGATCGTCAAGCCCAGTGACAGCCGGCTTGAGGATGTGGGTCGTCGCGGCAGCTCCGGACGGGACGCCCCACTTGCCGTCGCGAAAGAGCAGGGCGGTCTTGGCCTGTGCGCCGGCGAGGCTGAACTGGCCCGTGAACGACCGGCCCAGCCAAGCGGTCGAATCCTGACGCAGCTCACGCAGCCGCCCCGCGACCTGCTCCTCGGTCAGCCAGCTGACATCGCCAGTGCGGCGAAGCGCACGCTCTACGTTCTCGGGTGTGAAAAACCTGACGGCGCCTGGGCAATCCTCGCCGACCGGGGTTCCGAGCAGCGAGAACGGCGAGCCGGCCGACACATGAAACTCTCGCGCCCAGCGGCGCAGCACCGCATCGTTGTCTGGCAGCAGCCCCCAGAGCCAGGCCGTGACAATCCGATCGGGATGGGAGGGGATCTGGGTTGGCATTGACACCGACAGCGGTGTCGCACCCTCTTGTTCGCGATACTCCTCGCTGTAGGTGAACGTCAGTCGTCCACCACGGGCTCGCACAAGCGTGCCCGCGACTTGGTCCTCCATCAGCACCACGAGGGAGTCAGTCATGGGCCACGGTGTTCCTCCAACACGGCGTCGAGATCGACCGAGGCCGCCGATCGTCCCTCACCGTCCCGAGCGGCGAGATCGAGGTTCAGCTCCAGGGCGTCGAGCAGGCCGAGCACCAGACCGAGCTCAGCCGTCGGCTTTCCGCTCTCCAGTGCGCCGACCCATTGCCGGGACACACCCGCGCGGGTCGCGGCCTGCGCCTGGCTGAGGCCCAATCTCAGACGACGGCCGCGGACGATGGCCGCTAGATCGTTGATCGAGTTGACAAGCAAACCAAACCACCTCGTTGTCAGCGTACGCTGTCAATTATAGCATGTCGTCGCACAACGACAATACACTCTTGTCGGCGTACGCTGTCATCAACTTGAGCGCGATCCACTCGCGCTTATGGCGAAGTGAGCCGCCCCTCAGGAGACGCTGCCGCGCGGCAGCACCCAACGAACCGGCTGAGCGGTGATCGCGGCGATGCGCTCGAAGTCGGCGTCGTCGTGCAACACGATCAGCCCAGCGCTCTCGGCACAGGCGGCGACAAGCAGATCGGGCAGCGGTATCGCCCGATGCTGGGAGCCCTCGGCCAGGAGCGCTTGCACTTCCAGCGCGCGATCGACGACCGCCTCGCTCACCGGCACGCGCGGCAGCGCGCGTAACACTGAGGCCAGCTCGGCGTAGACAGCGGGGCTCCTGGCGCTGAAGAGCAGCTCGAGGTCGACGATTCCGCAGGTCGCGATCTGTCCCGCGAGCAGCAACGGCTCGACGATCTCACGAACCTCCGGGCGTGTCTCGCGCCGCGTGAGCGCGCTCTTGTCGGCGAGGTAGCGGGGCAAAGAACGCCTCAGCGCCAGGCGCGAGCCATCACGTCGGGGTCGCCGAGCGAGAGCAGGCCGCCCAGCACCCCGAGTGGTTGACCTACATGGGACCCCACCTCTTCTCCTTGGTCGATCTTCGTCGATTCAGCCCGTCCGACGCCTGGCTATTCCCATAGGACGGATATCGGCAGAGCGAAGATCCGCTCGTCGAGACGAAACGGCCGTGGTCCGGTGTGCAGCACGGCGCCGGCGAGAAAATGGTCTCCGAGCCGCTCGCGCAGCCACAGCAGGTGTCTCGCGTCGGCGAGCCCTGGAGCCGAGGCGGCCTTGATCTCGACGGCGAGGACGTCGCCGGCGGGGAGCTCGGCGATGAGATCGACCTCGTGCCCCCCGTCCCTCGCGCGTAGGTGGTGAAGGCGCGGCCTGGAGTGGCTCAGCTCGACCTCGGGCCTGATCTGTGAGACGACGAAGGTCTCCAGGACACGCCCGAGCAGGTCGCCATCGCGGAGCACCGCGGCCTCGTCGAGACGCAGCGCCGTGGCCACCAGCGACGCGTCTGTGATGTAGCGCTTCCCAGCCTTCGCGAGGCGAGCAAGCCTGTTGCTGCTCCACGCCGGCAGCGTGTCGAGCACAAACAAGTTCGCGAGCAGACGCTCGTAAGCGATCGCCGTCTTGCGATCGATCCCGGCGGCGTCATACAGCGTCTTATCGCGCGCGATCCCCGCGGTGCTGAGAGCCAGCGCTTCGAAGTAGCGCCGCAGCAGGCGCGGGTCGCGAGCGCCACCCAGCAGCTCGACGTCCCTGGTGAGCAGCTGGTCGAGATAACCCTCGAGCCACGCCCTTCGCGCCATACCGGAGAGCAGGAGCGCGGCATCGGGATAGCCACCGCGTATCGCGAACTCTACGTAGCCCAGCAGGTCGGGAGGGTCGCGCGGCGCTCCGAACGCCTCGATATCAGCGCGAGCGAGTCTGTCGAGGAACAACTCGCCGGCCGGCCGGCCAAGCATCTCTCGAACCGTCAACCCATACATCTGCACGCGCACGAGCCTGCCCGTGCCGGGCCAGGTCTGCGCGTGCAGGTCGGCCCGCACGCTGCCCGTGAGCAGAAAACGGCCGGCGCCCGCCTCATCATCGACGGCTCGCTTGACCGCGCCGAGCACACCGGGAACCGCCTGCCACTCGTCCAGTAGCACCGGCGTCGGCAGCGCGCGCAGCGCGACATCGGGATCGGCCTGGAACGCTCGGGCCTCGGCCTCGACGTCAAGGCGCACGACGGCACGCGCGTGACGACGCGCGGTCGTCGTCTTACCAGCCGCGCGAGGACCCGTGATCAGCAGAGCGGGCAGCTCCGAGAAGAGCCGATCCAGGCGCGCATCGGCCAGACGCGGAACATAATCACGAGACGCCACACAGCCACGATACCGCTTTTGCGCGCCCTACGATCCCGCTTTTGCGCATCTTACGATCCCGTTTTTGCGCACCTACACGCGCGGTAGCGCGGGAATACCTCAGCCCCCGGCCTGCACCTCAACCGCGTGTTGGAGCTCCTCCCCCTTCGCGGTGAGCGTCCAGGCGTTGCGCTCGCCCTTGGCCTGCCCGTTGCCGCCATTGCCGATCAACCCGTGCTTCTCCAAGCGCGTTAGGAGCTTTGAGATCTGCCCCGCGTCGGCGATCCCCGCGTGGTCGGCAACCTCGCGGTTACTGCCCCCGGGGAGCGAGGCGACCGCGGAGAGCACGCGCAGCGTGCGGTAGGTGATGCGCGTGTCCATGCAATCCAGCGCGGACCGCACACGCGCAGGCGCCACACGACGCGTTCCCAGCGCCGGGCGCTGAAGCTCGTTGGCCGCTGCGCTCTGCCCGAGATACGGCAGGACAACAATCGCCATCAGCGGGTTCAAAAGCTCTGATAACGGCCGACCATTCCGCCGTCCAATCATCTCTGCGTGTAGGACATTGAATACCGCGCCGACCACCCCCTGGGCGGCCAATGGTGGTGGTCCTTTGCCCGTTTTTACTTCTGAGCGTCCCTGATCAACGATGTGGCTGAGGGTTTCGAGACAGCGCGCACGGCGTTGAAGGACCCGTGGCCCGGCGCCGAGCGCATCGACGACCACGAGCGATCCCAATAGTGGCTCATCCCCGATGAACTCGAGCATGCGCGACAGGCCGGCCCTGACCTTCTCTCGCCAGCGTCGCTCACCTTCATATGTCGGAGCGGCGACCGCCGCGATCCGGTTGACCGTATCGTCGAACGCCGCGAGGAAGCAGTCTTCACGGTCAGCGAACAGATCGTAGAACGTCTTGCGCGAGACACCAGCACGGCCGGAGACACGCGCCGTGGACATCCCCCCATAGCCGAACTCGGAGACAACCTGCACCGCCGCCGCGAGCAGCCGCGCACGCTGCAACTCACTCATCGGGACCTGCGACGCGCCGTTCAGGCCCTCACGCCCCTGGGATCCGCGCCGCGCGCGGGGAATCTGGGTTTTCGACTTAGGTACCGGCACCGCGCCCCTCTCTCGACCGAAAGCCCAAGCACCCGCCTATCGCTTCTTAGCCTTCCTCTTCGGCTTCTTAGCCTTCCTCTTCGCCGCCGGGGCATACCGCTTCCCTGCCTGCTTGATGCAGCCCGCGCGCTGCTTCTTAGGCTTCGCCCTGCACACCTTCAGCGCCTTGGCGAGCTTCTGCGCGTTCGTCAACGCCCTGGGTGTGGGTGTCTTTGCTTCTGCCGGGAACGCGATCGCGGGTACCGCGATCAACGGCGCGACAGCGACCGCGGCCAACGGGCTCGGAAACCCTGGGGTCGTGAACGCCTGATCGGCGCCGTAGGTAGTGCCGTCGACGTTGGTGGCCACGATCCTGTAGTGGTAGATGACACCGGGTTGCAGCCCGATGAGGCTCAGCGTGACCGTTTCGCTCAGGCCCGCACCGACACCACCGAGCCCGGTGGCCGGACCGTAGCCCGTGTCGGTCGCGATCTGAAACCCGTAGGCGGTCTGCAGACCGTCGCTGTCAACCGTGGCGGAGATCGTCGCGGTGTTCTGCGCGATCGCGCTCGCGCCGCCGGTGGCGACCACCGGCGGGGTGGGGGGCAGGGTCGTGAACGTCTCATCCGGGCTGCTTCGCGTGCTGCCCACGGCGTTGGACGCGACGAGCGCGTAGTGGTAGGTCGTGCCAGGTTGCAGCCCGACAACCGTAACCGGCCCGGTCGTCTGGTCGCCGAGCCCGGATCCGGCGTTTATGACCGAGGTGCTCTGACCGGCGCCGTAGGGATCGGTGGCGCCGGGGTCATAGCCCGCGGCATCGACGTAGACGAAATGGTCGAATGTTTCGTTGTTCTGTGGGTTGATCGTCGCGGACAGAGTCACGCTGGTTCGCGTGATACCCACCGCGGACGGTGCCTGGCCGTTGACGGCCGGCAGCGCGGCCATTATGAACGTCTGATCACTTCCGAAGGTGACAAGGCCCGAGCTGTTCGTCCCGTCGAGACGGTAGTGATACGTCACATTCGGCAGCAACCCCGACAGATTCGTGGTGGCCGCCACGCTGCTGTTGCCCGACACACCGGTGCCAGGCACAGCCGGGCTGGTTGAGCCGTACGTAGTGTCGGTGCCATATTCGAAGTAGTAGGACGCGCCGGTCGTGCCGAGCGGGTTGATCGTCCCACTCAGCGTCGCGCTGCCCGTCGCTGCTTGCAGGTTTGAAGCCGCGCCGGTGGTCACGTCCGGGAGCAGCGTGAGCGCACCGAAGATATCCACCGCGCTCTGACTGATGACATACGCATGGCCGGCGGAATCGACCGTAACGGTGCTTGGGTTCGAGAAACGACCACTCGGGGTGCCCATGATCTGCGACAGATAGCTGCCTGAGGAGTCAAACGCATCCACGACACCATCCGCGGAGTCGGTGACGTAGACGCCACCGCCAGCCGCCGAATCGGCTGGGCTCCCCGAGTTATCGACCGCGACATGTACATTGCCGCCACCGAAAGAGCCGTTGGGTGTGTTCCCACCCGGCGCGTTTCCACCACCGGTCCATGT
>DATCBT010000039.1:0-39583 GCA_036511695.1 Solirubrobacteraceae bacterium | reverse complement strand
ATCAGGAACGCCTCTCGGATTGCGGGTGCTTTCCCGTCGGGTAGGAGCCGCTTGTCGGGGCTGCGTTCTTAGCCGATCGGCGTGAACTTGGCAATGTGGATGCCCCGTGCGACCGCATTAGAGGTGGCCGTCTTCCACGATTCGCTGATCCGGTCGCGCTCCAGCTCCGCGAACACGAGCAGGATGCGCAGGAACGCCTTGCCCATCGGCGTCGAGAGGTCGATGTTGTCCGCGACGCTGACGAGCACCGCGCCGTGGCGCTCGAACTCCTCCAGCGTGCCCAGCGCGCCCACGAGCGTCCGCGCGAAACGATCGAGCTTGGCGACGATCACGCCATCGCTCTCGCCGCTGCGGACGCGCTCCATGATCCGGTCGAACACGGGCCGGTCCATCGTGCCGCCGCTCACGTCCATCTCCGGCTCGTGCCAGTTCAGCGTATGCCCATGCGCCTGCGCCCACGATTCGATCCGCTCGCGCTGGACCGTCGGTGAGATGAAGCTCTCGCCCGTCCGCCCGCCGACCTTCGAGACGCGGATGTAGGCATCGAGTTGCAGGCCGCCTGAGCTCATGGTGTGCAATATAGCATTGTCATTCGACGAGGGCTGGCGGCTGCTGGGCGACCCGGTCGGCCGGCAACTGCTGGCCTCGCTGCAGCGAATGGGCCGTTCGGAGCTGGCGGTGCCGATCATCTCGACGCAGCTCGTCACCGACGCGCTCGTCGGCGAGCGCGAGTCGCTCGAGAACCTGCTCGGCGCGACATTCGTGTTCGGGATGCGCTCGGAGGCGGAGGCCGGGCGGGCGCTGCAGCTGTTGGGCCTGGACCCCGAGGACCGGCGCGCACGCCAGAGCCTGCTCGAGTTCGAGGCGGGGCGCTGCCTGTTCCGCGACCACGCGGGGCGGGTGGAGGCGATCCAGGTCGACGTGGTCCTGCCGTCGCTGCTGCGCGCGTTCTCGACCACGCCCGGGGTCGCCTGACGGTGGCGGCGCGGCGCTTCGCGGCGGTGGGTCTCGCGACCCTCATGTTGGCATCCGGCGCGCAGCCGGCCGATGGGGCCCAGGAGCACGGCCCGACGGCGAACAATGCCTCGGCGGCTGACAACGCGCCGTCGGCGAAAAGCTTTCCGGCAGCGGATAACGCTCAGTCGTCGCACAACGCTCCCGCAGCGAAAAGCGCTCCTGTGGCGAAGGTCGCTCCGGCAAGAGGCCCCGCGCGGGCGCCGAGCAGTCCGCCGCTCGGTACGGGTGGGACGGGTCTAAGCCCCGAAGCGGAAGCGTCGACCTCGGTGTCACAGAGCGGCGGCGACCCACTCGTGGACAACGGCTTGGGCAGCCCTCTGTGCCGCGAGGGTGAGGGCGCCGAACTGTCACCGACGAATGCGCGCAACTGCCGGATCTCCGGCTTCGAGGCGGCGCAGGCTCCGACCGGCAACTACGCGTTTGACGTGCACATCAATACGGGTGTCGAGCATTGGGCAAACGATATGGACACGGAGGTTTTGAACCCGGTCCAGTGGAGCTGGACCCTGCTCGTGGCGGTCGTGCACGGTGTGATCGTGATGCTCGAGTGGTGCTACGCGATCGACCTGCTCAACAGCTCCGCGATCGGCGGCATCACGCGGGGGCTGCGCGAAACCCAGGCCACGTTCACCCAGCCGTGGCTGGCGCTGGCGTTGGCTGTTGCGTCGGTGCTCGCGCTCTACCACGGGATCGTGCGCCGGCAGGTGGCTCAGACGCTTGGCGAGGTGATGTTGATGGGGCTGATGATGCTGGGTGGCCTGTGGGTGATCGTCAATCCACTGGGCACCGTCGGCGCGCTGGATGCATGGGCCAACGAGGCCAGCCTGGGGACGCTTGCCGCTGTGGCCACAGGCACACCGGCCCACTCCGGCCGCACCTTCGGGGAAAGCATGAGGAGTGTTTTCAGCGGAGCGATCGGAGGACCGTGGTGCTTCATGGAGTTCGGCAACGTGCGCTGGTGCGAGTCCGCGCACCTGGACTCGCGATTGGAAGCGGCTGCTCGCCGGTTCGCGACCAAAGAGCGGGCCAAGATCGGCAGCCAGAGCGCGGAACTGTTGAGCGGCGCGCGCACGAACGGCGAACTGTTCCTTGCGCTGCCCGCCAACGGACCGCAGCGCAACTCGATCAACGACTCCAGCTCGCTGTTCAACGTGCTGTGCGGAGGCTCAGAAGAACCATGCCACGGGCCGACGGCCAACGAGGCGGAGTTCCGCACCGGGGGTGGGACGTTGTGGCGCGTCCTCGGTCTTTTCCTGTTCTGGATCGGTGTGCTGGGGATGGTGTTGGTGCTCGGCTTCATCGCCCTGCACCTGCTGAGCGCGGCGCTCTTCAGCCTGTTCTTCCTGCTGCTCGCGCCGGCGGCGGTGATCGCCCCCGCGCTGGGCGACGGCGGCCGGGCGGCGTTCAGGAACTGGGTGACGCGGCTGCTCGGCGCGGTATGCGCGAAGCTGATCTACTCGTTCCTGCTGGGTGTCGTGCTGTTGATGCAGCGGACGCTGATGGATTTTCACACGTTCGGTTGGGCCGCGCAATGGCTGCTCGTCTCGGTGATGTGGTGGTGGCTGTACCTCAAACGCCATCAGCTCGACAGCTTCGCCAAAGGCAACCATCGGGGGGCACTCCAGCACGAGCACCGCTCGCTGCTGCGGCGGGCACGGGAACGGGCGCAGAACCCGCCCGAGATCGTGCGCGCCGGGAAATGGGTCAAAGGCAAGCTGCGCACGCCGCCGCCGAGCGTGGGGCAGAGGAAAAAGCTGGCACAGGCTGGTCTTGCGCGGGCGAAAGGGATCGCTGACGGACAGGTCAAACGCACGCTCGATCGCGAGCACAGCGAAGCCCACGCGCTCGTGCAGGCGACCCCGGAGATCCAGGCGCGAATCGCCGCCAAACAGGCCCAGCTGAAACGAGTCAAGCGCCAGAGCGCCGTGGCGCTGGCGAGCGGCGATGAGCCGCGGGCAGCCAGGCTGGCGGTCCGCGCGAAGCGAATCGAGGGTGAGGTAGCGCATGAGCAGAAGACGCTGGATGCAGCGCGCAAGACCGTGGACGACGGTCAGAAGACACAGCGCAGGAGGGGGAGCGTTCATACACGCGAGCAGGGCGAGCAAAGGGAGAAATTCCTCGATCAACAGGCGGCGCTGCCCGCGTCCCGGGAACGTCGGGCGGGGGGCGCCGGCGGGGGACGAGGTAAGAGCGAGCAACGCGATTACGCCGCGCTGGCGGGGCTAGCAGGGTATGGGCGGAGGGAGTACGAGGGGCTCGAGGGGCGCCGCCAGCGCGAAGCGCGGTTGGAGATCGATCGCGAGCTGGCGGCGCGCAAGGTGGCGAGCGTGGCCGCCAGAGACGTCGCGGCGGTCGGCGAGGTGCCGTTGAAATCCCGTGAGCAAAAGAAGCTGGACAAGGCATACGACCGTACGCTCGAGCAGGGGATGAAGGCGGCAGGCCACGAGCTGCCCTCCTCGCTCAAATCGCCGTCGAAACGCCCGAGTCCCGACGCTGCTTCGCAAGGCCGACGAGCAGACGGGAGATCGAATGGCGCTACGAGCAGGTCGAGCGTGATGCGCGATGCGCACGAGGTGATGGCCGGTCGCAAACGTCAGCTTGGCCGGGAACGACGACGATGACCGGGATCGCGGCGGGGGTCAAGATTGCGGCGGGGGCCGCAGGAGTGCCTCTGCCCGGGCTGCGCCGCACGCCCCGCGTGCCGCTGGCGATTGGCGCGCTGGTGGCGGGTATCGCCGCGCTGGGGGCGATGTTCCTGTTGCTGATGCCGATGACGTTGATTGGCGCGGGCGGCTTCAGCGCTCTCGGCGGCACGACCGAAACCATCGAGGAGACGGACGGCCCCTCGGCCCTGGCAAAGAAGGAAATACCGCCGGAATACCTGCGCTTCTACGAGCAGGCGGCGCGGAGGTATGGCCTCGACTGGGCGATCCTCGCGGGGATCGGCAAGGTCGAGTGTGACCACGGGCGCGACCCCGACCCGTCGTGCACGCGAGAGGGCGCGGTCAACTCGGCCGGCGCCGGCGGCCCGATGCAGTTCCTCGCGAGCACGTGGGCGGTGTACGGGGTCGACGGCGACGGCGACGGGAGAAAGGACCGTTGGGACCCGGCGGACGCGATCTTTGGGGCCGCGAACTACCTGAAGGCCTCGGGCGCGCCGGGGGATTACAGGAAAGCGATCTTTGCGTACAACCACGCGGAATGGTATGTAGAGGAGGTCGAGGGCTGGGCAGCTAGGTATCGAGGCCCACCCGCCGCGTCCCCCGCGCAGCCGATCGCGGGCGGCGGTGGCGATATCACGGGAGGAGGCGGCGGGGGCGGACGCGTGGAAGGCTCGAGCCCGACGCCGATCGAGTTCATCCCGGGTGAACGCGCGCAGCTCGATCCCACGGACGGTCACCTGGCGTGGGTCCCCGAAGGGGCGCCGGCGACGGTGCAGGCGATGGTCGTGGCGGGCAACGAGTTGCAGGAACTGCCATACGGACCCGCGGGCCATCCGGACCCGCGCGGGGCGCTGAGCGAGGATTGCTCGAGCACGGTCAACTACGTGCTGTACCGCAGCGGCGTGCGGCCGATCGAGGAAATCGTCAGAGACAACCCGCTCGCGCAGGACTACGTCAACTGGGGCGCGCCGGGGCCGGGCAGGTGGGTGACGATCTACGCGACGGACGCGCCGACACCGCACGTGTTCATCGTGATCGCGGGGCTGCGGCTGGATACGAGCCACAACGGCACGGACGTCGGACCGAACAAAGACGAAGATGGCCCCCGCTGGCGGATCCTGAACGAGATCCCGACGTGGGCGAAATGGTCGGTCAGACACCCGCCGGGGTTGTAAGGTGCCGAAGATGAGCGCAAGAAAGGTCGGCTACCTGCTGATCGGCGGGGGCTTAGCGAGCGCGAACTGCGCGCGCTGGCTGCGCGAGGAGGGCGCGGAGGGCGAGATCCTGCTCGTGGGCCGCGAGCCCGATGCGCCGTACAACCGGCCGGAGTGCTCGAAGGGGTACCTGCGCGGCGAGGAGAGCCGCGAGGAGCCGCTGTTCAGACCGGCGGAGTGGTGGGGGGAGCAGCGGATCGAGCTGCTGACCCGCACGAGCGTGACGGGGCTCGACCTGGCCGCGCGCAGGGCGAAGCTGTCGAGCAAGGAGGAGATCGAGTTCGACAGGGCGCTGATCGCGACCGGCGCGAACGTGCGACGGCTGAACGTCGAGGGATGCGAGCTCGAGCAGATCCACTACCTGAGAACGCTGGGCAACGCCGACGCGATCAGGGAGGGAGTGAGGGACGCGGAGAAGGTGGTGCTGATCGGGGGCTCGTATATCGGCTGCGAGGTGGCGGCGTCGCTGAGCATGCTGGGGAAGAGCTGCGCGATCGTGATGCAGGAGGAGCGCACGTTGGAGCGCGGGTTCGGCGAGCGAGCGGGGCGTTTCGTGCAGGAGCTGCTCGAAGCGCACGGCGTGAGCGTCCACGGCGGCGACGAGCTGGAGCGCTTCGAGGGCACCGATGCGAAGATCGGCCAGCGCGTGGCGAAGGTGGTGACGAGGAAGGGCCTTCGACTTGAGGCCGAGGCGGTCGTGATCGGCGCCGGGGTGAGCCCTGACATACAGCTTTCACAGAAGGCCGGTCTGGAGATCGGCGAGCGCGGCGGCGTGCGCTGCTCGTCGCGTCTGGAGAGCTCCGTAACGGGCGTGTTCGCCGCGGGAGACATCTGCGAATACGACTCGCCGATGCACGGCGGGCATGTGAGGATCGAGCACTGGGATGTGGCGTTCAACCACGGCAAGACCGCGGCGCTGAACATGCTCGGCCGGGATGTCGGGCACGAGACGGTCCCGTATTTCTACTCGGTGCTGGGCGATTGGGGCGAGCTGGAGTACGTCGGCCCGGCGTACGGCTGGGACGAGGAGATCCTGCGAGGATCGTTCGAGGACGGGGTCTTTACCCAGTGGTACCTGAAGGACGGCCGCGTGAAGGCGGCGTTGACGTTCGGCCGCTCGGACGACCTGGAGCACGCCCGCCGGCTGATCGTCGGCGCCGGGGTGCTGGACGAGCGCGGCCGGGGGGCGCTGGGCGATCTGGACAGCGATCTAGGGGACGTGAAGTAGCTCTCCGCGAGCATCGGCGGGCACGGGAGAGCGCGGGACAGGCTCGGGAGGTAGGATTGGGCGACAAGACGGTCGGTGGTGAAGGGAAGCCGGTGAGAATCCGACGCGGACCCGCCACTGTGACCGGGGATGCCCGACGCGGCGCGTAGAGAAAGACGCGCAGCCACTGACTCGGACGACGAGACGGGAAGGCGCGACGGGAAGGCCCGGGAGCCAGGAGACCTACCTCCGACCGAAAAGCCCACAAGCCCTCGTGGAAAGGGGTTGGCTCAATGCTTATATCCCGTCGTATGTTGCCGGCACTCGCCGGCGTTCTCGTCTTACTGTTGTTGTCCGCGTCTGCGTCGGCGGCCCCGATCACCGTAAATCTGCGTGTGGAGGGCTCGACCGCGACGCTGTTCGAAGGACCAATTACAACCTCCGCCGAGACGATCGAAACTTCGTCGAGCGGTGGTCCTCATCCGTGCGACTACGCTGAGAACGGCAGCGCCGAAGGGTTCGAAAATGGCGGCAACTCATCGGGTACGCCAACGACCGCGGTGCGTGACGCGGCGCTCGCCAGTGGGCTTGCATTCGACGCAGAATGGTTCGGCTCGGGAGCCAGCAACGGCAATCCGGGTGACTTCTTTGTCACTCAGGTAGGTACGGACATCAGCGAAAAAACATCGCCATTCGCATCTTGGGGCTATGCCGTCAACAACACCACGGCCAATGTCGGCGGTTGTCAGATCGCGCTCGCGCCAGGTAGTGAAGTGCTATGGGCTTACAACTACTTCAACCTGAAACATCTGCTTAGTCTCAGCGGGCCGGCAAGCGCCAATGCCGGGACGCCGTTCACGGTTCACGTCGCCGACGGGCAGACTGGTGAAGCGATCTCGGGTGCCGCGATCGGCCAGCTCGTCGGCGGAGTGACTAACACCAGCGCGTCGAGTCCTACGACCGACGCCAGCGGTAACGCAACGGTCACTCTGACTCAGCCAGGAACGGAGACGTTGAAGGCAGCCCGCGGTGATTCGGTGCGCTCCAATGGGCTGGCGGTGTGTGTGCATAACGGCAACGACGGGACCTGCGGCAGCACTGTCTCAAGCAAATCGCCTGTGACTACGCAGACCCCACCGCCAACGAGTGTTTTAGATTTGGCCAAGGTCGCGGGCGTAAAGAACGGTCGTGTCTACTCACGCCGCTCCGCTCCGCGAGTGTTGAGGGGAGTCGTCGATATTCCGGCCGGCGGCACGCTCCGCCAGGTGCGCATTCGGCTCGAACGTCGCCATCACGGTCGCTGCTTCGACTTCAGCGGATCGAGGGTGCGCTTCGTGCGAGCCAAGAAGTGTGGCTCCGCGTCGTTCTTCTCGGTGGGGGGGAGTGAGTCCTTCAGTTACCTCCTTCCGGCCCCGCTGCCCGCGGGGCGGTACGTGTATGACATCGAGGGGGTTGACAGTGCTGGGCAGACAACGAAGCTCGTGAGCGGAGTCAGCCACGTTGTTTTCCAGGTCAAGTAGAAGAATTGCTGTAACGGGCCTCGTGGCGGCCGGCATGGCCGCCACGGTGGCCGGCTGTGGCCTCGGCGCGGGACCCGCCCCGGGGGGCGTTCAGTTGACCGTCACGCGCGACTTCGGCGCGCGCGTGCTGGGGCGGGCCAGCGCGCCGAAGGTGCAGGGGGCGGAAACAGTGATGAGCCTGCTGCTGCGCAACGACAAGGTCATCACCAAGTACGGCGGCGGCTTCGTGGAGAGCATCGAGGGACTCTCGGGGGGTCAGGAAACGGGGGGCGATCCGCTCGACTGGTTCTACTACGTCAACGGGCTCGAGGCGCCGAAGGGCGCGGCTGCGACGAACGTCCATGCGGGGGATCACGTGTGGTGGGATCTGCACGACTGGAGCCAGACCGACGACATCCCCGCCGTGGTCGGCTCGTTCCCCGAGCCGTTCCTGAATGGGGTCGAAGGCAAGCGACTGCCGGTGCGCGTGGAATGCGCGCAAGCGCAGAGCGAACCGTGTCGCACGGTGCTCGCGCGGCTGCGCGCGCTCGGCGTCCCCGCCGCCGTGGCGGGGATCGGCAGCGGCGCCGAGCCGGATGCGCTGCAGGTGGTGGTGGGAAGCTGGACGGCGGTGCATGGCGATCCGAGTGTCCAGAGCATCGAACGCGGCCCGCGCGCGAGTGGGGTGTACGCACGTTTCGCCGCGAGCGGGCAGACCCTGACATTGTTCGACGCGAGCGGGCAGGCGACGGACACGCTCAGCGCCGGAGCGGGCCTGATCGCGGCCACGAAGGACGTCGAAAGCGCGGTCGTGTGGGTGGTGACGGGGACCGATGAAGCGGGCGTCGCGCGCGCGGCGCGGGCCCTCGACACGAGCGCCCTGCGGGATCGCTTCGCGCTGGCGGTGACGGCGACGGGCGCGCAGCTGCCGGTGCCGGGGGCGAGTGGATGAGCAAAGCGGTCCACGTCCCGTCGGGAACTCCTCCGGGGGAGCCTCCTAGCCGCTGTTCGCAGACGCCGGGGAGGGGCCGATGAGGAACACCGGCCTGCTCTTCTACCGTCGCCTGGCCAGCCCGCTGCACGCGACGCGCGCGGGCGTCGGCGCGGTGTGGGCGCTCGCCCTCACGGCGGCCGCGTTGATCCTCTACAACCCGCTCTCGCTCGGGGCGCTGGCATTGGCCGTGCTGGGGGCCGGGGTGGGGGCCGGGGTGGGCCGGCAGCTCGCGGGAACGCTGCGCACCGCTCTGATCGTCGGCCTGCCGATCGTCGCGATCAACGTGCTCGCCTCACGCGAGGGGCTGACCGTGTTCGCGCGGCTCGGTGACCTCGGCCCGTTCGGACAGGGCAACCTGACGGTCGAGGCGGTCGTCTATGGCGCGGTGATCGCCCTGAAGGTGACGCTGCTGATGCTGATCACCACGCTCGCGAGCCTCGCGGTCGATCCCGACGAGCTCTTGCGGAGCTTTCGCCGGCTGTCCTTCCGCTCGGCCCTGACGGCCTCGCTGGCGACGCGCATGATCCCCGTGCTCGGCGCCGACGCTCGCCGCCTGGCCGAGGCGCAGAGGACCAGGCCCGAGGACCCCTCGCGCGGGGTGCGCGGCCGCGTCGCACTGCTCAGCGCGATCGTCGGCGGCTCGCTCGAGCGGGCGATGGAGGTGGCGGCCACGCTCGAGCTGCGCGGCTTCGCCGTCGCCGCCGAGGGAAAACACCGCCCCTGGCGGTCACGCTCGCGGCGGTCAAGCTCGCGGCTGTCACGCTTGCGGCGCTCACCGTCGGAGGTACGCGTGAAGCGGCCATGGTCGCGGCACGACCTCGCGTTCACCTGCTCGGCGCTGACCGTGATCGCGCTGGCACTGGCCGGGCGCATGACCGGAGCCGCCTCATTCGCGGCGTATCCGCTGCTGAAGATGCAAATCGACGGCGGCACGTGGATGTTGTGCGCCGCGCTGATCGCCGCCATGCTGCTGCCGTTTATCGACCGCCGAGGCATCGATCGATGATTCTGACCACGCATGGCGGCGCTGGATCGGCGTCCTCAGTCGCTCGCGTGCACAGCACGCCACGCTCCCTGCGTCCTTGCCCAGCTTGCCCTGCGTGCCCAGAATGATTCTGTCCTTCGACCACGTCACTTACCACTATCCGGACGCGACCACCCCGGCGCTGGACGATGTGAGCTTTGGGTTGGAGGCGGGCGAGTTCTGTCTGCTCGCGGGGCTCTCGGGCCAGGGCAAGTCGACGCTCCTGCGCGCGGCGTCCGGCCTGGTCCCGCACTTTCACGGCGGCAGCTTCGCGGGCACGGTGGCGCTCGCCGGCCTCGACACGCGCGAGCATGGACCCGCGCATCTGGGGGGGCTGGCCGGAGTGCTCTTCCAGGATCCGGAGACACAGCTCGTGATGAGCTCCGTGCGCGCCGAGCTGGCCCTGGGACTGGAGAGCCGCGGCCGCAGCGCGGCGGCCGTGGCGCGCGGTGTGGAGGAGGTGGCGCTCGCGCTGGGAATCGACGCTCTGCTCGACCGCTCCACGCACGAGCTCTCCGGCGGTGAGAAGCAGCGCGTCGCGCTCGGCGCGGCGCTCGCGGGCAGGCCGAAGGTGGTGCTCCTGGACGAGCCGACCTCGCAGCTGGACCCCGTCGCCGGCGACGAGCTGATCGGTTTGCTGCGGCGGCTCAACGAAGAGTGGGAGACGACGATCGTGCTGGCCGAGCACCGCTTGGAGCGCTGCCTCGGCGCCGCCGATCGCGTGATCTCCCTGGAAGCGGGCCGTGTGACTCACGATGGCGATCCCAGATCATTCTTGGAATGGTCGGCCCAACACGAGCCCTCATTGCAGACGCCGGGGGCGAAGCTCTTTGCCCTGGCCGGGTTGCGCCCGGCGCCGACCGGTGTCAAGCAGGCGCGCGCGACCCTGCGCTCGCACGGTCTCCTACCTGGGGATGCGGATCTGCCCGGTGAGGGTCCGATTGTCGACAACGGTCCGGTCGTCGGCAAGGGTTCGATCGCCTTGCGGGTGGCGGTGGGGAGGGATGCCTCGGCTCCCTCGAGCGGGGTGGCCCGCCGTGGCGGCCTGAGAGGCCTGCTGGGAGGCGCAGCGCGGAGCGCCCCGGCCCCGGCGCTTCAGATGCGTGGCCTCTGGCACGAGCTGCGCGACGGTCCGGCGATCCTGCGCGGCGTCGACCTGACGCTTGCGCCCGGCGAGAGCATCGCGTTGATGGGACGCAACGGGGCCGGCAAGTCGACGCTCCTGCGCCATGCCGCCGGGCTGATGGAGCCCACGCGAGGGCGGGTGGAGCGCGCGGGGAGGGTCGCGCTGCTGTTGCAGAACCCGGGCGACTACCTGATTCACGAGCGCGTCTCCGAAGAGGCATCACCCGAGGCGCTAGCGGCCGTCGGGCTGGCGGAGATGGCCGAGCGCAACCCCAAGGATCTCTCCGGCGGTGAGCGCCAGCGTCTGGCGCTCGCGATCGTCGTCGTCGGCGCGGGTGAGGCTCCGGCGGTGCTCGCGCTGGACGAGCCCACGCGCGGGATGGACCGCGCGGCGAAGGCCGCGCTGGCACGCGATCTGCGGCGCAGGGCGGAGAATGGCCAGGCGGTGATCGTCGCCACGCACGATCCCGAGTTCGCCGCCGCCTGCGCACGCCGCGCGCTGCTGCTCGCCGACGGCCGGGTGATCGCCGATGGCTCCGCGTCAGAGCTGCTCGCCGGCGGCTGGTACTTCGCCACCGAGACAGCCCGCATCCTCGGCGGCGCCGGCGGCGCGCTGCTGCCCGAAGAAGGAGCGGAGCTTCTGCGTTCCCGTACCACCTTGGAGGTCGCATGAGCACGCATGGCGGCGCTGGATCGGCGTCCTCGGTCGCTCGCGTGCGTAGCACGCCACGCGGGGTGGGTGGGCCTTTTCTTCCTGGACCAGCTTGCCCTGCGTACCCATGCGAGCGGGATGGGGTCGTCACGTGAGCTGGCCGTTGGCGTCGTTTCTGGTTGTCGGCGTGGTGCTCGCGCTCGGCTGGCTCGCCTACGAGCGCCGCCGGCCGTCGACGCGGATGGTGGCGGTCGTGGGCACCCTCGCGGCCGTCGCCGCGCTCGGCCGCGACGCGTTCGTCGCCCTCCCGGACGTCAAGCCGATCACCGCGATGACGCTCGTCGTCGGCTATGCCCTCGGTCCGCTCCCCGGCTTCACCGTCGGCGCGCTGGGCATGCTCATGTCCAACTTCCTGCTCGGCCAGGGCCCCTACACGCCCTGGCAGATGGCCGCCTGGGGCTGCGTCGGCCTGTTCGGCGCGTTGGTCGGCCGGCTCAGCGGGCGACAGCTGGGGCGCGTGCCGCTCGCGCTCGCTTGCGCGCTCGCCGCGCTGGCGGCGAAGGAGGTGATGAACGTCTACACCTGGACGATCGGCGCCAGTCACACCCCCGCCGCGCTGCTCGTGGTGGCCGGCGCCGGGTTGCCGTTCGACCTGACGGACATGGTCGCGAGCTTTCTCTTCGGCCTCGCCTTCGGCCCCGAGCTCGCACGACTGCTGGCGCGCATGCGCGCGCGTATGAATATTCAATGGGATCCGATCGCGACCCCGGGGTGGCCTGCGCTCCTCGCAGTCGTAACGGCGATCGTCTTCAGCGGTATGGCCGGACACGCATCTGCCGCGTCGCTGTCCCCGGAGCTCTCCTTCCTGGCCTCCGCCCAGAACGCCGACGGCGGCTTCGGCGGCGCGAAGGGCCAGAGCTCGAGCGAGCTCTACACCGCGTGGACGGCGATCGGCCTGGCCGCCGCGGGGCGTAACCCGGCGAGCGTGCGTCGCGGCGGACATTCGCTGCTCGACTCGCTGCGCGCGGAAGTCTCGACGCTGAACGGCCTCGGCGACGCCGAGCGCACGATCCTCGCCGCCCGGGCGTGCGGCGCCTCGTCGTATTCGTTTGCCGGGCGCAACCTCGTCGCCGAAATGCTCCGCGCGCGCGACAGCGACAACTCTTTCGAGCACCTCGTCAACCTCACCTCGTTCGCGATCTTCGCGCTACGCGCGGTCGGCCATTCACAGAGCTTCCCCGCGATCCGCGACGCGGCGGGCTGGATCGAGCGTCAGCAGAACTCAGACGGCGGCTTGGGCTTCGGCGGGCGCGGCTCGCCCAGCGATGTCGACGACACCGGCGCCGCTTTGCAAGCGCTCGCGGACGCCGGCGCGCACAACGCGGGCGACCTGGCCGCCGCGGCCGATTACCTGATCCGCTCGCAGAACCTCGACGGCGGCTATCCACAGCGCTACGGCAACGAATCGAACGCCCAATCGACCGCCTGGGCGGTCCAGGGCCTGATCGCGGCCGGGCGCAACCCCAACACGGTCCGTCGCCGCGGCAGTCGCTCGCCGACCGGCTACCTCGAAAGCCTGCTCGCCCCCGGCGGCAGCATCCGCTACTCGCGCACCGGCGCCCAGACGCCCGTGTGGGTGACCGCCCAGGCGCTGGTCGCGCTGGCGGGTAAGACGTTCCCCGTCGGGCCGTGAGCTACCGAGCATCTCTCCACAAGGCTTCAGCCCTCGTTTAGGAGCCTCTCTACCCTCTAGGCATGTACGCGAGGCCCAGGGCAAGGCTTGCCCACCCACCGAGCGCGACCTGGGCGCTGTGCGTCGCCGGGCTGTGCGTGCTCGCACTCGCGCTTACCTGGGTCGTGGCAGCGCTGGTGCCGGCGACGCACGTGAAAGACGCGGTGGCGCTGTATGACTTCACGCTGCTCGGTCGCCCGCGCGTGGACGACATGGCGAAAGCGCTGCTGCAGCTGCTCGAGCCCGGGCTGTACATCCTCTGGGGCTTGCTGCTGATGGCCGTTGCCCTCTGGCGCCGACGCCCGCTTACCGCGCTCGCCGTGGGGATCGTGATGGGGATGGCGCCGCTGACCGCGGAGACGCTCAAGCCGCTGCTCGCGCATCCCCACGCGAGGATCTACGGAGACGAGATCACCGCCGCGTCGTGGCCGAGCGGACATGCCAGCGCGGCGACCGCCCTCGTGATGTGCGCGGTGCTCGTCTCTCCGCAACGCCTGCGGCCCACCGTTGCGGTTTCAGGTGCGCTGTTCGCGGTGGCCGTGGGCTTCTCGCTGGTGCTGCTCGCGTGGCATCTACCGAGCGATGTGCTCGGCGGCTATCTCCTCGGCACCCTGTGGGCGTCGCTGGCCGTCGCCGGCCTGCGCGCCGCCGAGGCGCGCTCGCGCTCACGCAGGTTGAGCAGGGGTGTCCGAGCCGTGGGCGCCGGGGTTCCATAGCGGCTCCGATCCCGGCCCCGAGCCGGATCCGGCTCGCGCTTCATTCGTGGCGCGACTGAGGATGAACAGCATGTCCGACAGCCTGTTCAGGTAGCGCACGACCTCGGGGTTCACGCCATCGCCCACCGCGATCGCGCGACGCTCCGCGCGGCGGCAGACGGTGCGGCAGACGTGCAGGTGCGCGGCCGCGGAGGTGCCGCCGGGGATCACGAACGAGCGCAGCGGCTGGAGCTTTGCGTTGACCTCGTCGCAGGCATGCTCGAGCCATTCGGTGTAGGCGGCGCCGATGCGCAGCCGCTCGCGCTCGGCCTTCCGCGCGGAGGAGTCCGCGGCGGGTGGGGCGGGCACGGAGAGGTCGGCGCCGAGGTCGAGCAGGTCGTTCTGCACGCGCTCAAGCCACGCGGCGAAGGCTTGTGGGAGTCCCGGCTGGAGCAGCGCGACGCCGATCGTCGCGTTCAGCTCATCGACGGTGCCGTATGCCTCCACCCGCGCATCCAGCTTCGACACGCGGCTCATATCGCCCAGGTGCGTCTCGCCGCCGTCGCCGAGCTTGGTGTAGATGCGGGTCAGGTTCACGGTCATGGCTTGCCGAGTTTCGCATACCCGGACGGGGTGGGTGGGCATTCATCAACGCGATGGGATACGTTCTCGCCCTTCATGCGGATCGGTGTTCCGAAGGAGACCGCGGCGGGCGAGCACAGGGTTGCGCTCGTGCCGGAGGTCGTGAGCAAGCTGGGGGCCAAAGGGCTCGACGTCCTCGTGCAGAGCGGCGCGGGCGCCGACGCCCTCCTGCCCGATGCCGCCTTCGCCGCGGCCGGCGCGCAGATAATCGGCACACCCGGGGCGGGTGGGGATCCCGATCGTGCCGGGGCGGGTGGGCATCTCGATCTTTCCGACGTGTGGGAGGCCGACGTGGTCGTCAAGATCGCGCCGCCAGATCCCGAGGAGATCCGTGGGCTCGGCTCCGGCTCGATCCTGATCGGCTTTCTCGCCCCGCTCACGAGCCCGCAGACCACGCGCGCGCTGGCCGACGCGGGCGCGACCGCCTTCGCGATGGAGGCGATCCCGCGGATCTCCCGCGCGCAGGCGATGGACGCGCTGTCCTCGCAGAGCAACGTCGCGGGCTACCGCGCCGCGCTCTTGGGCGCCGAGCAGATGGGCCGCTTCTACCCGATGCTGATGACCGCGGCCGGCACGATCCCGCCGGCCAAGGTGCTCGTGCTGGGCGTCGGCGTCGCCGGCCTGCAGGCACTCGCGACGGCCAAGCGCCTGGGGGCGCGCACGACCGGCTACGACGTGCGTCCCGAGGTAGCAGAGCAGGTGCAGTCGCTGGGAGCGCAGTGGCTCGACCTCGGCCTCGAGGCCAGCGGCGAGGGCGGCTATGCGCGCGAGCTGACCGAGGAGGAGCGCGCCCGCCAGCAGCAGGCGCTGACCGACGCGATCAAGGGCTTCGACGTAGTCATCACGACCGCGCTCGTACCCGGGCGTCCCGCCCCCAGGCTGGTCACGGCTGAGGCTGTGGAGGGGATGAAGGCCGGCTCGGTGATCGTCGACATGGCCGGCGAGGCGGGCGGCAACTGTGAGCTGACAGAGCCCGGTGAGACGGTCGTGCGCCACGACGTGAAGATTCTCTCACCCCTGAACCTGCCGGCGGGTATGCCCGAGCACTCCTCGCAGCTGTTCGCGCGCAACGTGCTCGCGCTGCTCGAGCTCCTCGTCGGCGAGGACGGCAGCCTGCAGCTGGATTTCGAGGATGAGATCGTCAGCGGCGCGTGCATCGTGCGCGACGGGGAGATCGTCCATCCGGGCGCCAAAGCCGCGGTCGAGGCCGCGCGCTAGAGAGGAGCGATCCGCCGATGATCCTTGCCAGCACGCTCACGACCAACCTCGCGATCCTCGTGCTCGCCGGCTTCATCGGCTTCGTCGTGGTCTCCAAGGTGCCCAACACGCTGCACACGCCGCTGATGTCGGGCACCAACGCGATCCACGGGATCGTCCTGCTCGGCGCCCTCTTGCTGATGGGCCTACCCGGGCTGGATGGGTTCAGCAAGGGCCTGCTCGTGATCGCGGTCGCGTTCGGCACGATCAACATCGTCGGTGGCTTCCTGGTGACCGACCGGATGCTCGAGATGTTCAAGGCCAAGCCGAAACCCAAGCCGAGCGGCGAGCAGGGGCCGAACCCCAAGCAGAGCGGCGGGCAGGGCGAGAAGGCCGAGGGCACCGGGGTCGAAGGCTCCAAGGCCAAGGCTTCCGAGGTCAAAGGCGAAGAGGGACCTGGAGGACGCTCGTGATCACTGCGCCGTCGGCCACCATCTTCCTGCAGAGCGAAAGCTTCATCTACGTTCTCTACATCGTCGCCTTCGCCCTGTTCATCCAGGGCCTGCGCGGCCTGGCCGGGCCGACGACCGCCGTGCGCGGCAACCGGATCGCCGCGGTCGGCATGGCGATCGCCGTGGTCGCCACCCTGCTCAGCCCGGGGGAGGGCAACTGGGGCCTGATCGTGCTCGGCGTCGCGCTGGGCGCCGCGGTCGGCATCCCGGCGGCGCGCAACGTGAAGATGACGGCGATGCCGCAGATGGTGGCGCTGTTCAATGGCGTCGGCGGCGGCGCCGTGGCGCTGATCTCCTGGGTTGAGTTTCGCCACTACGGCTCGACCTACGGCTCCCACACGATCCACGTCGGCAGCGAACTGACCCGCGGCCTCGTCCTCCAGAGCGGCGCCAGCGTCCAGGTCGGAGGGGTGCCCACGTACGTCGCGATCTTCTCCGTGTTCGCGGCGATCGTCGGCTCGGTCTCCTTCTGGGGCTCGAACATCGCCTTCGGCAAGCTCCAGGAAATCATCCCCGGGCGTCCGATCAGCTTCGGCTCGGCCCAGCAGATCGTCAATCTCGTGCTCCTGATCCTGGTGCTCGCCGC
This sequence comes from Solirubrobacteraceae bacterium, assembly GCA_036511695.1. Lineage (GTDB taxonomy): Bacteria > Actinomycetota > Thermoleophilia > Solirubrobacterales > Solirubrobacteraceae > Palsa-744. The sequence continues at coordinate 22,824 of DATCBT010000039.1, read as the reverse complement.
CGGCATCGATCTGATCGCCGGGGCGCATTCGCAGCTGTTGTTCATCGGCATGCTCGTCGTCGCGGCGCTGCTGGGAAATGCGGTCGTGCTGCCGATCGGCGGCGCCGACATGCCGGTCGTGATCTCGATGCTGAACGCCTTCACGGGGCTCTCGGCGGCCGCCACGGGCATGGTGCTCAACAACCCGGCGCTGATCGTCGCGGGCATGATCGTCGGCGCCTCCGGCTCGATCCTGACGAACCTGATGGCGGTCGCGATGAACCGCTCGATCCCGTCGATCATCGCCGGCGGCTTTGGTGGCGGTGGGGCGGTCGCGGGCGCCGAGGGCGCCGGCGAGCACACCGGCACGGTGCGCTCCACGAGCGCCGCCGACGCGGCGATCCAGCTCGCCTACGCCAACCGCGTGGTGATCGTCCCCGGCTATGGCATGGCCGTCGCCCAGGCGCAGCACGCGGTGCGCGAGCTGACCAAAGAGCTCGAGGCGCGCCAGGTGGAGGTCAGCTACGCGATTCACCCCGTCGCGGGGCGCATGCCGGGACACATGAACGTGCTGCTGGCGGAGGCCGACGTGCCGTATGACCAGCTGAAGGAGATGGATGACGCCAACCCCGAGTTCCAGCGCACCGACGTCTCGCTCGTGATCGGCGCCAACGACGTGACCAACCCGGCCGCCAAGAACACGCCTTCCTCGCCGATCTACGGCATGCCGATCCTCGAGGTCGCCGACAGCCAGTCGGTGATCGTGATCAAGCGCTCGATGAACCCCGGCTTCGCCGGGATCGAGAACGAGCTCTACTTCGACCCCAAGACGGCGATGCTCTTCGGGGACGCGAAGACGGCGGTGAGCGAAATCACCGCCGAGCTGGCGAATATCTGACCGCGGCGGCCACCGCCGCTCCTCTCGCCGCGCTTCCCGCCGCGCTTCCTGCCGCGCTTCCCGCCACCGACCCTCGCCCGTTTCCGCGCAAACGGCCCCAAATGACCGTTGCCGTCTGGCCCCAGTGGGCGCGAATGACCTCCTCCGGTCGGCCCGCGCGGGCCCCAGACGATCGGGTCGATCTCGCCCTCTCAGGTCGCGCTGTGCCCTTTGGGCTGATCTGTCGGGCACATTTTGTACCCAACGCACAACTAGTTTGGTACGCAAGTGTTTGCAAATGGAGCCCGCGTTATCTACAGTCAACTGAGGAGAGGAGACAGCACCAACTTCGCAGCTCAAGCGTAGGGAGGAGTCTGTGTGATGGCGGCCAACGGCCGGCGCCCATGCGCCTGGCCAACCCTCGTCCTGGGGACTCTGATCGCCGCGTTCTTGGGACCGGCGGTGACGCCCGCGCTCGGCAATCGCGCCACGCGGCACGGAGCACGATCGCACCTCTCGCATCGATCGCAGCCTCTGCCCGCCGGCCCGTCCACGCCGGCCCATCGGCCGCGCGCGGTCGCGAGCGTCGTGGGCGGCACGGGCGTCCCGATCGCCCGCTTTCCCTTCCAGGTTGCGCTGTACAACCCGCGCGCGGGCTCGCCGGCGGCCGGCTTTTTCTGTGGCGGCGTGATCATCGACGCCAGCCACATTGCCACCGCGGCTCACTGCATTGCCACCGGCGCGCACGGCCAGGTCGCGGCGCTCGGTGAAATCGAGGTGCTGGCGGGCTCCACGCGCCTGACCCCGACCGATCCCGGCAGCGTCAGGGACCCCGTGGTGGCGGCGTCGTTCGACCCCCGCTACAACCCTTCAACAAGTGATTTTGACGTCGGGGTGCTGACACTGGCTCGGCGGCTGTGGGCGGATGCCACGCCGCCGAGCATCAACGGGGTTGACACGATCGCGCCACTGCCCGTGGACGCCGCGCTGGCCGCGAGCTATGCCGAGCCGGAAGGCGAACAGCAGACGATGGCGACGGTCAGCGGCTGGGGAGACGTCAACCCCGCGCCGAGCGACGCGCCCAGCTACCCCGCCGGCCTGCAGGCGGCGCAGGTGCCGCTCGTCCCCGAAGTGCTGTGCGGGGAAGACTATGCGGGGATCGAACAGACGATCACCCCGCGCATGATCTGCGCCGGCAACTCCCGACCGCGGACTGACTCCTGCTACGGCGACAGCGGCGGCCCCCTCGTGGTGGACCGCGACAGCCCGGCCGACCCCCCCGCGGACTACGTCCTCGTCGGGCTCGTCGACTTCGGCAACGGCTGCGCGCAGCCGGGCTATCCGGGGGTGTACACGCGGATCGCGAACCCCGAAGTGGCGAGCTTCCTCGCCTCCGGCGCCGACCATAGGGCGAAGCTCGCCGGCCGGCAGTCGCGCAAGCGGCGCAAGCGCCACCGCCGACACTGAAGCTCGCCGCTCGGGAGCGCCTTTGAGAGACTGACGGCAGTGATCGAGCGCGCTCAGGCCCTGGCTGCCCTGTCGGAGGACGAGTTCGACGTCGTCGTCGTCGGCGGCGGGATCACCGGCGCGGGCGTGGCGCTGGACGCCGCCACGCGCGGCTACAGCGTGGCGCTCGTGGAGCGCGCCGACTTCGCCTCGGGAACCTCGAGCCGCTCGAGCAAGCTCGTCCACGGTGGCCTGCGCTACCTGCAGAACTTCGATCTCGCGCTCGTGCGCGAGGCGCTGCTGGAGCGCCAGCTGATGGTGGCGCTGGCGCCGCACCTGGTCCACCCGCTGCCGCTGGTCGTACCCGCGTTCGCGGGCGCCCGTCCGGATCGACTCGTGGGGGTCGGGCTGAACCTGTATGACGTGATGTCCGTCGACCGTGATCGCCTGCGATCCCGAAGGGGTAGACGCGCCCGTGCGAGCGCTGGCAGGTCATCCGGCGAGCAGGGCAATCAGGCCATGCAGCCAGAGGGAGGCGAGTCGTGGAGCCCCGAGCGCCACAGGGTCATCTCGGGCGAGGAGGTGCTCGAGCTGCTGCCGGCGCTCGCCGCGCGCGAGCCGACGAGCGGCTATCTGTTCTACGACTGCCAGACCGACGACGTGCGCCTCGTGTTGACCGTGCTCGGCGAGGCCGAGCGCTTCGGCACGGTCTGCGCCAACCGCCTGAACGTGACCGGCCTGCTCGAGCGCGACGGGCGCATCCGGGGCGTACGCGCACAGGACGGCGAGAGCGGCGCGGAGCTCGAGCTGCGCGCCGCGAACGTGATCAACGCGACCGGCGTATGGGCCGACCAGCTGCGCCCGGACGACCGATCGGAGATCGGCCAACACGGCGAGTCCGAGCGGGGTGGGGGGGTGCCATTCATCCGTCCCAGCCGCGGCACGCATCTGATCCTGCGCCACGAGGACCTGCCGCTGGTGGGCGGTGCGATCGTTCCCGCCGGCAATGGGCGCTCGATCTTTGCGCTGCCATGGCTGGGACGCACGCTCGTCGGCACCACCGACAACGACTACGAGGGCGACCTCGAGCACGTGCGGCCGTCGGGCGAGGACATCGACTATCTGCTCCAAGCCGTCAACGACTTCTTCGGCGCCGAGCTCGACCCCGGAGATCTGGCTGGCGCCTTCGCCGGGGTGCGTCCCCTGATCTCGAGCGGCGACCCGAAGAAGTCGGTGGACATCTCGCGCAAGGCCGAGCTGTATGAGACCGCCGGCGGGATGATCACGATCACCGGGGGCAAGCTGACGACCTGGCGGCGGATGGCGAAGATGGCCGTCGACCGCCTGGTCGAGCGCGATGCGCGCGACGCCCCCTGTCGCACCCACGAGATTCCACTCGGCCAGGCAATCGCGCCGGAGGACCTGCCGCGCGTGGAGGGCGTGCTCGCGGAGTCCTACCCGGCGTTGGCCTACCGCTACGGCGATGCGGCCCATCAGGTGCTCGCGCTCGCGGCGGAATCGAACCCCGCCCACCCCGAGCTGGCCCAGCCGATCGTTCCCGGTCTGCCCGACCTGCTCGCCGAGGCGGTGCTGGCGGCGCGCAAGGAGCAGGCGCGCAGCATCGGCGACGTGCTCCTTCGCCGCACGCGCCTGGGGCTGCTCGCCGCGCGCGAGCTGGGCGGGGTGGGCAATCCGATCGATCGCGTCGCAGACGTGCTCGCGCGCGAGCTCGACTGGAGCCCGGAGCGCCGGGGAGAAGAGATCGAGCGCTTCGGCGCGGAGGCCGAGGCGGAGGGAATCGCCGCGGGGAGCACCTCGGAGTCCTCGCCATGAATGCCCACCCTCGCCGCGTGCGGGCCGGCGGGGAGGTGCTCGAGCTGGGCGGGCGGGCGGGCGGGCCACTCATCATGGGCATCGTCAACGCCTCGCCCGACTCCTTCAGCGACGGTGGCCGGTTTGGGACGCTCGCGGCACAGGTCGAGCTGGCGCGCGAGCTGCTGGAGGCGGGGGCGGACATTCTGGATATCGGCGGCGAGTCGGCCAGCACCGGCAGCCCGCCTGTCGCGGTCGAGCAGGAGATCGAGCGCGTGGTGCCGTTGATCGAGCGTGTGGTGGGCGAGTTGGGCGCGATCGTCTCGGTCGACACCTACAAGCCGGCGGTCGCGCGCGCCGCGATCGCCGCCGGCGCGACGATCGTCAACGACGTCAGCGGGCTGCGCGACCCTGCTCTGGCGGTGCTCTGCGCAGAGACCGGCGCGGCGCTGGTCGTGATGCACACGCGCGCCGCGCCCAAGCAGCGAATGCAGGACGCGGGTCTCTACGACGATGTGGTCGCCGAGGTGATCGCTTTCCTGCGCGCACGGGTCGAGCAGGCGATCGCCGCCGGCATGGCCCCCGAGCAGCTGATCCTCGACCCGGGACCGGACTTCGCAAAGACGCCCGCTCAGACGATTCAGCTGCTCGCGCAGGTGGGGCGCCTGCACGAGCTGGGACGGCCGCTGCTGATGGCGATCTCGCGCAAGGACTTCATCGGGGCGCTCACCGGGCGCCCCCCGGGGGAGCGCCTGCCGGGCACCTTGGCCGCGCTCGCCCACGGCGTGGACGCGGGTGCGCATATCTTCCGGCTACACGATGTCGCGGCCGCCGCTGACTTTCTGAGAGTGCGCGCGGCGCTCGCGGGGGAGCTCCCGCCGCGCAGGGATCTGGCGCTCGCCGAGGAACATCGCTACGAACGTCGCCACGAGCGCTAGGCTGCAGGTCAACTCGCGGGTGCCGGTCGCTGCTCAACGCGACCGGGCGCCAACCGCCCAATCCGAAACGAAGGAGAAGCAAACATGTCAGTAATGGACCGCTCCGAGCTGGAGGCGAGCCCGCTGGCCGACCTCCATGCGATCGCCGACCAACTCGGCCTCGATGGCTTTCGGCGTCTGCGCAAGGCGCAGCTGATCGACGCGATCCTCGGTGAGCCGGGGGAGGGGTCCGCCGCTGCCAACGGGCGCGACTCCGAGGACTCCGGCCGCGATGCCGGCCGCGATGCCGCGACGGGCGAGCCCGCGGGCGACGCCGCGGATCGACCGGAGGGTCGGGACCTCGCCGCTGAAGGTGGTGCCCGTAAACGTCGCGGTCCGCGTCTACGGCGCGGGGCGAAAGCGCAGACGCAGGAGAAAGCGCAGACGCAGGACGCACCCTCGGGCGAGCGTGAGTCCTCATCGTCCTCCTCGTCCTCTTCCACCACAGCCTCCTCCTCCGCGGCTTCCGCGCGCGGCGGTCGCGGTGGAGAGGAGCGAGAGGGGCGTGGCCGCGGTGCTCGCTCCGGCGCTCAGCCGAACGGTCGAGCGGGAGCGACACCGGCGAAGACGGCGTCCGGCGACACCGCCGGCGAGGGCGACGGGCGCGGCGCGGAGGGCGTGGTCGAGCTGCTGGGCAACGGCTCCGCCTTCCTACGCGTCGACCCGCCAGAGCCCTCCGACAACGATGTCTACATCTCCGCCGCGCAGGTTCGCCGCTGTGAGCTCGTCTCCGGCGATCGGGTGACCGGGCCGGTGCGCACTCCCCGCCGCTCGGAGCGCTACCCGTCGCTGGTGCGCATCGACACCATCAATGGAGCGTCCGCCGACGCGGTGTCCGAGGGCGTTCGCTACGAGGATCTACCCGTGGCCTATCCGCGCGAACGTCTCGCGCTGGGCGCGGGAGAGCCGACGCTCGACGCGATCGAGTGGCTGACGCCGCTGGGTCGTGGCTCGCGCGCGGTGATCGTCGGACCGCCGCGGGCCGGCAAGACGGAGACCCTGCGACGCCTGCTGGGCGCTCTGGTCGGCGCCGGCGCGGTCGCCGCCGGAGATGGAGCCGGAGCGAGTGAATCCGGGGCATCGGACCCTGTGGACGCGGGTAGCGGACCTCGAGCCCTGGAGGTGACGGTGGTGCTTGCGGGCGCGAGGCCGGAGGAGATCGCGGAGTGGCAGGAGGGGCGGGAGGGACTTCCATCACCCGTCGCCGCGCTCAGCTTCGCCGCCTCGGCCGATGCACAGGGTCAGGCGGTCGAGCGCGCCGTGGACGCCGCCAAGCGCACCGCCGCTCGCGGCGGACACGCGCTGGTATTGATCGACGGTCTCGACGGCCTGCACCCGCCGGCCGCCCGCAAGACGCTCGCGGCCGCCCGCAACCTGCGCGACGGTGGCTCGCTCACGATAATCGCCACCGCCACCCAGCCGTTCGGGGGTGAGACGACGGTGATCGCACTCGACCCGGCGCTCACCGGCAGCGGTCTGCCGATCCTCGACCTCTCACGCAGCGGCACGCTGAAGCCAGAGCTGCTCGTCGGCGAGGATGGCGCCAAGGCGATCGCGCAAGCACGCGCGGCAGCCCTGGAGGCTCGGGGCTAACTACCTTCTGTTGTAGGCGACGCGATCCCATGAGGGCTCGGGCGCCAGCTCGATCGGCTCACCGTTGCGATCGATCTGCACGTAGGCAAAGCCGCAGGTCTCCTCGTCGAACTCGACGCTCAGCTCGCCCTCGTTCACGCGCTGATCAAGCCACGCGCCGCGGAAGACCAGGCGGCGCAGCCAGTGGACGAGCGAGCGCTCGGCCGGCCCCACCAGCTCCGGCCAGCAGTCGTTGACATGCTCGCCCAAAGCCGAGGCGGGGTCGAGGATCTCGCCGTTGACCGCCAGGTTGACGAGGTCTTCGAGCTCGTCCTCGCCCAGGCGCCCGCCGACGAAGCCGAGCTTCAGCGCCGCCTGCTCGCAGCGCTCGGAGAAGTCCTCCTCGTTGAAGGTGAAGCGCAGCTCTCCATATTCGAGGACGAAGTCCTCTCCCGAGTTGTAGTTTCCGCGGCGCGACGTTTCCATGTCAAAAGCCGGGGAGTTGGTTGGAACCCGGGTCGTCGGGATCATATGCAGGGCTCCTGCATTCCCGGCTGCCATGAATGGGATTTTGCAGTCGGGCGGCACATGTGCCGCCCGCGACGCGCCACATGTGGCGCGTCTACCGTTGGCGCATGCGCCAACGGCGGGGGTGTGCATGCACACCCCCGTGGCAGGACCGCATGCGGTCCTGCCGGCCACGCCGATGCGTGGCCCAGATACGCTGCGCCGATGGCACGCCTGACAGAACACGGACTGCGCCGCTCGGTCGGCGTCCCCGGGCTGTTCGCGACCGCCTACGGCAACGTCGGCTCCTCGATCTACTACGCGCTCGGTCTCGTGGCCGCTCACGCGCTGGGGCTCACGCCGCTGGTGTTCGTGTTCGCCGGCGGCCTGTTCGCGCTGACGGCCAAAACCTACGCCGAGGGCGCGGCGATGTTCCCCGAAGCAGGGGGCTCCTCCTCGTTCGCGCGTCATGCCTTCAACGACGTCGTCTCGTTCTTCGCCGGCTGGGCGCTGAGCCTCGACTACATCCTCACGATCGCGATCTCGGCGTTCTTCGTCCCCCACTACCTGAGCGCCTTCCCGGGCCTGCATGCGCTCAACCACAATCCCGACGACATCGTCGGTGGGCTGGTCGTCGTCGTCCTGCTGACCGCCCTGAACATCCGCGGCCTCGGCGAGTCGGCCAAGCTCAACTTCGTCCTCGCGATCCTCGATCTGAGCACCCAGATACTGCTCGTCGGGGTTGGGTTGATCCTCGTCTTCAACCCCTCGCTTTTGATCCATCAGGTGCAGCTTGGCAGCGTGCCGAGCTGGAAGGAACTGATCTTCGCGCTCTCGCTGGCGATGCTCGCCTACACGGGGATCGAGACGGTGGCGAACATGGCCGAGGAGGCGCGCGACCCCGGCCGCCAGGTCCCGCAGGCCGTCAACCTCGTGGTGCTGGCCGTGCTCGGCGTCTACGCCGGCATCTCGGTCGTCGCCCTGTCGGCGCTGCCGGTCATCCACCACGGGGTCGGCTACAGCGCCGCCCTGGGCGAACACTTCTCCCAACCCGGCTACGCGACGGGGCTGGGCGGCATCTTCCAGAACGATCCCGTGCTCGGGATCATCTCCCGGCTGGGACTGCACGGCACGGTCCTGCACTTCGCCCAGTACTACGTCGGCCTGCTCGCCGCGACGATCCTGTTCATCGCCACCAATGCCGGCATGATCGGGATCTCGCGCCTGTCCTGGTCGCTGGCCGAGCACCGGCAGCTGCCGAGCATCTTCTCGCAGCTGCATGCGAAGTTCCGCACGCCCTGGTTCACGCTCATGTTCTTCTCCGCGCTGGCGGGCGTGTTGATCCTCTACGGCAACACCAACGTGCTCGGCAATCTCTACTCCTTCGGCGCGATGCTGTCCTTCACGACCGCCCACGTCGCGGTCATCGCCCTGCGCATCAAGGATCCCGACCGCGAGCGGCCCTACCGGATGCCCTGGAGCATCCGCATCCGGGGCGCGGACATCCCGATGACCGCGGTGATCGGCGGCCTCGGCACGGCCGCCGCGTGGGTGGCCGTCGTCGCCCTGCACGTGGAGGCCAGATATGTCGGCATCCCGTGGATGATCTTCGGGATGGCCGGCTATTTCTACTATCGCCGCAGCCAGGGGCTCGACCCGCGCAAGCACTACCGGATCGAGCGCGCCGAGCGACCCCCGGACTTCGCGGAGCTGGAGTACAAGACCGCGCTGGTGCCGATCTTCGGCGAGGATGTCAGCGCCGCCGCGCTCTCGAGCGCCGCGAAGCTGATCGGCGAGGAAGGCGTCGTCTACGCGATCTTCGTCCTGCCGGTGCCCAGCCAGCTCTCGCTCGAGGCGGGCCTGGAGGAAGAGGAGGCGCAGGGCCGCTCGGTGCTCGAGAGCGCGCGCATCCAGGCGCGGCGCGCGGGCATCAAGATCCACACCGGCCTGATCCGCACGCGCAACCCCGGCGCGTCGCTGGTCGAGGAAGCCGAACGGGTCCACTCGGACGTGATCTACTGGTCCACGATCCACGCTCCCACCGGTGAGCAGCGGATCGGCCCCACCGCCGCCTACCTGCTCTCAAAGCGCCCCTGTCGGATCATCATCGAGACCCAGAACCGCCAGCGGCCCGCAGGCACGGCGCTGGCCGTTCCCGGATGAACGGTCGGCGTCCTCACCGATCGTCCGAGATCGGCTAGCACGCGTGACCGATCGACGATCTAATGTGATCGACTGATCGGCCAGCACGCCACGCTCGCTGCGTCCTTGTCTGGCTTGGCCTGCGAACCGCTGGGCCCTTAAGCCGGGCTAGTTCGCGAGCGCGGAGCTGAGGGCGGAGCGCAGCGCTTGCTCCAGCCGGGCGTGGCGGAAGCGATAGCCCAGCACGAGCGCCTTGGCTGGCATCACACGCGCGCCGGTGGTGACGATCTCGGCCATCTCTCCGTAGCGCAGCCGCAGGGCGACGGCGGGCACAGGCAGCAGCGAGGGTCGATGCAGCGCATGTCCCAGGGCGCGTGAGAAATCGCGATTGGTGACCGGCGCAGGCGCGGTGCCGTTGACGGGACCCGACCAGCGCTCGTCCTTCAAGGCGGCGATCATCAAGCCGACCAGATCGTCGCGGTGAACCCATGAGATGTACTGCCGTCCTCCCGCCACCGGGCCGCCGAGGCCGAGCCGGAAGGGGAGCAGCATCTTCTTCAGCGCGCCGCCCTCGCGGTCGAGCACCACGCCGGTGCGCAGCCTGACCACGCGCATCCCCAGCTCAGAGGCCCGCTCCGCCTCGCGCTCCCAGGCGACGCAGGTCTCGGCCAGGAAGTCCCTGCCGGGAGGCGCATCCTCATCGAGTGGCTCTGCGCCGTGCGCGCCGTAGTAGCCGATCGCCGAGGCGCTGATCAGTGTCCGCGGAGGTTGGCCCGCCGCCGACCGGCCGGCGGCCGCGAGTCCCGCGAGGAGGTTGCGCGTGCCCGTCACGCGGCTCGCGCGAATTGCTCGCTTGGCCTGCTCGCTCCAGCGCTGGGCGACGTTCTCGCCGGCCAGATGCACGACGGCGTCGGCGCCGGCCAGGGCTGCCGTCGGCGCCGGTTCGCCCAGTGGGTCCCAGCGCACTGTCTCGACCCCCGCCGTGACCGTCGATTGGTGGCCCGCCCCACGCGAGAGGATCGTGACGCTCACATCGTGCGCGCGCAGCTCGGCGACGAGTGCCGCGCCGATCAGGCCACTGGCTCCCGTCACGGTCACGCGCACGGCGATGCCTCCTTTTGAGTTACGTCGGGGTGTGCATGCGCTGCTCGTCGCCCTGGGCGAATCCGACCTCTGCGCCGGCCAGCGCGGTGCCGCTTGCGCGGGCCTCGCTGGCGACGGCCGCGGCGACGGCAGGGGCCACGTCGCGGTTGAACACCGATGGGATGATGTAGTCCTCGCGCAGCTCCTCGTCGGCGACGATCGCGGCGATCGCGCGGGCGGCGGCCATCTTCATCGACTCGGTGATCGTCGGCGCGCGCACGTCGAGCGCGCCGCGGAAGATTCCTGGGAAACAGAGCACGTTGTTGATCTGATTAGGGTAGTCCGAGCGGCCGGTCGCCATGATCCGCACGTACGGGGCGGCCTCCTCGGGGATCACCTCGGGGTTGGGGTTGGCCATCGCGAACACCATCGCGTCGTCGTTCATGCGTGCCAGCGCCTGCGCCTCGAGCACGCGCGCGCCTGACACCCCGATCAGCAGATCTGCGCCGTCGATCACCTCCGCCGGCTTGCCCGCGCGACACTCCGGGTTGGTCGCCTGCGCGAACCAGCGCTTGACCGCGTTCATCGAGCCGTCCTGAAAGTCGGCCCGCTGGACGTGCAGCGCGCCACGGGAGTCGGCGCCGACGATCTGATGCACCCCGGCCTCGAGCAGGATCTTCGTGACCGCTATCCCGGCCGCGCCCAGCCCGATGATCAGGACTTTCAGATCCTCCATCCGGCGGCCGGTCAGCTTGACGGCGTTCAGCAGCGCCGCCATCACGACCACCGCGGTCCCGTGCTGGTCGTCGTGGAAGATCGGGATGTCCAACTCGCGCTTGAGCCGCTCCTCGATCTCAAAGCAGCGCGGGGCGGAGATGTCCTCCAGGTTGATCCCCCCAAAGGCGGGCGCGATCAGGGTGACGGCGCGGACGATCTCATCGGTGTCCTTCGTGTCCAAGCAGATCGGGAAGGCGTCGACGCCGGCGAACTCCTTGAACAGACAGCACTTTCCCTCCATCACAGGCATCGCCGCGCGCGGGCCGATGTCGCCCAGCCCGAGCACCGCGGTGCCGTCTGAGACGACCGCGACGGTGTTGCGCTTGATCGTGTACTGAAACGCCTTGTCCTCGTCCTCGGCGATCGCCAGGCAGACGCGCGCCACGCCGGGGGTGTAGGCCATCGAGAGGTCGTCGCGTGTCTTCAGGGGATGCTTGTTGTGCTGTTCGATCTTGCCCCCGACGTGCAGCAGGAACGTGCGGTCGGTGGTGTCGATCACGCGCGCGCCCTGCACCGCTGCGATCGCGGCGAGGATCTGATCCCAGTGCTCCTGACCGGAGGCGTCCACGACGATGTCGCGCACGCTGTGGTCGGAGTCGATCTCGACCGGGTCCACCGCCACGACCATCCCGTCGGCATCTCCGATCGCGCCGGTCAGCTGTGCGAGCGTGCCCGCGGCGTCGTCGATCTCGACACGGATCGTCAGGCGGTACTGGGCGCTTGGGGTGACGCTGCTCACTGAGGATGGCTCCTGGATCGAAGGGCGAGGCGGACGGGCGGCCCGGCATGGGCGGCCCGGCATCTTATTTACTTGCCGCGCTGCGGCCGCCACGCCTACTAATAGAGTGATCGATAGTGCTCCATCTCATGCTAAGAGCCATTCCAAGGCGACGGGCCGCGGCCATTCCAAGGCGACGGGCTGCGGCCGTTCCAAGACGACAGGCCGCGCCCAGGTGAGCGCCGCCGCGCTCACAACGGCGGAGCAGGAGCGGCGCCTGTTCCTGATCGACGGCCCGAGCCTCGTCTACCGGGCCTTTTACGCGCTGCCCGAGTCGATCGCGACCTCCACCGGCGTCCCCACGAACGCGATCTTCGGGTTCGCCTCGATGCTCGTGAAGATCATCACCGAGTACGGCGTCTGTCCGACCGTGGTCGCCTGGGACGCCGGCACCTCAGGGCGCACAGAGCTGTTCGCCGACTACAAGTCCACGCGCCGCTCGCGCCCGGACCTGCTGAAGGCGCAGTGGCCGGCGATGGAACCGCTGGTCGAGGCCTTCGGCTACCGCAACGTGAAAATCGAGGGCTTTGAGGCCGACGACGTGATCGCCTCGCTGGCCGAGCGCGCGCTGCGGGCCAGCCCGGCGGTGCCGAGCACGATCGTGACCGGGGATCGCGACGTCTTCCAGCTGATCGACGAGGCCGGCCTGATCAAGGTGATGGCGACCGCGCGGGGCATCACCGACACGAAGATCTACGACCGCGAGGCGGTGATCGACCGCTACGGGATCCCGCCGGAGCTGATCCCAGATTTCTACGGCCTGAAGGGCGACAGCTCCGACAACATCCCCGGCGTGCCCGGGATCGGCGACAAGACCGCGAGCGAGCTGATCCAGAGCTACGGCTCGCTCGAGGGCGTGCTCTCCCATATCCGCGACATCAGCGGGCCCAAGCGCAAACAGAACCTGCTCGACCACGCCGAGGACGCCCGCCTGTCAAAGCGCCTGGCGACCGTCCAGCGCGACCTGCCCGTCGACTTCGAGGCCGAGCTGCGGGCCGCCGGCCGGCCCGACCGCTCGCGCCTGCGCGAGGTCTTCCGCGAATACGAGCTGCGCGACCCGCTGCGACGCCTGGAGGAGGCGCTCGAGGATGCAGAACTCCCCACACCGGCCCCGACCGCCGAGGTCACCCTCGGCGCGCGCGTGCGCGGAGGCTCGGCAGCGCCGGCCGACATCGCCGGGCTGAAGGGGGAGGAGCTGTGGGTGGCGCTGCGCGCCGCCGCCCCGCCCGAGGGGGCGCTGTTCGTCGAGGGGGCGCCCTGGCGCTTTGCCGTCGCGGCGGCGCCGGCCGAGGCGGCGGGGACGGCGGGGACGGCGGGTGCAGCGGGTGCGGCGGGCACGGGTTCGGTGGCACCGGCGGGCGCGGCGGGGGCGGGGGAGCTCCCTGAGGTGCTGGCCGGGGATTGCGAGAGACCGGAGCAGGTGGCGCTCGCCTGCGCAGAGCGCGCCGTGGTCGTGCACGACGCCAAGGCGCTTGGGACGGTGCCGCCCGGCCTGACACACGACACCCTGCTCGGCGCCTACCTGCTCGAGCCCGCCAGGCGCGGCTATCCGTTCGCGGAGCTGTGCGAGGAGCGCGGGCTTCAGAGCGAGCTCGATGACCCCGCGGCGGCCGACGCGGTGTTGTTGGGCGCGCTGGCGAGTTGGCAGCGCGAGCAGATCGCCGAGCGTGGCCTTGAGAGTCTGATGCGCGACATCGAGCTGCCGCTGGTGGCGGTGTTGCGCGAGATGGAGGTCATCGGCGTGCGGTTGAACCTGACGCGTCTGGCGGAGATCACCCAGCGCGTCGGCGATGAGATCACGGGCCTCGAAGCAGAGATCTTCGCGCTCGCGGGCGAGGAGTTCCTGATTGCCTCGCCCCAGCAGCTCGGGGAGATCCTGTTCGAGAAGCTGGGCCTCTCGCGCAAGCGCAAGGGCAAGATCGGCTACTCGACAGATGCGCGCGTGCTGCAGGCGATCCGCGACGAGCACGAGATCGTGCCGAAGATCGAGCGCTGGCGTGAGCTCTCGACTCTGATCAAGACCTACCTCGACGTGCTCCCCGAGCTGGCCGACGAGCGCTCGCGCATCCACACGACCTTTCTCCAGGCGGTCGCTCAGACCGGGCGTCTGTCGAGCACCAACCCAAACATGCAGAACGTCCCGATCCGCACATCGCTCGGTCGCGAGATCCGCGGCTGCTTCGAGGCCGAGCCTCCCAAGGTGCTGATCTCCGCCGATTACTCCCAGATCGAGCTGCGCGTGCTCGCCCACGCGGCGGACGATTCGGCTTTAAAGGAGATCTTCCGGCGCGGCGAGGACGTGCATACCGCGACGGCCTCCCAGGTCTTCCAGGTCGCGGCCGAGGAGATCGACCCGGGCATGCGCTCGAAGTCGAAGATGATCAACTACGGCATCGTCTACGGCCTCTCCGACTACGGCCTGGCCGACCGCCTGAACATCCCGCGCGAGGAGGCCAAGCAGTTCATCGACACCTACCTCAAGCGCTTTCCGCAGGTGGCGCGGTTCATCACGGACACGATCGAGCAGGCCAAGGAGGAGGGCCACGTGACGACGCTCTGGGGCCGGCGGCGGCAGATCCCCGAGCTGCGCGCCCGCAACTACCAGGTGCGTACGCTCGGCGAGCGCCTGGCGGTCAACACGGTGATCCAGGGCACCGCGGCGGACATCATTAAGCTCGCGATGGTCCGCTGCCGGCGGGCGCTCGCCGAGTCCGAGCTGCAGACGCGTCTGATCCTCACGATCCACGACGAGCTGCTGTTCGAAGGACCCCCGGCGGAGGCGCCCGCCGCGAGCGAGCTGATCGAGCGCGAGATGTGCGGCGTGTGGGAGCGCGAACCGCCGCTGGCGGTGGACATCGGCGTGGGTGAGAACTGGCTGGAGGCGAAGTGAGCCGTGGTGTGGCGATCCTGTTCGCGATCGCCGCCGGATGCTTTGTCGGCTTGCAGGCGCCGGTCAACGCGCGCCTCGGCAAACACGTCGGCAGCCTGCAGGCCGCGACCGTCTCCTTCGCGATCGGCGCGCTCGCGCTGGTCCTCGTCACCTCGCTCTCCAGCGGCGGCCTGGCCGAGATCGGCAGCATCGGGCGCGCCCCCTGGTGGGCGCTGGTCGGAGGCCTGCTCGGCGCCTTCTATGTGACGGTCGCGCTCGTCACCGTGCGCACCCTCGGCCTCAGCAGCCTGACCGCGATCGTCGTCACCGGCCAGCTCACGATCGCCGTGGTCGTCGACCGCTTCGGCCTGCTCGGGATCGCCAAGCAGCAGATCGACGCCTCGCGCATCGTCGGGCTGGTGCTGTTGGTGGTCGGGGTGGTGCTGGTGGTGCGGCGGTAGGGCTCACCCGGAGCTTTGGCGCACCTCCGTCAACGCCTCGCCGAGCAGGCGCACCCCCTGCTCGATCGCGGCTGCCGCTCAGGCGGCCGCCGTGACGGCCGGGCGCCGTGCACGGGAGGGGGCTCGCTCGGCTCCCGCCGCGACGAACGACGGCGGGGCGATGTCCATGTAGTGGCGAAAGATCCAGTCTGAGACGCGGCGGCTCTCCAGCCCGAAAGCCATCGCGGTGACGGCGCGGGTGGTCGTGAGGCGACCGACGATGCGCTGAGCGTTGAGCATCCAGCGGTATTTGCGCTCGTGCGCGGCGGAGAACGCGCCGTAGCGCGCGAGGGCCTGCGCGCGCGTCGAGCGGCCGTCGAGCACCGCGCGCAGCTCGCGCCCGCAGGCGAGCCCGAAGTAGAGGGCGGTGCGGATTCCCTCGGCGGTCAGCGGCAGACAGTGACCGGCGGAGTCGCCGGCGAAGAAGACCTCGTCCTCGATCGCGGGACGCAGCTGGTGGGGGATCCAGTTGCCCTGGTAGCCGTCCGCGGGTAGATTTAGGTCGCCGGCGAGCCGGACGGTCGGCTCCTTGACGTGATGCGAAGGCCAGAAGGAGCCGACGCCGACGCGCACCTCGTCGCGTGCGGGGAAGCTCCAGGAGTAGCCGGAGCGGATGTAGCGGGGGTCGATCCACAGCTGCATCTGCTCGCCCTGCCCGGCGGGATGGACCTCGAGGCCGCGCGACAGGCGGGCGTTCGGCGGTTGGATGGGGTGGGCGGGGGCCCCATCCCCGTCCCCGCCGTTGGACAGCACGCGCCGCCAGCCGAGCGCGTCGACGATCAGCGGCGCGCGCAGCTCGCCGCGGTCGGTGTGGACGGTGAAGCCGTCGCGGCCGGTGATCGTGGCGATCTCGAGCTCCGCGCATTCGCTCCCGCCCGCGCCGGCCTGGCTCCAGAGCAGCGCGCACAGCTCGCGGTAGTCGAACGTGGAGAACGACCACGGCAATACCCAGCGCGAGGTGCGGAAGGGCGTGTGCATGACGATCTCATCGAAGCTCTGACGCAGCGAGGAGCCGAGGTCGAGGGCATCGAGCCAGAGCGTGGGCATTCCGCAAGCCGAGGTCTGACGCTCTCCCAGCTCGTAACGATCGAGGACCATGACCTTCGCGCCCGAGCCGGCCAGTTCGCGCGCGATCGCCAGTCCGGCGAAGCTTGAGCCGCAGACGAGCACGTCGCAGTCACGCTGCTCCAGGGGAGTGCGTTCGGCTCCCCGCTTCGTCGCTCGCACAGGCATCGTCAGATCATACGAGCGCCATGGCGTGGTGGCCGCCCCGGCTGCGCTAGGCTTCGGCCGGTGCAAACGCTGATCGAGAAACCCGACGCCCGCGTCGTCGAGGGGTCAAACGGGCTCCTGCTTGAAATCGACGGGCAGATCGTCCCCAACTACGACGCCACCTTCCAGCCGATCGAGGAGGGGCAGGTCGTTACCGGCCACGTCGTGAGGATCGACAAGGACGAGGTGCTGGTCGACATCGGCTACAAGTCCGAGGGCGTCATCGCCGCGAACGAGCTTTCGATCCGTAAGTCGGTTGACCCCAAGGATGAGGTGCATCTTGGGGAGGAGGTCGACGCGATCGTCCTGATCAAGGAGGACCAGGACGGACGGCTGATGATGTCGAAGAAGCGCGCGCGCTTCGAGAAGGCGTGGCGGCGCATCGAAACCGCCGCGGAGTCGGGCGAGCCGGTCGAGGGCACGGTCATTGAGGTCGTCAAGGGCGGCCTGATCATCGATCTCGGCGTGCGCGGCTTCTTGCCCGCCTCGCTGGTGGACATCCGCCGCGTGCCGAACCTCGACGAATACATGGGCACGAAGATCGAGAGCAAGGTGATCGAGCTCAATCGCTCGCGCAACAACGTCGTGCTCTCGCGCCGCGCGGTGCTCGAGGAGGAGCGCAAGGAGGTTCGCCAGCAGATCCTCGATCGCCTGCAGCCGGGGCTGGTCGTGGAGGGGCAGATCTCGAACATCGTCGACTTCGGCGCGTTCGTCGACCTGGACGGGATCGACGGCCTGATCCACATCTCCGAGCTGTCGTGGTCGCACGTGAACCACCCGTCAGAGATCCTCACGATCGGGGACACGGTGAAGGTGAAGGTGCTCGACATCGACCGCGACCGCCAGCGCATCTCCCTGGGCCTGAAGCAGACCCAGGAGGATCCTTGGCAGCGGATCGTGGATACCTACAACATCAACGACGAGCTCGCGGGCAAGGTCACCAAGGTGGTCACGTTCGGCGCGTTCGTCGAGATCCTCGACGGCGTGGAGGGGCTCGTGCACATCTCCGAGCTCGCCCCGCATCACGTCGAGAGCCCGCGTGAGGTCGTCCATCCGGGCGATGAGATCCGCGTGAGGATCCTCGAGATCGACTCCGAGCGCCGGCGCCTGTCGCTGTCGGCCAAGCGGGTCGAGGACCAGATCTTGCCGTTGTCACGTCCTGGGGACGTCGACGCCACCGAGGCTGAGGACGGGGGCGAGTACGCACCTGAGGCTGAGGCGCCGGAGATCGATGCCGAGACGACCGCCGAGGTCACAGCGCCCGCGGCCCAGATCACGGAGTTGGCGCCCGAGGCCGAGGTCGCCGAGGCGCCCGAGCAGGCCGAGGAGCAGACTTCCGAGCCCGAGGCCGAGGCGGCTCCGGTAGTTGAGGCAGAGGTGCCGGAGACCGAGGCCACGCCCGAGGCGGAGGTGCCCGCGGCCGAGGTCACTGAGGCCCCGGCTGAGGCAGAGACGGCTCCCGAGCCCGACGCGCCGGAGGCCGAGGCCACGCCTGAGGCGCCCGCGGCCGAGGCCACTGCCGAGCCCGAGCTTGAGCAGGCCGCCGAGCCCGCGCGGGACTGACGGCCTGAGCGAAAGCGCCGTACAGGTGGAGCCGACGGTCCCCTCGATCGGGCTGACCGGGGGCATGGGGGCGGGTAAGTCGACCGCCTTGCGGGCGCTGGAGCGCCTGGGGGCGGCGGTGCAGTCGACGGATGCGGTCGTGCACGAGTTGTACGAGGGCACGAGGCTGCGCGACGCGGTGGTCGCGCGCTGGGGGGCAGAGGTGGCGCCGAACGGCAAGGTCGATCGCGCCGCGGTGGCAGAGCGGGCGTTCGCCGACGAAGGCGAGCGGGCTTGGCTGGAGGGCACCATCTGGCCCCTGGTGGGCGAGCGGATCGCGGTTTGGCTGGAGCAGGCACGTGCCATGCGGCCTGCCCCGAGAGCGACGGTGATCGAGGTGCCGCTGCTGTTCGAGGCGGGGATGGAGGGGATGTATGACGCGACGATCGCGGTGGTGGCGAGCGAGGAGCTGCGCGCGCAGCGGGCCGCGGGACGCGGGCACGCGCTGGCGGATGCGCGCGCGGCGCGTCAGCTGAGCCAAGAGGAGAAGGCGCGGCGGGCGACCTATGTAGTGCGCAACGATGGCAGTGAGGAGGACCTGGAGCGGGAGTTGTCGGGCGTGCTTGACAAGCTTGGGAGATGAAGCGGCGGCGCAGGCGAACGCTGGGCGCGCTCGTGGCGGTGGCGCTCGTGGTGGTGATTGGGGTGATGATCTCGCAGGTCGATCACGCCGTGAATGAATTAACGCTGCCGCTCGGCGATGCGAGCGTGATCCGCGAACAGGCCGCGGCAAAGCACCTCGACCCGGCGCTGATCGCGGCGGTGATCTACGCGGAGACGAAATTCGAACCGCGGACCTCATCGGCGGGCGCGGAGGGCCTGATGCAGATCGAGCCGGCGACCGCCGAATTCCTGGCCCGGCTGTCTGGGGGCTACCGCTTCACGACCAGCGACCTGGGAACGCCGAGCGTGAACGTGGCCTACGGCAGCTACTACCTGCGCTATCTGCTCAACCACTACGGCGGCAACGAGATGCTGGCGGTGGCCGCCTACAACGCGGGCCTGGCGAACGTGGACAGGTGGGTGGCGAAGGCCCACGCTGAAGGGGGGCAGCTGACGGTCGCGCAGATCCCGTTTTCGGAGACGCGCGCGTATGTGCAGCGCGTGCTGGAAGCCCAGCGGGCCTATCGCACCACGTATGCCAAGCAGCTCGGTCTGAACTGATCCCGCCCGCCCGGCGCGCTCGCTACGGTAGGTGCAGCGATGCCCGACTTCCGCCTCGACAGTGCCTTCACCCCAACGGCCGACCAGCCCAAGGCGATCGCGGCGATGGCCGCGGGGATCGAGCAGGGTGAGCGCTTTCAGACGCTGCTGGGGGCGACGGGCACGGGCAAGACGATGACGATGGCGGGCGTGATCGAGGCGGTGCAGCGCCCGACGCTGGTGATCGCCCACAACAAGACGCTGGCGGCGCAGCTGTGCAACGAGTTCAGGACGTTCTTCCCGGACAACGCGGTCGAGTACTTCGTCTCCTACTACGACTACTACCAGCCCGAGGCGTATGTTCCGAGCCGGGATCTGTACATCGAGAAGGACTCGGCGATCAACCAGGAGGTCGACCGCCTGCGCCACGCGGCGACGGCGGCGGTGTTCGCGCGCCGGGATGTGATCGTGGTGGCGTCGGTGTCGTGCATCTACGGGCTGGGCTCGCCGGAGACGTATGAGATGAACATGCAGATCCTCAGGCGGGGGGAGACAATCGATCGCGAGCAGCTGCTGCGGAAACTGGTGTCGATCCAGTACACGCGCAACGACACGGTGCTCTCGCGCGGCGGCTTCAGGGTGAAGGGGGAGACGCTCGAGGTGTTTCCCGCCTACGCCGAGACGGCATTCAGGGCGACGCTGTTCGGTGAGGAGGTCGAGCGTTTGCAGCACTTCGACCCGTTGACGGGGGAGCTGATCGAAGACGACATCGAGCACGTGGCGATCTGGCCGGCGACGCACTACAACGTCAAGGAGGGCACGATCGAGGCTGGCGTGGAAGCGATCGGGCGGGAGCTGAACGCGCGCTGTGAGGAGCTCGAGCAGGAGGGAAAGCAGCTCGAGTCCCACCGGCTCAGGCAGCGCACGCAGTACGACATGGAGATGCTGCGCGAGATGGGGTTCTGCTCGGGGATCGAGAACTACTCGCGCATCCTCGACGGGCGCAAGCCGGGCGAGCGGCCCTACTGCCTGATCGACTACTTCCCCAAGGACTTCGTCTGCTTCATCGACGAGTCCCATCAGACGGTGCCACAGATCGGGGGCATGTTCGAGGGTGATCGCTCGCGCAAGCAGACGCTCGTGGAATATGGGTTTCGCCTGCCGAGCGCGATGGACAACCGCCCGCAGCGCTTCGAGGAGTTTCTGTCGATCACGCCCCAGCTGATGTTCGTCTCGGCGACGCCGGGCGAGTACGAGCGGACACATTCGACCAAGGTGGTCGAGCAGATCGTGCGCCCGACGGGGGTCGTCGACCCGGCGGTGGAGGTGCGTGAGACGAAGAACCAGATCGACGACCTGATGAACGAGGTCCGCATCCGTGTGGATCGCAACGAGCGGGTGCTGGTGACGACGCTGACGAAGAAGATGTCCGAGGACCTTTCGCAGTACCTGCTGGAGATGGGCTTCAAGACTCGCTACCTGCACTCGGAGATCGACACGCTGGAGCGGATTCAGATCATCAGGGACCTGAGGCTGGGGGAGTACGACGTGCTCGTCGGCGTGAACCTGCTGCGCGAGGGGCTGGACCTGCCGGAGGTCTCGCTGGTGGCGATCCTGGACGCCGACAAGGAGGGCTTCCTGCGCGGGGAGACCTCTTTGATCCAGACGATCGGCCGTGCGGCGCGGAACATCGAGGGCACCGTGCTGATGTACGCCGACAAGGAGACGAAGGCGATGAAGGCGGCGATCTCCGAGACCGATCGCCGGCGCGAGATCCAGCTGGCCTACAACGAGGAGCACGGCATCACGGCGGCGACGATCGTCAAGGGCATCTCCGACATCGCGGAGTTCCTGCAGGCCGACAGCAAGGTCCCGAAGAAGGGCCGCAGCCGCCGCGGCGCCGCGCGGCGCAGGGCGGGGAAGAAACTGCCGGAGAACGAGCTCGAGCGAATGGTCGTCGAGCTCGAGGAGGAGATGGCCCTCGCGGCGGAGGAGCTGCGCTTCGAGTACGCCGCCCAGCTGCGCGATGAGCTGCGCGAGCTGCGGCGCGACCTCAGGGAGATCCAGGCAAGCGAGGCCCCGGCGGAGGAGATCGTCTGAGGTCTGGGCGCGGGTGGCAGGCCCTCGTCGGGTCGAGCCTCCGTTCGGCCGGCACGGTTGTGGTGCAGGGCTCGGATGTTCGGGTAGGGCGCGGGCTCGGCCGCTCGGATCTCGCCCGCCGAGGGCACGATCATCGCCCTGGTGACGCGGACGCCTTGATGCCGCTCGCGTGCGTCAGGCGGCGGCTAGCATCGGCCGGAGCGCGTCTGCTGCCAGGTGCTCCGCGGGCAGGGTGAAGGTCAGCGTGCCCGCGTGTTCCAGCGTCCAGCGGACATTGAGGAGGGTTATGCCGATCACCGCGTCGTTCTCGTCGTAGTGGATCGCGTGACCGTCGGGGGTCTCGAGGCCCCAGGCCTCTGCTTGAGGCTCGCCCACGTTAAGGTAGAGCACATCGCCACGCGCGTCATAGTGGTGGTGGTCGAAGGTGGTGCCGGCGATTGTGATGGTCATGGGTTCCAGTCTCGCGGTAGGTTCCTTTGCACGAAGGCAGTTACGACCCATGCGGGTACGTCACGATAGTCTACGACGACTCGCAGCCAGCGTCGAGGGTCGAGATCGCGTCTATAGAAGTGCTCGCGTCCCGCGATCGGGTCGTCCACACGGTGGTCGGGGTGGGCCACGATCCCAAGGATGAGATCGACCTCGTTCATGAGCTTGGGCCGGCCGAGGGCGAGGTGCAGCCGCGTGGCCGCGTCGAATACGACGACGCGGCCATCGGGATCACGGGTGCTTGGGTGGTCGAGTGGCACCCAAAGGACGCTACTCACGGCTTGCGATGCTTCGCTCGATCATGGCCTAGATTGGCTCTACCATGTGGCGTCGTGGCGCAGAATTTGCGCCTGATGGAGCAGCTCGATCGGCCGTCGAGGGTCGATGATCGCCCTGGTGACCGTCTGGTAGGAACACCAGCGTTCCCAAACCGTCAAATGCGCCGCTCCCGACGCCGCAAAGATTGGCTTCCCAGAGCGGTTTTCGGTGGTGTGGCGGGTCCTACTTGCAATCAGTGATCGTTTGTGTATATAGTTATTGGAGAGGTGCTTTCGATGTTGGGGGCATGGAAATAGGCTGGGTTTGGGTTGGTCTCTGGGGATCGATTGCAAGCGTTTGTTGGGGATGTTGGGGAGAGGGCCGGGTCATATGGAGAAGGGTTGTTTTCGCGTGAGTCCGATCGGGACAGATGTGATGGGGGTCGTTGTGCGCCCGGTGGGTGCCGTATGTAGATGCGTCAGCGCTGCTGACACATCTCTCTCTCTCTCTCTCTCTCTACTCCGGCTCTCTTAGGCAGAAAGCCTGATTTTGGCGCCTGTAGCGGTGTCCGCCACCATCTTTTAGCCGGTTCTGACCGCGCCTTTGGGCGCGGTGTTAGTCGTTCTTGGACGCCCCACAAT
>DATCBT010000038.1:0-5787 GCA_036511695.1 Solirubrobacteraceae bacterium | reverse complement strand
AAGTCTCGCCGGGGAGGCATGGGTGCAGCTGAATGTCTCCCACGCCTGGGAGGTGTGCACGCGGATGGCGCTCGAGGCCTTTTACTGTCATCCGTGGGCGTGGAATGAGATCGGCTTCGGTGGGCCGGCCTATCCGCAGGGCTACATGCGGCTCGGTCCACTGAGCACGCTGGAGCCGCACGAGCGCCCCGGCGCCACCGACGAGGATCCCGTTCTTCTCGCCCCAGAGCTGCAGGGATGATCGGAAACTTCCTCAAGGGCGCGCGGGGACCGAAGGGGAACGACTCGCGCTACCTGCTGGATGTTCACCGGCGCGACCTGCCGGGCAAGGACACGATGCGCCGCTACCCCGAGAGCGACGAGGTCGACCTGCTGATCGTCGGCGCCGGCGCGGGGGGGTCGGTGCTCGCGCAGCGCCTGGCGCGCAAGGGCTGGCGGATAGTGATCCTCGAGGCGGGCCCGTTCTGGCATCCCGATGAGGACTGGGTCTCTGACGAGGCGGGCTCGCACCGTCTCTATTGGAATCAGAAGCGGATCATCGGCGGCGCAGACCCGATCTCGCTGGGTAAGAACAACTCGGGTCGCGGCGTCGGCGGCTCGATGGTGCACTACGCCGGCTACACCCCACGCTTTCACCCCTCCGACTTCGAAACGCTGACCAGAGATGGGGTGGGCGCGGACTGGCCGATCCCCTACGGCGAGCTGAAGCCACATTATGAGGAGCTCGAGCGGGAGCTGCCGGTCGCGGGGCAGAACTGGCCGTGGGGAGATCCTCACTCATATCCGTTCTCGCCGCATCCGGTCAGTGGTGCCGCGCAGGTGCTTTGGCGCGGCGCGATTGAGATGGGGATCGAGATGCGTGCCGGGCCCGTGGGGATCGTCAACGGCACGTTCGGCAACCGTCCGCACTGCATCTACCGCGGGTATTGCCTGCAGGGGTGCAAGGTCAACGCGAAGGCCAGCCCGTACGTCACCCATTTGCCGGATGCGCTGGCGCATGGGGTGGAGATCCGCGCCGACAGTATGGCCGTGCGGGTGGAGCTCGACGACGCGGGCAAGGCGATCGGTGTCACCTACGTTCGCGAGGGCGAGGCGCTCGAGCGCTTTCAACGGGCCGCCGTGGTAGCGGTCTGTGGCTACTCGATCGAGACGCCACGGCTGCTGCTGAACTCGACATCCCCTCGCTTCCCAAACGGTCTGGGTAACAATCAGGATCAGGTCGGGCGCTACGTGATGGTCCAGGGCGCCTCCCAGAGCGCGGGCCGCTTCCCGGATGAGCAGCGGATGTACAAGGCGCCGCCGCCGGAGGTGTCCTCCGAGCAGTTCTATGAGACCGACGAGGACCGCGGCTTTGCCCGCGGCTTCTCGATCCAGACGATCTCCCCTTTGCCGATCGGCTGGGCTGAGCACGTGATCGCCGCAGGTCACATCGGACGGGCGCTGCGCGAGTACATGCGCGACTACAACCACTGGACCACCATCGGCGTGCTCAACGAGCTCCTACCCCAGCCCGATAACCGCGTCACGCTCGCCGAGGAGAAGGACGCCCACGGCATGCCGGTCGCTCATTTCGCCCATTCGCGTTGCGAGAACGACAAGCGCAACATGGAGTACTCCAAGAAGATCCTGGCGAGCATCCTGCAGGCCGCTGGAGCACAGGACACCCTCACCATCGAGCGCTACGCCCACCTGATCGGTGGCGCTCGTATGGGCACGGGCCCCGAGAACAGCGTCGTCGACTCAGACCAGCGTGTCTGGGAGGTCGAGAACCTCCTCATCGCCGACGGCAGCGTGTGTCCCACCCAGGGCAGCGCCAACCCGGCATTGACGATCATGGCGCTCTCCTCGCGCGTCGCCAGCCGTCTGGCGGCCAAGCGGATCTCGACCGGCGCCAGTATGGAGATGGCGCGATGACATCAAGGAGACACCAATGACCGCGAAACGCAAACCGCAGGTCGTAGTCATCACTGGCGCATCGGGAGGGGTTGGGCGTGCGACCGCGCACGCGTTCGCCAAGCGCGGCGCGCACGTAGGTCTCCTCGCCCGCGGCCAGGAGGGCTTGGACGGCGCCGCGCGCGAGGTAGAGGCGTTGGGAGGCCAGGCGCTGGTGGTCCCGACCGACGTTGCAGACCACGAGCAGGTCGAGGCCGCCGCGGTCACCGTCGAGGAGCGCTTCGGCGACATTGACGTGTGGGTCAACGACGCGATGGCGACCGTGTTCGCGCGCTTCCTCGATACCGAGCCCGAGGAGTTCAAGCGCGCAACCGAGGTGACCTATCTAGGCGCGGTGTACGGGACCATGGCCGCCCTCAAGCGGATGACCGCGCGTGATGAGGGGAAGATCGTTCAGGTCGGCTCGGCGCTGTCCTACCGGGCCATCCCGTTGCAGGCGGCCTACTGTGGCGCGAAGTTCGGGATTCGCGGGTTCACCGACTCGATCCGCACCGAGCTGTTGCACGACAAGAGCAAGGTGCAGATCACGATGGTCCAGCTACCCGGCCTAAACACGACACAGTTCAACTGGTGCCGCGCGAAGCTTCCGAAGCACCCGATGCCCGTCCCCCCGATCTATCAGCCGGAGATCGCCGCGGAGGCGGTCTACTGGGCCGCGCAGCACCGCCGCCGCGAGCTGTGGGTCGGCTACAGCTCCGTGCAGGCGATCCTCGGCACCACGATCGCTCCGAGCCTTGCCGATCGGTACCTGGCGAAGACCGGATTCAAGGGCCAACAGATCGAGGACATGCCGATCGACGGCGAGCGCGCCGGCAACCTGTTCGAGCCGATGCCAGGCGCGGCTACCCACGGTATGTTCGACGCGCAGGCAAAGACCCGCAGTCCACAGCTCTGGGCGACCATCCACCGCCGCCCGCTCATCGCCGGAGCACTCGCCGGTATCGCGGCCGTTGGGGTCGCCGGCGCGGCGCGGGCCATCCGATGAGGCCAGCTTCGCCGGGCGCGGCCGCACTGGGTAGCGACATGCCCCGCGTGCTGCGTGAGTATGCGTTGCTCGCCGACGGTGAGCGCGGGGTGCTCGTCGGCCCGCGCGGGGACTTCGTGTGGATGTGCTTTCCCCGCTGGGATTCTCCCGCGGTGTTCTCGTCGCTGATCGGCGGCTCGGGCTCCTACATGGTCACCCCACGAGATCGCTGTGTGTGGGGCGGCTACTACGAGCCCGGGAGCCTGATCTGGCGCAGCCGCTGGACGACCGACGATGCCGTGATCGAGTGCCGCGAAGCGCTCGCGCTGCCCAGCCACACCGACAGGGCGGTCATTCTGCGCCGCGTGTTGGCTCGCAAGGGAACCGCCCGGGTCGAGGTGGCGTTGAACCCTCGCGGCGACTTCGGTCAGACCTCGCCACACAAGCTCTCGAAGCGCGAGGATGGCGCGTGGACGAGCGAACTCTCGGACGTGCAGGTCTGCTGGATCGGGGGTCAGGACGCTACCCCGCAAGCCGACGGGCACGGTGGCAAGGCTCTTACCCTCTTCCTGACTCTCCAGGAGGGCGCCTACCACGACTTCGTCCTGATCCTGGCGAGCGGAGGGTCCGATGTCGGAGCGCCGGAGCCTGAGTGGGCGTGGCAGGGCGTGCAGGCCGAGTGGCGCGAACGGGTGCCCGAGCTGCAGCGCACGGTCGCCCCGCGTGACGCGCGTCATGCCTACGCGGTGCTGTCGGGGCTGACGAGCGCCGGGGGCGGCATGGTCGCCGCTGCGACCACGTCGCTACCTGAGCGTGCTCGGCAAGGACGCAACTATGACTACCGGTATGTGTGGATCAGAGACCAGTGCTACACCGGTCAGGCGGTCGCGAAGGCAGGCCCGTACCCGCTGATGGACGACGCCGTGCGCTTCGTCTCAGAACGCCTGCTGGGCGACGGAGCCGACCTCAAGCCGGCCTACACCACCACCGGCGAGAGCGTGCCCGACGAGCATCAGCTGGAGCTGCCGGGCTATCCGGGCGGGACGGACATCGCCGGCAACTGGGTCAACCAGCAGTTCCAGCTCGACGCGTTCGGCGAGGCGCTGCTGCTCCTCGCGTCTGCCGCGGGTCACGACCACCTCGACGCTGACGGCTGGCGGGCCGCCGAGATCGCGGTCGAGGCGATCGAGCAGCGCTGGCAGGAACCCGACAGCGACGCCGGGATCTGGGAGATCGAACCGGACGCGTGGACGCACAGCCGGCTGATCTGCGCCGCCGGCCTACGTCAGATCGCCCAGGGCGGACCGGGCGGCGAGCAGGCCGCGAAATGGGTGTCACTCGCCGACCGGATTGTCTCGGACACCGCCGCGCACGCGCTTCACCACTCCGGGCGCTGGCAGCGCTCACCCAAAGATTCGCGCCCAGACGCAGCGCTGCTGCTGGCAGCGATCCGTGGTGCGATCCCGCCGTCTGACCCCCGCTCCATCGCTACGCTGCACGCGGTCGACTCAGAGCTAACCCAGGACGGCTACTGCTACCGCTACCGGCCCGACGAGCGTCCCCTGGGAGAGTCCGAGGGCGCGTTCCTGCTCTGCGGCTTCTGGATGGCGCTCGCCCACGCCCAGCAGGGCGACCGCGTCACCGCGGCGCGCTGGTTTGAGCGTAACCGTGCCGCTTGCGGGCCGTCCGGGCTGTGCTCGGAGGAGTTCGACGTCGCTCAGCGTCAACTGCGCGGCAATCTCCCCCAAGCGTTCGTACACGCACTGCTCCTCGAGTGCGCCGTCGAGCAATACTCGCCCACTGAGCTGAAATAGCGAGGCGATCTGGAGATGCGAGGCTACGCGCCGACTTCTATCGAGCCGCGGTCACTGCGCCTTCTGAGCGGTGCACGCACACTCTGGGGGGCCGCTTTGCTGATAGCACCGGGAGCGGTCCTGAGCGACCTACCCCACCAGCGAATCGACCGGCCGGCCCATGCGTTCGCACGCATCCTCGGCGCCCGGCACCTCATCGAGGCGGCGATCACCAGTCGGCACCACACCCGCAGGTGGATCCTGGCCGGCGCGGCAGTCGACGCCACCCACGCCGCCACGATGGCCGTCCTCGCGTGGCTGCGGCCCGATCGGCGCGAGTTGGCACTGACCAACGCCGCAACGGCAGCGATGCTCGCCGCCGCCGGCGTCTATGAGGCCCACATCCAACTGGTAGACGACGCCAACCACACGCAATAGCCTCAGCATCCTGGACAGCATGATCCCCACCAGCCACCCCCTCCGCAAGCAATGACCGTCGACGCGGCCACAGTCGAGCGGATCGACGTGCAGGCATACACGATCCCTACCGATGCGCCGGAGGGCGACGGGACCCTGCAATGGGACTCGACCACGATCGTCGTCGTCGAAGCCCACGCGGGGGGTCGGGTGGGGCTTGGCTACACCTACGCTGACATCTCCACGGCCAAGCTTGTCGAGAGCAAGCTCGCCGGTGTCGTGAAGGGACAGGCCGTGGCATCACCGCGCGCGTCGTGGGCGGCGATGGTCAGGGCCACACGCAACCTGGGCCGGCCGGGCATCACCTCGATGGCGATCGCGGCAGTGGATCTGGCCCTATGGGATCTGCATGCGCGGCTGCTCGACGCGCCGCTGTGCACGGTTTTGGGCATCGCGCACGATCACGTGCCCGTCTATGGCTCGGGCGGGTTCACTACCTACACCGACGATCGGCTGCAGGAGCAGCTCGCGGGCTGGGCCGAGCAGGGCATTCCGCGGGTCAAGATGAAGATCGGCGCGCATCCCCACCAAGACTGCGAGCGTGTACGGGCCGCTCGTGACGCGATCGGGCCCGATGTCGAGTTGTTCGTCGACGCCAAC
>DATCBT010000037.1:0-35518 GCA_036511695.1 Solirubrobacteraceae bacterium | reverse complement strand
GGGCGGGGTGGGCGGGCCCATCTTTTAAGAGTGTGGGTTCGAGCACGAGCTCGGCGAGCGTGGTCTCCTGCAGCGTGCGCACGATCGCAAAGCGCACCCGCGTCCACAGCAGCTTGGTCGGGCAGACGTGGGCGGGATCGGACTCACGCGAGCAGACGATCGAGCCGTCGGAGCTCTGGGAGATGCACTCGATCGGCGCGATCGACCCCTCCAGCGCCTCGACCACCTCGGCCATCGTGATCTCGGTGGGAGAGCGCGCGAGCATGTAGCCGCCGCGCGAGCCCCGGCGCGAGTCGACCAGCCCGGCCTTGCGCAGCCGCGCGACGAGGTGCTCGAGGTAGGCGAGCGGCAGGCCGTCGTGGGCGGCGATCTCGGCAAGCGGGATCGGATACTCGCCGGCTCGCCGAGCCAGCTCGACCATCACGCGTATGCCGTACTCGGCCTTGGTTGAGAACATCATCTGAACATTTCCTACCTGGCAGCTAGGGTATCAGCGAGGCGGTGGAAGCCCGGGACTTATCTCGATGCGAGGCGCTCACGGCTGCGTATTTCCTGCTCCCATTTTGCTACCGTTATGGGATGAGCAAGCAGATTGCGGTGCGACTTCCAGGCGAGCTTGTGGACTTCGTCGACGAGATCGTTGCCTCCGGTGCTGGACGCAGCCGGGCGGCGGTAGTCAGGCATGCGCTCGAGCGTGAGCGCCGGCGTGTGATTGCCGCGCGCGATGCCGAGATACTGGCCCGCACCGGCCCGGATCCTGAGCTTGCGGGGCTGGCAGAGCATGCCGTCGGTCTTTCCTCTGCGCTTGCCTGATGCGGCCGATTCACGTCGCGCAGCTCGATAAGGCGCGACCGGTGCTGATCCTCACGCGCGAGCTTGTGCGAGCGCACCTCACGACGGTGACCGTCGCGCCGATCACCACGACGATTCGCGGCCTCTCGACCGAGGTGCGTGTTGACGCGGCGAACGGTCTCGCCGGCCCCTCGGTCGTGAGCTGCGACAACATCACGACGATTCCCGTGGGCGCCTTGGGAGCGCAGATCGGTGTTCTGCTAGACCCTCAAGAGCAGGCTCTCAGCGACGCGATCCGGGCGGGGTTCGATCTCGATTGATCCTCCCGGCAGTAGGGCTCTCGATCGTTATGTCCCGCCTTGGAGCTTGCGGATGTCGTGCGCGAGGGCTTCGGGGGTGAGCTGTTCGACCTGGAAGAGGTCTCGTTCCTGGCCGCCGCGGTCGATCACGAGGACCGCGGCGGGGTGGGGGGAGTTGGCGTTCCCGAGCTGCGCCGGGACGACGTTATAGGCGCGCCAGATCGGCTGGAGCTGGGCGCGGGCGCCGGTGAGGTACTCGACCCGGCCGGTGAGCGCGGCTTCGCCGAGGAAGCGACGCACCGCGGCGGGGGTGTCGGCCGCGGGGTCGGCGCTGACGATCAGCGTGGGGATCGGATGCCCACCCGCCCCGCCGAGTTCGTCGAGCGCGCCGCGGATCTGCTGGGCGACCAGCGGGCAGGTGGGCGGGCAGGCCGAGGAGAGGAACGTCAGGATCGTCACCCGGCCGCGGTACTGGCCCAGCGAGACGCGCCGGCCGCGCTGGTCGGTGAGGGTGAAGTCAGGCGCCCTGACCTTGCCCGGCAGCAGTGCGCCGTCAAAGCCCGAGGAGGAAGCGTGTTCGGCGACGGACATGCTCGTGCCGTTGGTCGCGGCGCCCGCCGGAGATCGTGTGGCGGGCCGATCGAGGATCACGACGAGCGCGAACGCGAGCACGACGACGGTCGTGAGAGCGAGCAGGATGCGGGAGCGCGGGCGCATGGCGTGGCATAGCGTCGCATAGCGTGCGGGAGCGGGAGAAAGGAAAGTCGCATGGCGTCCCGGGGCGGGGAGCAAAGATTTTAATGGGGCCACCTACCGGTGGCCGCGGTGAAGTTCGCCATTAAACCACAGGCGCAGCCCCGGTTTACAGGCGCGCGACGGTTGACTCTTGATAAGTCCACCGGTTTATGCGTATGTTGTCGAGTCAAGTCATCCCGGTGTGGGCTGGCGGGCACGATAGATCAGGTTTGGGTCGGTCTTCTGGGTCGATTTCAAGCGCTTTGTAGGGGATGGTGGGGAGAGGGCCTGTCATCGAAGGTGAAAAACTCGTGGGCGCGGCGCTGTCCTAGGACACGATCGAAGCGCAGCTGAACCCGGAGTTCCAGGGCGTGGGGTGCGAAGTTCAGTACGTCCTCAAAGAAGCTTTCGAAAAAGAAGCGGAAAACATGGCGTCTCCGTCGCCCCGGTGCCTCGGGGATGAGCGTGTATCGAAAGCGCTGCTCATCGCCACCCAGCTCGGGCCGGGCCCCGCGTTCTTCGGCACCGCGTGCCTCGGCTCGTCACCCTTACCCGCCTCGAATCGTCCGCACACCGTTTCGGAAGCAGGAAATTGCAGGTCCCACGGCGTACTTAGTAGCCGATGCTCCTCGATCGAAAGTCCGTCAGGGCAATGATGCTCCTGCTTGCTCTGGCCGCGGTGACGGCGATCGCCCCCGCTGTGGGGGCTTCCGCCGCAATCGCCGCGCCGTCCCTGTCGTCGGGCGCGCTGGTCGCAATACCCGCGCCTGTGCCCGCCCCGCCGAATGACGAACGCGCCAACGCGCAGGTGATCCACAGCTTGCCCGCCACGATCAACGGCACCGTTGTTGGTGCGACGCTCGAAGCGGGCGAGACCGAAGCCTCGTGCGGCGGGGCCACTACCAACTCCGTCTGGTACAGCCTGCGCGCCCAGGGTGCCCAGCGGATCGCGTTCGATCTGGCCGCCTCGGGAGCGCTCGATGCGACGATCAGCGTGTACCACGCGGTGCGCTCGCAGCTCACCTCCGTCGGCTGCCAGAAGACGGAATCTCACGGCAAGGCCTCGCTCTCGTTCAAGGCGTCCAAGAACGGCCTTTACGATATTCGCGTCGCCGCGCTCGCGAACTCGCAACTCGCGCCCTTCACGCTTGAAGTCTTCCACCCAACCCCCGCGATCGGGCCGCCCGGGCTGCGGCTGCCCTCCGGCGGAGTCAACGGGCAGGTCGATCGCGTCCAGAACATCAACGCCGTCTACTCCTTCACGATGCACGCGGGCGTCAGCTACCTGATCAACCTCGCCAACAGGACCGAACACGCGTGCGTCAGCGGCGCTCTCTACTCCCCCGGCACCACCTCCTTCGGCCAGGAAGGCGAAGGCGAACGATCAGAAGGAGGGGGCGAAGGCGGCCCGTCTGTGCTGCACATCGGCTGCGGCGGCTACCGGCTGTTCACCCCCGGGCCCGGCCAGGGCGGGCGCTACAGCTTCAACATCACCCCCCGCAATTCCTACCGAGGCGTTCAGCGCTTCCACCTGCAGGTCGCTCCCGCGGGCCCCGCCGAAACGGCGCCCGGGCTCGCGCTGGGCAACTACGCCCACGCGCACGGACGCCTCGACGGCCGCGGCGTGCGCGTGCTGCGTCTGTATCGCCTCGACGTCACCAGCCACTCCAACCTCACGCTCAAGCTGATCGCGCCCGGCTCGGCCGACTTCAAGCTGCAGCTGCGCAACCAGAACGGCAACGTGATCGAATGCCAATGCGGAGGCAGCGGCTCGCAGACGCTCCAGCACCAGCTCCAGCCCGGCCGCTACTACGCGGTCGTGTCCGTCCGCGACGCCACAGCCGGCAACTTCACGCTGATCCGCGAGTCGCGCACGATCACCTCCACCTCGATCTCGTTCTCATCGGCCAAGGCCGCTCCAGGCGAAGGACTGGGTATCAACGTCAAGGTCTCACCCGCCGCCTCGGGCCCCGTCGTAGTCGAGATCGAACGCTTCGACCCCGTCTTCGGCTGGCAGTTCTATCATCAGGCCCAGGCTTTCGTCAGCGAAGGGGCGGCGTCCATTCCGTTCGTCCCGCCCGCCGTGGGACGCTGGCGAGCGAAGGCCAACTATGGCGGTTCGCGTACCGCGAGCCCCAGCGCCGTCGGCTTTTCGTATCTGCTTGTCTCATAAGGGCACCGGCGCTGAATCGTCTACCCCACGGCCGCGCAGGGCACCCAGGCGGACATCAAAGAGTAGGGCCGTCTATGACCATAGCCCGCACAGGGGCACGGCCGTGAGGCGGTCGCCGAAGTTGAGGGTTTGCCTGCCGCTGTACAGCACGACGCCCGCCCTGAATCGGGTACCGAGCTTGTCGCGTAGGTAGCGCAGTCCAGCGAAGTCCTTCGCTCGAACGCCCGCGGTCGTCTTGATCTCGACGCCGGCGACCTCGCCGCTGCCCAGCTCGAGCACGACATCGACCTCGCGGTGCTGCTGGTCGCGATAGTGAAACAGCGAAGCCTGACTGTCGGCCCAGTCGCACTGGCGGGCCAGCTCCATGGCGACGAACGTCTCGACGATCGAGCCCGCGAGAGTCGCGCTCTGGGCGATCCCCTTTGCGTCGATGTTCGTCAGATGTGTGAGTAGCCCGGTGTCGGTCATATAGATCTTCGGAGTCTTCACCTGTCGGCTGCCGAGGTTCACGTGCCACGGCTGCAGGCGCCACACGAGAAACAGCTCTTCCAGGATGCGGGTCTGCGCCGCCACGGTCTTGTGGTCCACGCCCAGCTCGCGGGCGATGCCACGCAAGCTCAGAAGTCCGGCCGAGCGGGCGGCGAGGATTCGCAGGAGCCGCTCGACGCCGGTTGCGTCGCGCACGTTGGCGATGTCCGGGAGGTCGCGGCCGAGGATCGTCGAGACATAGCTGGTGAAGAACCGCGCGCGTCCCCGAGCACTACGGTCCTGCGCGTCGGGGAAGCCACCGGCGACGATCCTTGCGGCATACGTTGCGCGTCCGACCTCGGCATCCTCCACGCGCGGCGGCTCGCCGATGAGCAGCCGGTCGATGAAGCTCTCGCGTCGCCCCGACAGCTCGCCCTGTGAAAACGGCCACATCCGGACATAGTCCACACGTCCAGGCAGCGCATCGGCGATCGTCGGCAGGGTGAGGATGTTGGCCGAGCCGGCGAGCAGAAACTGCCCGCGCTCGTTACTTCGGTCCAGGCGCTCCTTGATCGCCAGCATCAGATCGGGCGCTCGCTGGACCTCGTCGATCACGGCCGAACCCGACACGCCGGCGATGAATCCAGTCGGATCCTCCAAGGCGGCACGGCGAGTACTGTCGTTATCCAGCGTCAGATACTCCGCGGGGTGCTCGTCCACCGCGATCGCACGTGCCAGGGTGCTCTTGCCCGACTGCCGGGCGCCCAGCAGGCAAACCGCTCTCGCTTCCGTGAGGGCTTCGACAACGGTTGGCCTGATATTCCGCTCGATGAATTGCCCAGGCATGCAGACAGAATACCGCAATTCTCTGACAAATGGGGAGTCGGAGGCCTGACTAATGGGGAGTAAGGGCTCTGACGGATGGGGAATAGGGGGTCCCGGAATCCAGTTCCCTGGTCCTCATGCCCCGTCTTGGGGCGGGGTAAGCAAAGTCGCCCCGCGTTCCAGGGCGGGGAAAGCAAGGATCTCCTGGGCGACGAAGACCGAGGTATCGGCGATCCCGCGTGTCACGGCTCTTCGACGAGCGAACCGCGCACCGCTACGCCTTGACCGTGCCCCGCTATACTTTGTGAAGTCTCCCTAATCTCCGACCATGATTTAGGAGTTTCATGATGAGCCCCTCCAGCGCCGAGCTTCTCCGCCAAGTCAAGTCGCAGATCGACGAGGTCGATCCGTCCGAGGTCAACGAGTTGATCGACGAGGGCGTCGCGATCATCGACGTGCGCGAGATCGACGAGTTTGCCTCAGGTCACCTGCCCGGGGCCAAGCACGTGCCCAGGAGCTACCTGGAGACGCGGATCGAGGGGGTCGTGCCCGACCGCGACGCGCACGTGATCCTCTACTGCGCCTCCGGCAATCGCTCGGCCTACGGGGCGCGCACGCTCGAACAGGACCTCGGCTACACGAACGTCTCCTCGATGACCGGCGGGATCACCCTGTGGAAGGACCGCGGCTATGAGGTCAAGACGCCGCGCACGCTCACCCCCGAGCAGCGCGAGCGCTACTCGCGCCACACGCTGATCCCCGAGATCGGCGCCGACGGTCAGCAGAAGCTGCTCGACGCCAAGGTCCTGCTGCTCGGCGCCGGCGGCCTCGGCTCGCCCACCGCGCTCTATCTGGCAGCGGCCGGCGTGGGCACGCTCGGGATCGTCGACGACGACGTCGTCGACCTGTCAAACCTGCAGCGTCAGGTCATCCATACGACCGACCGCATCGGCGTGCCGAAGGTCGACTCCGCCGAGGAGTCGATCAAGGCGCTCAACCCCGACGTGAACGTCGTCAAGTACCCCGTCCGGATCGACGCGTCGAACATCATGTCGATCATCGAGGGCTACGACGTGATCGTCGACGGGGTCGACAACTTCCCGACCCGCTATCTGCTCAACGACGCCACCGTGCGCCTGAAGATCCCCGTCGTCTCCGCCTCGATCCTCGGCTTCGATGGCCAGCTGTCGGTATTCAAGCCCTACGAGGGCCCGTGCTATCGCTGCCTGTTCCGTGAGCCGCCCCCCGCCGAGCTGGCGCCCTCGTGCGGCGCCAACGGCGTGCTCGGCGTGCTCCCCGGGACGATGGGCCTGCTCCAGGCGACCGAGGTGATCAAGCTGATCCTCGACATCGGCGAGCCCGCGATCGGGCGCCTGCTTCTCTACGACGCGCTCGGCGCGACGCTCACCGAGGTCAAGGTCCACCGCGACCCCGACTGCCCGATCTGCTCGCGCCCGCCCGAGGAGATCACCGACGAGGAGCTCGGCGTGTTCCCCGATTACGAGGCATTCTGCGCCGCCGCCGGGTAGCCTCCCGGATATGGCGACAATCAAGATTCCCCCGGTCCTGCGCGCCTCGGTCGGCGGCGAGAAGCTCCTCAGCGCCTCCGGCGCGAACATCGGCGAGGTTCTCCGCGACCTGGCCGCCAGTCATCCCGCCACCCAGAGCCAGCTGTTCTCGGCCGAGGGCGAGCTCAATCGCTACGTCAACGTCTACCTCAACGACGAGGACGTGCGGGTGCTCGACGGGCTGGATACGGCGGTGGGCGAGGGTGACACTCTGGTGATTCTCCCGGCGATGGCCGGGGGGAGCCACCAGGGATGCGCGTAGCGCTGGCGCTCGCCGTCGCGGTCTCGCTGCTCTCATACGGCGGCCTTGCGTATGGGGAGGCAAATCACACGGGCTGGCCGCAGATCGGCCATCACGAGGGGCACCCGAACAACGAAAGCGGTGTCATGCGCGGGCTCGACGGCGTGCACAACATGCTGCTGGGCGGCGGCGGCAACGACACGATCTGGGCCGGCGACGAAGGCGACGTGATCTGGGGCGATTCGCACCCCGGCGGCCAGCCCACCTCCCAGCGCGACTTCCTGCACGGCGGCGCAGGCGAAGACTGGCTCTATGCGAGCCACGGCTACAACGTGATCTGGACCGGCGCGGGCAACGACCACGTCGCGCTCGTCTACGGCTACGGAACGGTGTATTGCAATGGGCCGGGCCTGAAGACGCTGGTGATGCGCTTCCTGCTGCAGAACCGGCCATGGAAGCTCGTCGGCTGCAAGCACAAGGTGATCGACCCCTACAAAGCGTAGGTCCGCTAAGCGGCGGCGATCGTCTCTGGGGCCGGCTCGGCCGCGATCTGCGGCTCCCCAGCGGCCGGCACATGGCTCATCGCGTGCTCGGCCAGCGCGGTGATCGTGAGCGAGGGGTTGACGCCGACGTTCGCCGGGATCGCCGAGCCGTCGCAGACGAGCAGGTTCTCATAGCCGTAGACGCGCTGGTGGGCGTCGATCACGCCGCGCTGGGGGTCGGGGGCGATCACCGCGCCGCCGAGGATGTGGGCGGTCGTGGGGATGTTGAAGAGCGCCTCGGTGACAGAGCTCTGGGCGATCCCGCCGGTGCGCTTGGCGAACCATTCGGCGGCCTGGTTGGCGATCGGGATGAACGTCGGGATCGGTTTCTCGGGGTCCTGCTCGGTTTTCAGCCAGAAGGTGCCGAACGGGCCCTGGTGGGGGCGTAGCGCGATCGCGTTGTCGAGCGTCTGCATCACGAGGATGATGATCGTGCGCCGCGACCAGTGCTTTGGGAACAGCACCTGCGCCAGTCGCTTCGGGTGCAGGAGGATCTGGGCGAGCAGCTTCAGTGGGCGCGTCAGGCGCGTGCCGTCGCCGACGAGCAGCGTGTAGAGGCGGTGCATCGAGTCGCCGTCGTCGCCGTAGGTGACGGTCTCGATGTGGGTGTTCGGGTCGGGGTAGATCGAGGAGGTGATCGCGACGCGCTTGATCAAGTCGTCCGGGTAGTCCTCGGGCACGGTGACCGTGAGGATCGACTCGCTGTTCGTCCGTACCAGCTCGCCGAGGCGGGCGGAGATTCGCCCGAGCGAGCCGTTCAGGCGGCAGCGCTGGAGCAGCTTGTTCGTGCCGAGCGGCCCGGCCGAGACGACAACACCGCGCGCGCGCTGAACCCGGCGATCCTTGCGCAGCCAGGCGCCGGAGCGAACGCTTTCGACCTCGTAGCCGTCCTTGCCGGAGCCGTCGCCGAGCGGGCGGACGTCCACGACGGTGCGTTCGGGCATCACTTTCGCGCCGCGCTTCTCGGCGAGGTACAGGTAGTTCTTCACGAGCGTGTTCTTCGATCCGTGCGGGCAGCCGACCATGCAGCGCCCACATTCCCTGCAGCCGGTGCGCTCGGGCCCCTCGCCGCCGAAGAACGGGTCAGGAACGGTCTTGCCGGCCCCGTCTGGACCGCCAAAGAAGACGCCGACGGGTGTCTTTTTGTACGTGTCGCCGACGCCGAGCTCCTCGCCGAGCTCGCGCAGGAGCTGGTCGGCCGGGTCATCGTGCGGGTTCTGGACGACGCCGAGCATCCGCTGCGCCTCGGCATAATGAGGGGCGAGCGCCGACTCCCAGTCGTTCATCTCCGCCCACTGGCGGTCCGCGAAGAACTTCTTCGGGGGGACGTAGAGCGTATTCGCATAGCCGAGGCTGCCGCCGCCGACGCCACAGCCGGAGACGACGGAGACGTCCTTGAAGGTGGTCAGCCGAAAGATGCCCTTCATCCCAAGCATGGGGTTCCAGAAGTAGCGCTTCAGATCGGCGGTCGAGCTCGGCAGCTCGTGGTCGGCAAAGCGCCGACCACACTCGAGCACGCCCACGCGGTGGCCTTTCTCGGACAGGCGCAGGGCCGAGACGCTGCCGCCGAAACCGGAGCCGATGACCAGCCAGTCGAAGTCGAAGTTCTCTTGCGATGTATTCATGCCGGCAGGCTCCCTCAGCTCGTATGGTGCGCCGAATCGATCTTAGTGCCTGACTGGCCGTTTGGCCAAAAATCGCTGTCGCCTGTAAAGAGTCGCTCACGTCGAGACGGGGCGTCCTTTCGAACGCGAATCGAATCATCGTCATAAGTCATGTCACGTCATTTGGCCGCGAGCGAACCGGACGAGGTCGGCGTATTCGTCGGTGTCGGCAGCCTTGACTAGCGCTGATATATACGTTGCTCGACCGGACCCGTCGACATCGAGGTTTGCGCCACCCCAGGTGAAGGGCGCAGCTTCGATAGAGGCCAGGTACAGGTCGGCCATCATCCGTGTGCAGCGACCGTTCCCATTCCGGAAAGGATGGACGCTTACCAAGCGGCAGTGAATTCGGGCCGCCAGGTCGTCGGGGCCGAACACTTCTTGGGTGTGCCAGAACTTGGCGTCGTCAAGCGTCAGCCGGGATTGGGTGACGATCAGGTGTGGCTCTACTCCGATGTTGGTGATGCGCCGCCGTTGTGTTCCCGCCCATGTCCATACGTCGCCGAACATACGGCGGTGGAGCGTCAGCATGAATCCGTAGTCGAGGATGCCTTCTACTCCGAGGGAATGCGCCTGCTGCTGTGCCCACGGAAGCGCCTTGGTGATGTTCTCGAACTCAACCTGATTGAGGTCGGCCCGGGTAGCCACGAAGTCTGGAATGAGTCCCTCTAGGTCCTCCTCCTCGATCGGTGTGGCCCCGGATGGTTCTGGACCGATGGTCCGCGCGTTGAACCGTGGAAGGGGCGGCTCGTCAGGCGGAACGACGGTCACTTCTCGCGTCTCGACGGGCTTCGTCGCGGACGCCAGAGGTTGCCGCTGGCCACAAGTTGTTGTGCGTGACGCTCAACTGCCTCGTCCTGTCGGTCGTCGTCGATGTCCTGAGCCTCCAGGGCCATGGTCCGGGCGGCATACCCGAGGAGCCTCGCGGCTACCGTTCGAGCCTGGGTCTTAACGGTCCGCTCCAGTGTGGAGTTCGGCACGAGGGCATAGACGAGGGTGCAATCCAGCGCGTTTGCTACCTCGGCCAGCTTGCCAGTGGTGATTCCACCGTGGAGCTCTGCGTGCTCTAGTTTGTTGACCGCGGCCGGGGATACTCCCAGTCGCTCAGCCAGCACGGCTTGGCTCATCCCCAGTGCCCCGCGGATAGCGCGTATCCAGCCGGAGCGGGGGCGTGCTTGGATGGGCTCGAGGTTGGCGGCATCGAACTTTCGATCCAACTCACGTCGGGCTTGGGCGGCTCTCTCAGAAGGTCGCATACCTATAAGTTAGCATATCTAGGGAAAGACCAAATCTATAGGTTGCGAAAGGTAGGAAGATCGCCAACCAATAGGTTGACGAGTGTCGCCGGCTCACGATGTCGCCGGTCGGTAGAGCGCAGCTGCTCGAACACACGCTCGCGATCGCGCGTGTACCGATGCTGGTAGGAGTTCTCCTTCTGTTCGGAGGGGGAGACATGCTCTACGCGATCAGGAAGGCTCGACGCAAGCGACGCTCGCCGATTCAAACTGACCCGCTACCGCCTCCGGACCCCGCTATATTTCGTGAAGTAATGGCTGTCCAGCCCCTGAGAAACAAGCCGTGCGGAGGCAGGTACGGGGACATCGTGCAGTCGATCGGCAACACGCCGCTGGTCGAGCTGCCGCGTCTATCGCCGAAGCCGGGCGTGCGGATCTGGGCGAAGCTCGAGTCGCGCAACCCGACGGGATCGGTCAAGGACCGGGTGGCGAAGGCGCTGATCGAGGACGCCGAGGAGAAGGGCGCGATCGCGCCCGGGCAGACGATCCTGGAGCCGACCTCGGGCAACACCGGCATCTCGCTGGCGATGATCTGCTCGCTGAAGGGCTACAAGCTGAAGGTCGTGATGCCCGAGAACGTGACGCCCGAGCGCACGCAGCTGCTGAAGATGTACGGCGCGGAGATCGTCTACTCCGAGGGCTCGCTCGGCTCCAACGGGGCGGTCGAGAAGGCCCTGGCGATGGCGGCGGAGGACTCCTCGGTCTACATGCCCTACCAGTACGGCAACGAGGCCAACCCGAACGCCCACTACAACGGCACGGCGCTGGAGATCCTCGAGGAGCTCGACGAGGTGAGCGCGTTCGTCGCGGGACTGGGCACGGGTGGCACGCTGATGGGCAATGGTCGGCGTCTGAAGGAGACCTTTGGCGACGCCGTGAAGATCGTCGCGGCGGAGCCGATGCAGGGCGAGCC
This sequence comes from Solirubrobacteraceae bacterium, assembly GCA_036511695.1. GTDB lineage: Bacteria > Actinomycetota > Thermoleophilia > Solirubrobacterales > Solirubrobacteraceae > Palsa-744. The sequence continues at coordinate 24,003 of DATCBT010000037.1, read as the reverse complement.
GGTGCAGGGGCTGCGCTCGCTCGACGACGGGTTCATCCCACCGATCATCGACATCTCGCTGCTGGACCGGAAGATCTTCGTGACCAACCGCGACGCGATCCTCTGGACGCGCAAGCTGCTCGATCGGGAGGGGGTGTTCGCGGGCGTCTCCAGTGGCGCGATCGCGAGCATCGCCGTGCGGATCGCGGGCGAGCTGGAGGAGGGGAACGTCGTGTTCGTCGTCGCCGACGACGGCTGGAAGTACCTCTCGAGCGGCATCTACACGCTGCCCGTCGACGAGATCGAGAACCTTGATTCCACCGTCTGGTGGTGAGCCGTGCAGATCGCCAGGACCCTGCTCGATGAGCTGATCGCGCACGCCCGCGAGGAGGCCCCGAACGAGTGCTGTGGCCTGGTCGCGGTCGATCTGGACACCCCGGGCGGGCCCGGCGGCCCAGGCGGGGTCATATCTCCTCCGGGCGGGGCGAGCGGGACCATGGTCACCCGCGCCGCGCGGGTGCATCGTGCGGTCAACATGGCCGCCAGCCCGCTGAAGTTCGAGGTTGACGGGAAAGAGCTGCTGGGGTTGATCGAGGCGATCGAGCAGGACGGGAGCGAGCTGGGCGCGATCTACCACTCGCACACCCGCACCCCACCCCTTCCATCGCAGACAGACATCAACTTCGCCGCCGGCTGGCCGGGCGTGGAGTGGATCATCGTTGGGCTGGTCGACAGCGACGCGCCGGAGGTGCGCTCCTACCTGATCGAGGACGGTCGGGTGCGGGAGGTAGGGCTGGAGGTGGGGTAGATGGCCGAGGACGAGCCGAGAGCGGTGGCGGCGAGCGACGAGCTGGCGCTGGTCTGTCCAGGGTGCGCGCGCGAGCATCCGTCGAGCGAGCGCTTCTGCGCGGCCTGCGGGATGCCGCTCGTCCATGCCTCAGCGGGCGCCGAGTCGGTGGTGAGCGAGCGTCAGCTCAGAGCTCGCAAGATCAAGCCGCAGTACAGCGAAGGAAAGCTCGTGAAGATCGCGGGCGCCCAGAACGGCGCCGAGGCGGAGATGATCCAGGGGCTGCTGCTGGAGGAGGGCATCCCGAGCATGGCCCAGCGCTCACGGGGCGCCGATGTGCCGGACTTCCTCGTCGCCGGACGTCGCGACATTCTGGTCCCCGAGTCAGGCGCCGAAGCGGCCCGCGAAGCGCTTGCCTGGGAAGGGCCCTAGCTGAGAACCCTCCGCCGGGCAGAACCCTCCGTCCAGCGAGGTGGTTTGCTAGGCCAGGACTGGCTGGCCGGCGGCTTCGGAGGTGATTGCACGGATCTCCTCGGAGGCACGCTCGAACTCGGCGTCGGAGAGCACGGGGGTGCCCTCGAAGGGAAGCTCACGCTGCAGCTCGACCCAGGCGTGGGCGGCCGTGTACTCGTCCTTGACCTTGACGGTTACCGGTCGGGGGATGCGGTAGGTGCGTAGGAGCAGGACGTGCAGCGGCTGGTGGCGGCGCCAGCCGAGGCGCTTTTCGGCGTAGTCGGTCGTCCACACGTAGAAGGGCGAGAGCGCGTCGACGCAGCGCGGGTCGGCGATCGTGAAGTGACCGGCGACTTCGGCCCAGGCACGGATGCGCACGCGGTCTGGTTGTTGGATGCCGCCGGAGGCAAAGGCATGGAGCGGCGGCTCGCCGTCGCTCCAGACGCCCTCCTCGAGCGCGCGGCGCAGCTCGGGCTGATGGGATTCGCGTACGAGGTCGCCCGGCTGGTGATCGAAGGTGGGGTAGAGGAAGAAGCGCTCGTGGGCGAGCTGGAACGGCTTTCCGGGCTGGCGGATGCCGCCCTTGCGGAGTGTTATGAGCTGCTCACCTTCGGCAAGAGCACGAACGGTGACAGCCCATTCTTTGAAAGCAATTGGCATAAAAAAGGCGAAAGAAAAACTCAGGGAACGTCTTGATAAAAGACCCTGCCGGCTCTTGGCGTCATGCGAGGCCGTCGAGTGGCGGAGCCCGTTAAAGATACGAAATCTGAGCGGAAATCCCAAATCACCTGCAAATAAGCTGTTTTTTTGGGGGAAATCGCTACAGTCGCCGGTTGGCGAGGCCCTCGGCGGCCTCGATGATGGCGGCGTAATCGCCGTGGCCCCGGCCGAGGGTGGCGGTGAGCAGGTCGCGGGCTTGGACGGCGGCGGGGAGGGGGACGCCCGCCCTTTCAGGCTGCGGCGAGCTCGCGATCCTCGGTGTCGGCCAGGTGTTGGTGGGACGGGCAGTAGCCGTTGTGCGGCAGCGGCACGCGCTGGCAGGCGGCGCCTTTGCGCGTGGTCGCGCGGCACCGCGGCGCTTGGCCACTGACCGCGGCATAGCCGGCGATCGGGTTCTCGGCCAGGTACTGCTCGGCGAGGCCGATGTAGCGGGTGACGACCCGGTGGACATGGCCCTGCTCGCTCATCGGGAAGCGGGAGCGGATGTCGCAGAAAAGCGCCCGTTCGGGGCGGGCGAAGTAGTGGCGGTCGATGGCCATGCGCTCGACGACCGCCTCACAGGCGCGCAGGACGTGCTCGTGGTTGGCGTTGGCGGCGACGCCTGGCCTGGGAGCCACGATATGGGGAGCCAACTCCCTGTAGATGGCCCGACTGAATTGATACATGGTGACCCCTCACCCCACTTTCTCGATCGACCGATTTGGAGCACACCCACCGTTCCAAAAGACTCCGGTCCTCCTAAGACATTCCACACGCAGAAACACGTGGTGGGCGGGAAAGGATCGAGATCCGCCTGCTGGAGCCAAAGATTTAAAGATCTTTATGAAGACCCCTACCGGGGTCTGGATGGGCAGCGGCGCAGTGCGTCAGAGCGCGAGCTGGAGGGCGCGCGGGTCGGCTGTGAACAGGGGCGTCAGGACCAGGTCTGCCAGGCGCCGCTGCCGTCTGGGGCGAGGACGAAATGACGCTGGTCGAGCGCGGGATCGCGCTCGGGGTGGTCCAGGCGCTGGTGGGCTCCCCGGCTCTCGGCGCGCTCGAGCGCGCTGCGCGCGAGCAGTCGAGCCAGTGGATGGGGATCGTCGAGCAGCCGGCGCAGGCCCGCGGCGGAGCGGACGATGCCGGCGTCCCGCCAGAGCGCGTCGCGGGTGCGAGCGTCCGCGCCGGGGATCGGGGGGAGCGCTTGCAGTGACTCGATCTCGCGCGAGGATGTCGCCGTGAAGCTCGGCGCGGGCTGGGAGAGCGCATGGAGGATGGCGCGGCGGGCGAAGACAAAGCACTCGCTGAGCGAGTTGGAGGCGAGGCGGTTGGCGCCGTGCAGGCCGGTGCAGGAGGACTCCCCGACGGCGTACAGCCCGGGGAGGGTCGAGCGCGCGTGCAGGTCGGCGACGATTCCGCCCATCATGTAGTGGGCTGCCGGGGCGACCGGGATCAGCTCGCGCGCGGGATCGAGCCCGGCCTCGCGCAGTGAGGCGACGACGTTGGGGAAGTGGGCCGGGTCGATCGCGCGCATGTCGAGCCCGACCGAGCGCTCGCCGGTCTCTTGCAGGCGCAGTGCGATCGCGCGGGAGACCTCGTCGCGCGGGGCGAGCTCGTCAACGAAGCGCTCGCCGGAAGCGTCGTGCAGGGTCGCGCCCTCGCCGCGGATCGCCTCGGTGACGAGGAAGCCCTCACGCCCGGCCAACCCGATCACGGCGGTGGGGTGGAACTGCAGCAGCTCGAGGTCCGCCAGCGCCGCGCCGGCGGCGTGGGCGAGCAGCAGGCCGACCCCTTGAGAGCCGGGCGGGTTGGTGGTGCGCGCCCACAGCGCGGCGGCGCCGCCGGTGCCGAGCACGACCGCGGGCGCCGTGACGATCCGTCCGTCGTCGCAGATCAGGCCGCGACAGCGGGAATGACCGGAGGAGTTGGCAAGGGGATGGGTGGGAGGATCGGCGGGGGGATCGGCAGGAGGATGATCAGAGGGATGGGCGGGGTCTCCGTCAGTCCACAAGGCCCGCGCGCGCGCGCCCTCCAGCACGGCGATCCGTGACTCGGCGGCGACGAGCGCGGAGAGTTGACGTACCACGCGGCGGCCGGTCGCCGACCCGCCGGCGTGCACGACGCGTCTGACCGTGTGTCCGCCCTCTAAGCCGAGCGCCAATCCGCCGAAGCGGTCGCCGTCGAAGCTGACCCCGAGCGCCTGCAGGTCATGGACGCAGGCGGGCGCCTCGCGCACGAGGATCTCGGCCGCAGAGCGTCTGACGAGCGCGCGCCCGGCGCGCTCGGTGTCGGCCAGGTGCAGCTCGAAGCTGTCGTCATCGGCGAGCGCCGCGGCGAGGCCGCCCTGCGCCCAGTAGGAGGCCGTTTGGGCCAGGGGCGTGGCCGAGATCAGCGCGACCGTCGCGCCGTCGCGCGCCGCGCAGAGCGCGGCGTAGAGCCCCGCTGCGCCCGCGCCCACGACCGCGATGTCGGCCTTGACGGCTGAACCAGCCTGGGCGGAGCTCACTTCGAGGTCGGCGCGAAGAGGGGGTTGGTGGTTGGTGGCGCGGCGCTCGATGTGGTGTTGGCTGGAGCTTTGGTGCTGGGGCTTTTGAGGCCTGGTGCGGTGGTTTTGGGAGTAAGGCCGGTGCCAGGACTGGTCGTGCTCGGCGTGGGGGTGGTCGTACCCGGAGTGGTGGTTTTGCCGGAGGTGCTCGCGCCCGGAACGGTGCTCGCGCCGGGGACGGTGGTCGTGCCAGGAGTGGTGGGAGCGGTCGTGGCGGGGAGGGTGCCGGCGGGGGTGCTCGCTCCCGGGCTTGTGGTCGCGGACGTCGGGAGGGTCGCGGCCGGCGCCGTGATCACGGTTTTGGTGACCGCGAGCGTGGTGGTGGAGGAGCCGCCGGCGAGTTTGACCAGCGCGGCGGCGAGCACCCCGAGCGACAGCACTGCCACGACTGCGAGCGTGAGTACCGGGACCTTCCAGGTGGGCGACGCCGCCAGGCGCGTGCGCGCGGCGCCGCCGCAGCGCAGGCACCACTCCTGCTCGGGGTGAAGCGGCGCGCCGCACAGCGGGCACGCCTCGCTCACGGGCGGTGAAGCTGCGGTCGTGGCGGGAGCGGGGGGAGTGGTGACGCTCACGCGCCCGGCCGGGGGGGACGGACAATCACAGTGGGTTGGTCGAGATCGGGCTTCGGGGCATCCGTCGGCGACGGAGTGGCGGCTGGCCTGGCAGGGGATGGCGTGGCGGCCGGCCGGGCCGGAGGTGGGGCGGTGGCCGGTCGGGTGGCGGGCGCCGTCGGGCCGGCAGGGGAAGGCTGGGCGGGGGCTGAAGTGGGCTGGCCTGTCGCCGGCGCTGAGGCGGGGGCCGTGGCGGGGGCGGCAGGCGCGGAGGCGGGAGGCGGGGGGGAAACAGGCGCGGGGGCGACAGCGCCCGGTGGCTTTGCTGCGCTGGCGGCCGGTGCGGCGGCCGGCGGCGGACCCGGTGCGGGCGCCAGCGGAGGCGGTGCGGCCACCGGGCGCTCGGCGTGACGGTCCATGGCAAGCCCGCAGTTGGGGCAGAAGCGGTCCTCGCTGCCGTGGATCGCGGCGCAGCGGGGGCAGGCGGTGATGCCGGCGTCGCGCAGGATCGTTACCGGCTGGCGCTCGTCGAGCGCGGTTTCGAGCGTGCGCAGCTCGGCGTCGATGTGCCCGAGCGTGCCGAGCTTGGCGATCACCAGCGCGTCGTTGCGCTGGCCGAAGCGGTGCAGGTTGTAAACCAGCCCGCCGAGATCGCGGTAGGCGAGCTCGCGTGCCTTGCGCAGGAAGCGCGCGCGGCGGCGCATGCGCCCACGCTCGCGGAAGCCCGGTGGTCCCGCGGGCGTCGGAGTGTCCGCCACCGGGCTGTCGTCCTGCGCTTGGACGGGGACGGTCATCGAGGCCGTTGCAGGTGCGCTTTGCTCCACCGTCTCATGCTATCCGCTACTTAGGACCCATTTCTACAGCTCGCGCCCCCGCTCGCGAGGACGCTCTCGGTTTCGGGGTTGGTTCGTGGGGCTCGCGACATTCTCCAGCTCCGCGCGCCAGGCGCCGGCCACGCGCTCGGCCATCCGTCGCGAGGAGAACCGCGCCGCCGCCGCGCTGCCGGCGACGCGCGGATCGGGCGTGTCGAGATGGGGCTCGAGCGCGGCGCGCCAGCGGGCGAGCTCGAACGGCGCGCAGAGCGAGCCGGCGACGTGCGCGAGAGCTTCGGGATGGACGCCGACAGGGGTGGCGAGCACGGGCACGTCGCAGGCGAGCGCCTCGAGCACCGCCAGCCCGAAGCCCTCGCGCTCAGATGGCACGAGCACGGCATTGGCGGCGTTGACCCACAGCGGAACGAGCGCGGGGGCGACGGCGCCGAGCGTGAGCAGCTCGACCCCGGTCGCCTGTGCGAGCGCGAGCGCCCGGTCGTGACGCTTCTCGGGGCGAGCCGGGTCGGCGGCGAAGAGCAGGTAGGGCCGCTCGGGGTCGAGTCCCAGCTGTGCGCGGGCGGAGGTGCGGGAGAGTGGATGGAAGCGTTCGAGGTCAACGCCGCAGGGCAGCACCTGCGCTCGACGGCGCGCCGCGCGGCCGGGCAGTTCGTGGGCGAGCGAGGCGGAGACGGCGGCGAGCAGGTCGATCAGCGGTGCCACCGCGCGGGTCGCCTGGCGGGTGCGGGGGTGGAGCACATCGGTGCCGTGCACGGTCAGCGCGCGCACGCGAGCGGGGACCGCCAGAGCGGGCCAGGCGGTGAGGCCGAAGTGGGCATGCACGACGTCAAAATGCTGCTGTCCACCGGCGAGGCGCTGCCGTCCACTGGCAAAGCGTCGCTGTCCAGCGGCGAAGCGCCGACGCAGCTCGCGCGCCGCTTGGACAAGTGCCCGGCCGCCGGGAGGGAACTCGTAGAGCTCGATTTCCAGCTCCTCGAGCTCGCGCAGCGCGGCAACCTGGTCGCGGACGAAGCTCCCACGCTCGGGGTGTGCGGCGTCGGGCAGCATGTTGGAGAGCACGAGCGCGCGCACGATCCTCCGACCGTAGCGCTCTGGAATGATGGCTTGCGTGTCGAGCGCGCCGATGAGCACATCCGAGGAATCGAGGAGCGACCCACGCCGACGACCGATCGGTGTGTTCGACTCGGGCGTGGGTGGGCTGACGGTGCTGCACGAGCTGCTCGTGCGGCTGCCGGCGGAGGACTTCCTGTACCTGGGCGACACCGCGCGCTTCCCCTACGGCGAACGAACACCGGAGGAGTTGACGCGGTTCGCCGCGGAGGTCACCGAGGAGCTTGCCAAGCGCGGCGCGAAGCTGCTGGTGGTGGCGTGCAACTCCGCGACAGCCGCAGCCCTGCCCGACATGCGCCGGCGGATGATGGAGACGACGCTTGGGGTGGACGTGCTCGGAGTTGTGCGTCCGGAGGCGCTGCGGGCGGTGGCCGCCACGCGCACGGGCCGGATCGGGCTGCTGGCCACGCCGACGACGGTCGCCAGTCGTGCTTACGAGGAGGCTGTAGGCGCGATCGATCCACACGTGACGCTGCACGCGGTGCCGTGCCCGACGCTGGCGGCGATCATCCAGGCCGGCGAGCAGTTCGACGAGCGGGCGGTGCAAACGGTGCGCGAGGTCTGCGCGCCGTTGAAGCAGGCGGACGTCGACACGGTGATCCTCGGTTGCACTCACTACCCCCTGATCCAGCCGATGCTCCAGCGGATGCTCGGCCCGGATGTGACGCTTGTCAGCTCGGGAGCGGCGCTCGCGCGCCAGGTGGAGCATGCGCTGAGCACGCGCAGCCTGCAGAACCCGCGCGCGGGCGAGGGCGACTACCGCTTTCTGTGCACGGGCGACATCGGGGTGTTTGAGCAGGCGGGGACTCGCTTTTTGCAGATGCCGCTGGGCCCCGTCGAGCAGGTCGAGCTCGCCAAGGTCGAGGTGACGGCGTGAGCGGCGGCGAGCGCAGCTACGGGCGCGGGCCGGGCGAGCTGCGTCCGACGGAGATCGAGCCGGGGTTCATGCGCACCGCGACGGGCTCGGCGCTGATCTCGGTGGGCGAGACGCGCGTGATCTGCACCGCCTCCGCGCAGGAGAGCGTCCCCCGCTGGATGGCGGGCAAGGGCAACGGCTGGGTGACGGCCGAGTACGGGATGCTGCCGGCGTCGACCGGCGATCGCAAGCAGCGCGACGCGACGCGCGGGCGTCAGGACGGGCGCACGGTCGAGATCCAGCGCTTGATCGGACGGTCGCTGCGCGGGGTGGTCGACTTCAAGGCGCTGGGCGAACGCACGGTCTACCTGGATTGCGACGTGCTGCAGGCCGACGGGGGCACACGCTGTGCGTCGATCACGGGCGCGTATGTCGCGCTGTCGCTGGCGTGCGCGCGGCTGCTGAGCGAGGGTCGCTTGGAGGGCTCGCCGCTGACGGGGTCAGTCGCGGCGGTGTCCTGCGGGATGGTCGCTGGAGCGGCGCTGCTCGATCTCGACTACTCCGAGGACTCGACCGCGGAGGTGGACGCCAACGTGGTGATGACCGGTGAGGGCGGTCTGGTGGAGGTGCAGGCGACGGCCGAGCGAACGCCGCTCTCGCGCGCGCACCTGGACGAGCTGTTGGCGCTCGCGGGGGAGGGCATCGAGCAGCTGCGCACCGCGCAGGAGCGGGCGATCGCCGCGGCCGGCTGATGCGCGTGGCGCCGGTGTCCGTGCTCGAGCCTCCTCGCGCCGCCGGCCCGGCCCGCCGCCGGCGATGACCGCGCGATGAGGCTGTTGCTGGCCACCCACAGCGAGCACAAGCGACGCGAGCTCGCGCGCCTGCTCGACGGTCACGAGGTGGAGCTGCTGCCTGCGAATGTGACGCTGCCGCCGGAGGCGGGGGAGACGTTTGTGGAGAACGCGCTCGGCAAGGCGCGCGCCGCGGCGGAGGCGACAGGCAGGGTGAGCATCGCCGACGATTCGGGGATCGAGGCGGCGGTGCTCGGCGGCGCGCCGGGGGTGCGCTCGGCGCGGTATGCGGGGGTGCGGGCGTCGGACGAGGAGAACCTGGCGAAGCTCCTGCGCGAGGCGCCGGCGGGCAGTGCGCTGGCATATGTGTGCGCGCTCGTCTACGTCGATCCGCGCGCGGGCGTGGAGCGCGTGTTCGAGGCTCGCTGCGATGGACGCCTGGCGGCAGAGCCCCGGGGAGCGGGCGGGTTTGGCTACGACCCGGCGTTCCTACCCGACGACATCGACGAGAGCCTGCTGGATGACGGCCCGCCCGCCCAGAGGAGGACGATGGCAGAGCTGAGCGATGGGCAAAAGGATGCGATCAGCCACCGCGGGCGCGCAGCCCGCGCGCTGCGCGAGTGGCTCGCGGCAGGTTGAGCGTCGTCGCAGCAGGTTGAGCGTCGTCGCAGCAGGTTGAGCGTCACAGCAGCGCTCCTTGCGGCAGCGCTCGTCACAGCAAGGCTCGTCAGAGCAAATTGATCGCGGCCGAGATCGCGACCGCGAGGCCCAGGCCGGCGTAGCCGTTGTAGCCGGAGAGCAGCAGGAGCAGGGCGGTGACGAGCGCGACCAGCACGGTGACGATCCAGGCGACGCGGGTGACGGTCATCGACGGCATTCTCGCTGATGCGGCCGTCCGCGTGCAGTGTTAGCTTCGCGGCAACGTTTCACGAACGAGGAGGACGACGTGACGAAGTCCGAGCTGGTCGACCAGGTTGCGGATCGCGCTGATCTGACCAAGCAGGATGCCGCGCGGGCGGTGGAGGCGGTGCTGGCCACGGTGGAGGACGCGCTGCGTCGCGGCAGCGAGGTGACGCTGTCCGGTTTCGGCAAATTCCATGTGGGCGAGCGCGGCGCGCGCCAGGGCGTCAACCCGCGCACGGGCGAGCGCATCCAGATCGCAGCCTCGCGCGTTCCCCGCTTCAGCGCCGGCAGCGGCCTGAAGAGCGCGGTGAAGGGCCGCTGAGCTTGGCACTGTCGTTTGGCGACACCCTGGTCGCCCGGGTGGCCGAGCGCGAATCTCAGATCGTGCTCGGGCTTGACCCCGATCCGAGCGCTCTGTGGCCGGAGAGCGGTCGTGAGCCCACGCGAGGGTCCGCGGCGGAGCAGGCCGGTGAGGCGGTCCTCGGCCACTGCCGGGCATTGATCGAGGCGACGGCCACGGCGTGCGTGGCGACGAAGCTCCAGCTGGCCTGCTTCGAGCGGCTGGGCGCCCCGGGATGGAGTGCGCTGGAGGCGGTCGCCGAGCACGCGCGGGCACAGGGGCTGCTCGTGATCGCCGATGGCAAGCGTGGCGATATCTCGGTGAGCGCCGCCGCCTACGCCCAGGCGCTGATCGGCGGGATGCAGACGCCGTTCGGCGCGGTGGCGGGACTCGGCGCGGATATGGTGACCGTCAACCCGCTGATGGGAGGCGATGCGCTCGAGCCGTTCGTGACGGCGGCGCGCGCCGCCGGCGCCGGGGTGCTGGCGCTGGTGCGCACATCCAACCCGGGTGCGGCGGATGTCGAGGATCTCGAGCTGGCCGGCGGCGGGAGCGTGTGGGAGCGGCTGGCGGGCATCGTCGACGAGCTGGGAGCCCCCGGCGTGGGCGAGATGGGGTTGAGCGACGTGGGCGCGGTGGTCGGGGCGACCGTCCCGGCTCACCTCGTGCGAGCCCGCGAGCTGATGCCGTCGGCGACGCTCCTGCTTCCCGGGGTCGGCGCACAGGGGGGGCGGGTGGAGGATCTCGCCCCGGCGTTCGCGCCGGGCCGCGCGGGTGGGCTGATAACCGCCTCGCGGAGCATCGCCAACGCGTATCTCGCCACGGGCGAGAGTCCCGCCCGGGCCGCCCGGGCCGAGGCTGAGCGTCTGCGCGAGGTCGCCTGGGCCCTGGGTGGCCGATGACCGGCGCCTGGCTGCGTCCTCACCGATCGTCCGGGATCGGCTAGCTCGCGTGCTGGCCGATCGGAGATCCCGTCGATCTACGATCGGTACGCCACGCTCCCTGCGTTCTTGCCAGGCTTGGTCCTCGACCGCCCAGGCGGTCTTGAGGCTATGAGGTAGCTGGGCGAGGATATCTCGCGGCCCGGGGCAGGTTCGCTAGCCTCTGGGTGTGCGCCTTACGGCATCACCCGCCGTTCGCAGTGCCGGAATACGGGTACAGAGCGAGAGATGATCATCACGGTCACGCTCAACGCGGCAATCGACAAGTCGCTGTCGGTGCCGAACTTCCGGCTTGGGCGGCGTCACCGCACGGTCGAGCAGCGCACGATGGCCGGCGGCAAGGGCGTGAACATCGCGCGCACGCTGAAGACGCTCGGTCAGCCGGTGATCGCCACCGGCTTCGCGGGCGGCGCGACGGGGACGCATATCGTCGAGCAGCTGACCGAGGAGTCGATCTTGAACGATTTCGTGCGCATCCGCGAGGAGTCGCGCACGAACACCTCGGTCCTCGACCCGACAACCGGTGCGCATACGGAGGTCAACGAACGCGGTCCGTCGGTGTCCGAGCAGGAGGTCGAGCTGTTCCGCGACAAGCTGCTCTACCTCGCGCGCGGCGCCGCGATCGTCGTATTCGCCGGCTCGCTTCCGCGTGGGATCGAGCCCGATATATACGCCGTGTTGATCCGTGAGCTGGAGCGGACGGGGGTGACAACGGTGATCGACACCGACGGCGAGCCTCTGCGCCAGGCGGTCCGTGCCGAGCCGGACGTCGTCTCACCGAACGTGATCGAGGCCGAGGAGCTCGTCGGTCACGAGTTCGCCGGCGAGGAGGAGCGCTCCCTGGCCGTGCGCGAGATCGCCGCGCTCGGCCCGCGTGAGGCGATCATGACGCTCCCCGACGGCTGCTTCGCCCAGGTGCTCGTCGATGGCCAGCCGCGCATGCGGCGCGTGAGCGTTAAGCCGCGCGAGTCGATCGCCAAGCGCGGCTCGGGCGACGCCTTCCTGGCCGGCTACATCGCGGCGCGCTACGAGGGCCGCGCGCCCGACCAGTGCCTGCGCTTCGGCGTGGCCTGCGGGGCGGAGTCGACAGTCCGTCTGGGGGCCGGCCTGATCGACCCGCGCGAGGCGAGGCGGATGATGGCCGAGGTCGAGCTAAGCGAGGTCGACCTTCCAGCGAAGGTCGCCTGAATTTCTATTTGTTGAAGGACGCCCCTGAGACGGTCGTGGACCAAGCAGGCGCCGATCGAAGATCGGCCAGCAGGGAGCGTGGCGTGCTACGCACGCGAGCTGGCCGATCGGAGATCTCGTCGATCTCCGATCGGTAAGGACAAAGCCTCGCGCCGTGTCCACGGCCGTCTCAGCCGCCGGCGACGTCGCGGCGCAGGAAGACGAGGTAGGCCGCGAACAGGGCCGGGATCGCGTACAGCGCGCAGACCCAGAGCGAGTGCCAGATCGGTGCCCAGTCCGTCGGGGTACGCAGCAGGCCGTGCCAGTTCTCGAACTGTTCGGTCAGCAGATAGGGCTTGACGGCTTCCAACCCAGGGATCTGCGCGACGATGAACAGCAGGATGACGATGCCGACCGTGCCGACCACGGCCGCGGCGCTGTTGCGCGTGGCCGTGGACAGCAGCACACCGATGCTGGCCACGGTCAACAGGGGGATCAGGTAGCAGGCGTTGGCGGCGAATACCAGCAGCAGACCTTCCGGTGCGGAGACAACGGTTGCCGAGTAGGTGGTGATCTGATTGAAGCCCCACGAGGCGACGCCGCCGATGGTTGCCACGGTGGCTGACAGGAACACGGCGATCACGGCGTAGGTCATTGCCGCCAAGGCCTTCGCGGCGAACACCTGGCCGCGGTCGACCGAGCGCGTGAGGATCGTCTTCAGCGTGCCGTTGCCGTCCTCGGCGGCGACGATGTCACCGGCAACCAGGGCGGTGATCAGAGGCAACATGAAGACGGACAGGAACAGCAGCATCAAGACCGGCGTGGCCAGGCCGGACTGGGTGATCTGGCGGGCGAAGGGGTTGTCCGCTCCGCGACCCTGGCGCTGGTGCAGATTCTGGAATACAACGAAGATCACCGGCAGGATGACCGCCAGCCCGAGGCCGAGATAGGTGCGCTTCTGCGAGACCAGCTTGCGCAGCTCCCAGCGGTAGGCCGTGAGCGTCGATGGCCGCCGCGCGTGCGTGGCTGTGGGAGTCGGCGCAGCGGGAGCGGCCGCGACGCTGCTCATGACGCTCGCACCGGCCGCTCCTCCGCAACGCCGCTCATCACGTTTGCACCAGCGGCTCGGGAACGGCCTCGCGGTCCTCGCCGGCGGCCTGAGGAGACCCGGTGGCGCCGTTGGCCTCGGTTAACCGGAAGAACAGGTCCTCGAGCGTCGCCAGCTCCGGCGTGAGCGCCAGGATCCCGATGCCCGCTTGAGCCAGGGTCAGCGACAGAGAACCGACATCGTGTTCCTGAGCCTGGAAGCCCAGGCCGTGCTCGCCGCTTGCCGCGTGTTCGATCCCGGGGTGCGAGCGCGCCAGCGCAAACGCGCGCGTGTCGTCGGTGGTGCGCAGCCGGTAGCCCGCGCCGCCCTGGCGGCGTAGGTCGGCCAGTGCGCCCTCGTAGACGACGCGCCCATGATCGACGATCGCCACGCGGTCGCATAGTTCTTGTACCTCGGGCAGCTGGTGGCTCGAGAGCAGCACCGTGATCCCTTCGTCGGCGAGCCGGCGGATCAGTGCGCGCATGTCGCGCATCCCGGCCGGATCGAGGCCGGTCGCCGGCTCGTCGAGCATCAACAGGCGCGGCCTGCGCAGCAGCGCCGCCGCGATACCCAACCGTTGGCGCATACCGTGGGAGTAGCCGCCAACGCGATGGGCGGCTCGCGGGGAAAGCTCGACGATCTCGAGCACCTCATCGATGCGCCCCTTCGCGCCATCTCCATCGAGTGCCGCGAGCATTTCCAGGTTCTTGCGGGCGCTCAGGTACGGATAGAAGCGCGGCCCCTCGACGAACCCCGCGACGCCCTCAAGCGCCCGTGCGCCGTCGCGCATCGGGTCGCGCCCGAACAGCTCGACCTTGCCCTCGGTGGGTACGATCAGGCCGAGCGCCATCCGCAACGTGGTGGTCTTGCCGGCACCGTTTGGCCCGAGAAACCCATAGACATCGCCGGCGCGGACGTTCAGGTCGATATGGTCGACCGCAAGAACCTCCTTGTAGCGCTTGACCAGCCCACGCGCTCTTACGGGTAGAGCGTCGGACGGGACTTCGTCGTGCGGTCTGGAGCTAGGCGCCTGGCCGTCCGCGACCGGCGCCCCTTCCACCACCGCTAGAGGCCCTTGGCGACGGCTTCGACGGCACCAGGGGCGACGGCTCCAACGAGCAGGTAGCGCACACCGGAGCGCTCGAAGCTGAGCAGCGTGCCGAGGGCGGTGGGCAGCTCGGCCGCTTCGACGCCGCCGATCTTCACTTTCTGCAGGCCTTCGGTTGATGCGGACTGCTTGGTAGCGGGTTCCTGCGTCTTGCTTTCGATCACGGCGACCCCCGTGATGCCATGGCCGGTGGTGGTGACATGGGGGTGATCACCGCTCTGCGTGGAGGGATCGGTGGACTTCGTACCGTCCTGCTTGGGTAGGACGATTTCTTCGACCTTGGCGTTGGGTGGGGGCGTGAAGTTGAACAGCGAGCTGTCCACAGGTCCGTATGAGATTTTCGTGGCCGCAAGTTCGATCGTCGGGGAGGAGCTTGTCGAGGAGTAGATCGCCGCGCGCAGGGGGACGCCGTGGACGGCATCCCAGGAGAGCTCCCCAGTGCCGATCAGGCTGCCGCTTTCCTTGGGGGTGACGCGCACCGTGTAGGCCGCTTGGCCGGCGATGTCGGTCGGCGTCGCGCCGGAGATGTTCACGTGATCGAGGTGGGAGATCGTTTCTTCGATCTTCGCGACGGTCGGGACTTCGTGGTGGTCGGGCGAGGTTCCCGTGGGGACGTTGGACGTATCACCTTTCCCAGCCGGGATTGTGTAGCGATAGAGGGTGTTCGAGGATGCGTCGTAGATCGACACGGTGTGCCCGTCATAGAGCACTTGGGTGTCACCCTTTTCGGCCTGTAGTTCCAGGCGTACGCGACCGTCCTTGGCGATCCACATGCGGCCGGAGGCGCCGGTCAAGAGCGGACTCGAGGCGAGCTGGCCGGCCGCGCCGGCGCTGCCACCGCCGCCGGCAAGGTTGGCGCCTTCGAGCAGATGATCGGTCAGCTGGATGTTCGCGCTGACCCCTTCCACGGGCGCCCCGGCGAGCGCATCGTGAAGGGCGCTCGCGAGGGGCTTGGGCGGCGGCGTCGGTCCCGTGCTCAGCGCGGAGGCGAGCGCGGTGGCGGAGATGCCCAAGGCGAGCACAAGCCCGCAGAGAAGCAGAAGACGCGAGAGGGGGAGACGACGGAGGATGTTCACAACGGAAGCTCCACGTGTTCAATGTTCAAGGTACCTGACGCACCTGGACCAACTAACAGGTTAGCGTCATAGCTTTGGCGCCGATAAAGGTGGGAAAGCTCTCATAAGGCCCTCATCCGCGGCGACGGCTGCGCTTTGCGGAGGCCTGTGGGGCCTCGATCGGTCGTCCGGCGGCGACACCCGATATCTTCCCGCCGCATGGTTGTTGGCTTCCTCCTGTTCTGGATCGTTCTCGGCCTCGCGGTGTTCTTCATCGCGATGCGCGGAGGTCCGCGCGGCGCGCGCGCGTCGCTGCACGCCGATTCGAAGCTCGGCCAGCGCGCGGTCACGCTCGGGATCGCGCTGCTGTTCGCCTTCGGGCTGGTCGTGCCGACGCTCGTATTGGTGTTCAACCACCAGGACAAGGCGAGCGCGGCCGTGGGCGGGCTGCATCTGAACGCCCAAGAGGCTCGCGGCCGCGAACTGTTCTCCCACACCTGCACGGTCTGCCACACGCTGGCGGCGGTCAAGTCGGTCGGCCGGACCGGCCCGAACCTGGACGTGAGGGTCGGGGAGGACATCTCGACCCCGGCCGGGCGCAAGGCGCTCGTGGAAAACGCGATCGCCGAAGGCCGCGCCCGTGGCCTGGGGCAGATGCCGGCGATGCTCTATCAGGGCAAGGAAGCGGAAGAGGTCGCCGCCTTCGTAGCAGCCGTAGCCGGCCACTAGCCCGGTCGTCTCAGGCGCGCTTCTTTATCCAGATAGGTTTGGCCAGGAGTCGATAGCGGACAGGGAGGTCATCGGTTAAGGTCCGGAGCGATGGTCGAGCAGTCGATACCTGAGCAGCCGCGCACGGCAGCGGACGTTAAGGCGCTTGTCGCGGAGCGCGAGATCCGCTTTATCCGCTTCTGGTTCACGGATGTGCTCGGCCAGCTGAAGTCGTTTTCGATCAACGCGGCCGAGCTGGACGATGCGTTCGAGGCGGGGATGGGCTTCGATGGGTCCTCGATCACGGGGTTCAACGCGATCGAGGAGTCGGACATGATCGCGATGCCCGACCCGAGCACGTTCGCGGTGCTGCCGTGGCGTCCGGAGGAGCAGGGGGTGGGGCGGATGTTCTGCGACATCGTGACCCCCGAGCGCACGCCGTACGAGGGCGACCCGCGACACGTGCTGCGCCGGGCGCTGGAGCGGGCGCGGGCGATGGGATTCGACACCTTCAACGTCGGACCCGAGCTCGAGTACTTCCTGTTCAAAGACGCCCGCTCGACTGAGGTCCTCGATCAGGGCGGCTACTTCGACCTGACGACGCTCGACGCGGGCTCGGACGTGCGGCGCGAGACGGTGCTCGCACTCGAGCAGCTGGGGATTCACGTGGAGTACACCCACCACGAGGTCGGGCCGAGCCAGCACGAGATCGACATGCGCTATGCGGACGCGCTGAAGATGGCCGACGACTGCATGACCTATCGAATCACGGTCAAGGAGTACGCGATGAAGTACGGCTGGCACGCGACGTTCATGCCAAAGCCGCTGTTCGGGGAGAACGGCTCGGGGATGCACACCCACCAGTCGCTGTTCAGGGAGGGGAAAAACGCCTTTTACGACGCCGACGACCAGTACTTCCTGTCCGACGTCGGCAAGGCGTTCATCGCCGGCCAGCTCAAGCACGCGCGCGAGATCTGCTCGATCTTCGCGCAGTGGGTCAACTCCTACAAGCGGTTGGTGCCGGGCTTTGAGGCGCCGGTGTACGTCGCCTGGTCGCGCCGTAACCGCTCGGCGCTGGTGCGCGTGCCGCTCTATCACCCCGGCAAGGAGCGGGCCACGCGCATGGAGCTGCGCTGCCCGGACCCGGCATGCAACCCATACCTGACGTTCGCGGTGCTGCTGCAGGCGGGGCTGGAGGGGATCGAGAAGGGCTACGAGCTGCCGGAGCCGATGGAGAAGAACCTGTACCACCTCTCGGGCGAGGAGCGCAAGCGCCTGGGCGTCGAGCAGCTGCCCGAGAGCCTCGGCGAGGCGATCGAGCTGACCGCGGAGTCAGAGCTCGTGCTGCGCACGCTCGGCGAGCACATGTTCAACCGCTACGTCGAGATCAAGCGCCAGGAGTGGGACGACTACCGCGTGCAGGTTAGCCAGTGGGAGCTGGACCGCTACCTGTCGATTTTGTAGGAACCGGGCAGGCGATCGGGCGCGCGGGGGAGAGGCGCCAGTGGAGCGCCTGCAGCAGGTGGCCGAACGCGGTTGGGTGGCGCGGGGCGATATCGCGCAGGAGGGCCAGCACGCCGAGCCCCTGGTGCTCGTATTCGGGCTCGCCCGTCAGCTCCGCCAAGCGCAGCAGTCCGATCGCCGCGCTGGAGCCTCCGGCCGGGATCGGCGAGTCCTCCAGGTCCTTGCGCCGCGCGATCAGCGCTTCGCCGTCTACGGCGGTCGAGTAAAAGCCGCCGTTCTCTGGATCGGCGAAGCGCGCGATCAGCGTGTCCGCGAGCGTCGTCGCCTCTGTGAACCAGCGCTCCTCACAGGTGGTTTCAAACAGCGCCAGCAACGCCTCCAGGAAGAAGGCATGGTCCTCGAGGTAGCCGCCGAGCTTCGCCTCGCCGTCGTTGTAGGTGCGCAGCAGCCGCCCGTCGGCGTCGCGCAGGTCGCGCAATATGAACTTGGCACAGGCGATCGCCGCCTCGGTGTATCGAGACTCCTCCAGCGCGGCGCCGGCCTCGGCCAGGGCGGCGATCATCAGCGCGTTCCAGGCGGTCAACCGCTTGTCGTCCAGGCCGGGACGCGTTCGGCGTTCGCGTGCCTCCAACAGGCGGGCCCGGATTCGCGCCTGTGTGGCCTCGTCGGGGTGTTGGCCACGGTCCTCCAGCACGTTCAGGCCCGGCGCGGGGAATCGAGACCCACTCGGCCCCTCGACGAAATTACCCTGCTCTGTGGCGCCGAACCATGCGATCGCCGCCTCGGCGTCCTCGCCGAGCGTCTCGCGCAGCTCGGCGAGGGTCCACACGTAGAAGCGACCCTCGACGCCCTCCGAATCGGCGTCGAGCGCGGAGTAGAAGCCGCCCTCCGGACCGCGCATCTCGCGCAGCGCCCAGTCGAGCGTGTCGCGACAGACCTCCTCGAGACGGGGCTCGCCGGAGAGCTGGAACCCATGCAGATAGGCACGGGCGAGCAGGGCGTTGTCGTAGAGCATCTTCTCGAAGTGCGGCACCGTCCAGGTCGCATCGACGCTGTACCGCGCGAACCCGCCGCCGACCTGGTCGTGGATGCCTCCCGCGGCCATCGCCCGCAGGGTGTGCAGCGCCATCTCGGCTTCGGGGCTCGCGCCTGCGTCGGGCTCGTGGCCTGCGCCTGCGTCGGATTCGCGCGCTTGGCTCTTGGGAGCTGCGCCCAACTGGCGGCCGGCGTGCCCCGCGGCTCGCGCGAGCAGAAACTCGATGACCGATGCCTGCGGGAACTTCGGCGCGTGGGTGGGCGGGCTTCCAAAACCACCGTTCACCGGATCGAAGGCCTCCCGCAGTCCCGCCACCGCCAGGTCGAGCGAGTTGGCTTCGATTGGCTCTGAGGAGGGCTTCAATCCCGCGCCGCCGGACAGTCGCTCGCGCAGGCCCTCGCCACCGGCGCGAATCTCCTCACTGCGCTCGCTCCAGGCCTCGCCGATCGCCTGCAATACCTGCGTCCACGCGGGCATCCCGTGGCGGGGCTCGGGCGGGAAGTACGTGCCGCCGTAGAACGGCAGCTGCTCCGGCGTGAGAAACACGTTCAGCGGCCAGCCGCCGCGGCCGGTCATGCCCTGCACCGCCTCCATGTACAGCGCGTCAACGTCGGGGCGCTCCTCGCGGTCGACCTTCACGCACACGAAGCCCTCGTTCATCAACGCCGCCGTGCGCTCGTCCTCGAAGGACTCGCGCTCCATCACATGGCACCAGTGGCAGGAGGAGTAGCCGATCGACACCAGCAGCGGCTTGTCCTCCTCACGTGCGCGCTCGAGCGCGGCCGGTCCCCAGGGCAGCCAGTCGACGGGGTTGTGCGCGTGCTGACGCAGATATGGAGAACTCTCCTCGGCGAGGGCATTTGGCATGGGGCCAGCGTAGTGGCAGCCCGCGATGGCGTATGCCTCGATCGGGCAGTTCTCGATCGGCCAGTCCGCGACCGGGTGCGCCCACGCGAGCGGCTGGGCGTCGATGAGGTAGCGTCAGCGCAGGTGGGCCAGGCCAGGCAGCGGGAAGCCGACTGGAGCAGAGGTCCATTCGGGGCTGTTCGTGCCCGCACGCGAGAGCCTGACCTTGGCGATGTTCACGTCAAAACGCTTGCCGCCAAGGGTGCCGGTGACCTGCTTGTTGCCTGAGCCCACGCGCACCGTGCCGCTCGAGGCGGTCGCGCCCGAGATGCGCAGGGTCGTCGTCTGGAGCACACCTTTCTTCACCCCGAAGGTCCCGCTCAGCTGAACGCCGGGAACGAACGAGAAGCGGTTCAGCTCCAGCCTCGAGGCGCTGAGCTTGGCGTCGCCGCCGCGCAGGCCGCCGAAGCTCGCTCCGCTGGGAAGTTCCTGGTCGGCCTGCAGCGTCGCGCCGATCACCTGGCGGTTGATGTCGACGATCGTGTCGAGCACGGCGGTCAGGGTCAGGCCCGGCTTGCCGCTGAGCCCCGGTGCCGGATGCACGTAGACGAGCTTCGTGGGCGTGATCGGCGTGGGGGCGAATTTGTCGAGGCTCGCCGCGCAGGGGAGGATTGGATGCCCGACCACCCCGTTGCTGAAGAACGCGGCCAGGGCCTGGACGGCGCAGCCGCTGAAGTCGCTGCCGATCACCGAATGGCCCGTGAACGGCACGACGAGCAGCTGCGCGTCGGGGATCAGCGCTGCTACCTGACGCGCGTTGGAGGTCGGTGTTCTGAGGTCCTGCGCGCCGGACAGGATCAGCGCCGGCACGTTTGGCAGCGAGCCGGAGGTGGGCGGCGCCGGCGAGGCGTCCGGCCAGCCGGCGCAGGCCGAGACGAGGCTGCTGCCGAGTGCGGTGTTCGCGTCGAAGGGGTAGAAGTCTGTGCTCGGCAAGGCATGCAAAGCGCCGAGGGCTTCCGCGAGTCGCGTCGTGGGAGTGCCCGAGCGCTGCCAGGGGAATGGCGCCTCCTCGCACGTCGTCGTCACGAACAGCGCTTCGTCGATCGCCATCGAGCTTTCTTCGACCCGGTGGCTGCTCGGTAGATTCGGGATCAGCCCCTCGGCGAGCAACTGCAGGCGCAGTAGCGGATCGGGATCGTTGCGCAGTGCGGAGCGCACCGCGCCCGGCAGCAGCGCGCGCAGGGCGGGGTTCAGATCGCCCGCCTCGAGGATGCCGAGCAGCCCCGACTCGTTCAGCGTGGCCCCATGGCGCCGGCCCGAGCCGTCGTACACCGAGCCCTTGAGAGGGCGCTTGCGCAACTGCGCCGTCAGGCTCGCGATATCCGCCACCGGGTTGGACGTGATCCCCGCGCAGGCATGGTTGGAGCAGAGCTCGGCGAGCACCGATCCGATCGCCTGGAAGGTGGGAACCGAGAACGGTTCCGACCCGTTGAGGGGCACGACCGAATCGAGCACGAGCGCCTCGACATGCAGTGGATAGCGTTCGGCATACTCCTCGGCAACCTTCGTGCCGTAGGAGGTGCCGTAGAGGACGAGCTTTTCGTATCCCGCGGCCTGGCGGATCGACTCGATGTCCTGCACCGATTCCTGGGTGGTGTAGGAGCCGCGCGCCGGTCCGACTTCAAGCGCGCACCGTTCGAACACCTGGCTCACCGGATCGCCGCTGAAGCTGTTCAGCGCCGGGCAGCTCAGCGGGTTCGAGGCGCCGGTGCCGCGCTGGTCGAAGACCAGCAGGTCGCGCGTGACGAGCGCCGGCGCGAGCGCTTTGGCGATGAATTCGCCGAGTGGCAGGGCCGCCTGGCCCGGCCCGCCCGCCAGTGCGATCACGGCGTCCTGGCTCGGGCTGGAGCTCGCCTGCTTGCGCTCGACTCCCAGCGAGAGCGTGCCCGGCACGCGGCCGGCGCGATCGAGTGGGACGGGCACGGTCGTACAGGAGAACGCGGGGCTGCTCGCGCAGGGGGCATAGACCAGCGCGCCGGCGGCCGGGACGAACATCGCGGTGAGCGCGCCCGAGAGGAGCGCCGCCGCGAGCAGGAGTGTCGGCGTGCGCCTGGGCATCCCGGCAGACGTTAGCGGGCGCCGCGGGCGCCGCGCCGAGGGACGCGCAGGGCAGAGGAACGCGCCAAGATCGACCCGCGGCTGGCGCGCGCGCTGAGCGCTTCGACGTTCCCCCGCGTGATGCGCACATGTCGACCCCCCAGCACCCCCTCCAGGGTCTTCTCGGAGCCCTTGGAGCTGAGTCTCAGGCTGCCGTGCGCAGCCTCCGAGCCGCCGATGCGGAGCTCCGTCATCTGCGGGGTGATCTTGCCCGAGACGGTCACGCCCGGCACATAGGAGTAGCGATCGAAGGTCACGGCTTCGTTGACCAGTCCAGCCCATCCCGCGCGCAGGCCTCCGGTACGGAGCGAGGCGAGGCCGGCGCTGCCGGCCTCGAGCTGCTTGACGAGTCGGAGCGCCAGTTGACGGTCGAAGTCGTCCAGCGTCAGCACCACCGCCGCGAGCGTGCGTCCCGCCAGGCCGCGATTGCCCTTCGCCGGCGCGACGTCCGCCAGGCGCGCGGGAGCGAGCGGCGTCGGATGCAGGATCGGCGATGGGGGCGTGGCTGCGCAGGGCTTGATCGGCTTGCCCGCGAACAGGGCCTGGAGAGCATCGCTCGCGCAGTGGGTGGGGTCGGAGCCGAGCACCGAGTGGCCGGTGTTGGGCACGACCAACAGGTGCGATCCGGGAATCTGTGCCGCGACTTCGCGCGCGTCCGCCGTCGGCGTGCGCAGGTCGTCGGCGCCGCTCAGGATCAGCGTCGGAACGCGCGGGAAGGGAGCGTCCGCGGCCGCCGGCGCGGGCGTCGTGAAGGGCCAGAAGGCGCATGCTTCCAGCTCGCTCAGATCCAGCACGTTGGCCCGCGTGAACGGCGCGATCGCGCTCGCTCCCAACGCCGCGATCCGGGCCTTTGCCGCAGCCAAACGTTCTCGCGGGCCGGCCGCTCGGTTCCAGGGGAACTGCTCGTCTTCGCAGCTCGTCGCGAGGAACAGAGGGTTGTCGAAGCTCTCGCTCGGACTTTCCGCTTCGCTTGCTTCCTCGCTTTCCGCCCGCGCCTGCAGCCGCGCCAGCGCGGCCGTGTCGCCGTTCGCGGCCGAGCGGACGGCCGCTGGAAATTCGCTGCGCAGGGTCGGTTCCAAATCGCCATCGAGCAGGATCCCAAGCAGCGCGTCGGAGGTGATCCGCACAGTGTGAGCGACGCCGCGGCCGTCGATCACGCGGCCCCTCAGCGCTCCACGCGTCAGCCGCCGCACGAGCCGCGCCAGGTCGCCGACCGGGTTGGGGGTGATCTGGGCGCAGGCACGCGCGGCGCACAGTTGGCCCAGGATGCGGGGAACCGCCGCGAACGTCGCTCGGTCGAGCGGGTCGGGGCCGTTGGGCGGCACGACCGAGTCGAGCACGAGCGCCTCGACATGGCTCGGGTAGGCCTGCGCGTACTCCTCGGCGACCTTCGTGCCGTAGGAGGTGCCGTACACGACGAGCTTTTCATAGCCGCCCGCCACACGGATCGCCTCGATGTCGGCGACGCTGTCGCGCGTCGCATAGAAGCTGCGCGTCGGCCCGATCTGCGCCGCGCATTCGGCGATCGTACGGCCCGGTGAGGCGTTGGCGCTGACTTCGAAGCGGTGGCAGGAAAGCGGATGGGAGAGGCCGATGCCGCGCTGGTCGAACACGATCAGATCGCGCGTGCTCGCGATCGGGCCGAGTAGCTGTGCAAACTGTTCGGCGAACGGGATCGCCGCCTGCCCGGGGCCGCCCGCAAGCGCGATGATCGCGTCCTTCGCTTCTCCGACCGGCGCGCGGTGGCGGCGAAGCGCGAGCGTGATCGTCCCCGCCGTGCCCCCGCTCGGATCGAGCGGCACTGTGAGGTGCCCGCAGGCGAAGTCGTTGCTGTCGCCGCAGGGCGCGACCGCAATCTGGGCCTGGGCTTGCGCGGCTGAGGCCACCATGCATACGCACACCGTCAGGAGTACGCCGGTAAGCCTGGAGAATTGCATCTCTCGGAATCTACCGGCCGTGGTGCGCGGACGCGCCATCGTTGTCGGCCTCGACTGCGGGCGAGGATCGCTGTTTCTGCGTCCCTCTGAGCATTTTGCCGGCGTGGGCGTGCGGCGCGCGCTAGGGTCGCCTCGATGACCAGCTCTCGTGAGATCGTGCAGGCGCCCGGCGCCCCCGCCGCGGTCGGTCCCTACAGCCACGCGGTCATCGCCGGCGGGCTGCTGTTCTGCTCGGGTCAGATTCCGCTCGACGCGGAGACGGGCGAGCTGGTCGGGGAGACTCCCGCCGAGCAGGCCCGCCGCTGTCTGGAGAACCTGAGCGCGGTGTGTGAGGCGGCCGGCGCCACGCTGGAGCACGCCGCGCGGATGACGATCTACATGACCGATCTGGACGCCTTCGCTGAGGTCAACGAGGTGTACGCGACCTTCTTCGCAAACGATCCCCCCGCCCGAGCGACGGTCGGGGTGGCGCAGCTGCCGAAGGGCGCTCAGGTCGAGATCGACGCGGTCGTGGTGCTCTAGGTGGCCGCTGGTCGGCGCTAGCCGATCTGCGATCGGTCTGCGTCCTCAGTCGCTCGCGTGCATAGCACGCCACGCGGGGCGGGTGGGCCTTTTCGATCTTGCCTCGCTTGACCATCGACCACCTAAAGAGGCGT
>DATCBT010000036.1:0-20586 GCA_036511695.1 Solirubrobacteraceae bacterium | reverse complement strand
GAGTGTCCCCCGGCTTCGGTGAGCTGGCCGATCCCGGATGATCGGCGAGGACGCAACCGATCGACGATCGACGGGATCGCCGATCGGCTAGCGCCGCGTCCACGGCCGCCTAACGCACGTCGAGCAGGATCTTGCCGGTTGCGCGACGCTCGTCGATCACGCGCAGCGCCTCGGCGGCTCGCTCCAGGGGAAAGCGCTCGCCGAGGATCGGCCGCACGAACCCCTGCTCGATCAGGCGGTCGATGGCGGCGCCGATCTCGCGATTGACCTGCGGGCGACCCATCGCGTAGGCGCCCCACCCGGCGCCGACGACCTCCGTGTTGCCGAGCAGCAGCCGGTTGACCTTGACCTCGGGGATCGACCCGCCGGCGAACCCCACCACAACCAGGCGGCCACCCGCGCGCAGCGAGCGCAGGCTGTCGGTGAAGCGCTCGCCGCCGACGGGGTCGAGCACGATGTCCACACCGCCCCCCGAGAGCTCCTTCGCCTCGTTCTTCCAAGGGCCGTCGGAGCGCACGACATGATCGGCGCCGGCACCCAGCGCGATCTGCTGCTTGGCCTCACTCGAGACGACCGCGATCGTCCGCGCGCCCAAGCCCTTGGCGACCTGCAGGGCCGCGGTCCCCACCCCGCCGGCGGCGCCATGGACCAGCACCGTCTCGCCCGCTTTCAGCCGCCCGCGCAGAACGAGCGCGAAGTAGACGGTGTGGTAGTTGAGGATCAAAGCCGCGCCCTGGGCGAAGTCGAGCGCCGCAGGCAGCGCGAACGTGAGAAACGGGGGCGCCACCGCCGTCTCGGCGAACCCGCCGAGCGCGCAGAACGCCGCCACACGGTCGCCGACCTTGAAATCCGATGCCCGCCCATCCGGATCCGATCCCGACCCACCCACGCTGCGCACGACGCCGGCAACCTCGCTGCCCGGCACGAACGGCAGCGGTGGTTTGATCTGGTATTCGCCACGAGTCTGCAACAGCTCGGGGAACGCGACCCCCGCGCAATGCACGTCGATCACGACCCCCGCGCCGGCACTCAACATGTGCTCGGGCTCGGGCTCGGGCAGGTCGACCAGCTTCAGCGCGCTGCCAGGGCCGGTCAGGTCGACGATCTGGATCGCTTTCATCGACGCATCCTATGACGCACGCGCGTGCGCGCGTGGCGAGATCGCTTGAAAATTCAGTTTCAACGTTGCAATTGGGGTCCAGTTTTGCCCGCCGGCTGCCGATGGGACGCCCATGAGTAGCGTCTCTGGAGCTTCCGTGCAGACCAATCGCCACTTGATCCCGTTCGTGGTCACCTCGACCGTGGCCTGGATCACGGTGCCGATCGGTTCCTCGGTGCACTGGGGCACATACGCGCTGGCGGCAGGGCTGGCCATCTTCTCCGGCATGTTGTGGACCGCACCGTTGCGAGGCATCTTAAAGCGGGGGCAAGAGGCGATCCCATCGCTGATCTTCCTGCTCGCCGTCGCGCTGCTGCGCAACTCGGCCGGGGGTATCAACTCGGCTGTGGGGGTGCTCGCGCTGCTCCCCGTGTTCTACACGGCCCTGTACAGCGATCGTGCTCAGCTGGTCGTGGTAGTGCTCGGGATGGGGACGCTGTTCATGGCCCAGAACCTGCTCGTCGGTCCGCCCGCCTACCCACACAACCAGTACCGCTCCGGCGTGCTGTTCATCGCCGTGAGCGCGATCATCGGCCTGATCACCCAGCGGCTGGTCGCACAGACGCGCTTTCAGGCCGCCGACGCCCAGGACCGCGAGCGCATGCTCGAGCAGGTCGCCGAGGTGGTGCGCAACCTCTCCAGCAGCCCGCACGCCCGCGCCGAGGTATGCGCAGCGGCGAAGACGATCAGCAACGCGAGCCTGGCGATCATGTACGAGCCCACGGGCCCTGCCGGCGCGCTCTGCGCGACCTCGATGGCGGGCATCGAGGCGCCCACGGTCGAGATCGGTCCGGAGGAGCGCTCCGGTGTATCCGAGGCATTCCGCACCGGGCGCTCGCTGTTCTTCGCCGAAGACTGTGAGTCGCAGTTCTTCGACGGCGAAATGTGGACGCTCGCCGGTCGCCCCACATCCGTCCTGTTCGAACCCCTCCTCAGAGGTGCGGAGCCCGTCGGCGTGCTCGTCGTCGGCTGGCCCAGGGCGGTCAAAGTGGGCGGATCGCGCACGACCACGATCGCACTGCTGGCACACGAGGTCGCCACCGTGATCGAACGCGCCGACATGCTCACCCAGCTGGCCGGTATCGCGAGCACCGACGCGCTCACGGGCCTGCCCAACCGCCGCTCCTGGGACTCACACCTCGCCCAGATGCTCGCCGACGAGCAGCAGGTGACGATCGCGATGCTCGACCTCGATCACTTCAAGGACTTCAACGACACCTACGGGCACCCCGCCGGGGACCGACTGTTGCGCGAGACGGCCGCCGCCTGGCGCGAGGAGCTGCGCGCCGGAGACTTCGTCGCGCGGCTCGGCGGCGACGAGTTCGCGCTGCTGCTTCCCAACTGCAACGCCGCGAACGCCCTGGAAGTAGTCGAGCGCTTGCGCCTGCGCATCCCCAGCGAGCAGACCTGTTCAGCCGGGATCGCCGGGCTCGGCGCCGGAGCCGCTCCCGAGGCGCTCATGGCCCGTGCCGACACCGCGCTGTATGAGGCCAAGACCGCGGGGCGCGACCGCACCTGCATGACCGCCTGACGGGCCGGCGGCGCGCAGATAGGCGAGCACGGCGAGCACGCGGCGATGGTCATCGTCGCAGGCGGACAGATCGAGCTTGGCGAAGATGTTCGTGATGTGCTTCTCGATCGCACCCAGGCTGACCACCAGGCTCGCGGCGATAGCCCCGTTCGAGCGCCCCGCGGCCATCAGCTCGAGCACCTCGCGCTCGCGCGTGGTTAGGCAGTCCAGATCCAGGACCGCCTGCGAGCCGGCGGTCCTGTGAGCTAAGAAGATGTCCTCGGCGCCCGTCGTCAGCCCAGGTAAGGCATCCGGCGCATCCGCACCCGGCGCAAGCACATTCGCATCCGGCGCGAGCAGCTGGTTGACAGCCCCGCGATCGAGCACCACGCCGCCGGTGGCGAGGCGACGCAGCGCGACCACAAAGGCTCGGATGGCGCCGGCGCGGGCTTTGAACACGACGGCTCCCTCTCGCAACGCCCGCCCCGCGCGCGCGATCAGCACGCGGTCGTGCAGCGCGATCAGCGAGTAGGCGCTGCCGGCGGTGGCGAGACCCAGCAGCGCCCACGCCGGCCAGAACGTATGCGCCCCCGCCAACAGCCAGGTGAGCAGCCAGGTCATCATCAGGATCACAGCCGCGACGCCGATCACGGCCCACACGCCCGCAACCCGACGCGCGGGCCCCGCCTGATGTCGCCAGACCCAGCCCGCCGCGTAGTCGAGCAGCACAACCACGACCAGCCCCAGCCAGGCCCATGCCGGCCAGAAGTACCCCTGCCCGGTCAGCGCCCAGATCGCGACCAGCAGGACCGCGGCCAGGAAGGCCATGCGGCGCACCAGCGATCGGGCGTACTGGCCCAGCGACAGCCCGGCGGCCGACCCCGGCATCCAGCGTCGCGCCGAGGCGCTCTCCGCGGGCGGGTAGGTCGCCGGTGGAGCAGGTTGTCGGCTCACCCGACAATGGTCGCACGGCTGGGCCGGCGATGGGTAGCTCCGGGGCGTTGGCGGCCGGCCCGCCGGGGCGATCCGCTGCGGACGCGCACCGCGCGACGGGGACGAACCTCAGTCGGCGAGGGCCTTGGCGGCCTGTCGGTCAGGGCTGATCCGCTGCACGTCCCACACCAGGCCGGCCCGCTCCAGCGCCGTGATCACGACGCCCGAGAGGTCGAGCTCGCGAGCACCCATGCCGTGGAAGGCGGAGGTGGGAAACGCGTGGTGATTGTTGTGCCACGCCTCGCCGAAGGAGAACGGCGTCAACCACAGCAGGTTGTGCGACTCGTCGTCGGTGTCGAAACGCCGGCTGCCGAAGAAATGGCACAGCGAGTTAATGCTGTACGTCACGTGGTGCAGCACGAAGATGCGCACCGCGCCCGCCCACAGCATCATCTCCAGCCCGGCGACGACCGTACCGCCGATCAGGAAGCCGAGGCCGAACGGGATCGCGAGGCCGAGGAGCACCCACAGCACGAAAGTTTTATCGACGAAGTTGACCACCGGGTCGGCCAGCAGGTCGGGCGCGAAGCGCTCGCGCGATCCGCGCTGGGTGTGGTCGAACAGCCACCCCACGTGCGCGTGGGCGAGGCCGCGCAGCGCTCCCCGCCAGCCGCCGCCGTGGTCGACGTGCGGGCTGTGGGGATCGCCGAGACGATCGGTGTACGCGTGGTGCTTGCGGTGGTCGGCCACCCACGAGATCACCGGCCCCTCGACCGACATCGTGCCGAGGATCGCAAGCAGCCCCCGCATCGCCGGCGAGGTCTTGAAGCTGCGGTGGGTGAGCAGCCGGTGAAAGCCAATCGTCACGCCGAGGCCGACCGGTATGTACAGGATGAAGAAGACCACGATGTCGCGCAAGTGAAGCTCTCGATTCCACAGCTGCCACCCGGCGAGCACCACCAGCGCCAGCGGCACCACCGTGATCAGGCCGGTGACAAACCGGTCGAGGTTCTCGAGCACCGGCTCTTGGATCTCCTCGGGGGAGGGGCCCTGCTCAGCCCCGGGCGAGGGTTCCTGCTCGGGCGGGAGTTCCTGCTCGACTGGTCCGGGGGTGACCTCGACGGGGTCTGCGGTTGCGCTCATACCTGAATCTTGAAGGAGCGAGACGACGCTGTCGCTGCGGCCGACCACCCGCTGCCCCCCGGCTTTCCCCCGAGTTTGGGGTGGGGATAACCCCCCGGGATGATCCTGAAGGCCTTTGCAGCCTCAAAAACTCTAAGCATGCTCAGGCCTATATGGTCCGGGCTTCGGCCGCGGCTTGCCGCCGGGGAAGGCGAGGCGCAGGATCGTACGGTGGACGGTGCCGAGCTGCTTGCTCAGCGGGCCGGTGTTGTAGGGCAGCCCGTAGCGGCGGCAGATGTCGCGCACACGCGGCGCGATCTCGGAGTAGCGACTGGAGGGCAGGTCCGGGTACAGGTGGTGCTCGACCTGGAAGCTGAGGTTGCCGGCGAGCAGGTGAAACAGCGGGCTCCCGTCGATGTTCGCGGAGCCGAGCAGCTGGCGCACGTACCAGCCGCCGCGGGTCTCATCCTCGACCTCCGCCTGGCTGAACGTGTACGTCTGGTCGGGGAAGTGCCCGCAGAAGATGATCGAGTAGGCCCACACGTTGCGAACGATGTTCGCGGTGAAGTCGGCCGCGAGCGTCGACTTGAAACTGCGCTCCGCGGAAGACCGTCGCGCCGCGAGCGACCCGCCCCGCCCGGAGGCGGCCGCCGAGGCGGCGGCGGCGAGCAACGGGAAGGCGATGTAGTCCTTGACGATCTGCTTGCGCGCCTTCACGCCGATCGCCTTCAGCTCCCGCTTGACCTTCCCCTTCGACTTCTCTCCCGCGCGGATCGCGTCGAAGTTGAGATCGTGGAGCGCCACGCCCCACTCGAAGAAGCCCATCAGCACGAGGTTGTAGAACGGCTGCAGCAGGTAGACAGGGTGCCATTTCTGGTGCGTGTCGATGCGCATGATCTCGTAACCGAGATCGCGGTCCTTACCGCGGATGTTCGTGAACGTGTGGTGCTCGTAGTTGTGCGAATGACGCCACGCATCGGCCGGCGAGGCCGTGTCCCAGTCCCAGTTCTGCGAGTTGATGTCCGGATCGTTCATCCAATCCCACTGGCCGTGCATCACGTTGTGGCCGATCTCCATGTTCTCGAGGATCTTCGCCACCGACAGCGCCGCGGTACCGCCCAGCCACAGCGGCTTGTAGCGCGAGCCGATCAGCATCGCGCGGGCGGCCAGCACGAGCTGACGGTGGAGCTTGATCGTGGCGCGGATGTAGCGCGAGTCGCGATCGCCGAGCTCGGCGAACACCTCGTCGTGGATCGCGTCGAACTCACGGCCGAGCGCCTCGATCTGCTCTGCGGTCAGGCGGGCAAGGGGGTTATCGGGCTCGTCCTCGAACCCCTTCTGGGTCGCTCGCCTGGTCCGCGCGTCATCGGACGCGGTGCGCGGGGGGGGACCCTCAACCTCGTTGAGTCTCGCGGCGACCGTCGGGCTATCGATCTGGGTGGCTGACATTTCTGATTCCTCTGTTGGGGGACTTAGGGGATCGGCTTGTTCGGATCGGCGATCGCAAACGGTGGGAAAGACTTTTTATGAGACCCCCTCGAGGGGGTCCGGCTGGGTCGGTGGATGTGATTCTGAGAGTGGTGGCGATCGAGGGACTGAGTTGAGACATCAGAGCTCGATCTCGACGGCACCCTCGGGCGCGTTGATACATGTGCGCATCATTTCGCCGGGCTGGCCGTAGACACGGCCGGTGCGCAGGTCGCGCACCTGACCCGAGCGCAGCCGCCCGACGCAGGTGTGGCAGATGCCCATGCGACAGCCGAAGGGCAGCTTGGCGCCGGCGCGCTCGCCGGCCACGAGGATCGGCTGCTCGCCGTCGCTCGAAGCCTGGATGGCACTCGAGCAGAAGTCGATCGTGCCACCCTCGCCACGTTCGCCCTCGCCAACCGCCGTGTCCGGTTGAAAGTGCTCGACATGCAGCTTCACCGGGTCGCCGTCGCGCTGCCAGCGCTCGCTCAGCGTCTCCCGCAGTCCGGCCGGCCCGCACAGGAATGTCTCACGCGCGCGCCAATCGGGACACAACTCAACCAACTGCTCCACGGTCAGACGACCCTCGGCGCCTGTCAAGCGCTCGTGCAGCCGGTAGCCGATGTGCCCGGCGGCCAGCTCGCTCAGCTCGCGCCCGAAGATCACTTCCGCCTCGCTGCGCGCGCAGTGCACGTGCACGACATTCTCCAGCTTGCCCGCCCGCGCGATCGCGCGCAGCATGCTCATGATCGGCGTGATTCCACTGCCGGCGCTGATGAACAGCAGCCCGCGAGGCAGCGGGTCGGGCAGCACGAACGTGCCTTCCACGCCGCCGAGGCGCACGATCGTCCCGGGACGCACGCCGCCGAGGAGAAACGGCGAGACCTTGCCGCCGGCGACGAGCTTCGGGGTGATCGAGATGCAGCCGTCGGGCCGCTGCGGGTCGGAGGTGAGCGAGTACGCGCGCCAGTGATGCACGCCGTCGACCTCGATCCCCAGCCGCAGGTACTGCCCGGGCTTGTGCCCCTCCCATTCCCAGCCGGGCTTGACGAGCACCGTGGCGGCGTTCGGCGTCTCGCGCTCGACCCGTTCGATCCGCCCGCGCAGCTCGCGCGTGGACCACAGGGGGTTGACCAGCTCGAGGTAGTCGTCCGGCAACAGCGGCGAGGTGAACGAGCGGATCAACCCCAGCACCCTGCGCCGGCCCTCTGATACGCGCGGGACCGCGCCTCGCTCAGCCATCTATGCCACCACCACCGCGAGCGCACAGCGAGGCTCGCATCACGCGCACCCGTGGGCTGCGCATGTGCAGTTCGCACTTCTCTGACATGTGCAGTTCGCGGTTCTCTGGGTTGTTCATCGGATCCCACTCATGGACGACCTGAACTCATGCTACCTCAAATGAGGTTACATAGATCGTGGTACCGTTAGCGCCGGATGGCGGGAACAAAAACCGACACGATCGACGCGCCCAAGCGCGCCCAGGCCAGCTCCTCCTCCGGCTATGACCTGACGATCGAGCAGCTGGCTGGCTCGGTGGGCATGTCGGTGCGGAACATCCGCAACCACCACTCCCGCGGCTTGCTGCCCGCGCCGGAGGTCCGCGCGCGGGTGGGCTACTACAACGCCGACCACGTGGCGCGGCTGCGCCTGATCCTCGACCTGCAGGCCGACGGCTTCAACCTCGCCGCGATCGAGCGACTGCTGAGCGGATCGGACGGCCTGGCCGAGCGGCTGCTCGGCCTGCGCCACGCCGTGACCACGCCGTTTGAGGCCGAGACTCCCGAGATCGTGACGGCCGAGGAGCTCGCGAAGAGCTTCGGCGAGGTCCACCAGAAGGACATCGAGCGGGTGCGCAAGCTGAAGCTGCTCGTGCCGCTGGGCGACGGTCGTTTCGAAGTCCCCAGCCCGGCCCTGCTGCGGGCCGCCGAAGAGGTCGTGGCGCTCGGCATCTCGCTGCACGCGGCGCTGGCTCTGATGGAGCGCGTCAGCCGTGACTGCGAGTCGATATCGAGGGCCTTCGCAAAGCTCTTCCTGAAGGAGCTGTGGGATCCCTTCGAGCAGGAAGGACAGCCGGACGAGCGCTGGGACGAGGTGATCGAGGCCGTCGGCGCGCTGCGACCGCTCGCCTCCGAGGCGCTGCTGGCGGTGTTCAAGCAGCGGATGACAACCCAGCTCGAGGGCGCCTTCGGCAAGGTACTAGAGCACCAAGCCAAACGCTAGTTTAAATGTCTACGCGACGAGCACGCGGTCGGGCTCGCCGACCGGCGAAGGAGTCCTGCGCGGGCGGCTGCGCAGTAGCGTCCCGTTACGCGGCGAGAATGTCACGTTGCGGCGCGTCACCCGCTCGGCGTGAGTGCTCCCGGGGCTCAGCACGCGGCGCCGCAGGACCGCCTCGAGCACGACCCGCATCTCCATTTCGGCAAACGCCGCTCCCAGACACCGGCGGATGCCGCCGCCGAACGGAACCCATCCGTACGTCGTGGGCGACTCCTCCAGAAAGCGCTCCGGACGAAACGCATAGGGCTCGGGATAGAGGTCTGGACGGGTGTGCGTGAGCCAGATCGCCGGCGTCACATCGGTACCGGCGGGCAGGCTCATGCCCTCGATGTTCAGATCCGAGGCCAGCCGTCGTCCCGCGAGCGGGACGACCGGGCGCAGGCGCAGCGACTCGGAGATCACGGCGCGCAGGTAGTTGTCCTCTTCACCCGCATCCACCTCGGTCGTCAGCCGCTTCAACGTCGCGGGGTTTCGCAGCAGTAGATCGAAGGTCCAGGCCAGCGCGGTGGCGGTCGTCTCGTGACCGGCGAGCAGCAGCGTGACGAGCTGGTCGCGCACCTCGCGGTCGCTCATCTCGCTGCCATCCTCGAAGCGCGCCGCCACCAGCAGCGAGAGGATGTCCTCGCGCTCGCGGTGGGTGGAATCCGGATCGGCGCGGCGCTCCGCGATCTCGGCAAGCAGCAGCCCATCGATCTCGCGTAGCAGCTCGCCCAGCTTCGCCAGCGGATCCCCCCGGCGAAAGCGACGTGAGAGCAGCACACGAAACTGCAGGGCGGGCGAGGACGTTTCACCCAGCAGCAGCGGCAGACGTTCGCGCAGACGCTCACGGCGCGCCGGGTCGGTCACGCCGAACACCGCGCTCAGGATCACCTCGAGCGTGATCGCCTGCATGCGCGGATGGATCGCGAACGGGCGGTCCTTGGACCAGCTGTCGATCTCGCGCTCGGTGACCGCACGGACCGTCGTCTCGTACGAGCGCATCCGCTCGCCATGGAAAGGCGGCAGCATCAGCTTGCGCCGCGCGAGGTGCTCGCGGCCCTCCAGCAGCAGCACCGAGCCCGGCCCCATCACCGGCAGCAGCGCGATCGTGCGCCCCGGCGGCAGCCGATGCTCGTGCGCGGTGTACAGCGCGCGAATCGCCTCGGGATCGGACAGCATCACCATCGGCCGCTCGAATCCGAGGAAGCGCACGCTGAACGCATCGCCGAAGCGCCGCCGGGCGGACTCCATGAAGGCGATCGGCCGTAGCAGCCAGCGCGCGGTCTGGATCGCAGGGGATTCGGAGGGACCGGCTGGGAGAGCGCTCATTCCCACAGCCTGACACACCTCTATCTCGACCTCTACCCCGGCATTGGCTCTTCCGACGCGGATTCTTCAAACACCGGCGAGCCAAGATGGGATTCGTAGGCCTTTTCGCTCTCGATCGCCTCGACGTCCAGATAGTTCCTCATACCCTCCCGCTGCGCCTTCTGCAGGTACCCGGGGAGGGGGGCGCGCAGCTCGTTGGGGATCGCATCTTCTGCGAGGATCGACTGGAGTGTCTCCTGCAGGGCGCCCGATCCGGCCTCGTTGGTCAACTCCGCCTGGCCGTCGGCGGTGCTGTAGTCATACAGCTCGACTTCCTGGCCTGCGGATTGCATCTCGATGCCGCCCCGACCCCAGTTGGAGTACAGCCCCAGCTTGCCCTGCAGGGTGCGCAGCGCCACCACGTGACGGGGTGCTTCGGCGTTGTGCGAATCGCCGGCGAACTCGGTCACGTCCTCGTCGGTGGCGTGCAGCACCCAGGGCCTGCCGGGTGCCGCCGGGTCGGCACAGATCGCGCCGAGGTCTTGGCGATTGGACAGGTGCGCGAGCGAGCTCTCCGAGCGCCACGCATTCGATCCGCCGGCGATGCTCAGCAGCAGCCCGAGGACATCCGCGCTGGAGGTGAGCTGATAGCGAGGAGCCTGGATGGCCGCTGTCGCCAAGCCACGCGGGTCGCGCAC
Source organism: Solirubrobacteraceae bacterium (assembly GCA_036511695.1). Classification (GTDB taxonomy): domain Bacteria; phylum Actinomycetota; class Thermoleophilia; order Solirubrobacterales; family Solirubrobacteraceae; genus Palsa-744. The sequence goes on along the minus strand of DATCBT010000036.1, from coordinate 10,130 downwards.
ATACAAGGGCACGCGAATCGCCTCCTCATAGGCGGAGGCGCCCTTGCCGCGCATGCCGTGCGAGCCCCCGTACTCGCCATGGTCCGAGGTGAACAGGATCACCGTGTTATCACGCACCTCGGGGCGAGAGTCGAGCGTGGCCAGCACGCGGCCGATCTGGCGGTCGACATAGCTCTGCAGCAGCAGATAGGTGTTCATCAGGCCACTCCACGCGCTGAGGAGCTCGGGCCCGGAGAACGGCACCGCGCCGAACGAGCGCGCGGCCGTTTCCTGCAGCGAGCGGTGCAACAGCGGCTTGCCGTGGGCCTCCAGCTCTTCCGGCGTCTCGAAGTTCGGCGGGACCTGGCGGACCCATTCCGGGGGGGTGCCCTCCTGCGGGATTTCGCCCGTGAAGCGATACCACCAAGCCACGTCGTGGGGATTGACGAGCGAGACCGTCGAGCACCACGGCCCGCGGCCGGCGCTTGCGGCGAACCACTCCTGAAACTGATCGACGATCGACGGGTCCACTTCGGTGCCCTGACCAGGCGCACCGTTGGGCGAGGGGTAGGTGCCTCCCGCGAAGCCATACTGGCTCAGCGACGCGTTGGCATGCGGGTTCAAGTGCCACTTGCCCCACCACGTGGTCTCGTAGTCCATGTCGCGCAGCAGGGTTCCCCACGTCGGAAACCTCGGGGACAGCCGGCTACGGCCCGTGATCATGCACCGGGTCTGATGGGAGTAGAGGCCTGTGAGCAGAACCCCGCGCGCGGGCGAGCAGTCGTTGGAGGCGCTGTAATGACGTTCGAAGCTGACCGCTCCCCGGCGCAGGGCGGCCAGGTTGGGCAGCAGCGTGTCGAGCGCGATCGAGGCCGGCACCCAGGCCGGCGCGCGCAGCTGATCGACGAGGATCACGAGGATGTTCGGTCGCCGTCGAGCAGCGCCTGAGCGGCGCGCTCGGTGCGGTCGCCTGGCCTGGGCAGGCGTGGGCGCGCCGGCCGCCGCCACCGCCAATGAGCCGCCGGCGAGCAGCCCCCGCTTGATGAACGTGCGGCGGTCGCTGTCAGTGAACCGATCTGCCATGCCTATAGATACCGCCAACAACCGAGAGAGCCCCACGGAGCGGTCTCGCGTCAGATTGATCGGTCGAGATAGTCTCCCAACCGATGGAGCAGACAAGTTGAGCGCGAGCTAAGCCGCGAACCGCTGTTCGCTGCGTGCCCTGCGCTTTGCGGCCTCAGCCTCGCGGTCCTTCGCCGGGGCCGCGGTCACCAGCTCGTTCAACAGCCTCGTCGAGGCCGCCGCGATCTCGTCGACGGCGCGCTCGAACGTCTCGGCATTGGCCTGCGATGGCTTGCTGAAACCGCTGATCTTCCGCACGTATTGCAGGGCCGCTCCGCGCACCTCTTCGTCGCTCGCAGAGGGCTCGAAGTTATAGAGATTTTGGATGTTCCGACACATGCGACAAAGGGTAGCCACTCGGCGGCAGGTTGAGGGCGTCGGGGCACAGGAGCCCAGCGCGGGACAAGGACTTCGGGGTGCAGGGGCGCAGCGGGGGACAGGCGCTCTGGCGTCGTATGATCGTTGTGGAGGACTTGATATGACCGCGCTCGGCTTCGCGCTGCTGCTGATGGGTGCCACGCTGGTGGTTGCCGAGGCTCACGTGCCCAGCGGGGCCCTCGGTATGGCGGGGGGGGTGGCGCTGATCGCCGGTGGGATCGTCCTCATCACCGCGTTGGGTGGTAGCGCGGTGCTCGCCGTGCCGGTCGGTGTCGGGCTCGGCGCGGTGGCCGGCGGATGGGCGCTCGTGGTGGCGCGCAAGGCAGCGAGCGTGCGACGCACGCGTATCCAGGCGGGCGCGGAGGCGTTGTGCGGCCGGGTTGGCGTGGTTCGTCGCTGGAGCGAGCCCCGCGGCCAGGTATTCATCGACGGGGCTCTCTGGCGCGCCCGCAACGAATGGGCGGAAATCGACGAGCAGGCGCTGCGCGAGGGTGATCCGGTGGTGGTCGAGCGCGTCAGCGGCCTGACGCTGTCCGTGCGCCGCGCCGAGGAGTGGGAGCTGATCGCGTGATCCTCGCGCTCCTCATCGCCCTCGGCTGCGTAGCGATAACGGCGCTCGTGCTCGCAGGCGTGTCGGTGCGTGTGCTGCGCGAGTACGAGCGCGGGATCGTCTTCCGTCTCGGCCGTGTGACCAGCCAGCGCGGGCCGGGACTGATCTTCCTGCTGCCCGCGATCGATCGAATGGTCCGCGTCAGCCTGCGCACGATCACGTTGCAGATACCGGCGCAGGAGATCATCACGCGCGACAACGTGCCTGCGCGCGTCACCGCGGTCGCCTACTACCGGATCATCGACTCTACGAAGTCGGTGCTCGAGATCGAGGACGTGCTGGCCGCCACCACGCAGATCGCCCAGACGACCCTGCGCTCGGTGCTGGGCAAGGCCGAGCTCGACGCGCTGCTGTCCGAGCGCGAGCGCTTGAACGAGCACCTCCAGCAGATCATCGACGATCAGACCGAGCCCTGGGGAGTCAAGGTCACCACGGTCGAGATTAAGGACGTCGAGATCCCGGAGCGGATGCAGCACGCGATGGCGCGTCAGGCCGAGGCCGAGCGCGAGCGCCGCGCAAAGATCATCAACGCCGAGGGCGAGTTCCAGGCCGCCGCACGGCTCAATGACGCGGCCGACGTGATCAGCCGCAACCCCGTGACAATCCAGCTGCGCTACCTCCAGACGCTGTTGGAGGTCAGCAGTAACCAGAGCTCCACGATCGTGCTGCCACTGCCGATGGATGTCCTGCAGCCACTCGCAGCCGTCGCGCAGGGCGGTCGTGCCGCTGCCGACGGTCCCGAGCGCGAGCGCCTCGACGAGGCGCTCGCCGCGGCACGGGCAGCCCTCGATACCGAGACGAGCGAGCGCGAGCGCCTGGAATCCGGCGCGCACTCGTTCCCTGCCTCACTTCCATCCGAGCCGCCGATGTAACCGGCCCGGCGGGCAGAGCCTCACCTCCATCCGATCCGCCGATGTCACCTGTCAGCCGGGCAGACCTGCCTAGAGGAGATTTCCGAGGCCGTGGATCGCCGCGCTGCCCAGCAAGACCTCGAGTACGACGCCGGCGATTCCGACGAGGAGCGCCACGACCACGACGACGAAATCCTCGAGCAGCACGCCGAGCGACAGCAGCACCACGCCGAGCGCGGGCAGCGTGTCGAGCCCCGTGAACGGAGGGGCGAGGAAGGCACCGACGGACCCGGCGATCACGAGCAGCCCAAAGACGATGTTGCTCAAGCGACGATCGAACAGGAAGCGCAAGCGGGGTCGGGAGAAGCGCTCGAGCCAGCGGATCGCCTTCATCAGCGCGGCGATGAAGCGCTGCTGCTTCTCACCCGCCAGCTCGAGCTTGCGCCAGCGCTGCGGCAGCCAGATCTCCTCGCGGCCCGCTATCAGCTCGAGCGCGAGCAGCACCGCGACGATCTCGAACACATGTGTCGCGCCGCCCGTGGGCAGCGGCAGCGCCGGCACGCCGAGCAGGAGCACGAAGAGGATCGCGAAACTCTTCTCCTGGAAGAGCTCAATCAGGCCGCCCAGGGTCTTGTCGCCGTCGCCACTCAGCCAGCGCTCGAGCTGGTCGCTTACTTTCTCCGGCTCTGGACTTCGCTTACTCCGCGGCAAAAGGCGAGCCAGGCGCCGTGGGCTGCGACGACTGCATCATGTCCACGTGGACGATAGTCGGCGTCGCGCTGCCACGTGGGTCTTGACCGTCGTCTCGCCGACGATCAGCCTCTGCCAGCGTCGAGCACCAACTTTCGGGGTGACAAAAGCGGGAACGACGGGACTCGAACCCGCGACCTCCGACGTGACAGGCCGGCGCTCTAACCAACTGAGCTACGTCCCCGCGTGTGCGCCGAAGCTGCGTCTATGACTCCGCGCGCCTCCCCAGTATGCCAAGGCTTCTCGCTCACCGGCCTGCTGCGGCAGCGAGTCAGCTCCCGGGCGGAGACCTTTCCTACTCCAGGCCGGGATCTTCATGCTCCAGGCATGGACCTTTTGCGGCCGTGACAGGACCTTTCAAGCGAAAACTGGCCGCTCGGCCAGGTTTGCTCTAGTCTTCTCGCCGTGGCGCTTGTCGGACCTCTTCCGCTGCTCGACGGCAATCCGTTCGCCGCGCTGCTCGGCGATCTGCGCGAGGAGCGCGCCGCCACCGTTCCCTTTCCGCCGGGCGAGACGCGCTTCTCGCTCGCGCGCACGCGGCGCTTCGCGGATGAGCCGCTGCCGATGCTGCTCGAGGCCTACGAGCGCTTCGGGCCGGTCTTTACGCTGCGGCTCTTCCACGGCAACGTCGTCTTCATGCTCGGGCCCGCCGCCAACCACTACATCACCGTCTCCCACGCCGCCAACTTCACCTGGCGTGAATCGCACTTCCGCGACCTGATCGGCCTGATGGGCGACGGGCTGCTCACGATCGACGGCGACTTCCACCGCCGCTCGCGCCTGATCATGCTCCCCGGCTTTCACCGCGAGCGGATCGCCGCCTCCGTCGACGTGATGGTCCAGGAGACCTCCAGCGCGCTCGACCGGCTCACCCTCGGCGCTCAGATCGACCTCTATTCGTGGACACGCCGCCTTGCCCTGCGCATCGCGATGCGCGCGCTCTTCGGCCTCGACCCCGACGGCGCCACCGCGCGCTCGGTCGACGCCGCCGGGCTGTTCGAGCAAGCTCTCTCCTTCTACGCCTCCGACTACGCCTTCCGCATGCTCCGCGGCCCCTTCACGCCCTGGGCGCGCCTGCAGCGGGCGGCCCGCTCGCTCGACCGGTTGATCTACTCGGAGATCTCCTCCCGCCGTCGCAGCGGCGAGCGGGGCGAGGACATCCTCTCGCTGCTCCTCGACGCCCACGACGAAGACGGCACCACGCTCACCGATCTGCAGGTTCGCGACGAGGTCATGACGCTCATGTTCGCCGGCCACGACACCACCACCTCGACCGTCGCCTTCATGTTCTACGAGCTCGCCCACCACCCCGAGATCGTCGCCCGCCTGCTCGCCGAGCAGGACGCCCCCTCCGGCGAGCTGTCCGAGCTCGAGATGGTTCTCGACGAGACCCTCCGCAAGTACCCGCCCGCCTGGATCGGACCGCGCCGCTCGGTCGAGCCGTTCGAGTTCGCCGGGCACTCCGTCCCCGGCCGCGCCTTCGTCAACTACTCCTCCTGGGCCTCCCATCACCTGCCCGAGGTCTACCCCGAGCCGGAGGACTTCCGTCCCGAGCGCTTCACCCCCGAGGCCAAGGCCGCCCTGCCCAAGGGCGCCTACGTCCCCTTCGGCGGCGGCTCGCGCACCTGCATCGGCATGCGCTTCGGCCAGCTCGAGATCCGCACGATCGCCACGCTCATGCTCGCCCGCTTCACGCTCTCCCTTCCCTCGGACTTCCGTCTGAAGATCCGCCAGATGCCCACCATCAGCCCCAAGGACGGCCTGCCCATGATCGTCCACCCCCGTACCGCCACGCCCGTCTCAGGGCTTGCAGCGGTGGCTTGAAAGCGCCCCCGCGCAGCCACCCAGCTGCGACCGGGCGGGAGCGATTCGACGCCGCTCAGTGCAGGCTCGCCCGCATCTCCAGCCGATAGCCCGCCACCCCGCCGGCGCCTGCCGCCGCGCTCGCGCCCACGCCTTCGACGCGCACATGCGGATCGGCGAACAGCGTCAGCTGCAGCCCCCCCAACAGCAAGCCCCGCGGGCGCACGACCAGCTTGCCCCCCTGCGCGCGCGCAACCGCGTCGACCGACGCTCTCACGCCGAACAGACCGCCGCCGGCGCTCACCTCCACCTGTCCGCCACCGCTGCGCAGCAGCCGCACTTCGAAGCCTTCCCCCAGCGCCGCCTTCACGTCCGCCTGCGAGGTCCACGCCTGCCCCTTCAGCGCGTCCCCATGCTTTTCAAAGCTCGCTTCGTGCAGCTGCAGCGGACCCTCCTTCACGTTCGCGGCCGTCACGCTCATCCTCTCCACCCCATGCGCTTCCCACAGCAGCTTCGCCGTCTGCCCCGGGCTGATCGCAAGGCTCCCCGCCGTCACCCTCACCGACTCCGCCCTCCCCCACAGCAGCTCCACCGCGGGCCACGCCTTCACGACCACGCTCTCCACCGTCCCGTATCGCCCCACCCGCGCGCGCACCCTGCTCGCCGCGATCGCCGGCAGGAAGACCTGCGCCAGGATCAGCAGCAGCACGATCACCCCCACCAGCCCAACAGCGATTCGGCCGGCTCTGCCCACCCGCACAGCTTCGCAGGCTCGCTAGCCTTCAGGTCCCCTCACCGAGGGGCGCGTAGCTCAGTTGGCCAGAGCACCTCGTTTACACCGAGGGGGTCGCCCGTTCGAGTCGGGCCGCGCCCATCCCCCATCCCCATCACCCCAACCCCATGACCCCAAGTGAGTCCACGATACGCGTAGCAGTGATCGGCTCCGGGCCCGCCGGCTTCTACACGGCCGGGCACCTCCTCAAGGGGGCGGGCGGGCATGGGGCGGGCGGGCATGCGGTCGACTTCGAGGTCGACATGCTCGAGCGGCTGCCCACGCCCTGGGGCCTCGTCCGCTCCGGCGTCGCCCCCGACCACCCCAAGATCAAGTCCGTCACCCGCGTCTACGAGAAGACCGCCGCCCACCCGCGCTTTCGCTTCTTCGGCAACCTCACCTTCGGCGAGCACGTCTCACACGCGGAGCTCCTCTCCCATTACCACGCGATCGTCTACGCCACCGGCTCGCCCCTCGATCGCCCGCTCTCGATCCCCGGCGAAGAGCTCCCCGGCTCCCATGCCGCCACCGAGTTCGTCGGCTGGTACAACGGCCATCCCGACCACACCGACCTCGAGCTCGACCTGCTCGCGGCCGAGCGCGCCGTCGTGATCGGCAACGGCAACGTCGCGATCGACGTCGCCCGCATGCTCGTCCTCGCCCCCGCCGAGCTCGCCCCCACCGACACCGCCGACCACGCGCTCGCGGTCCTCGCCCGCAACCGCGTCTCGGAGGTCGTCATCGTCGGCCGCCGCGGGCCCGCGCAGGCGGCCTTCACCAACCCGGAGCTGCTCGAGCTCGGCGAGCTCGGCGACGCCGACGTCATCGTCGACCCCGCGGAACTCGACCGCGCGCTCGCCGTCCACGATCCAGCCGCCGAGGCCGACATCACCTCACGGCGCAACGTCGAGATCCTCCGCTCCTACGCCGAACGCCCCCCCGCCGGCCGCCCCAAGCGGATCGTCCTGCGCTTCCTCCTCTCGCCCGTCGCCCTCGTCGCCGATGAGCGCGAGCATCTTGGCGCCGTCGAGCTCGTCCGCAATGAGCTCGTCGCCGACGCCGAGGGCAAGCTCCGGGCGCACGCCACCGGCGAGCGCGAGCGGATCGCCGCCGGCCTCGTCTTCCGCGCGATCGGCTATCGCGGCATCCAGCTGCCCGGCGTGCCCTTCGACGAGCGCCGCGCGATCATCCCCAACGCCGCCGGGCGCGTCCTCGATCCCGCGAGCGGCGCCCCACTGCCCGGCGAGTACGCCGTCGGCTGGATCAAGCGCGGCCCCTCCGGTGTGATCGGCACGAACAAGAAGGACGCCCAAGAGACCGTCGACGCGATCTTCGCCGACGTCGCTGCGGGCGTGCCCGACCTGCACGTGGGTGGGCGGGCTCCCCAAACTCCCGACGGCGCCGCGATCGAGCGGCTGCTGCGCGAGCGCCGGCCGGAGCTCGTCACCTACGACGGCTGGTCCTCGATCGACCGCCACGAGCGCACGCTCGGAGAGGCCTCCGGGCGGCCGCGTGTCAAGCTCACCCGGATCGAGGAGATGCTCCGCATCGCCGCGGGCGATTGACGTACGCATCTGTCCGATGTGTCCGCGTCGCCTCCTGCGGCTGCTCGACTCATCTGGCAGACTGCGCCGCGCAAGCCCCGTTAGCTCATCTGGTAGAGCGCCGGACTTTTAATCCGGTGGGGCGGGTTCGAGTCCCGCACGGGGCATTTTGTTGTGGCTGGAAATGGGTGGGTTTTGACGGCGGGGACACCGCCGATCTGCGATTTGGTCCCCATTTGGTCCCGAGATTGCTCTCCGGGTCGCATCCAGCTACCGCACCACATGATCTGCCCAACGCTCGGGCTGCTGATCATCGTGAGCGTTTTCGCGCCAACTTTGCCCCGAGAACTTGACTTGCGCGGAGCGTCATCTATGTTCGACTGATCCTAAAACAGAGTGCCCAGGGCGGCCGAAACCGTGTCGTAAACCTGTCGCGAAAGTTGTCGCGGGCTGCGTCAGGTTTCGCGTCAGGTTCTGGTCCCGGTCCCGCACGGGGTTTTGGCTCTGTGGTGCGGTTCTGCCTACCCCTGGGTTCCGCGGGTGTGGTGGGGCCGTTCACCGGACTGCGCATGGGCGAGCTGCTCGCCCTGCGCTGGGGCGAGGTGGATTTCGCCGCCGAGACGATCCGCGTCGTACGCAGCTTCACGATCGGCGGCGAGAGCAGTCCCAAGTCGGGCAAACCTCGCTCGGTCCCGATGGTTCGCGAGGTCGCAACGGCCCTCGCTCGCCTCGGCCAGCGCGAGCGCTTCACCGGCGACGGCGACCTCGTGTTCGCCGGCGCCGCGGGCGGCCACGTGGATTCCAAAGACGTGCGCGCCGAGTACAAGGCCGCGCTCGGCCGAGCCGGACTGCGCAACCTGCGCTTCCACGATCTGCGCCACACCTTCGGAACCCGCGCGGTTGAGCAGGCGGAGTCAATCTTGGAGCTGAAGGAGTGGATGGGACATGCCAACGTCCAGACCACCATGCGCTACCTGCACTACAAGTCCAAGGCCGACGCCGCGCAAAGACTGGCGGTGGCGTTCGAGGACGAAGATGCGGCCGCGGCATCCCCGGAGCCGGTCGCAGCGTGAGCACAGCACGGGCCCGTCGAGATCGACTGCCGAGCCGCATTCCATGAGCGGACACAACCTGTTCGACGACGAGCATCTGGAGGCCCTATATGCCGCCGATCAGAACCAGGTCGATCAGCTGCGGGGCTCGGCGGAGATCGCCGCAGCTCAGACCTTCGGCCCCTTCAACGACGTGCCCGATTCGCCGTTCCACTCAGCCGAGAACCTGTCGCCCGCGCAGACCTGGGAGCAGATCGCCGAGCGCGTCGGGCTCGCCACCGTCGTCGCCGTCGTTCACGGCATGGCGCAGCGCCCCATTACGGTCGATGCGATTCGCCGCCTGCACGAGATCATCTTCGTGACCACGTTCCCCGAGCACGCCGGGCATCTCCGCAAGTCAAAGGAAGAGGGGCGCTATGGGATCGTCCTGGGCGCCGCCGAGCACCCCATGGTCAAGAGCGAACGCGCCACGGCCGGCGCCCGCGTCCCGCGCCGTCTCGAGGAAATCTGCCTAGAGTTCAACGAGACGGCCGCCGCGCAGGAGCAACCCGACGCGATTTCGCTCGACGAGCTCGTGCTCACCGCAGTCCGCTTCTACGCCAAGGTTCTCTCCACCCACCCGTTCCTGGATGGGAATGGCCGCACCGCGTTCACGCTCCTGCAGTACGCACTGGTACGCAGCGGCCTCGCCTGCGTCGCCTTGGAGGACTTCGACGCCCATCAACGCGCGCTCGGAGCCGCCCTGCGCAGCGACGGGCGGCAATCCTATCTCCCGCTTCAGGCGCTGTTAGCCGATAAGCTGGTCAAAGCACGATTCCCCGACGGAGACTAAAGACGCGATGCCCAAGCAACGGAAGATCAAAGGCTATGACGGACCCAGCGGCGCCTACGTGGCCACCGGGGGCAAGTTCTTGCCGTTGAGCGAGCCCGAGGCACTCGTCGCGCTGACCGACTCCGCCCTTCTCACGGGCCTCGGCTACTCCGACGAGGCTGAGAAGTATCAGAAGCTGGCCCAGCGTCGGCGGCAGCCTGTAGCCGCAGCGCCGTCCAGTTAGGTTCGGCCAGTCCTCTCACTCTTGGCTGGAAGCGGCAGCCAATCGAGGTGCGATCTGGACTCTCGTGATTCGTCGTGGCTGTTGCGTAAAGGGTGCGGCGCGCGGGGTCTTGCGGCCCGGGTGGTGGTGATCGCGTCCACCAGAGCGTTGATGGTTCCGCGGGGACGGCGCCGGCATCGCTCGGTTGGCCGGCTGGAGCCCTTTCAGGACCCTG
>DATCBT010000035.1:0-58890 GCA_036511695.1 Solirubrobacteraceae bacterium | reverse complement strand
GGCAACGAGCCGATGTGCGCGAGCAGCGCGTTCCACTGAGCCACGGTCAGCGCGCCGCTCACGACGAACGGTGAAGGCGCCGTCGGACCGGAGGCCGCCGAGTGCGCCGCATGCCCCGCCTTGGCGGCCGCCGCGGGGGTCGGCGGGATCGTCGCGGCGGGCGGCTGGAAGCCGATCTGGATCTCGCTTGCGCTCTTGCGCGTGGCGAGCGTGTTCGCGGCGTTGGGGTACTTCATCAGGCTGACGATCTGGCTGGGCACATATTCGCCCCGCAGGGTGAGCAGCGTTCGGATCGTCGTGTCGGTGATCGTCCCGGAACCCTCGTGCCCGGCGATCGCGATGCCGTTGACCCGGGAGATATAGACCGCGCCGCCGGTGTCGCGCGGGGAGACCTTGCCGGAGGCGAGGATCTGAGCGGAGCCACGACGCAGGGCGCTCACCGTCGGCTTCAAGCCACTGCGCGAAAGGAAGGCGAGCACCGCCAGCACGCGCCTGTCGACCGCCCCCGCCGCGACCTCATGGCGAGCCCGGTTGTCGAGCTCGACCCCCGGGTCGGATAGCACCGCAAGCTCGAGCTGACTCTTGGAGAGCAGGAACACGTCGCTCGCGGTGGCCCCCAGCAGGTCGGTCTGACCCTTGGCCCCCTGCGGGTGCAGCGCCGCGCTGAGCTCTTTCCAATTCTCGAGGACCGGCCGCGGATCGATCGCGCCCGGGTCGCCGGCGGGCTGGATCGCGAAGCGCAGGTGGCCATCGCGTGCCGCGTGGGGCATGCGCACGTGACCGAGCACCGTGCCCTCGGCGACGAGCGAACCACGCCGCAGCGGCAGTCCGCGACCGCTGCCGGCGCGTGGCGTGGAGGTCGTCACGCGCGCGGCGGCCGCCAGCGCGTCCGGGTTGCCGGGATGGGCGAACAGCCGCACCTTGCCTGTCGTGGCCGGCACCGATTCGGCCGAGCGGGCCGGGACGAAGTCCTGTGAGGGGGTTCTCTGATGGGTCGAGCGCTTGACTTGCAAGGTGAGGGGCAGGTCGCTCTTCGCGCTCGCCGGCTGGCCGGAAGCGGGATTGCCGGCGCTCCCGTTTGCCGCGCCGGCGCTCCCGTTTGCTGCGGCAGCCGCCGGGAGCTTCGCCGCCGCGATCAGCGCCGCGGAGCGCACCTTGGGCAGCCGATAGCTCGGCGCGATGCTGCCGAGCCCCGCGTAGGTGAACACATCGCCGTAGATGTCGCGCAGGATCAGGTACTTGCCGAGCTTGCGGGAGCTTCCGAGCTTGAGGATGCGACCGTCCTGCACCGCGACCACCGCGGCACCGGGAACGCTCATCAGATCCACGAACTGTGGGGCCGCGCTTGCCTTTTCGGCGCCGCTCCTCGCAGCCGCCGCGGCCGTTGTGGGCGAAGGCGCCGGCACGGAGCCCGGCGTAGAGCCGCTGACGGGCGGGGTGCTCTGGGCGGTCCCCGCACCGGGGGTGCTCCGGCCAGTCCCCGCATCGCCCGTCACCGCCGTTGCGTTCGCGGTCGCGCTCGAGGCAGAGGGAGCCGGGGCCGTGGGGAGCAGCGCACCCCACGCGACCTGCTTGCCCGTCACGGGCAGGCGCGCATCGACGAGGCCTGTCAGCGTCGCGATCACGGACTTGGGATAGCTGGAGATCAGCTTGGCACGGAGGAGCACCGAGTTGGCGTACGCTTCGGAGTGGTTGTAGGCGAGGATCGCCGTGCGCAGGTTCTTCGCGGCGCCGGCCGCATGCAGATAGCGGGCGGCGGCAAAGATCGCGTCCACCGGGTTGTACGGGTCGGCATAGCCGGCATCGAGGGCGTCGACGCCGTACTGCAGCCAGGTCGAGGGCTCGAACTGCATCCACCCCTCGGCGCCGGCGCTCGAGACCGAGAGGTCGCTGCCGTAGTTCGTCTCGACTTCGTTGATCGCGGCGAGGATCTGCCACGGCACGCCGTACTGGATCGCGGCCGCCCGGTAGATCGGCAGCAGAAATAGCGGGATGCGGTAGAAGCCGAGGGCCTGTGCGGACGCCGCCGAGGAGGCGAGCTCCGCCGCGAGCGCTCCGGCCTCGGCGGCCACGAGCTGCGGCGAGGGCGCGACATTGTTGGCGCCCGATGGGATCGTCGGGCCCTGGGCGCCGCCGACCGGCCGACCGCCCGGCTGCGCGTGCGTGGCACTGAGGTTGCGGTTCACGTTCTTGCTCGCAGTGGTCTTCTGCCGGCGCTGCACGACCACCGTGGGCACTTCCACGGTGCCGGCCGCCGGGACGACGGGCGGTGCGGAAGCGCTCGGCTGCGGGGTGCTGGGGGGCGCCGATGGAACGGTGGTCGCCGAAGTGTTCGTCGGCTGTGCGGCTGCTGCCGGGGGAACCGCGGGCGCCGGAGCGGGAGTGGTGACCGGCGCGGTGGAGCCTTCGGTCGGAGATGGAGACGGCGTGCCCGCCGGCTCGGCGGCGAGCGCACCGCCGGCGAGGGGTCCGCTCAGGCCGGCCGCGGTCAGCCCACCCCCAGCGAGCGCGGAGAGCATTGCGCGCCACGCCCAGCGACGCGAACTCGTGCGGATCACCGGCGGCCTGCGTCGAAGTTGGTCATCGTGCGGTCCCATGGTCGTGGTCGGGGTCGTAGGTCGGCGCAGCTAGCCCACGATCGGGGGCACGCCCACTGGCATTCATATCGGCAGGCAAGCAGGAACCCGTAAAGGATTCGTAATCACGCCAACAAATCGCCCGAAAACCGGCACTTCCTGCCTTTTCGCGAGCGCGGACAATCCTCCTGCCTGCGTCCCGCGCTTGGCTCCCACTGCGACCGTTTGTCGCAAACGGCTCTATCCTTCCCGCTCGAGGGTTTGCTTAGGTGATGAGTCTGGCAACACGTCCGGCGGCTTAGGGGAGCGGGGGAAGCGCAAATGAGCAGAAAGCGGATCATCCTCGCGGGAATCACTGTCTGCGTGCTGCTGGCCACCGTGGCCGTGGCGCTGGCGGCGGAGTCCCTGACGGTCACCGCCGCCTTCTCCCCGAACAAGCTGGGCGCGCCCACGAACGTTCACGGCACCGCGACGATCCATTCGACCAACGAACTCGTCCCGACGCCGATCATCAAGACCACCGTGATGGGCCCCGCGGGACTTGGTTTGAACGTGGAAGGCGTCGGGATCTGCAATCCCGCCACGCTGGAAGCCACGCTCGAACCGAAAGCCTGTCCGACGGACTCCAAAGCCGGCTTCGGCGGCGGGACGGGGGTGCTGGAGCTGGCCAAAGAAGTCATCAAAGAGCACTTCACGCTCAACTTCTTCCGCGGGCCCAACGAAAACGGGCACCTCGTGCTGCTGGCCTATCTCAACGCCATCACGCCGGTCTCGGTGCAGCTCGTGCTCAGGGCCCAGGTGGTCAAGGAGCCCCCGCCGTATGGGCTGGGATTCACCTTCGTCGTGCCGCTGATCCCCACGCTGCCGGGGGCCTCCGACGCCTCGGCCGAAGAAATCTTCATCACGCTCGGCGCCCCGAACGCCGCCTACTACAAGACGGTCCACGGCAAGCGCACGCTGTTCCACGTGAAGGGGATCATCGTCCCCAAGAAGTGCCCCCACGGCGGCTTTCCGTATAAGACGGAAATCAGCTTCGCAGACGGCACCACGAACACCGTCAAGGGCGCCATTCCCTGCCCGGGCCGGTAGTAGGGACGGCAGATGCTCTCCTCACCCATCAGCGTTCGGACCGGGCGCCCGGCGATCGCCGCCGCTCGTGTTGGCCGACCCAGCCCTTCTGGCCGTATGCCCGCGGCCGCGCGCGCGGCCGGCGTCGCGGCGGCCGTGTGTCTCGCCCTGACACTGGGCTTCGCACAGGCGGCGCCCGCCGGGGCGGAAACCGCGTTCTCGGAAACGACGGCCACGATCAAGACCGCGTTCTCCCCCGACCGGCTCGGCGCGCAGGCGGCCTTCGCCTTCACGGTCCACTTCAGCGGCGGGGAATTCGGCGCGCCCTCGCCGGTACGCAGGGCCGTGCTGCACCTCCCTCCTGGGCTGCGGATGCACATTCCCAGCCTGCGCGACTGCACGCGAGCGCATCTGCAGGCGCGCGGCGCGCGCGGCTGCCCGGCGCGATCGCAGATCGGCAGTGGACACGCCCTCGCGGATGTGCACGCGGGATCTGAACTCGAACCCGAGGAAGCCACCGTCTGGGCCTTCCTCGGCCCGCTGCAGAACGGCAATCCGACGATCGAGATCCTCGGCCAGGGCTATACGCCGCTCGACGAGCGGGTCGTCGTCACCGGGGCGGTGCTCCCCGATCGAGCGCCCTATGGCGAAGAGCTGGTGATGAGCATCCCTCCAATTCCCACGATCCCCCTGGAGCCGGACGCCTCGGTGGTCAACTTCTCGCTGACGATCGGCGGCATGCGCTTCAAGGCGCACAACCCCAACACGGTCGTCGTGCCCTCCCACTGCCCGGCCGGCGGCTTCCCGTTCGCGGCCGATCTCACCTATGCCGATGGCACTACGGGCGTCGCCACCACGACGGTTCCCTGTCCTTAGCTTGTAGGCTTAAGGGCGATGGAAACAATCCTCTCGGTCCTCCAGGTCGCGATCTCGGTGATCGTGATCTTCTTGGTGCTGATGCACTCGGGCAAGGACTCCGGGCTGTCCGGCGCGTTCGGTGTCGGCAGCGGCCAGGGCCCGCTCGGCGGTGGCTCGATGGTCGAGCGCAACCTCAACCGCTGGACGATCTTCTTCGCGGTTCTCTTCGTGCTGAATGCGATCGTATTGCTCAAGCGCCCATGGGCCTAGGCCTAGGACGCCGCTGAGACGGCGCGAGGCTTTGTCCTCACCGATCGGAGATCGACGGGATCCCCGATCGTCCAGCACGCGTGCGTAGCACGCCACACGGGTGGGTGGGCCTTTTCGATCTTGCCTCGCTTGCTCAGCGACGCCCTAGGAGCGCAGTTCAAACACCCGTGGGCGTGAGCTCCCGCTCCTCGGACTCGCCCTCCTCCGACTTCTCGGCTCGTTCGACCGGTCGTAGTCGGTCCAGGATCGTGATCGCTTCCGCGCGCAGCGTCGCGTCGACGGCTTCGTAGTCCTCGCGCGAGAGCTTGCCACAGCGATAGTCGAGCTCGGCGTCGCGGATCTCGCGGTACTTGGCCTCCCGCGCAGCCTCCAGCGCCGACGACGCGCCTCCCCGCACGCTCACACGGCGGCGGATAACGCTCGGCGCCGGCCAGATCGCAATCAGGGCGCCGCCGGCGACGATCAGGCCGCCGATCCAGATCCACATCACCAGCGGCGAGACGATCAGGTGGAACTGCGCCTGCGGCGGATTCTGCATGTAGGCGCTCGCCATCGCCGCGATCGCGACCATCCCCTCGCCGGGATGGATGTAGGGGAGCGTCTTGTTGCCCAGCGCGACGATCCGCTTCAGCCGCGGCGTTTCGATGTTCGGCGCGATCGCGCTCCAGACGTCGCGGGTGACGCCGGCGTTCAGGGCCACGTGGCTGACCGGCTGGCCGCCGATCAGGTGCCCGACCGACCCCTGGGTGGGTTCTTCGGAGGCGTAGTAGCCCTCGCTCGGGCGCAGCGTCGTCACATGGTGCCCGCCCTTGCTCACGTCGAGCACGGCGCCGAGGCTGAGGGTCGCGCCGGTGCGAGCCGTGTCGGGGCCCAGGGTCACGCCCCGCTCGGAGCGTATGACCGCGCTCAGTTCGCGGCCTCCCTGGCTGTTGGTCGAGTCGTAGTCGGGGGTCACGCTCGCGGTGGGGCGCACGTAGCGGACTGTGTAGGCGCCCACGCGGGTGGACTGGCCAGGCGAGAGGCCCAGCTCGGAGGCGTGCTGGAAGGAGGAGGATGCGGCCACGCCCACGAACAGGACCGCGATCCCGATGTGCACGATGTAGCCGCCGTAGCGCCTGCGGTTGCGCCGCACGAGCGCCACGAGCGCGACCGGAGGCGTCTCGCCGGCCATCGCCCCGCGCGCGCGCACCCCGCGGAAGAACTCCTGCCCGATGCTCCCCGCGACGAACGCGGCGCAGCAGAACATCGCGATCGCAAAGGGCTTCTCCCTGATGTCCACGCCGAGCAGGACGAGCAGCGTGAGCAGCGCGACGGCCGTCGGCACGACGAAGTTGCGGCGCGCGTTGACGAGCGTCGCGCGACGCCAGGCGATCGCCGGGCCGATCCCGCTGAGCAGCACGAGGATCAGCGCCAAGGGCACCGTGTAGCGGTCGAACCAGGGGGGCCCGACCGAGGCTTCCTGGCCGGTCAGCGCTTGGGAGATCAACGGGAAGTAGGTGCCCCAGAAGATCACGAAGCAGAGCGCCACGAGCACCAGGTTGTTGGCGAGGAAGGCCGCCTCGCGCGAGATCAGCGAGTCCAACCGGTGCTCCGAGCGCAGCATCTCGCGGCGCGTGACCACCAAATAAATCGAGGCGGCGATCAGCACGGCGATCAGCACCACGAAGGGCACGCCCAGGGTCGCGCCGCCGAACGCGTGGATCGAGTTGAGGACGCCGCTGCGGACGAGGAAGGTGCCCATGATCGCGAGCGTGCCCGTGGCGAGCACGAGCGAGACGTTCCACACCTTCAGCATGCCCCGTTTCTCCTGGATCATCAGCGAATGCAGGAACGCGGTGCCCGTCAGCCATGGCATCAGCGAGGCGTTCTCGACCGCATCCCAGCCCCAGTAGCCGCCCCAGCCGAGCTCCGAGTAGGACCAGCGCGCGCCCAGCAGGATGCCGATGCCGAGGAAGAACCACGCGGCGAACGCGAAGCGACGGACGAGTTTGATCCACTCCGCGTCGACCCGCCGCGCCAGCAGCGCCCCCATGCCGAAGGCGAGCGGGATCGTGCAGAGGGTGTAGCCCGAGTAGAGCATCGGGGGGTGGATCATCATCGTCGGGAAGCGCAGCAGCGGGTCGAGCCCGACGCCTTCGCTCGGCGCCGGGTTGGTGGTGGCGAACGGCTGCGCGTAGAAGACCATCAGCGCGATGAAGAACCCGCCGAAGCCGAGCAGGATCGCCGTCGCGTAGGCCGCCACGTCGCGCAGGCGCCCGCGCGTGAGGAACAGCACGAGGCTCGACCACAGGGACAAGAGCCAGGCCCAGAGCAGCAGCGAGCCTTCCTGCGAGGACCAGACCGCGGCCGCCTTGTAGAAGGTCGGCGTCGTCCTGCTCGACGTGTCGGCGACCGTGTTGAAGGCGAAGTCGTTGTGCAAGAACGCGACCTCCAGCACGGCGAAGGCGACGGTCAGGATGCCCGCCAGCGCGTATACCGAGCGCCGGCCGGACTCAGAGAACTCAAGTCGCCCCGTCCGCACCCCGTAGATCGAGGCGCCGATCCCATACGCGCATACGACGAGCGCGAGCAGCAGGCAGATGCGGCCGAGGAGGGCCATCAGCGGCTCAGGAGTTCTGCTTCTCGGAGGGCGGCGCTTCTTTGTACTTCGACGGACACTTGGTGATCAGCGAGTTGGCTTCGCCGACGTAGCGCCCGCCCTGCTTCTCGACCGTGACGATCACCTCGCGCCCTTCGCGAAACGGGTCCGGGACGGTGCCTGTGTAGGCGACCGGGACCGTCGCGCCGCCGGCGCGATCGGCGATGCTGAAATTCAGCACGGAGCCGTCGCGCGCGACCGAGTGGCTGACGACCGTGCCCGTCAGCAGATAGCTGCGGCCAGGCTGTGCCTCGCGGACGAGCTGGCTGGGGCTGAGAGCCGGAGAAGCGGCGCTGAAGCTGGTGTAGATCAGCGCGCTCGCCAGCACCACGGCCGCGCTCAGCGCCACCACCAGCCGCACCGTTCGCTTGCGCGCGGGGTTCATCGCCCCCAGTATCTCAAACCTGTTTCCTCGCCGCGCGGGGCAGCTGGATTCGATCCGTCGCCGTGGCCTATCTGGCTATTCGGCCAGGAAATCTCGCTTCGGGAGCGAAACCTTCCCCCGTGGGCCGAGTTCTTATTGGTAGAGCGTCATGAGACCAAAGAGCTTCACCAAACCCCTCGCCGAGCGGCATTCGCGCCCGCACCGCTCCAAGCGCCGGGCCGAGCACCGGGTTGGACGCCTGCCTTTGCCGGCCCTCAGGCGGACGGTCGAGCCCGAGATCTCCGTCCACAGCCCGCGCGACATCGCCGTCGAGCGGGTGCGCGCGGCCGGCGGCCCGCTCGATCGGGCCTCCTACAGCTGCGAGTGCGGCTACGTGTTCGCCGCACCGGTCTCCACGACCGTCGCCTGCCCGCACTGCGGCGCCGACCAAGCCTGGTAGCTACTTGATGTGCATGCCGCTGATCGCGCGCGCGATCACGATCTGCTGGATCTCGGCGGTGCCCTCGAAGATGTCGTAGATCTTCGCGTCGCGGTGCCAGCGCTCGACGGGGAACTCGCGCGTGTAGCCGTTGCCGCCGAGGATCTGCATCGCGCGCTCGGTCGCCCAGACGGCGACCTCGCCCGACTTGAGCTTTGACATCGAGCCCTCGGCGTTCTCGAATTTGACCTGGTTGCGTCCCATCCAGGAGGCGCGCCAGACGAGCAGGCGGGCGGCGTCGATCTCCATCTTCATGCGCGCCAACGTGAACGCGATCGCTTGGTTCTCGATGATCTTGCGGCCGAACTGCTCGCGCTCCTTGGCGTACTCCAAGGCGTACTCGTAGGCCGCGCGGGCGATGCCGAGCGCCTGGGCGCCGACCGTCGGGCGTGAGGCCTCGAACGTCTGCATCGCCGCCTGGGACTTCGAGCTCTTGCCCTCGCGCACGCGGGCGATGCGCTCGTCGAGCTTGTCCTTGCCGCCGAGCACGTACTCGGCCGGGACGCGACAGTCGTCGAGGAACACGTCGGCGGTGTGCGAGGCGCGCAGGCCGTGCTTGGAGACCTTCGTGCCCTGCGAGATGCCCTTCGCCTCGCTCATCGGCACGATGAACGCCGCATGCCCTTTCGAGCCGAGCTCCGGGTCGACGGTCGCGATCACGACGTGCACGTCGGCGATCCCGCCGTTCGTGGCCCACGCCTTCTGGCCGTTGATAACCCACTCGTTCGTTGCCTCGTCGAACTTGGCGCGCGTGCGCACGTTCGAGACGTCCGAGCCGGCGTTCGGCTCCGAAGCACAGAAGGCGGCAACCTTGATGTCGTCGACCGTGCCGAAGCAGCGGGGGATCCACTCGCCGATCTGCTCGCCCGAGCCCTGGCCGAAGATCGCGGCCACGCCCAGTGCGGTGCCCATGATCGCCATGCCGATACCGGCGTCGCCCCAGAACAGCTCCTCGTTGACGATCGGCAGGCCCAGGCCGGTGGGATCGGCGAAGAACTGCGCCAGACCCTCGAAGCCGTAGAGGCCGATCTTGGCGGCCTCCTGGATGACCGGCCACGGCGTCTCCTCGCGCTCGTCCCATTCGTGCGCGGCGGGCCGGACCACGTCGGCGGCGAAGCCGTGCACCCAGTCGCGGATGTCCTTCTGGTCCTGGGTGAGCTGCAGCGAGAAGGTCACGTCCTGGCCGGCCGTGGCGGTGGCCGCCTCCAGGGCGGCCTCGGTGGCCTCGGCAGCTTCGCTTGCCTTGGCTGGAGCAACAGGTCTGGCAGACATCGAGCGGGATCTCCTTTGCGGTCATCGACACGGCGACTGCGGAATACAGCCTCCGGATGGGGTCATCGACACGGCGGCTGCAGGATACAGCCTCCGGATGGCTCTCACAGGGTACCCACCCGCGAGCAAGGGAACACACTATACAAGTAGGTACCCACCGGACAAGCCTATACCTCAGGGCCATTCAGTCGGGGCCATTCAGACTAATCCCGATTCGATTTGTGGTATTAGTTTACGCTCATCCTCATGTCATCGATGCAGAAAGTGGTCATGCCAACACGCAAAGTCGCCGTCGCCCTGTCCCTGCTCGCCGCCGCGCTCGGCCTCGCCGCCTGCGGCTCCTCCGGCGGGAGCGCCAAGCACCTGACGCTGGTCGCGTACTCGACCCCGCAGAGCGCCTACGAAACGCTGATCCCGGCCTTCCAGGCGACGGGCGAAGGCAAGGGCGTGAGCTTCAGCCAGTCCTACGGACCGTCCGGCGAACAGAGCAGGGCCGTCGCCAACGGGCTGCATGCCGAGGTGGTCAACTTCTCGCTGCAACCGGACGTCGAAAAGCTCGTCAAGGCGGGCCTGGTCTCCCCCAGCTGGAACCAGAACGCGACGCATGGCTTCGTGACGAACTCGGTGGCGGTGATCATCGTGCGCAAGGGCAACCCCAAGCACATCACCGGCTGGAGCGATCTGATCAAGCCGGGCGTGCAGGTGCTGACGCCGAACCCGTTCACCTCGGGGAGCGCGCGCTGGAACGTGATGGCCGCCTACGGAGCGCAGCTGAAGGAAGGCAAGACTCCCGCCCAAGCGCAGGCATACCTGGAGGCGCTGTTCCACAACGTGGTCAGCCAGGACAGCTCGGCGCGCAACGCGCTGCAAACGTTCCTCGCGGGCCGCGGCGACGCGCTGATCGACTACGAGGACGAGGCGATCTCCGACCAGAAGAAGGGCTCGCCGATCGAATACGTGATCCCGAAGGCCACGATCCTGATCCAGAACCCGATCGCCGTCGTCGGCACGAGCAATGCGAGCGCGCAGAAGTTCGTCAACTACCTGCTCTCGCCGGCCGGACAGAGGATCTGGGCGTCGAAGGGCTACCGGCCCGTGATCGCAGGCGTGGCCGCGCCCGGCCAGTTCCCGACCCCGGCGAAGCTGTTCACGATCGAAGCGCTCGGCGGTTGGAAGGCCGTGACGAAGCAGTTCTTCGAACCGGAAACGGGGATCGTCACGAAGATCGAGCAGTCGCTCGGAGTGTCCACTGCCAAATAGTCCCTCAGCAGTTGCCCTGAAGCGCCCGCGAGCGCCCGCCACCGTCGGCGGGCGCTCCGTCGGCGTGCTCGGCAGGGGCCTGCTCGGCCTCTACCTCTCGGTGCTCGTGCTGCTGCCGGTGGCGGCGCTGCTGGCGAAGTCCGGCAGCGGCGGGCTGGACGCGTTCTGGCGCGAGGTCACCGGGCCGGAGGCGCAGGCGGCGATCAAGCTGACGCTTGCGACCTCGGCGATCGTGGTCGTCATCAACGCCTTCTTTGGGACGCTGATCGCCTGGGTGCTCGTGCGCGACGAGTTCCCCGGCAAGCGCTACGTGAACGCCCTGATCGACCTGCCGTTCGCGCTGCCGACGATCGTCGCCGGGGTCGTGCTGCTGGCGCTCTACGGCAAGAACAGCCCGGTCGGCATCGACGTCGCCTTCACGCGCGCGTCGATCGTGCTGGCGCTGCTGTTCGTGACGCTGCCGTTCGTCGTCCGCTCGGTGCAGCCGGTGCTGATCGAGCTCGACCGCTCGATGGAGGAAGCGGCCGCATCGCTCGGCGCCGGGCCGCTTACGGTGCTACGCAGGATCGTGCTGCCGACGCTGACGCCGGCGATCGTCTCGGGGGTCGCGCTGAGCTTCGCGCGGGCGGTCGGCGAGTACGGCTCGCTCGTGCTGATCACCGGCAACCTGCCGTTCAAGACGGAGGTCGGCTCGGTCTATGTGTTCGGGCAGATCCAGAACGAAGACCTGCCCGCGGCGGCGGCGGTCTCGGTCGTGCTGCTGATCGTCGCGCTGGCCGTGCTGGGCGCGCTGACGCTCGTATCGAGGTGGCGGTCAAAGCATGTCCTTTAGCAAGCTCGGCCTGAGGACGGTCGCGCTCGGCTATCTGGCGCTGCTGCTCGTGGCGCCCGTGGCGATGATCTTCTACAGGACCTTCGAACACGGCCTCGCCCCCGTCTGGGAAGCGATCACCGAGCCGAACGCGATTCACGCCTTCTGGCTGTCGATCGAGATCGTCGCGATCGCGGTGCCGTTGAACACGATCTTCGGCATCGGCATGGCCCTGCTGCTCGAGCGGGGGCGCTTCCGCGGCAAGGTGCTCCTGGGGCTGCTCGTCGACCTGCCGTTTGCGATCTCGCCGGTAGTGGTCGGGCTGGCGCTGGTGCTCGTCTACGGGAAGACCGGCTGGTTCGGGGGCTGGCTGACCGAACACGGCATCCAGGTGATCTTCTCCGTCCCGGGGATCGTGATCGCCACCGCCGTCGTCTCGCTGCCGTTCGTCGCGCGCGAGACCACGCCGGTGCTGCGCGAGCTGGGGACCGACGCCGAGCAGGCCGCCGCCACGCTCGGCGCGAGCACCTGGCAGACGTTCTGGAAAATCACGCTGCCGGCGATCAGGTGGGGCGTCGTCTACGGGGTGGTGCTGACGACCGCGCGCGCGCTGGGCGAGTTCGGGGCCGTGAGCGTCGTCTCCGGCCGGATCGAAGGCCAGACGCAGACGCTGCCCCTGTACGTCCAGGGCCAGTTCGAGAACTTCGACATCACCGGCGCGTACGCGGCCGCCGTGGTGCTGGCGCTGCTGGCGCTCGGCACGCTGCTGGCGATGAACATCCTTACCCGCCGCACGCGTGGAAGGACTACCGTCTGATCATGGCGATCGAGGCCCGCAACGTGAGCAAGCGCTTCGGCGACTTCGTCGCGCTCGAGGATGTCTGCATCCGGGTCAACGACGGCGCGCTGACCGCGCTGTTGGGACCGAGCGGGAGCGGCAAGTCGACGCTCCTGCGGATCATCGCCGGCCTGGAGACGCCCGACGCGGGCGAGGTGGAGATCGGCGATGAGATCGTCACCGACGCGCCCGCGCGCACGCGCGACGTCGGGTTCGTCTTTCAGCACTACGCACCGTTCAAGCACATGACGGTCTATGACAACGTCGCCTTCGGCCTGAAGGTGCGCAAGCGCCCGAAGGCGGAGATCCGCGCGCGCGTACAGGAGCTCTTGGGACTCGTCCGACTGGATGGCCTGGCGGACCGCTACCCCTCGCAGCTCTCGGGCGGTCAGCTACAGCGGATGGCGCTCGCGCGCGCGCTCGCGGTGCAGCCGCGAGTGCTGCTCCTGGACGAGCCGTTCGGCGCGCTCGACGCGCAGGTGCGGGGCGAGCTGCGCGAATGGCTGCGCAAACTGCACGAGGAGATCCATGTGACGACGATCTTCGTGACCCACGACCAGGAGGAGGCGATGGAGGTCGCCGAGCAGATCGTGGTCATGAACAAAGGCAAAATCGAGCAGGCGGGGACTCCACGCGAGCTCTATGAGAGCCCACGGAACGAGTTCGTGATGTCCTTCATCGGCCCGGTCAACCGCCTCGGCGACACCTTCCTGCGCCCCCATGACATCCAGATCCTCACCGACGCCGACGGGAGCACCTCAGAGGCGCTCGTCCAGCGGGTCGTCCACCTGGGCTTCGAGGTGCGCGTCGAACTGACCCTGCACGACGGCCGCGACGTCTGGGCCCAGGTGACGCGCGAGAGCGCCGAGCAGCTGGAGCTGCAGGAGGGGCAGATACTCGCCGTACGCCTACCTCCCCCCCGAGTATTCGCCACCTAGCGGGTGTGCCAGGCTTCCTCTTCCTTCGTTAAGGCGAGGATCTCCTTGGGAAGCTTGCCGGCGGCGACGTCGGCGACGGTAACGTGCTCGAGCACCTTGCGCAGGTTGGCGCGCAGGGCGACCCACACCTGCTGCAGTGACTCGGCCGAGCCCTGGTATTCGATCTCCTCCGGGCGCTGGCCGCGGACGCCCACGAGCGGGCCCTCGACCGCCCGGATCACCTGCGCCAGGCTCACCTCGCTGGCAGGGTGGGCCAGCCAGTAGCCGCCCTCGGGGCCGCGCTGGCTGCGCACGATCCCCGAGGAGCGCAGCTGCGTGAGGATGTTCTCCAGGAAGGACACGGGGATCCCCTGCGCCTGTGCCACCTGATCGACCTTACGGGGCGAGTCCTGGCTGCCGGCGGCCAGCTCGACGGCCGCTCGAACTGCGTAGTCGGCCTTCGCGGTGACGTGCATCGGGCCATTCTCCCGGAAACGGCGGCGGACGACGTCAAGCCCCTGCAATTCCGACCTGTGTGGTAGAAATTAGGGACACCTAATAGAGTTCCCGAGCAGAGAGGTGCCGATGGGCTTCACCGAGACAGTGGTGCTGGGCGCGATCGCCGGTTTGACGATCTTCCTCGGGCTGCCGCTGGGCAGGGTAAAGCGGGTCGACGATCGCCTGCGCGTCGGCCTCGCGATGTTCTCGGTCGGGATTCTGGCGTTCATCTTCATGGACGTCACCAAGCACGGCGAGCAGATCCTCGAAACGACCGTCGCCCACTACAAGGCCCACTCGACCGGCTTCGGTCACGTGCTCGGCCTGTTCGCCCTGCTCGCAGCGGGCTTCACGGTCGGGACCGCCGGCATCTCGGCGGTCGAGCGCAGGCTACGCGCACGGCGGCCGGCCCCCGCTCCGGTCGCCGGCGGCGAGGCCGCGGCCACCCTCAGCCCACGGGAGGTCATCCGCGCCGAGGAGGGCGCCGAGGACGCTCGGCAGCGCGCCTTGCAGACGGGCATGGTGATCGCGGTGGCGATCGGCCTGCACAACTTCGCCGAGGGCCTCGCGATCGGCGTGTCGGCCAAAGCCGGCGCGATCGGCCTGGCGACGGTGTTGATCATCGGCTTCAGCTTGCACAATGCGACCGAGGGCTTCGGCATCGTCGGTCCCCTTGGAGGAGTGCGGCCATCGTGGAAATGGCTGGGGCTCGCCGGGCTGATCGGCGGCGGACCCACGTTCCTCGGCACGATCGTCGGCTACCAGGTCAACTCAGAACCGCTGGAGCTGATGTTCTATGCGCTCGCGGGCGGTGCGATCCTGTATGTGATCGGCGAGATCTGGGTGGGGATGCGCCGCTACGGATACCACACCCTCGGTCTGTACCTGATCGCCGCCGGCTTCCTCGCGGGCGTGGCGACCGACCTGGTCGTCTCCTACGGCGGCGGATAGCCTCGCTTGCCGGCGCGCGGCAGACTAGGCCGGCCTAGTCGACCACGATCGTGCGTACCGGGTATGCGACGACGGTCGGGTCCGCGGACAGGATTGGCACGTCGAGCAGGCCTGCTTGGGCGACGAGCAAGCGATCGAATGGGTCTCGGTGCAGGGGCGGCAGAGCCGCAACCGCGAGTGCGTGACTGTGCTCGACGGGCAAGCCTCGCGCGCCGATCGCTCGCATACGGTCGGGCACGTAGCGCTCCGGTGATTCTGGAAGTGGAAGCCGGCCGATTGCGTACTTGATCGCGATCTCCCAGGAGCTGACGGCGGACAGGAGCAACTCGTTTTGCTGATCTTCAATCAGCGGCAGGTGTTTGCCGAGCCGCTCGGGCTCTGTATGCAGCCAAAGAAAAATGTGCGTGTCGAGGAGGAGCCTCACCGCTCGAACGCGGCCGCCAGCTCATCGGGAAGTGGCGCGTCGAAATCGTCAGGGACGATGAACCGTCCGCGATCGATTCCCAATCGTCGCGCAGCGGACCGATGCACAGGTACCAGGCTCGCGATCTGCTCGCCCCGCCGTGTGATCATGATCTCCTCACCTGCCGCCACATCCTCCAGCAGCCGCGAGAGGTGGGTCTTAGCCTCATGCACACCAACAGACTTAGTCATGAACCTAGTCTACTACGCGCACGGCGATGCCTCAATACCTTGGACACTCTCCGACTCGTTACTTACAGACTTGCGTCCAGCAGCTCGTCGATGTCCCTGCGTAGGACCACTGGGTCTACGTGAGGAGGCAATCCCCACAGCGCATCATCCCCGAGCGGCCGGCGAACCGCATCTCCCGAGGCGACGAGCTCGATCAGCCCCGCCTCCGCGCCGACCCGGTCGGGCAGATCGTTGCCCTCGGTCATCAGCGCCGCGACCTCCTGCGTAGTGAGACCATCGGTGAAGTACTGGAGCAGTGGTAACGGCGAGGGCGGCGCCGGCTCACGTGAGAGCGAGGGGTCGAGGTTCGCGACGAGCACGTCATAGGCCTCGACCGGCTGGAAGCCGCCGGCCTGCAGTTGCAGGCCATCCCGCTCGAAGACGACTGACGGGGCGGTGAAACGAACCGGTCCGTCCGAGGCGGCCGTCTTACCCTGCAGCTCCGAGGCCGAGCCGGCGGCCGTCCGCGCCTCGGCACGGTCGCGCTCGTATGCCTCGCTCACCTCCGGGGCATCGAGCATGCCGACGATCTCCTCTGCGCGAATACCAGGCACCGAGCCGAGCGCATCGGCGAGCTGCGCGTCGTCGTCCAACACCAGCGATGTCGTGAAGTTCGCGAGCTGCAGAGCGCGGAACACGCGCCACTCGCTCCCGGCGTCGAGTACCCGCGCCGCGACCACCGCGCGGCAGGCGCGGGCCGTCGCGCTGATCCGCGCCTTCGGATTGGGCGACAGCGGCATCCCATAGCGGCGGTAGCGCTGCTGGCCAAGCGCCGCCCGCAGCGGGGTGTATCCGCGCGCCTCGTACTGCGACGCGTCCTCGGTCAGTCCGATCAGCACGAGCCGCCACTCCAGCTGGTCGCGATAGCGCCATTCGAGCACGCGCAAGGCCGGGTTCGCCGAGTAGGCCCAAGGGCAGGCCGGGTCGTTGTAGAGCGTCGCCGCGATCATCGTGAGAGCAACTCTAGGACGGCGAGCGCCCTACGACGGCGATTGTCCTACGTAAAGCCCTATCAGGACGAAGCCTACGCCGGCGATAGCCGCACGGGCAGCGTCTTGAGCTGGTTGACGAACGGCGACTCGACGTGTTCGGGCTTACCGGCGATCTCGATCGCGGGGTAGCGCGCGAGCGTCTCCTCGATCAGCACCCGCAGCTCCAGGCGCGCGAGCGCGGTGCCCAGGCAGAAGTGCCGCCCGCCGGCGCCGAAGGCCTGGTGCTCGGTCGTGCGCCGCAGGTCGAAGCGGTCGGCGTCCTCATGGCGCGTCTCGTCGCGGTTGGAGGAGACATACCACATCACCACCTTCTCCCCCTCTTTGATCTCCTGTCCGTGCAACTCCGTGTCGCAGGTCGCCGTGCGGCGGAAGTGCGCGAAGGCGGGGAACATCCGCAGCGACTCCTCGACCGCGCGCGGCACGAGCGCCGGATCGTCCAGCAGCAGCTCACGCTGGGCGGGGTCTTCCATCAGCGCGCGCATCCCCGAGCAGTAGGTCGCCTTCGTGCTGTCGTTGCCGGCGGCCATCAGCAGGAAGAACCCCATCACGATCTCGTGCTCCTCGAGCTTCTCCCCATCCACCTCCGCATGGACCAGCACGCTCGTCAGATCGTCTGTCGGGTGCTCGCGGCGCTCGGCGATCAGCACCCGGCAGCGCTCGAAGATCTCGGGCACATCGCGCTCCATCACGGTCTGCGGACCTTCCGGGTTGATGTCCGGGTCGCCCGCCCCGAGCATCGTGTTCATCAGCCGCGCCCAGATCGCGTCGTCCTCGCGCGGGATGCCCATGAAGCTCCCGATCACGCGCGAGACGACCGGCTGCGCGACATCCGTGACGAGGTCGCACGTCTCCCTGCCGGCGAGCCCGCCCAGCACGCCGACGACGATCGCGCGGATCTCCTCCTCGTGCTCGGCGATCCGCTTCGGCGTGAAGCCGGCCTGGAACAGCGCCTTGACGCGATCGTGCTTCGGTGGGTCCATGCCGATGAACATCGCCCGCGTCAGCTCGAGCGGCAGCAGCGAGTCGGTCAGCGCCGTGATGCCCCCCAGTTCAGAGGAGTAGGTCGCCCAGTCGCGGCTCACCTCATGCACATCGTCGGCCGTCGTCACCGACCAGTAGCCGGCCTCTTTCGGGAAGTCAGGCATCCGCGCCGTCCAGTGGACAGGGCACTCGCTGCGCAGCCGCTTGAACAACTCGTGCGGGGGACCGTCCAACCAGAGCTCGGGATCGCCCACGAGCACGTGCTCAAGATCGCTTCCAACCGACGCCATCGTGACCTCCCAGGTCGCTTCCGCAGGACGTGGCCTTGATGCTACTGGCTGTTTGGCCAGGACGCGAGCGAATCATGCAACCCGGGCGCAACGAAATCGGGCTCCAGAGAGCCAGATGTGGCTCCTGATCGTAAGCGGCGAGCGGGGTTCGAACCCGCGGCCTCAAGCTTGGGAAGCTTGCGCTCTACCAACTGAGCTACCGCCGCGCTGGCGCAGATATTACGCGGCTTCGCTCTACTCTTGGTGGCCGTGAGCCGCCGTGTGCTGCCGATCCTCATCTCGCTTGCCGGCGCCTGCCTGATCGGGCTGCTAGTAGACGCTGGGCTGGCGTCCGTAGTTTGCCCTCGTCAGATTGCGGGTTCGGCACGACGTGCGACCCTCCTCTCGAGCCTATGGTCAGAGGCTCCATGCACCGCTCACCGATAGTGGCAGCGCAGAGGCGCCAAGAGACGCCCACACGAGCTTCCACGGCCCGCTCGCGAGCAGTAGACATCGACCCGCAGCCGTGGCGCTGGAGCCATCCGCGCGTGCTCATCGAGCACCCGGACGAGGCGGCCGGCCTTGCGATCGCCTCCGGCTTGCGCTTCGCCGGCTATGCGGTCGCCGTCTGTCCCGGCCCACTGGGACACGGGCAGTGTCCGCTGACGGGGCCAGCGGGGTGCGCCCCCGCTCACGACGCCGACCTCGTCGTCTGCTCCCTGGGCTACGAGCGCGTGCCGGCCCGAGAGGTCTTGCGCGAACTGCGCACGCGTTATCCCGACACGCCTCTAATGGTCGAGGTGCCGTCAGACATAGACGCGGACCTGCGCGAGCTCCTGGACGGCTGCCACCAGTTGCCGGCTTCGGCGACCCCGGAGCAGATCGTGGCCGCCGTCCAGAGCCTGTCCGGGCGTGCCGTCGAAGAGGACCACGCCGGTGCGTAGCCCATTTCACAGCGAGCAGGAGGCCTTCCGCTTTCTCCTGCTACTGATACTCGGCCTCCTCCCAATCGTGCTCGCCGCCGCCCTCGGCCCGACATGGCTCGCTCTCGTTGTGCTTGCGGTCATACTCGGCGTTCTCGCTCTGCGCGTGGCGCAGCTGCGCATGCGCAAGGTCCGCGGCCTCGCGCTGCCCGTGAAGATGGCCCCCCCGCACATGGGCTCAGCGGCGGAGCGCCGCGTCCTCATCGTCGCCAACGACACGCTCGGCGAGGAGGCGCTCCTCAGCGAAGTCGAGAGGCTGGCCTGTGTGCCGGATACACGTCTGCTCCTGCTCGTGCCCGCGCTGATCTCCCCCGCAGCCCGCTTGACCGGCGCGATCGACGGTCTCTTGGACCAGGCGCGCGCCCGCCTGAAGACGGCCCTCGACCGCGCCGCCCATGGCCTCGTCGTCGCG
The DNA here is from genome assembly GCA_036511695.1 of Solirubrobacteraceae bacterium. Lineage (GTDB taxonomy): Bacteria > Actinomycetota > Thermoleophilia > Solirubrobacterales > Solirubrobacteraceae > Palsa-744. The sequence continues at coordinate 39,740 of DATCBT010000035.1, read as the reverse complement.
GGCGAGATCTCAGAGGCAGACCCCCTCGAGGCGATCGAGGACACCTTCGCTACCTTCGCGCCGGATGAAGTCATCGTCTCCACTCGCTCCGAGCGCGCCGCGAGCGGGCTCGAGCCGCGGCTCGCTGGTCTCGTGCGTGAGCGGTTCGCCGTGCCCGTTCGTCATCTCGTCTTCGATCCCGGCTCCGCCGTGCAGGAGCCAGACAGGGACACCGAGGCAAGATATCGGCACGAGTTCGGCGACGCGGCCGCCAGGAAGTTCGGGCTGAAGGCGCTGGCGGGTGCGGGGATCCTGGCCGCGGTACTGATGTCGATGGTCGCGCTGGTCCAGAGCAGCGAAAGAGACGAAGCACGCGCGGCATCCCAGGCGGCTGAGCAGGCCGCCTGGCTGCCGCCGGTGGCAAAGCTGGTCGCTCTGAAGGTCATCGCTGCATCCAAGCGCGGTCCAGAAGGCGAAAAGCACGATGCCTTCACCACGACCGAATTCGCCGTCCGGGCGGGCCAGCCCCAGCAGCTGAGGATCGACAACACGGATAGCGTGCCTCACAGCATCACGGCGCCAGCGGCGGGGGTCAACATCGTCGTGATGCCCGGCACTCACACCTACACGTTGCTCGTGAAGCAGCCGGGAGTGTTTCTTTGGTTTTGCACCTTCGTATGCGACGAATGGGCGATGCAGCACCCGGGCTATATGAGCGGCTACATCAACGTCAGCTAGAGGTTGCCCGACAAAGACCGGACTGGCCGACGAGGGTCATGACTTGCGTGTGTGGCCGCGGTCGAGCTCCTTGCCGAAGGCCACCTCGACCGCCTTGGTCATTGTGGGCGCAAAGCCGGCGAGGAGCGCCTCGGCGGCGAGCGGGCGCAGCTGGTCGAGCGCCGCTCGCACGGCCGGCCAGTCGGACTCGGGCCGGCCGGCGTCGTCGAATGGCTTCCAGATGAACTTCAGGAACATCTGCACGAAGATCTGCGCGATGCGGTGGGTGTTGCGTTTGAGCTGGTCCGTCATCTCGAGCGCGGCCTGGAGGGGCACGCCCAGGGCGACCAGTCGCTCGCCGGCGGCCAGCAGGGTTGGGCTGGGGACTTCGTAGCAGTTCTCAGCGATCGGGATCACCAGGCCGAGCTTCTCGACCTTGGCGAGGAGCCCCGGGGCGATGTCGCCGCCCAGGCGCTCGACCAGGTCGGCGTGCTCGACGATCTCCGGCGCCTCGGTCTCGAAGGGGGCCATCAGAGAGCGGGTGAAGCCGAGAACCTCCTCCCCCGATCCGCGAGCTTGCTCGAGCACGTGGGCGATCGCGGTCAGGTTGAACCCCTGGGCCTGCATCTCGCGGATCAGCTGCAGCCGCGCCAGTTGCTCGGCGCCGTAGTAGCCGACCCTCCCTCGTACCTCCGGTGGGGGGATCAGCCCGCGCGACTGATAGTTACGCACGTTACGCACGGTGAGCCCGGTCGTCTGGGCCAGCTGGTCGATCGTCAGCCGCTGCTCGGGTGGGGCACTCGCGCGCGGATCGGCCCTCGCTCTCTCGCGCTGCTTGTTCTGCGCTGTCGCCATCTCACAAATCCTATCTGGTTTCAATGGCGCACCGATCAATGTGCCCTAAATCTATGATACATTATTTAGTGGCACGATTAGTGCGTATTGCTCTTCCACGATCAGCATCAAGGAGGCGGTGATGAAACAACGGCGTGAGCCGAGCGGCGCGGTCTCGAAGTGGGGGTCGTGGTCGACCCTGATCGCATGGGCAGTGGCGATCGCCGTGCTCACGTTGCTCGGCACGGGCATCACCGAACGGTTGGCGCCGATGTCGCTGGAGGTGCCTGGCACGCCCTCCTCGCGGGCCGAAGCGATGCTGCGCGCCAAGTTCGGCAACACGATCCCGATCGCGATCCTGCTGCGCGGGCCGCCTGCACAAGTCGACATCCAGGGTCGGCGGCTGGTGTCAGAGCTGCGCGGCATCCACCAGGTCCAGGTGCTCTCTCCCTGGGACCGATCGAACACGGTGAGCTCGCTGCGTCCCGAGCCGGGCGCCGCCTTCGTGCTCGTGAACTACATCCGGCCGGCAAGCCGCGCGATGGCGGTGGTGCCGAGCACCGAAGCCATCATCGCGCGAACCGTTCGGCGGCCCGTGCACAGCTACCTGACAGGCGTGGCTGTGGTCGGGCAAGCGCTACAGGAGGCAACGATGTCGGACACCGTGCGGGCTGAGATGATCGCGCTGCCGGTGCTGATCCTCGTATTGCTGCTGGTGTTCCGCTCGCCGGTCGCAGCCGCGGTGCCCCTCGCGATGGGCGGCGCGACCGTGATGGCCGGACACGGGCTGCTGTGGCTTGCCAGCTACCTGACGCCGATCAACTCGCTGGGAGTCGCGATCGCCGCGATGATGAGCCTCGCGCTCGGCGTCGACTACGCGCTGCTGATGGTTTCGCGCGTGCGCCAGGAGCTGGCTGAGGGATGGGACCACGATGCGGCCGTGGCGATCGCGTCCAAGGCGGCTGGGCGCACGATCGCCGCGGCCGGGGGCACGCTGGCGCTGACGATGCTCGCGGCGAGCGCGGTAGCCACACCGGGCCTGCTCGGCCCGGTGGCGATCGGCGTGGTCATTTCGGGCCTTCTGAGCGTCGCCCTGGCGCTGACGGCGATGCCGGCATTGCTGCGCCTGCTCGGCCCCTCGCTCAATCGCTGGGAGATCCGGCTGCCCCGCCGCCGCGGCGAGGAGCGCCGCGGCGGCCTGGGCGCGCTGGCCGAACGACTGATCGCCCACCCCGCGATCACGGTCCCGCTGATCCTCGCCGGGATGCTTGCGCTGGCAGCCCCCGCCGGCGCGCTGCGAATGGGCCCCCCGGACGCCGCGGAGCTTCCCTCCTCGAGCCCCGCGCGTCAGGCGGTGGAGATGGTTGAACGCACGATCGGCCCCGGATGGTCAGCGCCCTTCGTGATCGTCGCGAGCGCCCGCGACGGCGCAATCACCACCCCGCAGCGCCTGCGGGCGCTCATGAAATGGCAGGAAGGGATCGCTCGCGCACCCGACGTAGCGGCGGTGCTCGGCCCAGCGTCAGTAACCGGAGCGCAAGTCAAACTCGCGCAAGCCCACGCCGCGCTCGTCTCCGCGCCCAAGCGCCTGGAAGGCGCCCAGCGCGGTGTCAAGGGCCTGCGCTCGGGACTGAGCCGCGCAAGCAACGGCGTCACGGAACTGCGCAGCGGCCTCGCCTCGGCCGCAAGCGGCGCGAAGTCGCTCGGCGGCGGCACCGGGAGCGCCGAGAGCGGGGCGCAGCGACTGGCAGGCGAAACGGGCCGCGCCCACACAGGCGCCAAGCAACTGGCGATCGAAACGGGCCGTTCTCACACAGGCGCCAAGCAACTGGCAGGCGAAACAGCCCGCGCCCACGCGGGCGCAAGGCGACTCGCGAGCGAAACGGGCAAGGCCGGCAATGGCGCGAAGCAGCTGCAGACGGGCCTCGCCCAGGCGGCGATCGGATCGGCCCAGCTCGCGGACGGGATCGACGAAGCCTCCTCGGGCGCCGAACGCCTGGCCGGCTCCGACCGTCAGCTCACGACCGGCGCGGGGCAGCTCGCGGAAGGCATGGACACGCTCGACAACACAGTCCATGCGGTCCTCGCGCCGATCGACCTGCTCGCCGAACAGCTCCACGGCTGGACCGGCTGGATCGCCTCGCTGCGAGCCTCCGACGAACAGTTGCGCAGCCGGCTGAGCGAAGCGGCGCACGAGCTCGCGGCGATGACCGTCGGACGCGAAAACCCCCACTATCAGGCGCTCGGGCAAGACCTCGCCACGATCACGCAGCTGACCGAACAGGGTGACTTGTCACAGCTCGCCCGCATCCAGAAGCAGCTGTACCAGGGTCTGGAAGCACTCGCGGGTCTGCCAGCGGAGCTCTCACAGCTGACCGCCGGCCTGGACCAGCTGCGCGCGGGCAGCGACCGGCTCGCCACCGGCACGAGGGAATCCGAAGAAGGCGCGATCGCGCTCCACTCCGCGCTGCAGCGCCTGGCCGCGGGCGGACACAGCCTCAACAGCGGCCTCACCGGACTGAGCGGCGGAGCGGGCCGGCTCGCCAGCGGACTCGGCAAGCTCACGAACGGCAATACACAGCTCGCTGGCGGACTCGGCAAGCTGACGAACGGCAATGCGCGGCTCGCCAACGGCTTGGGCATGCTCACGAACGGCAACACACAGCTCGCCAACGGCTTGGGCAAGCTCACGAACGGCAACACACAGCTGGCCGGCGGGCTCGGCAAACTGGCGGCCGGCGATGCGCAGCTGGCAAGCGGGCTCTCCGCCGGTGAGCACCGCGCCGGGGCGCTTGCCGCCGGCCTCGGCCAGGCGCAAGGGCCGCTACATAGCTACACGACGATGCTGAATGGCTACCAGCAGGACTACCGGCTGCTGCACGCGCAGGCCCCGCACGCAGTCGACTCGGGCTACCTCGTGCTCACCGCGCTCGACGGGACGGTCTCGCCGATGCGCGAACAGGTCGCCCAGCTCGTCAACGTCGACGGCGGCGGCCAGGCCGCGCGCATCATGGTGGTCGCCTCCAGTCCGCCCAGCTCCACGGCGACCGCGGCTCTCAGCGGCCGGCTGCAGCGCAGCCTGCCCGCGCTCGCCGCGGCGACCGGCGCCAACGTCGAGATCGGCCAGGGAGCCCAGTACCTGCTCGACTACAAGAACGCCAACACGGCCCGCATCCCATGGCTGGTGCTCGCGCTGGCGATCGTCGCGATGCTCACGCTGATCGTGGTCCTGAGGGCGCTGCTGCTGCCGCTGATCGCGATCGCGCTGAACCTGGCGACGATCGCCGTCGCGCTCGGAACGCTGGAGCTGCTCACCGAGAAGCACGTGCTCGGCGGCCCCGGCTACATAGACGCGGCCTCGGGCGCCGGCATCCTCTCGATCATGTTCGTCCTCTCGATCGACTATGAGGTCTTTCTGCTGACGCGCATGCGCGAGCAGTGGGTGGCCACCGGCGACTCCGAGGGCGCGATCTCCTACGGCCTGCGGCACACCGCCGGCGTGATCACGGGCTCCGCGGCGATCATGACGGCCGTGTTCCTCGCTTTCGGCGGAGCCGACGTCATCCCGCTGCGCCAGTTCGGCGTTGGGCTGACGATCGCGGTGGCGCTCGACGCGACGATCGTCAGGCTCGTCCTACTACCGTCGATCATGCGGGTCCTCGGCCCACGCGTGTGGTGGCTACCCGCCTGGCTGGACCGCAGGCTGCCGAACATCGAGCGCACGTCCAACGCACTCGCTACGGCCAGCGGCGGAAGGCGGTAAGCGCCCTTCGGCGCTGCGCGCTCGTGGACCTCGTGCTCAGAGAGGGTCTCGCCTGCCGCGAGGTCAAGTGCGATCGCGCGCGCTGAATCGCTCGACGAGAGGATCTCCGGCAACCGTGGATATTACGCAGCTTTGGTCACTCCCATCGAGTGGCTTCGCTCTACTCTTGGTGGCCGTGAGCCGCCGTGTGCTGCCGATCCTCATCTCGCTTGCCGGCGCCTGCCTGATCGGGCTGCTGATCTATGGCGTCTCGACGCGGTCGGCCAGCCGCACGCTCGACGAAGCGGTAGCGCAGGGCAAGCACCCTCTCGCGCCTGAGGCCGCCCGCACTCTGCCCGGGCTCGCCGGCGCTCGCACCGCCTCGCTTGGATCCTTCGGCGGCAAGGTCGTCGTGCTCAACTTCTGGGCTTCCTGGTGCGAACCCTGCCAGGTCGAGGCTCCCCTGCTCGAGCGCGCCCAGAGCCGGCTGATGCGCCACGACGCGACCGTGCTCGGCGTCACCTATCTCGATGCCTCGCCCGACTCGGAAAGCTTTGTCCGCCGCTACCACCTCACCTACCCGAACCTGCGCGACAACAACGGGGCCTTCGCGCACTCCTACGGCACCGACCAGCTCCCCGAGAGCTTCGTGATCGACCGCCACGGGCACATCGTCGCGATCTCCCGCGGGGAGATCGACCAGGCCTTCCTCAACCATGCGATCGCGCTGGCGGCGAGCTCGTGAGCCTCTCCGGCGGAGCAGTCTTGGACTCGGGCGTGGAGCGCATGCGCCGGCATGCGCTGCTCCTCGGTCGCCGCTCGTCCTCACGACGTCTCCCGACCCTCGCAACCGTCGTCGTCCTGTTGCTCGGCCTGAGCGCGTCCACCGCGCTCGGCATCGGTGCGGGCGCCGCCACGCCGCGCACCTCCCTGCCGGTGATCGAGCGCCAGGTGATGTGCGTCACCTGCAAAATCCCGCTCAACGTCGCCCAATCCCAGCAGGCAGATCGCGAGCGGGCGTTCATCCAGAGCCTGATCGATGCAGGACAGACCGAAGCGCAGATCAAGCGCGCGCTCGTCGCCCAATACGGCCCGACCGTGCTCGCGCTACCGAGCGCACAGGGCTTTGACCTGACCGTCTATCTCGTCCCGCTCGCGGCGATCCTCGCGCTGCTCGCCACGCTCGCCGTACTGCTGCCCCGCTGGCGAGGCCATGCCCGCGAGCAGGCCGCGCGCGCTGCGCGCGCACCGGTGCTCAGCCCCGCCGACGCCGCTCGCCTCGACGCCGACCTGACGCGCTTCGACTGACGCGAGGGACTCGAAGCGACCGGCGGAGCGTCCGCTCGTACCCGCAGAACAAGCCTCGACGCCGACCTGACGCGCTTTGACTGACCCAAGGGGCTCGAAGGGACGGGCGAGCTCCTCTCTTCGTGCTCGCAGAGCAAGGTTCGACCGCAGTGTTGGGGCTACATCTCCGTCGGCGCGCTCACGCCGAGCAGGTCCAGGCAGCTCGCGATCGTTCGCCCAGTCGCCACAGACAGCGCGATGCGCAGCGACTCGACCGCCTCGGGCTCGGCGCCGACGACACGGCAATCGCGATAGAAGGCCGTGAAGTCCTGGGCCAGCAGCAGCGCGTAGGCGGTGATTCGATGCGGGGCGCGCCGCTCGACCGCCTCCTCGACCTCCTCGGGGAAGGCGAGCAGCTGCTTGACCAGCGCGCGCTCGGCCGCGTGCAACGGCGCTCGGCCCTCATCCGGGGCTCCCCCCCCGTCAGCTGCTTGGCTCTCATCCGGGGCTCCGCCCCCATCAGCTGCTCGGCTCCCAGCCGCTACGTCCGCCAGCGCCGCCCGCACGCGCTCCTCCCCCGCCTTCGCGAGCACCGCCGCGATCCGGGCGTGCGCGTACTGCACGTAGTAGACCGGGTTCTCGCTCGACTGCTCTCGGGCCAGGTCGAGGTCGAGGTCGACCGTCGTCTCGTGCGAGCGCGCGAGCAGGTACCAGCGCGCGGCGTCCACGCCAACCTCGGTCAGGAGATCGTCGAGCGTTACGAACTCGCCGGCCCGCTTTGACATCTGTGCGCGCTCGCCGCTGCGCATCAGATGGACGAGCTGCATGATCAGCAGCTCCAGGTGCTCGGGGTCGCCGCCGAGCGCCGCGTATGCCGCCTTCATCCGCGCCACATAGCCATGGTGGTCGGCGCCCCACACGTCGATCTGGCGATCGAAGCGGCGCTCGCGCTTGTCCTGGTGATAGGCGATGTCCGAGGCGAAGTAGGTGTGCTCGCCGTTGGAGCGAACCAGCACGCGATCCTTGTCGTCCCCATAATCGGTCGTGCGCAGCCACAGCGCCCCCTCGCTGCGATACGTGTGCCCCAGCTGCTCGAGCAGCGCCAGCGTGTGGGCCACCGGGCTGGGATCGCCCTCGTGGAAGGTGCTCTCGTAGGTCCACAGGTCAAAGCTCACGCGGAACTCATTCAGCGAGGACTCGATCTGGTCCATCATCACCGCCACTGCCGCCCGTCCCAGCTCGCCCGGCTCCATCGCGGCGGCGTCCGCCAGGCGTGCGACGAGCTGCTCGACGTACTCCCCGCGATAGCCGTCCTGGGCGACCTCCTCGCCCCGCGCCAGCGCGCGGATCGACTCGCCGAGCTTGCGCACCTGCGAGCCGGCGTCGTTTACGTAGAACTCGCGCGTGACCTCGTGACCGTGCAGGATCAGCAGCCGCGCGAGGGCGTCGCCATAGGCGGCGTTGCGCGCGTGTCCGACGTGCATCGGCCCGGTCGGGTTGGCGGAGACGAACTCGACCACGATCCGCTCCGCGACCTGGGCGCCGCCCGCCCCGAACGACTCCCCGGCGGCGAGCACCTCGACCAGCGATCCGGCGAGCCACCGGTCGGCGAGAAACAGATTGAGGAAACCCGGACCCGCCACCTCGAAGCGCTCGAGGCTCGCGCCGAGTCGCCGCTCAAGCTCCGTTCCCAGACGCTCAGCCACCTCGCGCGGCGGCGCGCCCACAACCGGCGCAAGCAGCAGCGCCGCATTGGTCGAGTAGTCGCCCATGTCCGCCCGCGGCGGGCGCTCGACCACGATCCCCCCGCGCCTGTCGGCAAGCTCGCCCACCAGATCTTCGGCGACCGACGACACGGCTTCGCGCAAATCGTCAAATGGCCTCACGGCGACTTTTGCATCGATCTTGCTCACCTGACTTGCGATACTAGCTGCGTGAACGATCAAGACTCAGGCGCCGAGCGCCACATAAACATCCATCTTTCCCCCGAGATCATGGGGGGCGTATACGCGAACTTCGCCAACGTCAGCCACTCCGACTACGAGTTCACCGTCACCTTCGCCCGTGTCGACCACGAGGTCGAGTCCGACGAGGTGCCGGGCGTAGTCGTCTCGCGCGTCAACATCTCCCCGCGCTTCATGCGCGAGCTGATCGACGCGATGGAGGACAACTACTCCAAGTGGCGCACCCGCGAGGGCATCAAGAACCTGCCCGAGTACGGTGGCACGGAGGCCGGATCCGAGGAGGAGTAGGGCGGCGCGGCCACGAACAGCGACAGTGATGAAGGTCGCGGTCATCTCCGATATCCATGGCAACCGGCAGGCTTTCGAGGCAGTGCTCGAGGCGGTTGCCGCGAGCGACGCCGCCGAGCTGTGGTGTCTCGGCGACCTCGTCGGCTATGGAGCCGACCCCGACATCTGCGTGGAGCTCGCGCGCGAGCACGCCGCCGTGTGCCTGGCCGGCAATCACGACCTCGCCGTCACCGGCGAGATCCCGCTCGATGAGTTCTCCCGCGGGGCGAGCCTCGCGGCGCAGTGGACACAGGAGGTGATCGCGCCCGAGAACCGCGCCTTCCTCGCCGAGCTGCGCCCGCAGGGAAAGGAGGGCCCGATCGGCCTCTACCACGCCAGCCCACGCGATCCCGTATGGGAGTATGTGCTCTCCGCACTGCTCGCCGAGCTGTGCCTGGACCGCCAGCCCGACCGCATCTGCCTGATCGGCCATTCGCATGTGGCGCTCTCGTTCGCGCGCCACGAGGGACAGCTCGCCACCGGCGAACCGCGCCGCGAGGGCGCGCAACTCGACCTTGTCAACGGCGAATGGCTTTTGAATCCCGGCAGTGTCGGGCAGCCGCGCGACGGAGACCCGCGCGCCGCCTGGCTGCTGCTGGACCTCGACGAGGCGACAGCCTCCTTCCGGCGCACCAGCTACGACGTGGCCGGCGCCGCCGCCGCGATCCGCGCCGCGCGCCTGCCGGACTCGCTCGCCGAGCGCCTGGAGTACGGTCAATGACCGTGAATCGCTTGATCCGCCCCCTCTACGCCGCCCTGCTGGGCGTCTGCGCCGCACTGCTCGTCGCCTGCGGGAGCTCCGGCAAGGGCCTGATCCCGGCCGCCAACGCCGGGCCCCTACAGAGCGACTTCGAAGCCGTCGCCCAGGCGGCGGCGAGCGGCGAAGGCAACTGCGCCGCCACCGAAGCCGCGATCGGCAAGACGGTGCAGGACTTCGCGGCGCTGCCCACGACGGTCGACGCGGGTCTGCGCAACACACTCAGCAAGGGCATCACCAACCTGCGCCGCCGCGCGCTCGCGCTGTGCACGCAACCGCTCCCGCAAGCGACCAACACGACGAGCAAACCCACCACGACGACGACAAGCACCCAGACGACATCCACGCCGACACCCACCCAAACGACCACCACGCAGAGCACCCCGACGCCAACGACCCCAACGCCCTCAACGCCGGGCGGTGGCACACCCGCTCCCGGGGACGAAAGCCCGCCCGGGGCGGCCAGCGGACCGGGGGGCGGCACGGGCATCGGCGGTGAAAGCGGCTCGGGCGCAGCGGGCGGCGATGGGTCAGGCGCCCCTGGCGCGGGGGGCAACGCTCAGGAAGGCGGCAAATGAGCAAATCCCTCAGAGCCGGCGACATGGATGCCCGCACGGGACCGGCGGGCGGCGGATGAGCGAGGTGAAGATCGCCGGGCGCTACCGCCTGGAGGGCCGGCTCGGCTTCGGCGGGATGTCCACCGTGCACCTCGCCCTCGACCTGCGCCTGGAGCGTCAGGTGGCGGTCAAGCTGCTCGCCGAGCACCTCGCGGACGACCCCACGTTCGTCTCCCGCTTCCAGCGCGAGGCGCAGGCCGCCGCGCGCCTGGTCCACCCCAACATCGTGCAGATCTTCGACTCCGGCCTGGACGAGCCCTCCGGCCGGCACTTCATCGTGATGGAGTACATCGAGGGCTCATCCTGCGCGGAGATCCTCCGCGATGACGGTTGGGTCGAGGTGGACGAGGCCGTCTCGATCATCGAGCAGGCCTGCGAGGGCCTGGACTACGCCCACCGCCACGGCGTGGTCCACCGCGACGTCAAGCCCGGCAACCTGCTGCGCGCGCGCGAGGGCGAGGTCAAGCTGGCCGACTTCGGCATCGCCAAGGCGACCGAGCAGTCGAGCATCACCCAGGTCGGCTCGGTGCTCGGCACCGCCGCCTATCTGGCGCCCGAGCAGGCACGCGGCGAGGAGGCCGGGCCACGCGCCGACCTGTACGCGCTCGGGGTCGTCACCTACCAGCTGATCTCCGGGCGCCTGCCCTATGAGGCGACCTCCCTCACCGAGCTCGCGCTCAAGCAGCAGCGCGAGGAGCCCCCCACGCTCGACACGCTCGTCGCCGCCGTCGGGCCCGAGCTGGCCGACGCGGTCGCGCTCGCGCTCGCGCTCGACCCGCGTGAGCGCTACCAGACAGCCCGCGAGATGGGACGCGCGATCGACGACGGCGCGCGCGGCATCGCGCCCGGCGAGCCCGCCACCGGAGCGCGGGGAGGGCCGGCCACCGCCGCGACGAGCCTGCTGGCCACCGGCCCGCGCGGCTCCGAGCGCGGGAGCACCGCGGGCGCCGTCACCCCCCGGCGGCCTCGCCCCGGCCCGGCGCGAGGTCAGGCCCCGGTCGTGGCGACGGCCTCGGCATCACCGGACCAACGCGCGGGGCGCCGGCGCGGGCGCCTGCTGCCCACGGTGCTCGTGCTGCTCACAATCGCAGTCGCGATCGTCGCGATCGTCCTCGCCACCGCCCCGGCGCCGACCAAGGTCGTGCTGCGCAACGTCGTCTACTCCGACGTCCAGCAGGCATCCTCCGCGCTCAAACAGCTCGTCGTGGAAAACACCAAATAAGGCGAAAGGCCCGCTTACGCGGGCCCCTCGGTAAGGCAACTGCCCTTTCGGGCTGGGCACCTGTCACACCCAGCAGGCTAGCAACCTCAGCCGTCGCCTTCAATACATGGCTCCGGCGGCCGGATTCGAACCGGCACCTGGCACGTGACAGGCACCCGTGCTGCCCTTACACCACACCGAAAAGCCACCGGTGAAGCTACTCAGCGCTTGAGACGAAACTCTCCGGCGCGCCATGCTCGGGCCACGTTTTCCAAGTCCCCGCCTAGGATTCCGGCCCGTAGATCTTTCATCAGCCGCGCCAGAAAAGCGAGGTTGTGCATCGTCAGCAGCCGCGCTCCCGTCAGCTCGCCGGCGCGCGCCAGATAGCTCAGGTAGGCGCGCGACAGGCCCTCCGCGCAGGCCGGGCACTCGCAGCCCTCCAGCAGCGGCTCTTTGGACTCGCGCCACTGGGCCTTCTTCAGGTCGACTCGCCAGCGGTTCTCCGGGTCGGGTACCAGCGCCGTGCCATGTCTGCCCAACCTGGTCGGCATCGCGCAGTCGAACGTGTCGATCCCCAGCTCCACTCCCCTGATCAGGTCGTCGACCTCGCCGATCCCCAGCAGGTGTCGCGGCTTGCCCTCGTGCTCGCCACCCAGCTCGCGCGTGGCGTAGCCCACCACGTCGTACATCTGCGCCTTATCCGCCCCCAGCGAGCCGCCGATCGCGATCCCGTCGCACGCGCTGGCGGCAATTGCTTGGGTTGACTCGCGCCGCAGATCCTCGTACACGCCGCCCTGCACGATCCCGTACACGAGCTGGTCCGCCGGGCCGTGCTCGGCATGCCAGGTCAGGCAGCGCTCCAGCCAGCGGTGCGTGCGCTCGGTCGAGCGCTGCGTGTACTCGCGGTCGACGTGGAACGGGGTGCACTCGTCGAACACGAGCGCCATGTCGGAGCCCAGCGCCGCCTGTGTCGCCATCGAGCCCTCGGGCGAGAGGAAGCGTTCGCGGCCGTCGACATAGGAGCGAAAGCGCACGCCCGCCTCCTCGATCGCCAGGATCGCCCCCTCGCGATCGCCCGGGCCGGCCTGCGCCCCGCCGCCGACCTGCCCCCCGGCTTGTTGACGCTCATCGGCGCCGCTCTGTCCGCGCCCGCCGCGCCCGCGGGATGGACCGGACGGGCGGGACTTGATCTCCTCGGCCACCGTCCCGTGCCCCATCGAGAACACCTGAAATCCGCCGGAGTCGGTCACGATCGGCCCGTCCCAGCCCATGAACTTGCCCATCCCGCCGAAGCGCTCGATCAGCTCCGGGCCGGGATTCAGCAGCAGGTGGAACGTGTTGCCCAGCACCATCTCGTACCCCAGGGCCGCCACCTCCGCCGGCAGCAGCCCCTTCACCGTGGCCTTCGTGGCGAGCGGCACGAAAGCCGGTGTGCGAACATCGCCGTGCGCGGTTTCCAGCACGCCCGCCCGGGCATCCGAGGAGCCGGCGCGGGCCTCGATCGTGAAAGCGGCCATCGCTGCGGCATCCTAAGGGTCTCCGCCAACCACCTCCCGAAGTCCCCTTCCCATGCTCGCGTCCCTCGTCAACGTCACCCACCTGGTCGAAGTCTCCGGCTACCCGCTGCTGTTCATCCTCGTCATGGCCGAGTCCTCCGGGGTGCCGATCCCGGGCGAGACCGCTCTGATCGCCGCCGCCGTGCTCGCATCCGGAGGCAAGCTCAAAATCGAGCTCATCATCCCGCTCGCCGCCCTCGCCGCGATCGTCGGCGACAACATCGGCTACCTGATCGGTCGCAAGGGCGGGCGTTGGCTGCTCGAACGCCCCGGCCGCTTTCAACGCCAGCGCCTGGAGGTGCTCGAGACCGGCGAGCCGTTCTTCGAGCGTCATGGCCCGAAGGCCGTCTTCTTCGGCCGCTTCATCCTCGGCCTGCGCGTCTGGGCCTCGTGGCTGGCCGGTGCCACGCACATGCGCTGGCGCTCTTTCTTCCTCTGGAACGCGCTCGGCGGGATCTGCTGGGCGACCGCGATCGGCCTGCTCGCCTACTTCCTCGGCCACTCCGCCGGCAAAGCCATCGAGGCGTTCGGCATCTACGGGCTCGTCGCGGTCCTGCTTGCGATCGTCAGCACCTTTTTTCTACATCGTCGCCACCGCCGTCGGGTGGGGGCAGCGCCGGGGCCACCCGCGCAGGAGGTCGCCTCACACGACCCCGAGGCGCCCTGAATCTCGGATCTCAGGCAGGAGGACAGGTCAGCAGCCGAACCTCAGACAGGAGCCCTGGTCAACTGCCCGATCTCAAACAGGAGACGGGCTCAGCAGCCGTTGCCGCAAGGCGCGATGCGGTCCCACATGTCCGCCAACGCGCTCAGCTCGCCCTCGGAGAAGCGCGAGAAGAAGTGCTCTCTCACGACCGCCAGGTGCGTCCCGCGCGCTTCCGCCAGCCGCTCGCGCCCCAGCTCCGTCAGACAGGCGTATGAGCCGCGCGCGTCGTGGTCGCACGAGCAGCGCTCCAGCAGCTCGTCACGCTCCAAGCGATCGACCAGCCGCGTCAGCCCGCTGCGCGACAGCTGCGCCTGCTCGGCCAGGTCGCACATGCGCATCCGGCCACCGCTCGCGTCCTGCAGATGGTGCAGCACCTCATACGAGGTCATCGGCAGGCCGTGCGCCTGCTCCAGCTCGGCATCCAAACGCTTGGCCAGACATGCATGCGCTCGCAACAGGCCGCGCCAGGCGCGCACCTCTCCCTCGCTGAGAGACTCCTCCCCGGAAGGGATCTTGACGGCAGTCGCGGTCGACATGATGGCAATCGATACAAAGGACGCTACTCCACCGAACATAGCAGCGTCGGACTCGCTTTCCGACCTTCTTCCCGACCTTGAAGACGGGGCTTATGACCGCCAACGCCGCTCGATCAACGAGCGCCCTGTCATCTCCTCCGGCTGGGGCATTTCCAGCAGCTCCAACACCGTCGGCGCGACATCCGCGAGGATGCCGCCGCTCGTCCTCAGCTCCAGGCCCGCCACCGTCACGATCAGCGGCACCTCGTTCATCGAATGCGCCGTGTTGGGACTGCCGTCCGGCTCGAGCATGTGGTCGGCGTTGCCGTGGTCGGCCGTCACCACGCACACGCCACCCGCCTCGTGCACCGCCGCCACCACCTCGCCCAGGCACCCGTCGACCGTCTCCACAGCCTTCACCGCCGCCGCGATCACGCCCGTGTGGCCGACCATGTCGGCGTTCGCGAAGTTGATGATCCCGAATCGATACCCCGCCCCGTCCTCAACTTCACGCCAGGCGGCCGTGAACGCCGCCGCCGCCGCGCGCGCGCTCATCTCCGGCTTGTGGTCATACGTCGGCACGTCCCGGGGTGAATCGACCAGCGCGCGCCGCTCGCCCGCCAGCGGCGCCTCCTCGCCGCCGTTGAAGAAGTACGTCACATGCGGATACTTCTCCGTCTCCGCCACGTGCAGCTGCTTCGCTCCGGCGTCTGCCAGCACAGTCCCCAGTGTCGCCCGCGGGCGCTCCGGCGGGAACGCCACCGGGTAGGGCCAGCCCTCCTCATACTCGGTCAGCGTCGTGTACGCCTCGATCGGACCCCCCTCCCCGCGTCCCTTCCAGCCGGGTAGCTCCTCCTCCGCGTTTTTCCGATCCTCGCCGAAGCCGCGTGCGGCCAGCGCCCGCGTCAGCTGGCGCATCCGGTCGGGCCTGAAGTTGAAGCACACGACGCTGTCGCCCGGCCTGATTCGCGCCTCGGCACCGACCAGCGTCGGCTCGATGAACTCGTCCGTCTCGCCCCTCTCGTATGCCTCGCGCACCGCCGCCTCGCCGCTGTCCGCGCGGCGCTCGGCGCGACCATGCACGAGCAGGTCATATGCCCGCTGCGTGCGGTCCCAGCGCCGGTCGCGGTCCATCGCCCAATACCGTCCCACCACCGAGCCCACGCGCGGGCGGGCGGGGCCGGTCATCTCGTCCAGCTCGCGCAGAAAGTCCACGCCTGCGTGCGGCAGCGTGTCCCGCCCGTCGGTGAACGCATGCACCACCAGGTCCGTCTCCTTGCCCGTCTCCTCGCCTGTTGCCTCGCCCCTCGCCTCGCCGTTCAGCGCCCCTGCCAGTGCGATCAGCGCCCGCAGGTGATCCATGCTCGAGTGCACGCCCCCGTCGGACACCAGCCCGATCAGGTGCACCCGCCCACCGCCTCCCAGGGCCGCCCGCAGGACATCGTTCTCAGCCAGCTCCCCCGCCGCGACCGCGTCGTCGATCCGCGTCAGATCCTGGCGCACGACCGCGCCCGCGCCGAGGTTCAGGTGCCCCACCTCGCTGTTGCCCATCTGGCCGTCCGGCAGCCCCACCGCGCGCCCGCACGCGGTCAGCGTCGTATGGGGATAGGAGCTCCACAGCTCGTCGAACACCGGCGTGCTCGCGATCGACACGGCGTTGCCGGGACCGGGCTCCGCGAGCCCCCAGCCGTCGAGCACCACCAGGCAGACGCTCGAAACCGGCAGCTTGTCTGGACCAGCGGGGAGGCTCATCGATCTAAATATTCAACGCACGACACGTTCATGCCGCCGCGATGATCTGGGCGAAGGACTCGGCCTCGAGGCTCGCGCCGCCGACGAGCGCGCCGTCAACGTCCGGCAGGCCCAGCAGCTCGGCCGCGTTCTCCGGCTTGACCGAGCCGCCGTACAAGACCCTCACGCTCGCCGCCGCCCGCTTGTCGCGGTCGCCGACCAACGCCCGGACGAACGCGACCGCCTCCTGCGCCTGCTCGGCGCTTGCCACGCGGCCGGTGCCGATCGCCCAGATCGGCTCATACGCGATCGTCATCTCCGCCAGCCGCTCGTCCGCCACCCGCGCGAGCCCGTCCCACACCTGCTGGCGCAGCTTGCGCTCGGTCTCGTCGTTATCGCGCTCCTCCTCCGTCTCGCCCACGCACAGGATCGGTCTCAACCCGGCCTCCAGCGCCGCCGGCACCTTCAGCGCGAGCGCCCGGTCGGTCTCGCCGAAACATGCCCTGCGCTCGGAGTGTCCGAGGATCACCCCCTGCACGCCCACGTCGCTCAACATCGCCGGCGACACCTCGCCCGTGAATGCACCCTCGGGCTCGTGGTGCATGTTCTGCGCGTACACCTCCACGCGCGATCCGCGTGCGCTGTCCACCATCGCCCGCAGGTCGGTGAACGGCACGCAGATCGCCACCTCGACACCGTCCACCGAGGACACCCGCGGCAGCAGCGCCTGGATGTAGTCCTCGGCCTGCTCCTCGGTCTTGTACATCTTCCAGTTGCCCGCGATCAGCGGTGTGCGGGCCGTCGTCGTCTTGCCCGTCACGTGACTACGCCTGCGCTCTCCAAGGCCTGCACTCCCGGCAGCGCGCGGCCCTCCACCAGCTCGAGCGTGGCGCCACCGCCGGTCGAGAGGTGATCGACCGAGTCCTCCAGTCCGAAGCGCGCGAGCGCCGCGGCCGAGTCGCCGCCGCCGACGACCGTCACGCCCGGCGCCGCGGCGACCGCCTCGGCCACCCTGCGCGTGCCCGCGGCAAAAGGCTCCAGCTCGAACGCCCCCATCGGGCCGTTCCAGAACACCGAGCCCGCGCGCGCGATCTCAGCGGCGTAGCGCTCAGCGCTCGCCGGGCCGATGTCCAGGCCCATCCAGCCCGCCGGCACCTCGACGCCGTGGAGCACGCGATGCTCAGCGTCCGCGGCGAGCCTGTCGCCGATCACGAGATCGGTCGGTAGCGTGACGCTCGCCCGGCCCGGATCGGTCGCCTTGGCGAGCGCGCGCCGTGCGTGCTCGGTGTCCTGCTCGCCGCACAGCGACTCGCCGACCGCGTGCCCCTGCGCGCAGAGGAACGGGAAGCACATCGCCCCGCCGATGATCACGACGTCGGCGAGGTCGAGGAAGCGGTCGATCACCTGGATCTTGTCCGCCACCTTCGCGCCGCCGATCACCGCCACGAGCGGGCGCGCCGGGCTTTCGAGGATCTCGCTCAGCGTGCGCACCTCGCGCTCGAGCAGCCTCCCGGCCGCGCTCGGGAGCAGGTGCGCGACGCCCTCGGTGCTCGCGTGCGCGCGGTGCGCCGCCCCGAACGCGTCGTTCACGTACACGTCCGCCAGCTCGGCCAGCGCGCGCGCCAAGGCCGGATCGTTGGCCGTCTCGCCCGGCTCGAAGCGCACGTTCTCGAGCACCAGCAGCTCACCCTCGCCGAGCTGCTCGACGAGCGCCTTGACCTCCTCGCCCACCACCGCCGGGGCGAGCGTGACCTTCGCGTCGGTCAGCTCGCGCAGACGCGCCACGACCGGCGCCAGCGACAGGTCCTCCTCGCGGCGACCCTCGGGCCGGCCCAGGTGCGAGAGCAGCACGACGCGCGCGCCGCGCGTGCGCAGCTCCTCGATCGTGACCAGCGCCGCCACGATGCGCGTGTCGTCGGCCACGACCGTCTCGCCATCGGCGCCCTTGCCGAGCGGGACGTTGAAGTCGACTCGCACCAGCACGCGCTTGCCGTGCACGTCCAAGTCGTCAATGCTCCTCATCTCACAACACCTTCGAAACCAGGTCCACCAGGCGGTTCGAGTAGCCCCACTCGTTGTCATACCAAGCGACCACCTTCAACATGGTGCCATCAATCACCGCCGTCAGCTGCGCGTCAACGATCGAAGAGAACTGCGAACCGACGATGTCGCTGGAGACGATCTCATCCTCGGTGTAGGCCATGATGCCCGCAAGCGGCCCGCTCGCCGCCGCCACCTTCAGCGCCGCGTTGACCTCCTCGACGCTCGTCTCGCGCACGCACTCCACCGTCAGATCGACGACCGACCCGACCGGCACGGGCGCGCGCACCGCGAAGCCGTGCAGCTTGCCCTGCAGCGCGGGGATCACCAGCCCGATCGCCTTCGCCGCGCCGGTCGAGGCGGGAATCAGGTTGATCGCGGCCGCGCGCGCGCGGCGCAGGTCCTTGTGCGGCAGGTCCTGCAGGCGCTGGTCGGCGGTGTAGGCATGGATCGTCGTCATCAGGCCGTGCTTCACGCCGACCGTGTCGTTGACGACCTTCGCGACCGGCCCCAGACAGTTGGTCGTGCACGAGGCGTTCGAGATCACGTCGTGCTGCTCGCGGTCGTACACCTCGTCGAAGTTCACCCCCAGCACAACTGTCGCGTCGGGATCGCTCGCCGGGGCGGAGATGATCACCTTCTGCGCGCCACCCGTCAGGTGCTTGGCGGCATGCGCGCGGTCGGTGAACAGCCCCGTCGACTCAATCACCACGTCGACCCCCAGATCACGCCAAGGCAGCGCCCCCGGGTCGCGCTCGGCGAACACCTTCAGCTCCCGCCCCGCGACCTCCAAGGCGCCCTCGCGGGCCTCCACCGTGCCGGGGTACGGGCCGAGGATCGAGTCGTACTTGAGCAGGTGCGCAAGCGTCTTTGCGTCGGTCAGGTCGTTGACCGCCACCCACTCGATCGCGTCCTCTCCCCCTGCGTCTCCGCCCGCGCTCGCCGCCGCCCTGATCTGGGCAGCGCGGAACACATTCCGGCCGATTCGGCCAAATCCGTTGATTCCCACCCGTACCGACATTTTCACGGCCTCCCTGAGCGAAAATGAACAATGCCGGGCCTCGGGAGCGCCGGCTGAACGGAGGTCTCCGTTCGGTCTGCGATCGGTCCGTAGCCCGGCGTGCCCCGAAAGGCTAGCAGCGAGCCGTCGCCCGGCGGCCCTGGGCGCTTACCCGATCGGCTCTCCTGGTCCGGCGCTTACTCGATCAGGTCTCCCTGGCGCGCTTGTCGATGTCCCTGTGGGCGACCGCCACGTCGAGGGCCTCGTGCTCGCGGTAGCGCTCGGCCAGGTGCTCGGCGATCGCGACCGAGCGGTGGCGTCCACCGGTGCAGCCGATCGCGATCACCAGGTGCGCCTTGCCCTCGGCGACGTACTGCGGCAGCAGGAAGTCCAGCAGTGGATGCAGCCGCTCATATAGCTCCTCCAGCCGGCCGTCGCGCGCGACGTACTCGACCACCCGCTCGTCGTTGCCGGTCAGCTCGCGCAGCTCGGGCACGTAATGCGGGTTGGGCAGAAAGCGCACGTCGAGCGCCACATCCTCCTCGCGCGGGGGACCGTGCTTGAAGCCGAAGCTCATGAACGTCACCGCCAGCCTGCCGCCCGTCTGGCGCGGCAGGAGCTCGTCGGCGATCTTGCCGCGTAGCATCGCCGCGGACATGCCCGTCGTGTCGATCACCAGGTCCGCGCGGCCGCGCAGCGGCTCGAGCAGCGCCCGCTCGGCGGCGACTCCGGCCGCGACGCTCCCCTCGGGCGCCAGCGGATGGCGCCGGCGGGTCTCCTTGTAGCGGGTCACCAAGGTCTGCTCGGCCGCTTCCAGGAACAGCACGTGGTGGGGGATCCCCAGCACGTCGAGGTCGTCCACGACCGCGCGCAGCGCGTCGAAGTAGACGCCCCCGCGGACGTCGGACACGACCGCGGCGCGCGCGACCTTTGAGCCCTCGTGCGTGAACAGCTCCACCAGCGAGCGGATCATCTCCGGGGGGAGGTTGTCGACGCAGAAATAGCCCGCGTCCTCGAACACGTTCATCGCCGTCGACTTCCCCGCGCCGGAGAAGCCCGTGATCACCACGATGTCCTTCAGGCGTGGCTCGACCGTGGGCATCTCCATCCCGTTCATTGTGACCGAAGACCAAGCGGCAGGAGCTACGCCTCTGAGCCGGACTCAGCCTGCTCGATGCAGGTGGCCATGCAATTCCCGTGCGACCTTCGCCGGCAGGCCGGGCACCGCCTGCAGCTCCTCGCGCGAGGCGGCCACGACCGCGTCGGGGGAGCCGAAGTGGGCGAGCAGCGCGCGCTTGCGCGCGGGGCCGACGCCGGGCAGCTCGTCCAGCAGCGAGCCCGTCATCGCTCTGTCACGGCGCGTGCGGTGGTGGGCGATCGCGAAGCGATGCGCCTCGTCGCGCACGCGCTGCAGCAGTTGCAGCTCGGGCGTTCGATGGTCGAGCACCAGCGGGGCAGCGCGTCCGGGGATGAACAGCTCCTCGATCCGCTTGGCCAGCGAGACGACCGCCACGCCGCGCTCGCGCCAGCCGCGCAACGGAGCGAGGCCGGCCGCGAGCTGTCCCTTGCCGCCGTCGATCACGACCACGCTCGGCAGCGCCGCGAAGCTCGCGTCGTAGGCCGGGTCGTGGGGAGAGACGTCCGCCTGGTGCTCCCATCGGGCAAAGCGCCGGCCGAGCACCTCCGCCATCGCCGCGAAGTCGTCGGGCTCCCCCTCCTGCAGCGTGCGAATCTTGAAGCGCCGGTAGTCGGATTTCTTCGGCGCGCCGCCCTCGAACACGACCATCGAGGCGACCGTGTGCGTGCCGCCGAGGTTGGAGATGTCGAAGCACTCGATCCTGATCGGCGGCACGTCGAGTCCCAGCGCCCGCTGCAGGCCCTCGAGCGCCTCCACGCGGCTGGAGCGGCGGCGCTCGGCGCGCAGGCGCTCCTCGTCGAGCGCGAGGCGCGCGTTGCGCTCGGCCAGCTCGAGGATCCTGCGCTTCTCGCCCCGCTCGGCCGCGCGCAGCTCGACCGGTCCGCCGCGCCGCAGGCTCAGCGCCTCGGCCAGCGCCGCGTGGGGCGCGCCCTGGGCGCCCTT
Organism: Solirubrobacteraceae bacterium; assembly: GCA_036511695.1. GTDB lineage: Bacteria > Actinomycetota > Thermoleophilia > Solirubrobacterales > Solirubrobacteraceae > Palsa-744. The sequence continues at coordinate 18,687 of DATCBT010000035.1, read as the reverse complement.
TGCGGAGGCGCCCTGGAGGAGCTCGCGCTGGACGATCAGTAGCGGCGGAATCGAGATGTGCGCGGCGTAGAACTGGAGCATGAACTCCTCCGCCACCTCCGCCAGGCCGCGCTCGGTCTCGTTTAAAAGGTAAAAGGACTGACGGTCGGACAGCACCCCGTCGCGCACCTGGAAGACCTGCGCGTTGGCCTCCCGTCCGTCGACCGCCACAGCCACGGCGTCGAGCGTGCCCACCGACTCGTTCGCCACGCGCCGGCGCTCGAGCAGCGAATGCACCGCGCGCAGCCGGTTGCGCTCGAGCGTGGCCTGCTCGAACTCCTGCGCCGCCGACGCCGCGCGCATGCGCGCCTCGAGGTCGCGCTCGATCGCTTTGAAGCGCCCGGACAGGAAGTCGACCACCCCGTCGATGCTCTTGCGGTAGTCCTCCTTTGAGACGTATCCCACGCAGGGGGCCTCGCAGCGCTTGATGTAGTAGTCCAGGCACGGGCTGCCGCTGCGCCGTCCCGGCTCGGGGCCGGTGCAGGAGCGAAACATGAACACCTTCGCGAGCACCTCCAGCGTGCTGCGCACGCGCTTGGCGTTCGAGTACGGGCCGAAGTACGACCGGCCCGGCCGGTGGCGCTCGCGCGTAAAATACACCCGCGGGTAGTCCTCGTCGAGCGAGATCGCGATGAACGGGTAGGACTTGTCGTCGCGCAGACGGATGTTAAAGCGCGGCCGGTACTGCTTGATGAAGCCCTGCTCGGCCAGCAGCGCCTCCGCCTCTGAGGCAACCACCACGCACTCGATCCGCTCCACGCTCGCGACCATCTCCGCGTGACCGGATGAACCCGATCCCCGCCCGCCCCCGTGTGCCTTGGCGAAGTGCGACGCGACCCGCTTGCGGATCGACTTCGCCTTGCCCACATAGATAACGCGGCCCTTCCCGTCGCGAAACAGGTACACGCCGGGCTGGTCCGGCAGGCCTTTACGCTGCTCCGCGAGGCTCGTCTTCCTGTCCGTCGCCGCCGGCTTGTCCCACCCCTCCGCAGCGTCGGCTGATGCCTTGGTGGCCATCAAACCGAGGATACGAGACGCCTGATGCGCGTCGTCAATACGCGCGCCAGTGGCGGTAGACGGCGAGCAGCCCGTAGACGACCAAGCCGGCCAGCACGAACCAGGCGAGCTCGCCGGCGCCCGTCTGCCACATGCGCGGCCGCGCGAGCAGCGCGAACGTTGCGCCCCCAAGCGCGCCGTACAGCAGCCCGCGGTGGCGATCGCCGAGGCCGTGCAGAGTGACGCGGTATTCGCGGTAGAGGCGCAGGCCCAGATAGCCGATGCCGACGCCGAAGGCGACCCACAGCAGCGATTCGAACGTGTGCGCCGCGCGGCCCCCGTTCGGGAGGAAGTAGACCCCGGCGGCGATCAGCACGACGATCGCCACGTTGCGCGCGGTCTTCAGGCTGTCCATACGAGCAGTTTAGGTCAGTCCACGAGCGTCTCCAGCCGTGCGTAGGCCTCCTCCACGGCCCGCCGCGCGGCGGTGTGGCGGGCCTCGGACTTGGCCGACTCGTATTGCGTGGCCCAGGCCGCCGGGTCGGCCAGCTCGTCCTCCAGCGCGCACATCGCGGCCTCGGCATCCTCGACGGCCTGCTCGGCCTTCTGCTGGTCGCTCAGGCGGTTCTTCGACGGGCCCTTCGGCTTCGACCTGGCCCGCTTGGAGGACCCCTCGGCGGCGTCGGCGTCGCGCGGGTTGCCGGCGGTGGCAGCGCCCGGGGCGGATCCGTTGGCGAGGGAGGCAGTTCCAGTCGGCGCATGCGCCGACTGGCGGAGGGGCGCATGCGCCCCTCCGGGGGGCCGCGCATGCGCGGCCCCAGGCAGGCCCGCATGCGGGCCTGCCAACTTCAACTCTTCACGCACGCGCACGTACTCCGGCCAGCCACCCTCGTAGCTGCGCAGCGCGCGGTCCTCGACCGCGACGGTGCGCGTGCCGACCGCGTCGAGCAGCGCGCGGTCGTGGGAGACGAGCAGGATCGCGCCCGGGAAGGCCTGTAGCGCATCCTCCAAGGCCTCGCGCGACTCGATGTCCAGGTGGTTGGTGGGCTCGTCGAGGATCAGCACGTTGGGCGTCTGCGCGGCGCCGACGAGCACCGCCAGCGACAGGCGCCGGCGCTCGCCGCCGGAGAGCCCTTCCAACGGCTTCTCGGCCTCCTCGCCGGAGAACAGAAAGCGCCCGAGCAGCGCCCGCGCCTTGTTCGGCGCCAAGCCCGTGGCGCGGGCCGCCGCCTCGAGCACGCTCTGGGTGGGATGACCGCCCGCGCCGAGCTCCTCGGCGTGCTGGGACAGGTAGCCGAGCTTCACGTTGTGCCCGGTGCTCAGCCGCCCGCCCGCCAACGGCCGCCGCCCGGCGAGCGTCTCGATCAACGTCGTCTTGCCCGTCCCGTTGGGCCCCACCAGCGAGACGTGCTCGCCCCGCTCCAGCCACAGCTCAGCGTGCTCGAGCAGCGTGATCGGCTGTCCAAGCCCGTTCCCCGGCCCCGCCCCATCGCCCGCGGCACGATCGGAACTCGCCGCACGCCCGGGAGGCTCACTCGACCGGCCGCCTTCGCCGCCGACCTGAACAAGCCCATCCAAGAGCTCGAAGATCACCCGGCCCGAGCGCTCCGGCGCGGAGAACTCGAACTCCAACCCCTTGCCGTCGCGTGGATCCCGCTCGATCCGCTCGATCTTCGCCAGCTGCTTCACGCGCGACTGCGCCTGGCGGGCCTTCGTCGCCTTGGCGCGGAAGCGCTCGATGAAGCGCTCCATCCGCGCGATCTCGGCCTGCTGCTTGTCGATCGACTTGCCCAACGCCATCTCCCGCGCGGCCTGCTCGCGCCGCCACTGATGCCAGGTTCCCGAGAAGAAGCGACTCCGGCCGGCCTCAATCTCCAGGACGGCCGTGCCGACGGCCTCCAGGAACCAGCGGTCGTGTGCCACCAGCACGATCGCTGCGTCGAGCCCCACCAAGGTCTGCTCGAGCCATTCCAGCGACTCGATGTCGAGATGGTTGGTCGGCTCGTCCAGCAACAGCACATCCGCGGAGGTGGCAAGCGCACGCGCGAGCGCCGCGCGCGTGAGCTGCCCGCCGGAGAAGCTGTCCAATCCGCGATCGAGGTCTGCCTCGGCGAACCCCAACCCGCGCGCCATCGAGGTCGCACGGTCGCGCCACAGGTAGCCGCCACGCGCCTCCAGGCTGGCCTGTGCGCGCGAGTAGCGGGCGAGCAGCGCCTCGTCGGCCGCTCCCTCGCCCATCCGCCGCTCCAGCTCGGCTAGCTCGGCCTCGATCGCCAGCTCCTCGACACAGCCCGAGAGCACGTACTCGCGCAGTGGCCTGTCGCGTTTGCGTGGGGGTCGCTGGTCGTGCAGCATGATCCGCGCGCCCTTGGCCAGGCTCAGCTCGCCCCGGTCGATCGACTCCTCGCCGGCGAGCATCCGCAACAGCGTCGTCTTGCCCGCGCCGTTGCGGCCCGCGATCGTCATCCGCTCGCGGCGCTCCAGCTTGAACGACACCCCGCGCAGCAGCGGCTGCCCGGCCATGTCCTTGTGTAGGTCGGATGCGATCAGTACGGCCATCGGCTGCTGATGGTAGGCGCCGCGCCGAGCGGGGCCGTCAGCGCGATCCAGCCTGGCCGTCCGGCCGAGCCGTTTCCGCGAGCGCTTTGCGAGGCCGTCGGGCAAGCCATCGGGCAGGCGTTCCAGGCGCGGGCTCCGGTAGCATTTGCCGCGCGATGCGCCGCCTGCTGACCATCCTCGTCTCGTCTCTGTTGCTGTTGCTGGTGCTCGCACCGGTGGCGCTCGCCGAAACCGAAAACGACGGCCGCGGGCTGTACGGCGCGACGAACGACAAGGTCGTGACCGACGCCGGTTTCATCCTGATCATCTTCTTCCCGACGTTCGTGTTCGCGATGAGCATGCTCCAGCGGCATTTGGACAAGCGCAAGGAAGCACGCAAGGCCGCTCATAAGGCGCACTTGGGTAACGCCCAATGGCGCGGCGGCTGGTGACAGCGGCCCGATGGCCGGCGCTGGACTTTGTCCTTACCGATCGGAGATCGACAGGATCTCCGATCGGCCAGCTCGCGTACCGATCGTGAATCATCGGGATCCCCGATCGGCCAGCACGCTTCGCTCACTGCGTCCGCGTCCAGCTTGGCCCTCGAACCGCTGCCCGCCCCTGACATGACCACGGTGAACCGATGAGCGGCGAGTCGAACGCCGTCCGCTACGAGCGCCGGGGGGCCGCGGCGCTCGTGACTATCGACCGCCAGGAGCGGCGCAACGCGGTCGATGGTCCGACGGCGGTGGCGCTGCACGAGGCGTACCTGCGCTTCGAGGCCGACGCGCAGGCGCGCGTGCTCGTGCTGAGCGGCGCGGGCGGTATCGCGTTCTGCGCGGGCGCCGATCTGAAGGCGACGGAGACGTTCGCCGACAGGCTGATGGCGCCCGAGGGCCCGATGGGCTTCACGCGGCTGACGCCCTCCAAGCCGACGATCGCCGCGATCTCGGGCTTCTGCCTGGCGGGCGGCCTGGAGCTTGCGTTGTGGTGCGATCTGCGGATCGCGACCGAGGGCTCGACGCTCGGCTACCCCGAGCGCCGCTGGGGCGTGCCGTTGATCGACGGCGGCACCCAGCGGCTGCCGCGCATCGTCGGGCAGGGGCGCGCGCTGGAGCTGATCCTGACCGGTCGCATGATCGGCGCCGAGGAGGCTCTGGCGATCGGGCTGCTGAGCGAGGTCGTCCCCGCCGGCGCGCACGTCGAGCGCGCGCTCGCGCTCGCCCAGGGACTCGCCCGGTTCCCGCAGCGGACGATGCTGGCGGACCGGCGCGCGGCGATCGAGGGGTTGGGCATGACGCTCGCCGAGGGATTGGCCCTGGAGGCGAAGGCGGGCCCCGAGGTCTTCGCGGACGGCGCCCGCGGCGCCCGGCGCTTCGCGGCCGGCGAGGGCCGCGGCGGGGCCGGCGCGGGGGCATAGCGCACCGGCTCCCACCTGGAAAGCCGCCACCGCCGCCTACCTGCGAAAAGCCGCACCTGCCGCCGCCGCCCACCTACGAACAGCCGCACCTATATCCTCGTAGCCAGATGGCTTACTTCGTCACAGGAGCGACGGGCTTCATCGGACGGCGCCTGGTCGAGCGGCTGCTGGACAAGCGCCAGGGCAAGGTCTACGTGCTCGTGCGCGCGGGCTCGACCGGCAGGCTCGACGATCTGATCGAGCGCTGGAAGGCAGTGGCGGGAGCTAGCGCCGGCAAGCGCGTGGTACCGGTGATCGGCGACCTGCGCCGGCCGCTGCTGGGGGTCGAGAGCGAGCAGGTGACCGAGCTGCGGGGCAAGGTCGAGCACTTCTTCCACCTGGCCGCGATCTACGACATGACCGCACCGGCCGCGCAGAACACCGCCGTGAACGTGGGCGGCACGACGCACGCGGTCGAGCTGGCGCGGACGCTGGAGGTCAAGCGCCTGCACCACGTCTCCTCGATCGCGGTCGCCGGCGAGTACAAGGGCCTGTTCGAAGAGCAGATGTTCGACGAGGGGCAAAAGCTCCCCTCGCCCTACCACCGCACGAAGTTCGAGTCGGAGCGGATCGTGCGCGAGCAGCCGTACGTGCCCTGGCGCGTGTACCGCCCGGGGGTCGTCGTCGGCGACTCGCAGACCGGTGAGATGGACAAGGTCGACGGGCCGTACTACTTCTTCAAGGCGATCCAGCGCACGCGGAAGCTGATCCCCGAGTGGCTGCCGCTCGTCGGGCTGGACATGGGCAAGACGAACGTCGTCCCGGTCGACTGGGTCGCGGGCACGCTCGACCACATCGCGCACGAGCCCGACCTCGACGGCAAAGCCTTCCACCTGACGGACCCGCGCGGACAGCGTGTGGACGAGCTCTACAACGAGTTCGCGGCCGCCGCGCACGCGCCGAAGGTCGCGATCAGCGTCGACAAACGGCTGACGAGCGCGCTGCCGACGTGGCCGCTGTCGCTGGCGCTGGCGCTGCCGCCGCTGCGCCAGGCGCGCAATCTGACGCTGCGCGAGCTGGGCATCCCCGGCGAGGTGCTGGCGCACATGGAGCTGGTGCCGGAGTTCGACACGCGGGAGGCCGCGCGGGCGCTGAAAGGCTCGGCGCTCGAGCATCCGCCGGCGCTGCACGATTACGCGCCGCGGCTGTGGGACTACTGGGAGCGGGAGATGGACAGCGGCCTGGTGCGCGGGCGCTCGCTGCAGGAGGAGCTCAGCGGCAAGCACGTGCTGATAACAGGCGCCTCATCGGGCATCGGCTGGGCGACCGCCTTAAAAGTGGCCGCCGCCGGTGGGGTGCCACTGCTGGTCGCCCGCAACGTGGAGAAACTCGAGCAGGTCAGGGCCGAGATCGTCGCCGCGGGCGGCACCGCCTACGTGTACGCGGCCGATTTATCGGACATGGAGTCGGTCGACCGGCTGGTCGAGCGGGTGCTCGCCGACCACCGCAACGTGGACATGCTCGTCAACAACGCGGGGCGCTCGATCAGGCGCTCGATCGCGCTCAGCTACGACCGCTTCCACGACTTCGAACGGACGATGCAGCTGAACTACTTCGGGGCGGTGAAGCTGATCATCGGGCTGATGGGTCACATGCGCGAACGGGGCTCGGGGCACATCGTGAACATCTCCTCGATCGGCGTGCAGACCAACCCGCCGCGCTTCTCCGCCTATGTCGCCTCGAAGGCCGCGCTCGACGCGTTCACACGCGTGGTCTCCAGCGAGGTGATCGGCGACGGCGTGACGTTCACGACGATCCACATGCCGCTAGTGCGCACGCCGATGATCGCCCCGACGAAGATGTACGACGCCTTCCCCGCGATCACCCCTGAGGAGGCGGGCGACATGATCTGCGAGGCGCTGCGCGCGCGGCCGAAGCACATGGGCACCCGCCTGGGGACCTTCGGCGAGGTCGCCTACACGCTCGCGCCGCGAGCGGTCGACCAGTTGCTGCACCTCGCCTACCGCGTGTTCCCCGATTCCGCCGCCTCGAAGGGGCACAAGGACACCGAGGAGCGCGCCTCCTTCGAGCAGATCGCGATGGCCACTCTGACTAGGGGCGTGCACTGGTAGGCGAGCAGAGCCCCGCGATCGAGGTGCGGGGCCTGAGCAAGCGCTACGGCGAGCACGAGGCGGTGCGCGGGATTGACATCACCGTGGCGCGCGGCGAAGTGTTCGGGCTGCTGGGGCCGAACGGCGCGGGCAAGACGACGACGGTCGAGATCCTCGAGGGCTACAGGGCGCGCAGCGGCGGCGAAGTATCGGTGCTCGGCCACGATCCGGGCAGGCGCAGCCGGGCGCTGCGCCAGCGCATCGGGATCGTGCTGCAGTCGAGCGGGATCTACAGCTATCTGACGCCGCGCGAGGCGCTGCGCCACTGGGCGAGCTTCTACCCGAGCCCGCGCGACGTGGATGAGGTGATCGCGCTCGTGGGGCTCCAGGAGAAGGCTGAGGAGCGCAGCCGCACGCTCTCCGGCGGGCAGCTGCGGCGGCTGGATTTTGCGCTGGCGCTGGTGGGCGATCCCGAGCTGATCTTCCTGGACGAGCCGACGACCGGGTTCGATCCCGCCGCGCGGCGCGATGCCTGGGAGACGGTGCGAAACCTGCGCGCAGGCGGCAAGACGATCCTGCTGACGACCCACTACCTGGACGAGGCCCAGGCGCTCGCCGACCGCGTGGCGATCGTCAAGGACGGGCGCGTGCTCGCGGTCGGGCCGCCGCAAGAATTAAGTGCCCACCCATCCCGCGCCCACCCACCCGGCGCCCACCCACCCGGAGCCCACCCACCCGGCACGGCGCGGTACACGATCTCCTACCGGGACGCCAACGGGGAGCGAATCGAACGCCAGACCGAGGATCCGACGGGCCTGCTGAACGAGCTCACCGCAGAGGCCCTCGCGAAGGGCGAGCGGCTGGAGGAGCTGAGCGTGGGGCGCCCGACGCTCGAGGACGTCTATCTGGAGCTGACCGCGGATGAGTGACGCGCTCACCTTGAGCTGGCGCCAGTACCGGCTGGAGCGGCGCATGTTCTGGCGCAATCCGAGCGCGGCGTTCTTCAACTTTCTGCTGCCGCTGCTATTCCTCGTCGGCGGCGGGGCGATCCTGCACGGCAACCAGCACGACCTGAACAAGCTGGTGCCGGCGATCGCCGGCATGAGCGTGATGTCGACGACGTTCACGGCGCTCGCCTACAACATCGTGTTCCTGCGTGAGCGTGGCGTGCTCAAGCGCATCCGCGGGACGCCGCTGCCGACGAGCTCCTACTTCGGCGGCGTGGCCGCGAACGCGGTCACGAATACGGCGCTGCAGATCGCGATCGTGGTGCTCGCCGGACGGGTCTTCTTCGGGATCGGCTGGCCGCAGGACTGGGTGGAGCTGATCGTGTTCGTCGTCGTGGGCGTCGTCTGCTTCGCCGCGCTCGGCGTCGCCTTTGCGCACGTGATCCCAAACTTCGAGTCGACCGCGGCATACGTAAACGCCGTGTTTCTGCCGGTCGTGTTCGTCTCGTTCTACGTCTTCGACAGCGCGAGCGCCCCGGCGCTGCTACGCAACGTCGCCGATGCCCTCCCACTGAAGCCCCTGATCGAAGGGCTGTATGGGGCGATGGTGACCGGGTCGGGCCTGAGCAGCAACCTCGGCGCGCTCGCCGTGATCGGCGCTTGGGGCGTGTTCGGGTTGTGGTTCGCGGTCAGGGGATTCTCGTGGGAGCAGCGCCACGGATAGGCTTGCCGACTCCCCCACGACCTCTCCCTCAACTCTTACCCACATCACCTGCCGAGGAGAAAGGCACATGAAGCAGCTGGCCGAGGACGTTTACATGCTGAAGGGATGGCCGCCGAACGCGATCAACGTGTATCTGATCGGGGACGTACTGATCGACGCCGCGACGCGCCAGGGTGAGAAGCGGATCATGCGCCAGATCGCCGGTAGAACGGTGAGCGCGCACGCGCTGACGCACGTGCACCCAGACCACCAGGGCTCGAGCCATGCGATCTGCGAAAAGCTGGGGATTCCGCTGTGGTGCGGGCAGGACGATGTCCCCGCGATGGAGATCCCCGGCGGTGTGATCGCGCGGGATGCGCCGCGAATCGTCAACAGCCTGCAAAAGCGCTTCTGGGTCGGTCCTCCCCATCCGGTGGCCCGGGCGCTCAGGGAGGGGGACGAGGTGGCCGGTTTCTCCGTGCTCGAGACGCCGGGACACACGCGCGGCCATGTCTCCTTTTGGCGCGCGCACGACCGAGTGCTGATCGTTGGCGATGTGCTCACGAACATGAATTTGATGACCGCCATCACCGGCCTGCACGAACCGCTGGCGTTCGCCACGCCCGACCCGGCGCGCAACCGCGAGTCGGCCCGCCGGCTGGCCGAGCTACGACCGGCGCTGGCGTGCTTCGGTCACGGGCCGCCGCTGCGCGACCCGGACAAGCTGGCGGAGTTCGTCGCCGGCCTGGCGACTGACTGAGGCGCGATGGCCGACAGCATCTTCACCCCGTTGGAGGACGGGCGGTTCGAGCCGACCGAGCACGCGCGCGGGCCGTGGGACCCGCGGGCGCTGCACGGCGGCGCCCCGGCGGCGCTGATCGCGCGGGCATTCGAGCGGCTGGAGCCGGGCGCGGAGCTGCCGATCGCGCGGCTGGGGTTCGAGTTCCTGAAGCCGATCCCACTGGCGCCGCTGACGCTGAGCACGACGATCATGCGAGCTGGGCGGCGCGTGCAGGAGCTGGCGGCCGAGCTGAGAGCCGGTGAGGAGCTGATCTGCAGGGCGAGCGCGTTGCGCATCCAGCCGGTCCCGGCGGGTCTGCCGAGCGCCGGTCCAACGCCGGCCAAGGCCATGCCAGGGCCGGAGCAGGGCAAAGCGGCGGTGGAGTTCTCGTTGAACAGGGCGGCCGGGGCGAGCCTGGCGACGACGGGCATGGAGATGAGCTGGCTCACCGATCCCTGGGATCGAGGACCGGGGCAGGTGTGGATGCGCCTGCGCCACCCATTCCTGCCGGATGAGCCGGCGACCCCGCTCGTGCGCCTGGTGGCGACGGCGGACTTCGGCAACGGCGTCAGCGCGGAGCTGCCGTTCGACGAGTACCTGTTCATCAACGCCGACCTGACGATTCACCTGTGGCGAGCACCGCAGGGAGAGTGGATCGGCCTCGACGCGCACACGCTGCTGTATGACGACGGGATAGGCATAGCAGAGAGCGTGCTACACGACGCGAGCGGCCCTATCGGACGGGCGTTTCAGACGCTGGTCGTACAGCCGCGCTGAGGCACCGATCCTAGACGCGACCGCCACACAATCGCTACTTCTGCTTGCTCTTTCTCTTGGCCTTCCCGTCCTTCTTTCTGGCCTGCTTAATGCAACCCGCGCGCTGCTTCTTAGGCTTACGCTCGCAAGCCTTCAAGGCGTTTGCGAGCTTCTGCGCGCGTATCAAAGTCTTGGGCCTAGTGATCGTGGATGACACGATCGTATCGACCGGCGGAGGACCGAAGGCGCTCACCGACGCGGCGGGCGTGGTGAACGCCTGATCCGCGCCGTAGCTCGTGCCGTTGGCATTGGTCGCCACCAGCCGATAGTGGTAGCTCGTGCCCGGCACGAGACCCGACAGGCCGGCGGCGACACCCTGTGGTTCGGTGCCGGTCGCGGGACTCGCTGTGGATAGGCTTGCGCCGTAGGCAAGGCTGGTGCCGTACTGGAACTCGTAGGTGGTGAGCCCGCCGTTCGGGTTTACCGTGCCATCCAGAGTCGCTGTGCTCGGCGTCAGGTTCGACGTGTCACCCGTTATGACAGCGGGCGGACTGCTGGGAGGTGAAGGGGCGGTGCTGAAGCTCTGATAGGTGCCCGTCGTGGTTCCGCCCGCGTTGGTCGCGATAAGGCGATACCGGTATGTGCTGCCGGGCACCAAGCCGGTGAGGGGCGCCGTGGTGCGGCGTTCGCCGGCGCTCGATCCAGTTTGCCCGCTGATGATCGAGAACACTCCGGGCCCCGAGCATTCGAAGTAGTAGCTCGTAGGCGCGCCCTGCGGGTCGATCGTCCCGTTCAGCATGGCCGTACTTTGGCTTACGCCCGACGCCGCGTCCGTGCTCGCCGAAGGGGGGTTCGGCAGTGTCGTAAAAGTGTGATCGACGCCGTTGGTCGCGCCCGTCGCGTCGACTGCGACAACCCGGTAGTGATAGAGCGTGTTGGGCCGCAGCCCAGCGAGGATGGCGGACTCGGACTGATCACCGTAAGCTGAGCCTACGCTGCTAGGCGAGGAAGGGACGTCGCCGAGGGTGTAGTTGATGTCGAGGCCGTATTGGAACTGGTAGGTCGTCGCCTCGTTGTTGGGATTGATTTGGGCGCTGATCACAGCCCCCTCTTGAGTGATTTCCGAGCTCGACACGCCGGCAAGAGCGGGGGCGACCGCAGCCGTTGCGCAGGTGCTGTCGCTGCCTTCACTGGAGCCATTCGAGTTAACAGCGACAAGGTGAAAGTGGTAGATACGGTTAGGTTGCAGACCCGCAAGCTCTGCATTCACAGAGACTGCTTGGTTGCCGAGGAGGCTTCCGACGCCCGGCGGAGGCGCGGGGGCAGACTGGCCATAGGACGAGCTCAGGCCATACTCGAAGTACCAGGTCGTTGAGAATGTTTCGGAGGGGTCATTGGGGTTGACCGAGCCGAAAAGGGTGGTGGTGGTAGCCGTCGAGCTACTGCAGAAGCCGGTGGTCGCCGCCGGCGATGCTGCAGGGGTAAAGATTACCACTCGGGTAGATTCTTCCCCGAAGAAGCCTCCGATCGCGAAATAGACTGTCCCCGTCGAGTCCACGGCAATCCCGTTCGCAAAGCCACCAGCGAGAGCTTGGGAGCCGAACGTGGTGACCTTCGTTCCCGCAGTAAAGTCTTTGGGCGAATTTCCCGTCGACGGTGTGAACTCATGGATTTCGGGAAAGCCGTTCGGCTGATCCACGACGAAGACGTGATCGTCAGCGGGCGCTACAGTGAGAGCTGTCGGGCTCGAAAAGCTGCCCAGCGTTCCCAACAGCGTGCCGTCCGACGAGAAGACTACGACGCGAGCGTTGCCGCTGTCGAGCACATAGACCAAACCCGAGGAGTCCACTGCCACGGCATTCGGGCCGCTTAGATTTCCGGCTCCGATTGTGGAAACCGTCCACGCAGGGCCCGAGGGTGTGAAGACGTCAACGACGTTCGCGGCGCCGTCAGGAACAAACACGCGTCCGGACGAGTCAACCCATATACGCGCGTTGTCACCAGGAGAGATCGTGCCCGCGCCGAAGGTCGCTACCGGGGTCGTAGTGCTGCCCAAAGCAGGGTCGAAGACATCTACACGACCGTCGGTGGAGTCTAGTGCGTACACGACCCCGCTAGGTGGGTCCACGGCAACTCCCGAGAAGGCGGTACCTTCGCCGAAGATCCCGCTCGCGGTGGTGGCAGAGCTAAACGGCGGTGTGAATTGGGCCACACGGGAGTTCGGCGAAAAGCCGTCGGTATCGTAGATGTCGCCCGCGAACTGCCCCAAGGAGCGATCCACGGCCAAACCCTGAGCGCCGGCCGCGACGGGGAAGGCTCCCGATTGAACGTAGCCGGCCTGGGCCACACCGCCACCGAGCGCAAGCAGTGCTCCAGACGCTAGGACTACTGCCACGAACAGCGAGGGGAGGCGTATTTTGCGTCTCGAAGACATCACTTGCTCCTCCGGTTTGTCCTCTTGGCTCGATGTGTCGCGTCATATCTCTCGCGGGCCAGCTTCTCGCAGATTGCCCGTTTCGCCGTCGCCTTCGTATACCGTGATTTGCACGCCTTCAGCGCCATTGCGAGCTTCTGAGCTCGGGTGCGTGGCTTGAGCCTCGCGACCGCGCAGCCGCTGACTGTGATCCTGGTGGTTTGCGTCAGCTTCGAGCCGTTCTGGCCTTCGATGGTGGTCGGCATCCAGAGAGTCTGCCTGCACAAGCTGTGCTTCGCGCTCGCCGGCAGATTGGCCCCCAGGACCGAGTGGGGACCCTCGGGAAAGGAGGCCTCGAAGGAGCTGATCGGGGCGTCGGGCACGGCTTGGAAGCGGGAGTAGGTGATGCCCTTTTTGATGTCGGTGTTGCCGACAAGATCGATCGTCACGCCCTGACCCTGCAGAACAAACACGACGTCGGGGAACGCCCCGCCACCATGAGAGACCAAATAGGCGGGCCCTTGCAACGGCGAGTTCAGAATCGGAGTACTGGCTGTCGCGCTGCCGATCACGGACCCGACGGGACAGCTGGCTGGATTCGCGTCGAACTGGGCTTCGATGCACGCTTTTTGAAGGGTCGCGAGTCGCGAAGGCAAAATCGTCGGCAGCTGTAGGGCCACCCGATGGATATTGGATTCACCCGGCGCCTGCGTGACCTTCACGTCAAGCGACGCGCCGTTTGTTTTGCTGGTGTTCGCCTGCGTCGAGGCCGTAAGTCGGGGCTTGAATGGGAGGTATCCGCAGCCGCCGACCTGGAACGGAGTCGAGGGGGACGCGAGCGCCCCGCTGACGCTGGTTAGCGTAGCGGTCAGGCTTTGCGGCGCGCAGTTGGTCGGGTTGAATGTGAATCCGGGCCGGTCGAGCGTGACGGTCACACCGCGCAGTTGGATAGGTATCCCATCCAAGATGGTCGGTAGGCGGTCGCTTTGTACGCTGATGCTGCCGTCGCTGTTGACCTGGATACCCACCCGGACCACCACATTGCCGAGATTGTATGGCCCAGCGACGGCCGGTACGACCACAGAGAGCGCGAAAGGATAGGGGCCGAATCCCTGGCCGAGGTAGACTGTCCCAGGCAGTTGCAAGGGGTCGCTGCCCGGCCCTGCGGTGGCAGACACGCTGCCGATCCGGCTGGATGACGGGCAACTGCCGGCCGAGATGTTCGCGGCTGGACACAAGGGTACTGACGCAATGTCGCCGAGCAGCCCTGGCGGTAGGTGCGCCACGATCGAGGAGAGATAACTCTGTCCGTCAGGTCGAGCAAAGGCAACCGACAGTTGCGAGTCGGCGCCGGCCTGAGCCGAGGTGCCCCACAATGAGGCTTCGGGACTGAATGGCTGAGGAGAGGGGCACGACGTGCCGTTACCGTCGAAACTCGTAGTGAACGGCGAGGATGGCGTGGCTGACGGGTTGCCGCTATAGGGAGTGAGGTTGGAGGTGGAAATGTATATGCCGCACCCCGCCGGGTTGGAAAGCAGAGCGTTGGGGCCACCCCGAAGCGTGAGTTTGAATTCGCTGAACGGCAGCTCCGGTAGTCCGTCAAACGTTGCGGTCAATTGGCCCGTCAGCGGATCTGCGGCCACCTGTCCCGTCAGCTTGACGTCGACGCCGAAGCCCAGGATCTCCTGAAAGACACGGTACATCTGTCCCGATGTAGGGTCGGTCTGCTCCAGCGGTTGACCGAGATATACCTTCCCTGTCAGTGGGCCGCTCAGCAGCGGCGTAATCACTTCGGTGGTTCCAATCACCGAGTCTGCCGGACACTGTGCCGGGGCATCCGAGCCAGCGGCGAATTGCGCATCGGTGCAGGCGGCGAGCGGCTGCGCGGCCGCCGACGGGGAAATCGAGAGGCCGGCCGGGAGCGTGACGACGGCTCTCTTTAGCTCCGAGGAGGCGATGCCGTCGGGTTCCGTGCTCTGCGGAACCTTGAGGTCGACGTTCAGGCCCGCAGGAGCACTGGCTTTCGTGTTGTCCGGTTGGATCTGTAGCGACGGTTCGAACGGCACCGTTTCGCAGCCCGTGCCGGCAGCGATCGTTTCGCCCTCTGGTCCGACCGCCTGCGACTCGTAGGGCAGGTATTCACCCAGTGCCGCGTAGAAGTCAGCGTGCAGCGTCGTGATCGGTGCGCTTGTGCAATCGGTCGGGTTTTGCATGAAGGCGACGCCTGGCCGCTGGTCGCTCGGGCAGGATGCCTGCGAAAGGCCGCGCTCTTCGTCAAACAGGCAGGGGGCGCGCAACGCATCGTGACCTTCTTGGGCTGGGTCCCCCCATAGCGTCAGGGTGAAGCCGTCGAGCGACGTGTTGTAGGCACTAAAATCGGTTGTGATGTCTTCACTGGTGGCCTTCACCGCGTAACCCTCGGCAGAAGAGGCAGTCACGCCGATCTGTGCGAGTACGAACCCACTGGGCGTGTAGAGCGCGACGCCGAGGCGCGCCGGTTCGGTGGAGTAGGGCTCAAGGTTGTAGACGGCGCCGCGTAGCGCGTGATAGCCCAAGCCGGTTGCGCCAATTCCGGTCACGTTGAGAAGAATGGCGTTGACGTAGAAGGTGCCGAAGCCGACCTGCGTATCTGCAGGGCAGCCTTCTTCGGGACCGCTGGAGTTGGCAGTATGGGTTAGCAGGAACGCGGAGCGCGAGCACTCTGGTATCGAAGCAGGATCGCCGACGAGACCGGACGGAAGCCGGAATGCGAGGTCCGCTGGACCGCCGCCAGCGGGCAGGAAGTAGCCAGCTTGGTATTGAGGTTCGAGCGACGTGTTGCGGAACGGGTCCTGATAGCTGTTGAACCAAAGTGTCGTGCTGACATCGGCATGGGCGCCGGCCTGCGTGCTCGCGCTTTGCGTGACGAACCCACTTACGCCCGCGGGTGGGCTAGATGTGATCGTGGTCGCGTCGCTCGTGACGGCAACCGGGGAGCCTCCGCCGACGGCGGCGGCTGTATTCGTCGCTTCGCCCCGGGGCGCCTGTGTGTTGACGCGCACTTTCAGCCGGATCAGCGGGTACGAAGCGCGAGAGCCAAGCACATCGGTGCGTGAGCACGTGGGCGCCGCTCCTCCTTCGAATTCGCTCGCGCTCGGGCAGGTCCAACCTTCGCCCGCCATTTCGGCAGCGGTGACGCCGGCGGGCAAGGTGTCCGTGACGGTAACCGGCGTGCCATCAGTAGTTGACGAGCCCGCATTCCTGACGCTCAGCGTGTAGTAGTCGTGCAGGTCCCCGGGGGTAAAGAACGTTGGCATGTGCGTCGACATCGGCGACAATTCCGCCGCGGCTGC
This sequence comes from Solirubrobacteraceae bacterium, assembly GCA_036511695.1. Lineage (GTDB taxonomy): Bacteria > Actinomycetota > Thermoleophilia > Solirubrobacterales > Solirubrobacteraceae > Palsa-744. The sequence goes on along the minus strand of DATCBT010000035.1, from coordinate 2,672 downwards.
CGCACCTGCCGCTGGCGCACCGAGCGCCACGGCCAGCATGCCACACGCGATCAGAGTTCGTGCAGCGCGGGTCACCTTGCCGCCCCGCTCCTGCGCGTGACCCGTGCCCCGTGGTGCCGGCCTCCCTGAGCCGGTGCCCTCTTGTGCGGCCTTGCGCAGCGCACGTGCTTGTGGTGCGCCTTCTGATGGCAGTGCTTGGCGGGGGAAGCGTGTCCGTGTGACGGAACGTAAGTGGCCGGTCTCGCGGTGGCACTAATGACATCCGGCGCGGCGACGCTCAGCGTCAGGGTGGGTGCGACGGCCAACGGCTGCGGCGTGCCGGGTGGGTCTGAGGCCCCGGTGGCAGGCAGCGCGCCGAGCTGGGCATCGTAGATCGCCAGCTGCCCGTGGTTTTCGCTGTCCGGGATGAGCGATTGCCGTGAACTGAAGAAGACTTGGCTGCCGTCGGTGGTGTTACCCCCGTAGTACGAGTCAGAGGTCTCACTCGATGGCGAAACGAGCGTCAGCGTGCCTCCGTCCCAGCGGTAAATGTTTAGGAGGCCAGTGATGGCGCCCGGCGTGAGGGCGTCGCGTGAGGAGAAGAACACCTGTTCGCCGTTGCTGGACATCAGCAGGGGCTGCCCCAAGGGTGCCGTCCAGTATTGTTCGCCCGCGGTGTCCGGCATACGAAGCCGGCTGAGGAAGGCACCGTATCCTGTTGCACCAGACGACAGCAATGCGATCGTTTGGGTCGCGTCGTCATAGAGGTAAATGTTGCAGCCGGTGCCTGGAGTGTTGCCGGTCCCGACCAGTTGTTCATCTGAATTGACAAAGTTCCCTTCAGTGCTGTCGGTCAAGCATTTCAGCCCTCTCGCGGCTCCCGGTGTAAGGGGCTGCGCGGACTCGAACAGCAGCTTTGAGCCGTCGGCAGTGGTGCGCATCGTCGCCACTTGATCGCAGCCACCTCGCGGGAAGCCGCGTGTTCCATCTTCGTTAGCGATCGACGTGAGGACTCCGGCACACTGCGCGGAACCGCGTTCTGTGTCCCCGCTGAGGTCTTCGAGCTCCGGATAGAGTGCTATGAAGCGGGTCCGTCCTTCGGCCCGCTGGTACAGCTTCCATGCGTTGCCCGCGGGCGCGCTGCTGGGGTCGAGGTCATCGCGTGACGCGATGTAGACGTGTGATGCGTCGGCCGAGGCCGTTACGAAGTAAGTTCCGGTCCCGGTTGTGAGGGAGGATTCGGTGTTGCCGATCGCAGAAACGAGCGAGACGGTATTCGTGGACACGTCGTAGCGATACACGTCGACGGTTTCGTTGTTGTCACCGTTCGTGAGCTGCGAGCTGGTCTCAAAAAAAACGTCGCGCCCGTCCGGGGTGGCGTCCCCAAAAAACGAGTTGGACGGTGGTACGGTCGTGGCGAGCGTTCGCTGCGCGGTCGATGAGATCAGGGTCGTCGTCGTGCCGCGCCGCATGTACACGTTCTCGAGTCCCGGGCCCGGTGCACCGTCCGTCAACTGGCGCACGTCTTGGAAAAACTGCTCTGAGCCGTCTGCCGAGACGAGATGGGCGTTTCGCGTTGGGACTTGGGCGAGCTCACCCGGCTGGTACGGCCCGCCGAGTTGCCTCCAGTATTCCCCCCGTTCGGCTTCCCACAAGAGCTGATTGGCGCTAACCGAGCCAGTAGAGCTGGACTGCGCGGATACGAGCGCACTAACTCCCGCGCTTGTTGAGTAGACGTCCACGCTGTTGTGGTCTTCCACTCCGGCGGTCATCGCTTGCGGCGTTAGCCAGCTCACCGTGCCAAGATCCGGCGATGCAGAGGCGAAGAATGCGTCGTAGAGCGTTTCTGTCTGCGTTTCCGAGCGGGAAACTAGAGTGGTGCGGCCGGTCGTCGAGTCGTACTCGTAGACCCGAAGCGCGCAAGCGCTATTTGCGCCTTGTTCGTTTATGCCGCATTCATAGCGGGAAGGGTCGAGCTGATCGCGAGACTCGAAGATCACCTTCGTCCCGTCGGTGCTCGCCGCCTCGAAGATCCGGTCGTGCTTGCTCTCGCCGTAAAGGGTGTCGGGGCCCGGACTCATCCACGTCGTGCTCCACCCGCCGCCTGGTGTACGCGAGGCCCGAAAAACGTCAACACGCCCGCCTGTGGCGGGCAGACCGGGAAACGGCCCTTCGCTGGAGAAAAAGACGCTGGAGCCGTCCGGCGTAACGTAGTCTGCGGTCTCGGGTCCAAATGGCTCGCTGTAGTAGGCCCCCAGATAATGAGGACTGCTGTCGTACGGGCCGACCGGCGTGACTTGCTGATAGGAGATCTGTTCGGCGGGGGCGGCCGCAGCGAAGACACACATGGACAGGGTTGCCAGCACCGCGCAAGGCAGAACACCGAGAACGCGGGCGAGCGCCTGTCTACAGGCACGCAATGGCAGCGATGACATTCTCATCTGACCGTCTCCTCTGGGAAAGAGAGGAGGTCCCCTCGTGTATATGCCGACACGCGTGGGCGCGAGGGCGCGAAACGGTACGAGGCGCCGAGCGCCCTTAGAGAGCGAGCAGTCGGGGAGCGCCGTGGCCCTGGGTCAGAGCCACGGCGCTCAGCGCTACTAGAGCCATCGCGTGTGGGAGCACGCGACGGAGCCTCCTCGAACGTCACCACCAGATGAGGGAAATGGCAGCGGCGCTCGAACAGACCCCGG